>DASXGX010000040.1:0-117177 GCA_036488815.1 Roseiarcus sp.
TTCCGACTACGGCGTCGACCAGCTTCGCTATTTCTTCCTGCGCGAGGCGCCGTTCGGCCAGGACGGCAATTATTCGCACGAGGCGATCGTCCAGCGGATCAACGCCGACCTCGCCAACGATCTCGGCAATCTCGCGCAGCGCTCGCTGTCGATGATCGCCAAGAACTGCGGCGCGTCAGTTCCCGACTGGCGCAGCGGCGAGGTGAGGGCCGAGGACTTCGATCTGCTATCCCAGGCGGACGGGCTGCTCGACGCGGCGCGCGAACATATGAGGGCCTATCAACTCCACGCCTATCTCGCGGCGGTGTTCGAGGTTGTCGCCAAGGCGAACCGCTACTTCGCCAACAACGAGCCCTGGAAGCTCGCGAAGACGGACCCTGCGCGCATGCGCGTCGTCCTCTTCACGACGATCGAGACGCTGCGCATAGCCGCCATTCTGCTGCAGCCCGTCATGCCTGCTGCGATGAGCAAGTTGCTCGACCTTCTCGCGGTCGGTCCGGAGAAGCGCGACTTCGCCTCGCTCGACGCGGGCGCGGGGGTAGGGCGCATCGAAGCGCCGCATCGTCTCGGCCCAGGCGCGGCCCTGCCCGCGCCCTCGCCGGTGTTTCCGCGCTACCTCGAACCGCAGACGGCTGGCGCGTGATGCGGGTTTTCGACAGCCATTGCCACCTCGACTTTCCCGATTTCGCCGAGGAGCTCGAGGCCGTGGTCGCGCGCGCCGAACGGGCGGGCGTCGAGCGCATGGTGACGATCTCGACCCGGGTCGCCCAGGGCGCAAAGCTCGCCGCGATCGCCGAGCAGTTTGCTTCGGTCTATTTCACGATTGGCACGCATCCACATCAAGCCGCCGAGGAGGCCGAGACGGATGCGGCGGCGATACGGGCGTTTGCGGCGCATCCCAAATGCGTCGGCGTCGGCGAGGCCGGGCTCGACTATCATTACAATTACGCACCGGCCGACGTCGCCAAAAAGGTGTTTCGGGCGCAGATCGCGCTGGCGCGCGAGCTCAGGCTTCCTCTCGTAATTCACGCGCGCGAAGCGGACGACGACGTCGCCGCGATCCTTCGCGAGGAAATGGCGCAGGGGCCGTTTTCGGCGATCCTGCACTGCTTCACCTCGTCGCGCGCGCTGGCCGAGGCCGGCCTCGCGCTCGGCCTCTTCGTCTCGTTCTCCGGCGTGCTGACCTTCAAGAATTCGGTCGACTTGCGCGCGATCGCCGCGGACGTGCCGCTCGATCGTCTGCTCATCGAGACGGACGCGCCGTTCCTCGCGCCCGTGCCGCATCGGGGCAAGCGCAACGAGCCGGCCTTCGTCGTCGAGACCGCGAGGATTCTCGCCGAGGCCAAGGGGATCGCAGTCGACGAACTCGCCGCCGCGACGCGCGCCAATACGCTGCGCGTTTTCCCCAAAATGGCGGCGGCCACAGGCGGCGCCGCTTGAGCTTGTCGCTGACCATACTGGGCTGCGGCTCATCGGGCGGTGTTCCCCGCGTCGCGCAAGGGTGGGGCGCTTGCGATCCCACGAACCCGCGCAACCGGCGCCGGCGATGCTCGGCGCTCGTCTCTCGCGAGTCGCCGCAAGGCCGCACGCTGGCGCTGATCGACACAGGACCGGACCTCAGGGAGCAACTGATCGACGCCGGCGTCGCCCATCTCGACGGGGTGCTGATCTCACACGAACACGCCGACCACACGCACGGCATCGACGACCTGCGGCCGATCGTCATCGCGGCGCACAAGCGCGTCGACGTGCATATGGACGAAGCGACCTCGCGCGTGATGCGCAACCGCTTCGCCTATATTTTTGGGACGCCGCCGGGCAGCTCCTATCCGCCTATCGTCAACGAGAAGCGACTCGTGACAGGCGAACTTTGCGCCGTCGAAGGACAGGGCGGGACCATCGAGACGACGCCATTCGACCTCGAGCACGGTGACATCCTGGCGCTCGGCTTTCGCTTTGGCGCCCTCGCCTACACGCCCGATCTCAACGGGATCCCGCAGTCCAGTCTGAGCTACCTCGAAGGTCTCGACGTCTGGATCGTCGACGCGCTGCGCTACACGCGCCATCCCTCGCACTTCAGCCTCGATGAGGCGCTCGCCTGGATCGAAAAGCTGAAGCCGCGCCGGGCGATCCTCACAAACCTGCACACGGACCTCGACTACGAGACGTTGGCCCGCCGCCTGCCGCCCGGCGTCGTGCCGGCCTACGACGGTATGCGGATCGAGGGATTCTGAGCGCCCGCACGAGGCGTTCGAACGCGCGCGGCGACGAGCCATGCAGGTCGCAGCATCCCGCATCGTCACGCTTTGTTGTCCCTCGGATCTCTAGGCCGGCCGCCGTTGCTGGGCGAGGAGGTTGCGTCACGCCAAGCGCAGACAATCCACTTGAAGGAGCCTCACTTTATGACCCCAACGGCGATCGGCGTCGACTTCGGGACCACGAACAGCGTCGTGGCGATTGCGGACGCGTCGGGCAATGTCGTGGCGCGGCGCTTCGAGACGCTGTCGGGGCCGGTCGAAACCTTTCGGTCCGCGCTGCTGTTCTTCCGCCAGGGCCAGCCGCCAAACGCTGAGGTTTCGCATGTCTCGGGGCCCGATGCGCTGACGCGCGCGCTCGACGTCGATGGCGAGCATCGCTTTCTGCAGTCGCTGAAGACGCATCTGTCCAGCAAGGTTTTTCAGGACACCCGGCTATTTGGAAGGCGCTACTCGTTGGAGGAACTGATCGGCGTTTTCCTCAACGATCTGCTGCCAAAGGAGTTGCGCGGCCTTCCGATCGTCTCCGGCCGTCCCGTCGTGTTCGCCGGCGATCGCGCGAACGAGGCGCTCGCGGTCGAACGGTTGGACGCCGCCTTTCGCCACGCGGGCGCGGGCGAAGTCGAATTCGCCTATGAACCGCTCGGCGCCGCCTATTGGTACGGGCGCAGGCTGACCTCGCCGGAAACGGTGCTCGTGGCTGACTTCGGTGGCGGCACCAGCGATTTTTCCGTCATGCGCTTCGATCCGACCGGGGGAAAGCTGCGCGCCGAGGCGCTGTCCCACGCCGGCGTCGGCGTCGCTGGAGACACCTTCGATTTCCGCATCCTCGACCACGTGGTCTCGCCTCGGCTCGGCAAGGGCTCGCAATATCGCTCGTTCGATAAACTGCTGCCGTTGCCCGCGCATTACTTCGCGGCCTTCGCGCAATGGCACAGGCTCTCGTTGCTCAAGAACGCCGTGGCGATGGCGGAACTGCGCCGTCTCGTGAAGCAGGCGGAGAAGCCGGACCAAATCCGAGATTTAATCGAGGTGGTCGAGCTCGATCTCGGCTACGAACTCTATCTCGCCGTCTCCAAGCTGAAGGTCCGGCTCTCCACGGAGGCTGAGGCGCCGTTTCGCTTCGCGGCCGAGGGCCTGGACATTAGCGCCGAGGTGAGGCGGGCGGACTTCGAGCAATGGATCGCCGACGACGTCGCTAAGATCGCGGCCACCATCGATCTCGCGCTCGAGCGCGCCGGAATGGCGTCGTCCGACATCGACGCCGTCTTCATGACCGGCGGCACTTCGTTCGTGCCTGCGGTCAGGCGGCTGTTCGATACGCGCTTCGGGCAGGACAAGCTGCACTACGGCGACGCCTTCAATTCGGTCGCCAGCGGCCTCGCCCTGATCGCGGCCGACCGTGCAACGGCTGGTTAGATCGAGTCGGCGCGCAACGCCCGCCGACTCGTAGGCGAGGGGTGGTCCCCGTCCCGCAGCGGGACGAGAACCGGAGCCTCGATCAGCGGTTCGCCGTCACGGTCGAACCAGGCGTGAAGGACACGCCGCGCAGAGCTTCGCCGTAGCCGGCCGTGCGGACGGTGGTGAAGCTCTCCTTGCCAGGCAAGGTCGTCGCGGCGAGTTCGTCCGTGATCGCGACCAGCTTGTTGGGATCGGCGCCCTGATCGCCATTGCCGCTGACGGTCGAGGTGACGGCCCAGATCGTGACGCTGCGGCCGTCTTCGTTGACGCGCCCCGTGATGTTGCGCAGGCCGTCGGTCGCCGGCGCCCAGGGCAGGCCGGTGGCCGAATTGAGGCCGGTCGGGTAGCCCTTCACCGTGTAGGGCGCGCCGAGATTCAGGCCCGCGGTCAGCGTATAGGCGAGCTGCCAGGAGCCGGTCGCATCATTGAAGACCCACTTCTGCAGACCCGCTGTCGTCTGAGCGGCGGCGGCCGTGTAGACCTTCGTGGTCGCATCGTACGTGGTCGTGCCGTTGCCCTCATCCGAGACGTAGACCGTCTTGGCGTTGGCGAACCAGACGCCGAACGGGAACGCGGTGGTGGAGGTCTTCGCCAGCGTCGTATTGAAGCCCTTCAGGATGCACATGTTGTACGGCGCGACGCCAAGCGTTTGCAGATTCGCCGCGTTGTACATGATCGGCGCAGTCGGAAGGGTCGCGTGCGGATTCGGAACCCCGACGCCGTTCGGGCAGGCCGCCGGCAGGCCGCTGGCGTTGAGACCCGAGGTGTCGACGAAATAGACCGTATTGACGCCGTTGCTGCCGCTGCCCTTGGTCATATAGATGACGTTGTTGGAGACAGCCAAGCCGCGGAAATTGGTGTCTTTTCCGACCTTGTCGGCCTTCAGACCCAATTCGGTGATGCTGAAGCTGCCAACTGGGGTGGGCAGTCCGGGGTTCTGCTCAGCCAGCGGCTGGGGCGAGGCGGTGAGGATCTGCGCGCCGGCGCCGAGGATCACGCCGTTCGGCTGCGGATTCCCGCCATTGCCGGCGTTGCCGACCGTGTAGACGAGATCGGCGCCGCCATTGTGGTCGTCGCCATCGTGGCCTTCGCCGTGATGATCGTCGCCCCGGCGCCCGTCAGCATCCTGGTTGCCGCCGGCGCGGTACAAAATGGCCGCGCGGCCATTGTTGCCGCTGTAAGCGTTGGTCTCGGTGAAGCCGAAGTTGCCGGACTGATCAACCTTCGCCACGACGCGGTAGTAGCTATTGGGAACCGGATTGGTCGGGTCGACGACGCCGGGCGTATTCGAATTCGAAGCGTCGATCGTTCCGATCGGAGCGCGATAGCCCATGAAGGTCAGATGCCGGCCGTCCGTCGACAGGTTGAGCGCAATCTCGGACTTCGAGGAAAAGCTCGTGACCATCTGGTCTTGGTTCGCCTCAGCGTGCCTGTCAGAGCTGTTCGGAACCTCGATCGAGTTGACCGGCGCGCCCTGGGGAGTGATCTGATCGAGGAAGATCTTCGTCGTGATGCCGAACGAAGCGTCGGTCAGCACATTGTTGAAGACGAACGGATAGGCGGAGTTGGCCGTCGCCGTGACGCAGTTGGCGCCGATGCAATTGGGCGGCAGCAAGGTCGCGCCGGGCTGGATGAGATTGGAATTGAGATCGTAGAACGCGCGGCTGACCACGAGATTGCCGGGCTGGAAGGCCTGGCCGGCGGCGGCTCCGCCAACGGCGAGAGCGGACAATACGGCCGCCGAAGCGCCCGAGAGCAGTATGCGACGAGAAAGCATCGAACCCCCAAAACATGTCAAAAAAAGCCGACCAGCCGCGTTGAGCGGAAGGTCGGTGGGAACGCGAGGATCGGGTTCTCAGATGACGTGCGTAAGGAGGTTCGATGACGAATGCGCGAACGTCGCGACGCGGAAGGCCATACGATCAGGTTCCATAATATACATTATGCGAATCGCGTCAGCCGCTGTTCGCCCCGAATATGCGGCGACCGTCCTGGGTTCCTCGTCTGCTCGCCGCGCATTCGCAATGGCGCGAGCGCTTGCGCGTGGAGTGGCGTCGAACCGCGCCGGGCGTCAAGGTCGGCGTCCGGCGCGGCGAGATCGATCTTACGTTAGATCAGTTCGGCCAGCAGCGCCGATGGTCAGGACCGAGGTGGTAGCCGCGCGGGCAGGCACGGTGCACCGCCATCGGATGGCAACGGCCGCCCGGCCCGCGCCACTCGCCAGCGCCGCACCCTTCGGCCACTTTGACGATCCCAACATCGCCGCCGGCGCCGAGCGGCGCGGGCAGCATCGCCGCGCTGGCGACGCTCGAGATCCCGATAGCCAGGGCGGCGCCCATCAACATCGTCCTCAGCATGGTGCTCATCTCCTGATTGTTCAGCCGGTTTTAGGTCGCGGCCGCGCCAGAGTAGAGGCCAGGGCGAATGAACTTGGGCTGAACCGCCTGCCTGCAAGGGGACCCAGCGTCTCGTTCGCTCTCTGAGCCACCGGCTATATCGATCTGAAATACAAGGGACCTCGCCTGCCCAGCGGGAACCAGCGATCACATTTCCTTGTCCGCGAGGCGAATCCTACCGCGACGACAGTTCCGCGTACTACTGCTGACCGAGAATGTGCTTCGCATCGAATGCACCCACGGCGCCGGGTTCTCCGGCATGGAACATCACGACCGTGACGCCCACGTCGGCGGTGGGCCGATATATTGGCGTCGACATCCCGAAAGACGAGTCGGAGACGGCGATGCTGTTGCCGTACGCCGTCCCATAAGCGTTGCCGGTCGAGGTCGAGTAGACACCTGCCAATTGTGAGCCATGCGAAATGTCGGCTTGTTCAAGGCGGAAATGCGTGTAGCCGTTCTGCAAAGTTAGCTCGGCAGCGCGATGCAGCGTGACCGCGCCCGCCTTATCGGCGAAGAGCAATCCCGAGGCGTGAGTGTCTAAACGGACGACGTTCGGAGCGAGTGGCATCTCCTGGGTACTCACGCACGCCCCAAGTCCGAACGTGACTACGGCAACGCCCGCAAACTTATGGACAAGCCTCACAATCCCCTCCCAAAAAATTCGACGCCGCAGTCTCGGTATTTGTCCGCTGAATCGCAAGACAAGGACTTGCGAGCCGAAGCCGCTGCTTCCCGAAAATTTGTTTCCCGCGTTTTCTCCAAACGACGATAGGCGAGCGCACTCCTTAGCCCGCTTACGCCAACTGGCTGATTTTTGAGAAAAATGGTCGGAGTGGCGGGATTCGAACCCACGACCCCTTGTCCCCCAGACAAGTGCGCTAACCGGGCTGCGCTACACTCCGACGACGCGCCTTATAGGCAAGCCGAGGCGCGCTGGCAATGCGTTTGCAATGCAATCTCGCAAACTGTCAGAGCGCCCGCGATTGAGCGAGAATGCGCTCCGCTTCCCGTAGGTCCGCGAGGATGGCGCGTAATTGCGTCACATCGGCGACCGGCGCCGCCTCGGGCGCCGGCTCCCGCCCCCCGAAGCGCGGGACTTCTGGCGATTCAAGGTCGGCTGCCGCATCCGGCGGAGTTGCGACGCCTGCTCCGCCGTCCTCGCGAGTCGAGATCGATCCGGAACTCTCGCGCGCGCTGCGAGCGAGTCCCAGCGCGCCCTGCTCGCGCACCAATTTCTGCACGCCTTTGATCGTATATCCCTCGCCATACAGCAGTTGCTTGATGGCGCGCAGAAGGTCGACGTCCTCTGGTCTGTAATAGCGCCGACCCCCGCCCCGCTTGAGCGGTTTGATTTGCGGAAAGCGCGTCTCCCAGAACCGCAATACATGTTGCGGCAAGTCCAGATCCTCGGCAACCTCGCTGATGGTGCGGAACGCTTCCGGGCTCTTCTCCATGGGACTGTATTGGCTCCGATCAATCGGACGAGTCGCGTCCGTTGGATTCGTCATTAATTCGGGACTTCAGGACGTTCGATGGTTTGAACACCATCACCCTGCGCGGCAGGATTGGCACTTCGACCCCGGTCTTCGGGTTGCGGCCGATGCGTTGCCCCTTCGATCGGACGACGAACGACCCGAAGGACGACAATTTCACCGTCTCGCCCCTTGCAGCTGCATCGCAGATTTCGTCCAGAACCGCTTGAACAAGTTCGGCCGACTCCGTTCGCGACAACCCGACGCGATGATAAACGACCTCGGACAGGTCAGCGCGGGTGACGGTCCGGCCGGATTGACGGTCGCTCTTTACTACGGACATGACATCCCCCAATTCTGCTTACGACCGCAGCGCGACGCGGGCGGGGCCTCGCAGGCGTACGGCCTTGCCGGCTCCGACAATATAGATTGAACGCCGTGATCTAGTCGAACAGGTTACACCAAAAGCTTTGTCACAGGAAAGCCATTTACCGCCTTCGCGGCCACATGAGAAAGTCGAACATCCGCCATGGCGTTCAACCCCCTAGCCTGCTAAAGCGCGGGTTCAATATCGGGCGCCGATCCGCCGATCGCGCGCGACAGTCGAGAACCCAGGCCCGTCCAATTGGCCGCCTCTAAACGGCGCTTCTCAGGCGCTGCAGCAACATCCCTCAGCAAAGCCGATGAGTTGGAAGCATGAGTTCTTTGCCTGAAACCGGCCGTGTCGCCCTAGTGACCGGCGCTTCGCGCGGCGTCGGTCGGGCGGTGGCGCTCGCCCTCGCCGCCTCCGGGGCCCATGTCGTCGCCCTCGCGCGCACCCAAGGCGCCCTAGAGGAACTCGACGACGCGATCCGCGCGCTGCGTCCCGACGTCGAAAGCCCGGCGACCCTCGTTCCCTGCGATCTTCGCGACCATGCCGCGATCGATCGGCTCGGCGAGGCGCTCTATCGACGATGGGGCCGGCTCGACGTCCTCGTCGGCAATGCGGGCGCGCTCGGACCTTTGTCGCCGCTGCATCACATCGATCCAAAGCAATGGGACGACGTCTTCGCGATCAACGTGACCGCCAATTGGCGTCTGATCCGCGCGCTCGATCCGCTGCTGCGACAATCGGCGGCCGGGCGGGTCGTTTTCGTGACCTCGGGCGCCGCCAGCCGCGCTGAGCTGCGGGCCTATTGGGGTCCGTACGCTGCGTCCAAGGCGGCGCTCGACGCCCTCGGCCGCACCTACGCCGCCGAGACGATCAACACGTCTTCGATCCGCGTGATGCTTGTCAATCCAGGCCCGCTGCGCACGCGCATGCGCGCCGCCGCGATGCCCGGCGAAGACCCGATGAGCCTGCGTACGCCGGATGAACTGGCGCCGAAGATCGTCGAGATTTGCGCTCCCGAGTGGCGCGAGACCGGCAAGCTCTACGACTTCCCGCATGACCGGGTGATGAACTTTTCCGCTCCAGCCTGACGCGGATCGTAGGATTCTAGTTGCGCGCGGCGCCGGCTTCGCTATAAGCGCGCGATCCGAAGCGTCCCGCTGGGGGCTGAACGGAAGGCTGCGCCCGAACGGATGCGTTCGGGATGCGGCAGGGCCGACGGCCCGGCTTCCCGTGTTCCCGCCTTCGAATGATCCGTGTCGAGCCTTTCACTGGGCTCGAAGGGCTCTGCGTGGGGCGCTCGCGAAACGAGGAAAGGCTGTTCATGGCTCTCTACGAGCATATTTATCTGGTGCGGCAGGATGTGACCGCGCCGCAAGTCGAAGCGCTGACCGAGCAACTCAAGAGCACCATCGCCGCCAACGGCGGTTCGGTCTCCAAGGTCGAAGCCTGGGGCCTGAAGTCCCTGGCCTACCGCATCAAGAAGAACCGCAAGGCCTATTTCACGCTCATCAATATCGACGCGCCCGCCCCGGCGATCGTCGAGCTCGAGCGTCAGCTCGGCCTGAACGAGGACGTGATCCGCTACCTGACGCTGCGCGTCGACGAGCACGAAGCCGGCCCGTCGGCGATGCTCCGCAAGCGCGAAGACGGCGAGCGTGACGACCGCGGCGGCCCGCGCGGACCGCGCGGCGACCGTCCCGACCGTCCCCGTCGTCCGCGCGACGACGCCCAAGCAGGAGCATTCTGATGGCGACCGCACCCCGCCGCCCGTTCTTCCGTCGCCGCAAGTCCTGCCCGTTCTCCGGCGCGAATGCGCCGAAGATCGACTACAAGGATACGCGCCTGCTCTCGCGCTACATTTCGGAGCGCGGCAAGATCGTGCCTTCCCGCATCACGGCGGTGAGCGCGAGCAAGCAGCGCGAACTCGCGCAGGCGATCAAGCGCGCCCGCTTCCTGGGCCTGCTGCCTTACATCATTCGTTGACCTTTCGGCGTCACGGCGCCGTTCCGAGACAGACGTCCCGCGCGTGAGATCGCGGCGCGGGACGAGTTGGGCGAGGCGGATTGCGTCCTCGCCCTAACCGCTTCGAAAGGCGGGACAGCGTGCCAGCTCTGATCAATCGATTTGCCCTTCCGATCGGCGCCGGCATCGCTTCGGCGCTGTTGTTCGTCGTCACCGTGAAGGGTACGGCGATCGCGCTGGCGCTCGCCTATCTCGCGCCCCTGCCGATCATGATCGCAACGCTCGGCTGGGGCCTCGCAAGCGGCGCCCTTGCGGCCGCCCTGGCCAGCGCCTGCGTCGCCGTCGCCGTCGACCCGCTTTCCGGGCTGCTGTTCGCGCTTACCGTTACGTTGCCCAGTTGGTTGCTGGCGGCCTTTTCAGTCGCCCCAGGTTTCCGTCTTCCCTGGCGTCGGAATGACACGCCGCCCGACTGGATGCCGGTGGGCGCCATCGTGACCTTTGCCGCCGCGCTCGCCGCCGTGATCGGCTTCGGGGGACTTGCGGCGCTCATCGTCGTCTACGGCGGTTATGAGAAAGCTCTGCAGGCCTTCGCCCAATCGCTCGTGCCGGCCATCGAGGAGGCCGCCGGCGCGGGCGCCCTCGCGCCCGACGGCGGGCAGAGCCTCGACGACTTCGCGCTTGCCATCGTCCGCCTCTCGCCCGCGGCGATCGCCGGCTCCACGCTTCTGATGTCCTGCGTGAACCTCTACGCCGCCGCGCGCTCCACCAAGCTCTCGCATCGCCTGCCGCGCCCATGGCCCGATCTGCCGACAGCTTTGCTGCTGCCCGTCTCCGTCGCGGCGCTCGCGATCGCCTCGCTTGCGCTGGCGTTCGCGCTCCCCTCGCCGGCCGACCAGTTCGCCTGGGTGGTGGCGGGGCCTCTCATGGCGGCGTTCGTCCTGCAGGGGCTCGCCGTGCTCCATGCGCTTTCGCGCGGATTGCCGCTGCGTCCCTTGCTGCTCGCGGCGCTCTATTTCTGCTGCGCAATTCGTTCGACCTGGACGCTGCCAGCCATCGCCTTCATCGGCCTCGTTGAAAGCTTTGCGACGCTTCGCGCGCGCGCTGCGGCCGGCCGTTCGAAAGTCTGAAATCAACCGTCAGTCGATCAAAGGAGAAGTATCATGGAAGTTATCTTGCTGGAGCGAGTCGCCAAGCTCGGTCACATGGGCGACACGGTGCGCGTGAAGGACGGTTTTGCCCGCAATTTCCTTCTGCCGCGGGGCAAGGCGTTGCGCGCGACCGAGGCGAACAAAAAGAAATTCGAGAGCCAGCGCGCCGATCTCGAGTCGCGCAATCTGGAGCTTCGCCGCGGCGCCTCGGAACAGTCCGCCAAGCTCGACGGCAAGAGCTTCGTCATCATCCGCCAGGCCGGCGAGACCGGACAGCTCTACGGCTCGGTCTCGGCGCGCGACATCGCGGAGGCGATCACCGCGGCGGGCTTCCCGACACATCGCAACACGATCTCGCTGCTGCACCCGATCAAGACGCTCGGCCTGCACACCACGCCGGTTCATCTGCATCCGGAAGTCGAAGCGACGGTGACGATCAACGTCGCGCGCTCGCCCGAACAGGCGGAGCGTCAGGCCAAGGGCGAGGATCTGACCGTGCGCGAGGAGACCACGATGGACGATCTCGGCCTCGAGGTCGGCGCTGCGCTCGCTGAAGCGGGCCCGGGCGAAAGCCTCGCACGCGACTAACCTCTTTGCGCGGGGAGCGAGCCTTCCCTCCCCGCGCGCTTCGTGGACGAACCGACGCGCGAGCCAAACTAGGCGAAGCGGAATTCGCTCACGTGGCGATACTGTTCGCCGGGCCTCAGCACGCATTCGCTGAAATGCCGGCGGTTCGGCGAATCCGGAAAACGTTGCGGCTCGAGGCAAACGCCTCCGTGCGGGCCGTAATGGGCGCCGTCGAGACCCGGAACAGGGCAGTTGAGCTTCGCCGCGTCATAGACCTGGACGCCGGGCTCGGTGCTGTGCAGCTCCAGCTTGAGGCCGTTCCGCGCGGAGCGCAGCCTTGCGATCGGCGCGAGTCCAGTCTCGTCCGGCGCGCGCGCCGCGACGAAATTGATGTCGTAGGTCTGGCCGGCGTCGTTGCGGATTGTGCGCGGCTGCCGGAAGTCGAACGGGGTTCCCGCGACGGCGCGGATTTCTCCGGTCGGGATCAGTTCGTCGTCGGTCGGCGTGTAGAAGTCGCTCAAAAGCGTCAACTCGTGGTCGCGCGCGTCGGTCGATCCGTCGAGATTGAAGTAGGCGTGCTGCGTCAGGTTGACGACGGTCGGCTGGTCGCAATGGGCCGTCAACTCGACGCGCAGGGTCGCCGGCTCCAGGAGCTGGTACACGCAGGTCGAAAGGAGCGCCCCGGGAAACCCTGCGTCGCCGTCGGCCGATTCCAGGACCAGCATCGCCGACGACGTGTCGTGCTCGCTCAGCTTCCAAATCCTGCGACCGAAGCCGTTCGGTCCGCCGTGCAAAGTGTGCTTGTCGCCGGGCTTGCGCGCGAGCTCGTAGACGTGGCCGTCGAGCGCGAACCGCCCGTTGGCGATTCGGTTCGCATAGCGCCCGGGAATCGCGCCGAAGCTCGGCGAGTGCGCGACGTAGTCTTCGACCGTGTTGAGTCCCAGCGTCACGCGCTGCTCGCCGTTGGCAACGGGGATGACGAGATCGCGCAGGACCGCGCCCCAGGTGAGGATCTTGGCGCGGGCCCCCGCCTTGGACGCGATGGCGATTTCAAACACCGGCGAATCGCCGATTTCGCCGAACACATGCACGCCCATGAGGTCCTCCCCGGATCAATCCGCCGGCATAGATGACCCAATTCGTGTGGAGCCGTCAAAGCGGCTCAGGCGACGGGTCCGGCGAGATGCTCGCGCGCCGCGGCGAATACAGCGCGAAACATTTCTGGGGTGAGAACGCCAGTGTTCGTGTTGTATCGCGAGCAATGATAGCTGTCGAACAGAGCGAGACGCCCATCCTGGAGCGCATGGCGCGCGCCATGGGCGAACGGAAACAGGGCAAGACGCGCGCCTAACGCCCGCAACGCGCTGTCGTGCGCGATCCGCCCCAACACGACGACGGCCTTGAGACGCGGCAACGCCCCAATCGCCCCGGCGAGATAGGATCGGCACTGGGCGATTTCCGACGGCGTCGGCTTGTTTTGCGGGGGAACGCAACGCACGGCGTTGACGATCGCACAATCGCGCAGCGCGAGCCCGTCGTCGGGACGCCGATCGTAGACGCCTTCCGCGAAGCCGAATTCGAGCAGCGTCGCATAGAGCAGGTCCCCGGCGTAATCGCCGGTGAACGGGCGCCCAGTCCGATTCGCGCCGCGCAATCCCGGCGCGAGGCCGACGATCAGAAGCCGGGCGTCGCCGTCGCCGAACGACTCGACGGGCGCGTTGCGCCAGTCGGGGAACGCGGCGCGATTCGCCTCGCGGAACCGGGCGAGCCGCGGGCACGCCTGGCAGTCCGCGGGCGGAGCGACGTCAAAAGCCATCGCGCCGGCTCAGTCGCGCGCGCCATCGTCGACGGGCTGCGGGTTCGGCGGAAACGAGGCCTGACGGCGCGGATCGTTGGCGCGCGCCGCCCGTTCGTTGGGATCGCGGCCGATCCGCGCCATCAGTTGGGTCAGGTCGACGAATTCGTCCGCCTGGCGACGCAACTCGTCGGCCACCATCGAGGGCTGAGTCGCGACGGTCGAGACGACCGCGACGCGCACCCCCTTTCGCTGCACCGCTTCGACGAGGAACCGAAAGTCGCCGTCGCCGGAGAAGAGGACCATTTGATCGATGTGGCTCGCCATTTCCATGGCGGTGACCGCGAGTTCGATGTCCATGTTCCCCTTGACCTTCCGACGTCCGGCCGAATCGACGAACTCCTTCGTCGGTTTGGTGACGACGGAATAGCCGTTGTAATCGAGCCAGTCCACCAGCGGCCGGATCGACGAATATTCCTGATCGTCGACCAGCGCGGTGTAGTAGTACGCTCGAATCAACCGCCCACGCGCTTGAAATTCCTTCAGCAAACGCTTGTAATCGATGTCAAAGCCCAGCGACTTCGCGCTGGCATAGAGATTTGCGCCATCGATGAACAGTGCGATTCGTTCTTGATCTGGCATGGCGATGGTCGTTTCGTGGCTGTAGGAAATGATTGCTGATACACTATAACGTTATGGCTGCCAGCTCAGCGCAACCCCGCCAAAAGAACTACGCGAGGTACGCGCGGTTTAAAAGCCGTACCGCCGGCTGAAGAGAAGAAGGAAACGAGCCGGGCCTCCATCAACGCTCCGATCACAATTAGTTTACCCTCTAATTGTTGCCTTTGCCAAGAACATCGCGCGCTCATCCCCATGAGCGCTTTCGTTGTGGATCCGCGCTGGCTGAGCTATGGCATCCCCACAGTCGCGAAACACCCGGCGAAGGGCGTCGGGCCAGCAACGGCGACGCGAGGGAAAAGACGATGAAGCTTGTTCGTTACGGGAAGCCGGGCAATGAGAAGCCGGGCCTTGTCGACGCCGCCGGCAAGCTTCGCGATCTCAGTGAAATCATCGCAGACATCGACGGCGAAACCCTCTCGCCGCGCGTCCTGGCGCGCCTCGCCAAGATCAAGCCCGACGCGCTGCCGGCGGTGCGCGGCAAGCCGCGTCTCGGCCCTTGCGTCGGCAACGTCGGCAACTTCGTCGCGGTGGGCCTCAACTACGCCGACCACGCCGCCGAATCGAACATGCCGATCCCCAAGGAGCCGGTTCTCTTCAACAAGGCGCCGTCCTGCATCGTCGGCCCGTACGACGACGTGATGATCCCTCGAGGGTCGGAGAAGACCGACTGGGAGGTCGAACTCGGGGTCGTCATCGGCACGCGCGCGAGCTATGTCGAGGAACGCGACGCCTTCGATTACGTCGCTGGCTACTGCGTCATCAACGACGTCTCCGAACGCTCCTATCAACTCGAGCGCGGCGGCGGCCAGTGGGCCAAGGGCAAGGGCTGCGCAACCTTCGGTCCGCTCGGTCCCTGGCTTGTCACCGCCGACGAGATTCCCGATCCGCAGAAGCTCGGCATGTGGCTCGACGTCAACGGCGAGCGCATGCAGAACGGTTCGACCTCGACGATGATCTTCGGCGTCGCGACCCTCGTGTCGCAGATCTCGCAGTTCATGATCCTCGAACCCGGCGACGTGATCACGACCGGCACCCCGCCCGGCGTTGGCTCGGGCCAAAAGCCGCCGCGCTTCCTCAAAGCTGGCGACACGATTTCGCTCGGCATCGAGGGCCTCGGCCAGCAGGCGCAGCGCGTCGTCGCTTGGAGCCGCTCGGAGTGAGGCTTCGCGCCGAATCGGTGGCGGCGACGTGCTGAGGACGCTCAAGTCGGCGACGGGCGCGGCGTTCGCCGCGCTCTACGCCGCCGCCTTCGTCGCCGCTTATGTCGATTATCTCGACAGAGCGGGCCAGTGGTTCGCGGACGTCTGGCTCGTCCTGATCGCCCTGCCCTTCACGGCGGCCATGCGCGCGCTCGCCGGCGGATCGTTCGACTTCTCGGGTGACGCGACGGCGCGCGTCATCGCGGGCGCGGCCTTTTGCTGCGCCCTCGCCTATGTCGCCGGAGCGCTGATCGAGGCCGGCGTCCGCGGGCTGTTCCGCCTCGCCATGTCGCGTTGGCGGAGGGCGTAGAGCCAATCAGCCGAACTTCGGATCGAGCTCGCCACTCACATAGCGCTTGGCCATTTCGGGCAGCGACAGGACGCGCTTGATCTTCGAGGCCATGCCGGCCGCGCCGAACTGCTCGAAGCGCTCCTTGCAGACCTTCATCATCGCCTCGCGCGCCGGAGTCAGATATTTGCGCGGGTCGAACTCGCCCTTGTGCTCGGTCAAGACGCGCCGGACTTGCCCGGTGATCGCCATTCTCAGATCGGTGTCGATGTTGATCTTGCGCACGCCGTGCTTGATGCCGCGCTGGATTTCCTCGACCGGCACGCCATAGGTCTGCGGCATCTCGCCGCCGAACTTGTTGATGACGTCCTGCAGGGCCTGCGGCACCGAGGACGAGCCGTGCATCACGAGATGCGTCGCCGGCAGCCTGGCATGGATCTCTTCGATCACGTGCATGGCGAGAATGTCTCCGGTCGGCTTGCGCGAGAACTTGTAGGCGCCGTGCGAGGTGCCCATCGCGACGGCGAGCGCATCGACCTTCGTCTCGCGCACGAACTTGACCGCCTCGTCGGGATTGGTGAGCAACTGGTCGTGACTGAGGTCGCCTTCGGCGCCGTGTCCGTCCTCCTTGTCGCCCTTGCCCGTCTCCAGCGAGCCGAGCACGCCGAGTTCGCCCTCGACCGAAACGCCGCCGAGGTGCGCCATGTCGACCACCGTCTTGGTGACGCCGACGTTGTAGGCCCAATCCCCCGGCGTCTTGCCATCGGCCTTCAGCGAGCCGTCCATCATGACGGAAGTGAAATTGGCCTGCATCGCGGTCACGCAGGTCCCCGGGCCGTTGCCGTGATCGAGATGCACGCAGATCGGAATCGCCGGATGCATCTCCGTCAGCGCATCCATCATGTGGCGCAGCATGACGTCGTCGGCGTAGGCGCGCGCGCCGCGCGAGGCTTGGATGATGACAGGCGCGTCGAGCGCGCTCGCCGCCTCGCCAATCGCCAGCGCCTGCTCCATGTTGTTGATGTTGAAAGCGGGCAATCCGTAGCCATGCTCCGCGGCATGGTCGAGCAGTTGGCGAAGTGTGATGCGAGCCATTCTCCGTCCCCTCTAGTGGATTATTTCGCGCGCAACGCCTCGACCCCCGGCAAGGCTTTGCCCTCCATCCATTCGAGGAAGGCGCCGCCGGCGGTTGAAACGTACGTGAGGTCGTCCGCGACTCCGGCCGCGTTCAGCGCGGAAACCGTGTCGCCGCCGCCGGCGACGGACTTGAGCTTGCCGTCCTTGGTGAGGGCGGCTGCGGTCTTGGCGATCTGCATCGTCGCGGCGTCGAACGGCGGCGTCTCGAAGGCGCCGAACGGCCCGTTCCAAACCAGGGTCTTGGCGCGCCCCAGCGCCTCCTCGACGGCGGCGATCGACTTCGGACCGATGTCGAGGATCATCTCGTCGTCCGCGACATGATCGACGTCGACGAAGCGCGAAGCGGCGTGCGGCTTGAATTCCTTGGCTACCGTCGCGTCGACCGGCAGGAGGATCCGGCAGTTGGCGGCGCGCGCCGCGTCGAGGATCGAACGGACGGTGTCGGCGAGGTCCTTCTCGCAGAGCGACTTGCCGACGGCCTTGCCCTGCGCGGCGAGGAAGGTGTTCGCCATGCCGCCGCCGATGATGAGGATGTCGACCTTCTTGACGAGATTACCGAGCAGATCGAGCTTGGACGAAACCTTGGCGCCGCCGACGACGGCCGCGAGCGGACGGGCGGGCGAGCCGAGCGCGAGGGTCAGCGCGTCGAGCTCGGCCTGCATGGCGCGGCCCGCATAGGCGGGCAGCTTGTGCGCGACGCCTTCAGTCGAGGCGTGCGCACGGTGGGCGGCCGAGAAGGCGTCGTTGACATAGACGTCGCCGAGCTTGGCGAGTTCGGCGACGAAGGCCGGATCGTTCTTCTCCTCGCCCTTGTGGAAGCGCGTGTTCTCGAGCAGCAGAACGTCGCCGTCCTTGAGCGCCGCCACCGCGTTCGTCGCCGGCTCGCCGATGCAATCCGGCGCGAAGGCGACTGGGCGCCCGAGGCGCTCGGCCACCGCCGCAGCGACGGGACGCAGCGAATTGGCTTCGTCCGGTCCCCCCTTCGGGCGTCCGAAATGCGCGAGCAGGATCACCTTGCCGCCTTTATCGGCGATCTCGCGGATTGTCGGCAGTACGCGGTCGATGCGAGTCGCGTCGCTCACCTTGCCGTTTTCCATCGGCACGTTGAGATCGACGCGCAACAGTACGCGCTGACCCTTGAGGCTGGCGGAATCGAGCGTGCGGAAGGTATGTGTCATGGGTGGAACGCCTTGACGAGAGCGAACGCCGCGCCGGCTTCCCGCCATCCGTCGAGCGCGACAGCCGGCGCCGCGGGGGAGCAAGCTTGTGGTTAAGCTTGAAAAGCGCCTGCGGAGTGGCGCGGGCGCCTTTCACATTTCAGACTAGGCGATTTAAATCAGCTTGCCCAGCGCTACGGCCGTGTCGGCCATGCGGTTGGAAAAGCCCCATTCGTTGTCGTACCAGGAGAGGATACGCACGAACGTGCCGTCGATCACCTTGGTCTGGTCGAGGTGGAAGACGGAGGAATGGCTGTCGTGGTTGAAGTCCGAGGAGACGTTGGGCTGGTCGGTGACGCCGAGGATGCCCTTGAGCGCGCCGCGCGAGGCGGCGATGACCGCCTCGTTGACTTCCTCCTTCGTGGTCGCCCGCTTGGCGACGAACTTCAAGTCGACGACCGAGACGTTCGGCGTCGGCACCCGGATCGACGAGCCGTCGAGCTTGCCCTTCAGCTCGGGCAGAACGAGCCCGACCGCCTTGGCGGCGCCGGTCGTCGTCGGGATCATCGACAGCGCCGCGGCGCGCGCGCGATACAGATCCTTGTGCAGCGTGTCGAGCGTCGGCTGATCGCCCGTGTAGGAGTGAATCGTCGTCATGAAGCCGCGCTCGATGCCGATGGCGTCGTTGAGGACCTTGGCGACCGGCGCGAGGCAGTTGGTCGTGCACGACGCGTTGGAAATGACGAGATGGTCCTTCGTCAGCTTGTCGTGATTGACGCCGTAGACGACGGTGAGATCGGCGCCGTCCGCGGGCGCCGAGACGATGACGCGCTTGGCGCCGGCGCTGAGATGCGCCGCGGCCTTTTCGCGCGCGGTGAAGATGCCGGTGCATTCGAGCGCGATGTCGACGCCGAGGTCCTTGTGGGGGAGCTGAGCCGGGTCCTTGACCGCTGTCACCTTGATCGCGCCGCCGCCGACGTTGATCGTGTCGCCCGAAACGGTGACCTCATGCGGGAAGCGCCCATGGATGCTGTCGAAGCGCAAGAGGTGGGCGTTGGTCTCCACCGGGCCGAGATCGTTGATGGCGACAACCTGAATGTCGCTTCGCCCCGATTCGACGATCGCGCGCAGAACATTGCGTCCGATGCGCCCGAAGCCGTTGATCGCAACCTTAATCGCCATCGTCTGTCCTCCAATGAATTGTCCTCGCCGGACGGCGCCCGCTCCGAATTGCGCGCGTTTTCCCGGATCTCCGGCCCAAAGTCTAGAGCGCGCCGCCGTCACCCGCGAAACGGAGGCCGGGCAGCCGCCGCAAACCTCTCGTCTGAAGCGCCAGCCTGACGTCTCTGGATCCCGTTTTCGCGGGCCTGACGCCCGCGACAAGACAAGACTAGCGCCGGCCGACCGGCTCAGCCAAGCCGCGCGAGCGCGGCTTCGGCCACTTTCTCCGATGTGATGCCGAAGTGCGCGTAGAGCTGCTTATAGGGTCCGCTGCCGCCGAAGCCAGTCATGCCGATGAACGGGCCGTCGCCGATCAGGGCGTCCCAGCCCTGCCGCACCGCCGCCTCGACGCCGACCCGCACCGGCGCGTCGCCGATCACCTGGCGCTGATAGCTCTCGCTCTGCTGGAAAAACCGCTCGAAGCTCGGCACGGAGACGACGCGCGCCGGGACCCCCTTCTCGGCGAGAAGCGCCTGGGCGGCGACGGCGATCGAGACTTCCGAGCCAGAAGCGAAGATCGACACCTTCGCCTTCTCCGCCGCAGGGGAAATCTCGTATGCGCCCAACGAGCACAGATTTTCCTGGACGTGCGTGCGCCGCAGCGCCGGCAGGTTCTGCCGCGTCAGCACGATGATCGACGGCGAGCGTCGCGACGTGAGAGCGACCTGCCAGCACTCCACCGTCTCCACCGAATCGGCGGGCCGCAGAACTTGCATGTTGGGGATCGCACGCAGCGCCGCGAGCTGCTCGACCGGCTGATGGGTCGGACCGTCTTCGCCGAGGCCGATCGAATCATGAGTGAACACGTGAGCGACCCGGATGCCCATCAGCGCCGCCAGACGCAGCGCCGGCCGGCAATAGTCGGTGAAGGTCAGGAAGCTCGCGCCCGAGGGAATGAAGCCTTCGTGCACAGCCATGCCGTTGCATGCCGCAGCCATGCCGTGCTCGCGAATGCCCCAGTGGATATAGCGCCCCGACATGTCGTCCGGGGTGATCTCGCGCGTCGCCTCGACCTTGGTGTTGTTCGAGGCGGTGAGATCGGCCGATCCGGTGATGAGCTCGGGCACGGCAGGGGCGATCACCTTGAGGGCGGCCTCGCCCGCCTTGCGCGTCGCGATCTCGGGCGCGTCGGCCGCAAGCTTGCGCTTGTATTCTTCGATAACGGCGTCGAGGCCCTTGGGCAGATCGCCCCGCATGCGGCGCTCGAATTCGATGCGCGACGCCTCCGGCAGCGCCTTGATGGCGCGCCGCCACTTGGCGCGCTGGCGCTTGCCACGGGCGCCGACCGCGCGCCAGGAGGCGAGAATGTCGTCGGGCACGACGAAGGGCTCGTACGGCCAGTTGAGCGCTTTGCGCGCGCCGGCGATTTCGCTCGCGCCCAGCGCCTCGCCATGGGCCTTGTTGGTGCCGGCGCGGGTCGGCGCGCCGAAGCCGATCGTCGTCTTGCAGGCAATCAGGGTCGGCCGGTCCGCCCGCTTGGCGGCGCGGATCGCACGCAGGATCGCGACGGGGTCATGGCCGTCGATGCATACGGCGCGCCACCCCGCCGAGCGGAAGCGCATCAACTGGTCCACCGAATCGGACACAGACGTCTTGCCGTCGATCGAAATGCCGTTGTCGTCGTAGAGAACGATCAGCTTGGCGAGCTTGTAGTGGCCGGCGATCGCGATCGCTTCCTGGCTGACGCCCTCCATCAAGTCGCCGTCGGAGGCGAGCACATAGGTGTGGTGGTCGACAATGCCGCCGAATTCTGCCGCCAGCATCCGCTCGGCCAGCGCCATGCCGACCGCGTTCGAAATGCCTTGACCGAGCGGGCCAGTCGTCGTTTCGACGCCCACGGTATGACCGTATTCGGGATGACCCGGCGTCTTCGAGCCGGTCTGGCGGAACGCCTGCAGATCGGCGATCGTCAGCCCCTTATCGCCCCCGACCCCCGTGAGATAAAGCAGCGAATAGAGCAGCATGGAGCCGTGGCCGGCCGACAGCACGAAGCGGTCGCGGTCCGGCCAATGCGGGTCCGCCGCGTCGAATTTCAGCACGTCCCGGAACAACACCGTCGCGATGTCCGCCGCGCCCATCGGCAGGCCGGGGTGGCCGCTGTTCGCCTTCTCGACGGCGTCGACCGAGAGGAAACGGATAGCGTTCGCCATCGAGTCATGCGGGACCTCAGCCATTCATCGCTCTCCGTTACGCCGACGGCGTAACGCCCGGCTCGATCGGGCGCGTTGATAGGCGCCGGGGCAATCTCCTGTCAATCTTGCCGCGACGCGTTGACGCCAGCTTCAAGCATCGCGTAAACAATGATGGCTAACGGATGGAGTCCAATGGCCGTCGGTCCCTTCGAGCCGTCGCTGAGACGAATGCGGGCGGCGATCGATCTGCTTGAAGCGGCGGTCGAGCGCCGCGTGAGGCTGGACGCAAAGCGCGGCGACGCCGACGAAGAGCTCTCATTGATGCAGGACGACCGGGCGCGGCTCGCTGTCGAGCTTGACGGCGCTCTGAATCGCACGCGCACGCTCGAGGCTGCGAACGCAGAGGCAGCCAAGCGTTTGGCGCAGGCGGGCGACGCCCTCGAAGGCCTGATCGCGCGCGCCGTCGAAACCGGCGGCCGATAAAGCGCCGCGCGCGGCGTGCGGCAAGGAGGCGGCGATGCCACAGGTGAATGTGACGATCGGCGGACGCTCCTATCGTCTGGCCTGCAACGACGGTGAAGAGCCGCATCTCGAGGCGCTCGCGCGCGAGGTCGACACCCGGTTCGACGCGATGCACAAAGCGTTCGGCGAGATCGGCGACCAGCGGCTCATCGTCATGACGTCCCTGACCATCGCCGACGAATTCGCCGAAGCGCGCGCCAAGATCGTCGCGCTCGAGGCCGAGGCGGAGCGCCTGGCCGAGCGCGAACGCCAGACGCGTCATGACGCCGAGATCCAGGCGGTCGCCGCGGCGCAGGCGATCGGCGAATTGAGCCAGCGCATCGAACGGCTCGCCGCGGCGCTAGGCGAGACCGCTAAGACGCCTTCTTCTTGAGGATCCGGTAATATCCAAAAGTCGCCGCCGGCTCGTACGTGTTTCTGATGTAGTCGTCGAGAACGAATACGCCGCTGCTGAGCGCGCTCTCGTTCGGCTCTTCAGTCGCATCAAACTCGCTGTAAAGCACGACGTACCGGACATTGCCCCGCGCAAGTCCGTCGACGATGCGACTTTGGATCGGTTCGCTGGTCTGGAGGCCCGGATCAAAGTGATACCACTTGGTCGCCGGCCTGCGATCTGCAAGGAAGTAGAACGCGACGTCATTGATGAAAATCTTATCGTGACGTCCCACCCCGACGAAAATCGGCTCGGTTGCCGCGGTGTTTTGGCGGATGAATTGAATCGCCTCCGCCGCTCCGTCCGGCAGGACGAAGCAACGCGCGCGTTCCAATTCAGCTGGTGGAAAGCACGACCCCGTCGAAGCTGAATTCGCGCCGGAGCCGAACACCTCTCCGTGCAACACCGCCAGAGCCGACGCCTTCATGGCGCCGAGCGTGGCCTTCGCGGCGAATGCGCTGGTGGTGAAAGTCAACGCCAGCGACAGCGCCGCCAAGCCTTGCGCAATTCTTTTGGCTCGGGGCTCCGTACGCTCGATCGACAGGCGCCAAGCGACAGCGCCCAGTGCGATGAACGAGGGAACCAACGACAGCATCATGTGAAGGCTGCTGACGCGCACAAAGCCCTTGAAGTAGAGGGCCAGCGCGAGGCTTGCCATGAGCGCGAGTTTCCACGTCCACGCGGAAGGCGCAATCCTCTCGCTGCCCGCCCATCGCCCACGGACTGTCAACGCCAGCGCCGTCAGGACGACGAGCGGTGGCGCGTACACCACCAGATCGCTCGGCCGCCGCCAGAGGTCCCCGATCCCGCCGCCGACCAAGGGAAAAGGCAGGCTCCGCATGCGAGCATAGGAATTCGAGGGAAACGTAATGACCTGAAAGACAAAATCCGGTAGAACCCCGGCCACGGCGAAGCCGATCGCCACCGGCGCGTCGACGATGGCGACGCCAATCCAGAACGGACCGATCAGTCGGAGCATCCGCGACATCCGCCCCCCGGCGAGCCGGTTCGCGATCCATCCATATGCGGCGAGAACGCCTGACACGGCCGCGCAGACGAAGAACCCAACGTCGTAGCGGAAGAGGGCGATCGCTCCGACGCAGACGCCGGCCGCCGCTAGAGAACCTGTCGCATGGCGCCCCTCGAGGCCCGGGAAGACCGCTTTGACCGCGATCAGCGTGAGCAACATCGACGCCCAGATGGGATAGCTCGGCGCGTCCGCCGCCGCGACCCACAAGGCGGCGAAGGCCGTCACCATCGCCGCCGCTCCCCGTCCCATCATGCTCAGAGATATGCTGTAGGTCAGACAAACGACGCCGCTCTTGATCAGCAGATCGAGCACGCGCTCGGCAGCGACGGACGAGCCGAACAGCTTAAAGGATGCCGCGACAATGTCGTACTGGCCGGGGCCATAGTTGGCGTAAAAGTCGCGATGCGGCAACGCGCCGTCGAGAACGCGCGAGGCGCCGGTCAGGATCAGCCCCTCGTCATAAACGCTGACCGACCGCGGCATTGTGAAGGCAAAAAGCACCAGCGCTGAGACGAACAGGATCGCGTAGGCAGGCGCGAGGGCGTGTGATCTTCTGATGGGAATCGCGGCGGATGCGAGGTCAGTCATGGTGGGCCCTCCGACAGCTCAAAATGCGAAAAGCGAGTGAGACTCAAGGAGCGTAACGGCGGACCTGCCGCGTCTTCGGCTGGGAGGGCTCGTATTCTGGTCCGTTCCGCGCCGGACGCATGTCGGATCGGCGCCTGCGCGACAGAGCGCCTGTCGCCACGCCGAGGGGTCGCCTCCCATTTTACGCGCGGCCCATGGCGACGATGGATTCGCCGGCCACCGCCGTCAACAGGGCGATGGGCTATTTCGGCGTAGGCGCCTCACCGTCCCTGCGCCAGGACGAGCCGCGCGGCGAAGGCGCCCATCAGACCGGCGAAGCCGTAGTCGAACCAGCGGATCGCGCGCGGATTGGCTCGGGCGGCCGACACGAAGCGCGCCGCGACCAGGATGATCGCCGAATTCACCGCAACGCCGATGGCGATGAATTCGAGGCCCAGGATGAAGAACTTGCCGCTTGCCGCCGGGTCGCCCGCTTCGATGAACTGCGGCAGGAAGGTCACGAAGAACAGGATGATCTTCGGATTGGTGAGATTGATGAGGAGCCCCGTCAAATAGCTGCGCGAGAGCCCGCCGTTGGCGCCGCCCTGCCCCTCGAGCCGCAGGGCGGCGCCGTGACGCAAGGCTTGGTAGCCGAGGTAGATGAGGTACACCGCGCCCGCGAGTTTGACGGCGTCATAGGCGCGCGCGGAGGCGGCGAGCAGAGCGGAAAGGCCGAGCGCGGCCGCGCAGGTGTGAATGAGAATGCCGGTCATCGCGCCGGCGATCGCTGCGAAGCCGTGCACCCGCCCTCCCCCCAGCGTGCGCGAGAGGAAAAGCGCCATGTCCGGCCCCGGCGTCGCCGCCAGCAGAGCGCCCGCCGCCGCGAAAGCGACGAGGACGGCGGGCGACGGCAGGACATTCATCGTCTCGTCATCCCTTCGTCAGCGCGGCGAGCACCTCGGGCCGCCGGGGCAGAGGCGCGACCGCTCCGAAGCCGAGCGTCGACAGCGCCGCCGCCACGTTGGCGAAGCGAGCCGCGGCGAAAGGGTCGCCGTGAATGAGGTATTCGGAGAGGAAGGCGCCGTCGAAGGCGTCGCCGGCGCCGGTGGCGTCGATCGCTTTGACCGGGAATGGCGCGACGCGCTCTCGCAGCTCGGGCGTGGCCACCGCGGAGCCCTCCCTGCCGAGCTTGAGAGCGACGACCTGCGCTCCGAGCCGGAGATAGAAGTCGAGGATCGCGTCCGGTGTCGTCTCGCCAGTGAGTTGGATCGCGTCGTCGAGGCTCGGCAAGGCGATGTCGCAGAAGCGCATCGCTTCATGCGTGATCGCGCGGGCGCGCCGCAACGGCCAGAGCTTGAGGCGAAGGTTGGTGTCGTAGGAGACCAGGACCCTAGCCTGCCGCGCGGCGTCGATGGCCGCGAAGACGAGATCCGCCGCCGACGACGAGATCGCCTGGGAGATGCCCGAGACGTGCAGGAGACGGGCGGCGCGGATCGCCTCGGCCGGCGTATCCGCCTCGGTGAGCCGGCTCGCCGCCGAGCCGGCGCGCAGATAGGAGAAAACGTGGCCGTCCGGCCCGTGGTTGACGAAATAGATGCCGGTATGCGCGCCGCCGTTGACGACGATCCGGCTGGCGTCGACGCCCTCCGCCTTCCACAGGGCGACCAAGTCTTCGCCGAAACGGTCGGCGCCGACCGCGGTGAAATAGCCCGCGCGCGCGCCGAGGCGAGCGGCGGCGATCATCGCGTTCGAAGTGTCGCCGCCGAAGCCCTGCTTGAACGGGGCGCCGTCGCCGGGCTGGTTGAGTTCGACGAGCGGTTCGCCGATGGCGAGAATGTCGGTCATGGTCAGCGCGTCGCAATGGCGATCGCGACGCCGGCCATGACGCCCGCGGCGGCGCGACGAGCGATCTTCGCCGCGCGGCTCGAGCGCAGCAAGACGCGGGCGCGGCTGGCGGCGAAGGCGTAGCCGCCGAGCGTCGCCGTGAGAACAGTCACCATGGTGGCGGCGATCGTCAGGAACGTTGCAGGCGTCATCGCCTCGAGATCGACCGCCAGCGGCATGATGGAGAGGAAGAAAACGATGACCTTCGGATTCCCCAGGGTCAAGGACAGCGAGCCGGTGAAGGCGCGCCAGCCCTCCGTCGGCTTCGCGAGCGCCCCCTCCCCCGTTTTGCCGGATGAACGCGCCATGCTCCAGGCGACGTAGAGCAGATAGGCGACGCCGACGAATTTCAACACAATGAAGACGCCGGCGAAGCTGCGCGCGACCATCGCGAGGCCGGTTGCGGTGATCGACAGCCAGATCATGTCGCCGACCACGAAGCCCGCGACGAAGGGAACGACGCCCTTGAGGCCATGCGCCAGCACCCGCGCGACCAGCGTCGCGACTCCGGGCCCGGGCGTCGCGACGGCGGCAAAATAGACCGCGGCGAACAGCAGCAACGACGAAACGGACACCGACTCCTCCCTCTAAACGGGCGCATGAAGACCGCGACGGCGCTTGCGGTCAAGATCCGGCTTGGCGGGAGCATCGGCCGGCGCTGGGAAACCGGGCCAAAATCGACTATGCCCCGGCGGCTTCGGCGAACGGGAAGACGAAATGCGCGTCAGTTTCGAGGGCGGACGGATCAACGAGCGCGGGGTGGCGGTCGCCATCTTCGACTACGCCTTTCAGGCGCGGGCGCTGCTCGGCGTCGAACCGGTCATCCTGCACGACGCCAGGATCCCCCCCGACCCCGCGCATCTCGCGCGCTTTTCGCAGACCTTCCCGACTTTCGCCTACGAAACCGAAGAGGAGATGCAGCGGCTCATCGAGCGCGAGGCGATCGACGTCGCCTATTTCCTCAAGACGCGCCGCGGCGACTCGCGCCTCGCGCGCTCGTGCCGCACCGCCGTCCACGAGGTCTTCAAATTCTTCAACCCGCACGGCGACGCCTACGCCTACATCTCCCAGTCGCTCGCCGATACGATGACGGGCGGGCGTTATCCCGCCGTTCCCCACATCGTCGATCCTCCCGCCCCCCGGTCCAATCTGCGCGCCGCGCTCGGCGTCCCCACGGGCGCGTTCGTCGTCGGGCGCCACGGCGCGCCGGATCAGTTCAACATTCCCTTCTTGCCGCGGGCGATCGAAGCGGCGCTGGAACGGCGCAAGAACCTCTGGCTCCTGCTCTTGAACACCGCCCGCTTCAGCGATCACGAACGGATCGTCCATCTGCCGGTGACGCCGGACCGGCAGGGCGTTTCGGATTTTGTCGCCTCCTGCGACGTCGGCCTCAACGCGCGGGTCGCCGGCGAAAATTTCGGATTGGCGATCGCTGAATTCCTTGCTCAGGACAAGCCGGTTCTGGTCTGGGCGGGCGGGCGCGACCGCAACCACCTCGCGCTGATCGACGACGACAGCTTCGTCTACCGGACGCGCGGCGACCTCACCCGGAAGCTCAGCGAAATCGAGCCGCGAGACTGGGGCGGCGCATGGGCCCAGCGCGTCGCGCCCTTCGCCCCCGCGGCCGTCGCGGCGGCGTTCGCCAAAACGTTTCTGGCCACCGAAGCACGGAAATTCCCAAGGCTTCCCCCGGGATACAATCTGTTGCGCTCGGCGAATGCGCGCGCCCGGCGGCTGCGGGATCGGGTCTGGCAGGCGTTTTGAGGGTCAGGCCATCAGGGACGACTGCTTCGTCTTCGCGCTCGTGAGCGCATTGTCCAGGACCTCGATGAACGCCGAGGCCGCCGGCGAGAGGGTGGTCGTCGAGAGATAGGCAAGGAAATAGTCCATCGGGATGGCGCCATCGGATATCTGGGAGACGACCAGCTTGTCGTCGTCGAGCATCCTGGAAACGGCGATGAACGGCAGCAGCGCCGACCATGTCGTGCTCCGGACGAGATTCAGAGTTCCGGCGATTCCGTCGATTTCCAGGAGCTGATGAACCGGCACGTTGGCCGAGCGAAGGAACTCGTCGATGAGGCCGCGTGTCCCGTGCAGCGGCGAGGGCACGATCAGCCTGAGATTAGGAATCCGGCTGAGTACGCACGGCTGCAAATGGGCGAGCCCGCGCGCCGCTCCCGACACCAGCATCATGCGGTCGCTGTAAATCCGACGCACCCGCAGCGGCCCTCCGCTCGGCAAAGGGGTGACGACCGCAAGGTCGAGTTGCTTTCCCAGGATCATCGATTGCAGTGTGCCGCTCGAGGCCTGGACGATCCGGAGCCTGACCCCGGAGAACGTCTTCGTATAGACGTCCACGACCGGGTCCAGCACGCCCTGAGCGAGGGTTTGCGGCAATCCCACCGCGAGCGAGCCGCTGATGGCGCCGCGCAAGTCTCCCAGATCGTTTTCCGCGTCGGTGAGGCCGCGCAGAATGACCAGCGCGTGGGCGTAGAGGCGCCGACCGGCCTCCGTGGGAACGGCGCCCCGCGCGTGACGCTCGAACAATCGGACGTTCAGCAGCGTTTCAAGCCGCGACACCTGGAGGCTGACGGCAGGCTGGGTTGAGTTTTGCCTGATCGCCGCTTGGCTGAAGCCGCCTTCCTCATAGACGGCGACGAAAAGCTGAAGCTGGCGCAGTTCCAACACGATGGTTCGCTCCGTCCCGATCCATATCGGATTCCATATGCGTCCTATTCAAAGACCGCTGTAATTGGAATGGCTCGCCCTGTGCCATTGTCCCGAAAATCAACGGGAACGAGGAACGGCGACAGTGGACGGCTTCCTTCAGGGCAAGAATATCGTGGTGACGGGCGCCGAGTCCGGCATTGGCCGGGCGATCGCCCTCGCCTGCACGCAAGCCGGCGCTCACGTTTGCGCGGCCGGCCTCGTCGGCGAAGGGCTCGAAGAGACGGTTTCGCTGGCGGGGGCCGACTGGGAGGGTTCAATCACCCATCGTCGCGTCGACATTCGCGACAGAGGGCAAGTCGCCGCCTTGTTCGATTTTGCGATGAGCCGCTTCGGGTGGCTCGACGCCGCCGTGGCGAATGCGGGCGTCATCGCGCTCAAGCCTTTTCAGGACCTCGAACTCGAGGAGTGGGAGCGCGTCATATCGGTCAATCTGACCGGCACGTTTCTCACGCTCTCAAATGCGGCGCGAATTCTGATACGGCAGGGACGCGGCGGTTCGCTGATTGCGACCGGCTCTTCGACCGCGGTCCGCGCGATTCCGAACTCCGCCGCTTACATCGCCTCGAAGGGCGGCGTGCACGCCATGATGCAGGCCCTGGCGCTCGAACTCGGGCCCCACAACATTCGCGTCAATACGCTCGTGCCCGGCCAGACCGCGACGCCGCCGCTGCGGGCGATCGAAGGATATCTCGACAACGCCGCCAAGACTCTGCCGCTGCGCCAAGTCGCGGAGCCGGAAGAGCTCGCCCGCTACGTCGTCTTCGCGCTCAGCGACGCAGCGCCTCACATGACCGGGACCCTGCTCAAAGTCGATTCCGGCCGCACCATCGCCTGACAACACACGGGATCGAAGAGGAGACCATATGTCCAGCGCTTACAACCCGAACCTGATCGGCTTTTTCAATTTCGACACGCTGCCTGAACATGACAAGGGTCACATGACCCAGCGATTGATTTCGGGCGAGCAAGGGATGGCCGTGTGGTCGAAAATCAAGGCGGGAAGCCACGCCCCGAGCCATTCGCATCACAACGAGCAGATCATGATGATCACGTCGGGGCGGATGGATTTTCGCCTGCAGAACGAAACCAAGGTCTGCCTCCCCGGCGACATGATCCTCATACCCGGCGGCGTCGAGCACGAGGTCTGGTATCGCGAGGACTGCGAAGTCGTCGAATTCTTCTCGCCGCCCCGCCTCGACCTCTACCCCGCCGCCGTCAACAGCCCGTTCGGACTCGAAGGCGCGGAAGACTCCAAGTCCTGATCAAACGCCCGCTTGGACGCCGCAAAGGCGTCCGAGCGCCATTCAAACCAACAAATGCTGGGAGGAAAGTGTGGCCGGAGTGAAGACATTTCTGGGTTTTGCGTCATTGGCGGCATTCGCTTTGGCGCCGCAATTTGCGACGGCGCAGGAGGCGACGATCGCCGTCATGACGAAGAACCTGACAAATCCCTTTTTTCAGGCGGTCCGTGTCGGGGCGGAAAACTTCGCGAAGACGGCGGGCGTCAAGGTGGTGCAGTTCGTCCCGACGACGCCGGACAGCATTCCCGAGCAGCTTAGCCAACTCGACGACGTCGTGGTGAAAAAGCCGAGCGCGGTTCTCTTCATTCCCGTCGACGCCAAGGCGATGACGCCGGGACTGGCGGAGTTGAACCATGCGGGAATTCCGGTCGTGCTGATGGCGGAACGGGTCAAGGAGGGCGACTATGTCGGCTTTGTGGGAGCCGCCGACTACGACATAGCCCTCGCGACCGCGCGCTACCTTCTCAAAAGCATCGGCGGTCGCGGCAACGTCCTCATTCTCGAGGGCGTGCGGGGAACGCAAACCAACAACGACCGTATTCGTGGTTTCATGGACGCCCTGAAGGAATTCCCCAACGTAAAGCTCCTCGCGTCCCAGCCCGCCAACTACCAGCGATTGCCTGCCCTTCAAGTCATGGAGAATCTGATCCAGAGCTATGACAAGATCGATGGCGTGCTTGCGGCGAACGACGCCATGGCGATCGGCGCGATCGATGCGCTCGACGGAGCGAACCGGCGCGCCGCGGTCGTCGGCATCAATGGGTCGAAGGAAGCGGTCGACGCGATCAAGGAAGGCAAGATGCTTGCTTCGGGCGACTACAACGGCTTCCTGCAAGGCTGCATCGGCATGGCGATGGCGGTGCGCCACTTGGCCAAGCAGCCGCTCCCGCATGAAATCATTCTGAAGCCGGTCGTCATCGACAGCGCGAACAGCGCCGCCTACGAACTCGCCCCTGAAGCGCGAACTTGCCCGACCTGGCAAACGATCGAGACGGAACTGGTGAAGAACTGAGCGGCGTCGAGGCCGTTCCTACACAACCCGACTAGCCGCGCGGCGTTTGGAGGACGAGGAGCGTCGAGGTGCCGTGCGCGAGCACCCGGCCGCGCGCGTCGGTGACTTTCGCCTCGGCGGTCAGGACTTGGCGCCCTTGCGAGACGACCCGCCCCTCCGCGCGCACCCGGCCGGTGTCCGCAAGAATGGGGCGGGTGAAATTGGCTTTGGTTTCGACCGTCGTGTAGGCGACGTCGGGCGGCAGCGTCGAATAAGCGGCGCAGCCGGTGACGCTGTCGATCAGGGTCAAGGCCCAGCCGCCGTGGACGACTCCCGCCGGATTGAGCAGATGCGGCCCGGTGTCGCCTTCGAACACCGCAACACCCTCGCCGACCTCCACCAGGATAAAGCCCAATCGCTCCGCGATTGGCGGCGCCGGCAATCGCCCCTCGATCATGCGTTGCAGGACTTGCCGCCCGGAAAGCCCCGCAATGTCTTGCGGGGGTAGCGCGCCATAGACAATCTCGCGAGGATTTTTCATGATCGCTTTCCATGCGGATACATTATATGTAAATGCATACATCGATGACGGATCGTTCGCAATCCCCTCGCCCGCCCCTCGCCGCCGATGCCCGCGCGGCGCTAAAACTCTGCTCGGGCTGGAACAGCCGGCTCGCCGCCCGCCGTATCGCCAAGTTCCTCGAGCGGCGCATGGAAGGCTGCGGCCTCACCCTGACGCAATTCGCGCTGATGGCGCAGGTGGCCGTCGCCGAGGACGATACGATCGGCGGCCTCAGCGAGAGCATGGAGCTCGACCAATCGACGCTGTCGCGCAATCTGCGCGCGCTCGAAGCGGCGGGGCTAGTGGAGATCGCGGTTGTCGAAGCCGACCTGCGGCGTCGGTCGGTCTGGCTGACGGAAGAAGGCGCACGGCGCTTTGCGGCCGCCGCGCCATTTTGGCGCGATGCGCACGAGGCGCTCGCCGAGCGGATGGACGCAAACCTCGCGCCGCAACTGGCGTTGGCCGCGGCGCGGCTCGACGAGCGCTAGCGACGCGCAGGCGGTGCCCCGGACCTACTTCTCCGCGAACGCTTTTTCGATCACGTAGTCGCCCGGCTCGCCGTGATTGCCCTCCTCGAAGCCGCGCGCATCGAGAATGGCGCGGATGTCGGAGAGCATCGCCGGGCTGCCGCACAGCATGAACCGGTCGTTCGCGCGGTCGATGGCCGTCAGGCCGAGATCGTCGCTTAGTTTGCCGGAGGCGAGAAGCGCCGAAATGCGGCCCTGGTTGCGGAAGGGCTCGCGCGTGACGGTCGGATAGTAGCTCAGCTTGGCCAGTGCACTCTCGCCGACGAACTCGTCGTTGGGCAATTCATTGCTGATGAAGTCCCCGTAAGCGAGGTCGCTGACCCATCGGCAACCATGGACCACGATGACCCGCTCGAAGCGCTCGTAAGTCTCGGGATCCTTGATGATGCTGAGGTAGGGCGCGAGGCCAGTTCCGGTTCCGAGCAGAAAGAGGTTGCGCCCCTCCCTGAGGTTGTCGATCAGCAACGTGCCCGTCGGCTTGCGGCCGACGATCACCTCGTCGCCGACCTCGAGATGCTGAAGGCGCGAGGTCAGCGGTCCGTCGGGAACCTTGATGCTGAAGAACTCGAGCTCGTCCTCGTAGTGCGCGCTCGCCAGCGAATAGGCCCGCAGCAGCGGCCGGCCCTCGTTCTCCAGCCCAATCATGATGAACTGGCCACTGCGAAAGCGGAACGACGGCGCGCGGGTAGTTCGGAAGCTGAAGAGACGGTCCGTCCAATGGCGGACGCTGACGACGCTTTCCCGGTTGAAGTTGCTCATTGCAAGGTCCCGATTGCAAATCGGCCAGGGGGGCGCACCGGAGCGCCGCCAGCCAAAACTCTTGCCAGCAAAACCATGGGATGACTTCGAGCGCAAGGTTTTTGTGCAACGCACAACATTGCGGACGCGCGGCGCCGTGTTTCCATCAACCGATGATTGCGGCGGCCTGTAAGACGGTTACCAGCCAGTGCTAACGCGTCGCACGAGGGATCGTGGACGCCGCTGTATCTGGCGAGGGCGTGCGACGTCTCAGATACAGCCATCCGACCGCCGCAAAGTTGATCGCGTTCCACAGCACGCCGTTCAGGAAAGCGGCGCGATAGGAGGACGTCAGGTCGTAGATGAGGCCGGAGGCGTAGCCGCCGACCGCCATGCCGGTAATCGTCGCCGAGACGACGAGACCGATCTTCGCCCCCGCCTCGCGCGGCGGCAGCAGCTCGCGGCAAATGACCGCGTACATCGGCACGATGCCGCCCTGGAAGAGGCCGAATACGCCCGACACGACGAACAGCGCCGTCAGCCCGTCGAAGCGCAGGTAGAGGAGAAGCGCGACCCCCTGCATGAAGGAGCCGATGAGCAGAGTTGGAATCGCGCCGATGGCGTCGGCGACGAAGCCCGAGCCGATCCGCGAGACGATGCCGAGGACCAGCATCAGGGACAGCATCTCGGCGCCTCGCGCCGGGCCGTAGCCGAGATCACCGCAATAGGCGACGATGTGAACCTGTGGCATCGCCATGGCGACGCAGCAGCCGACCCCGGCGACCATGAGCAGCGCCACCAGCAGCCGCGGCGAGAGGCCGACGTCAGCGCGCGCGGCACGCACGGCCTGCTCCGCTTCAGCCATCGTCGCCGCCGTCGGCCGCCGCCGCATCAGGAGGGAGAGCGGCCCAACGCTGGCGGCGACCACGACGCCGATCGCGGCGTAGGTCGCTCGCCACCCGATGAGGGGCATGGCGAAATTCATCGCCAACGGCCACAGCGCGCCGGCGAGATAGCTTCCCGACGCCACCACCACGACGGCAATTCCGCGGCGTTTGACGAACCAATGCGAGATATCCGCCATCATGGGCGCGAAGCCCGCTCCCGTCCCGACACCGATCAGCAGGCCGTGCGCCGCGCAGAACACAGCGAGATTGGGCGCATAGCCGGCAATGACGAAACCGCCGCCGAGCGCCAATCCAGAAATCATGAGCGGCGTGGCGATTCCCGCCCGGTCCGCCATCCGCCCCATGACGATCGTGCCCACGGCGAAGCCGGCCATCATGAAGGCGTAGGGTAGCGAGGCCGACGCTCTGTCGACGCCGAAGGCGGCCTGCGCGCTCGGCAGCACGACGATGACCGCCCACATGCCGGCGCCGAGCAGCGTCCCGAACAGAAGCGAAAGCGCCAGCCTCCCCAGCGCATAAGGGCCGTCGGGGCGGTAAGGGTCGAGCAGCAGATTCATCGAGCAAAACTGCTGAAACCCGCTCCGAATAGCAAGCGCCGGCGCGGATAAGTGTGCTAGACAGTCGCCAAATCGGCCGCCCGCCATGAATCCGCCATTGGGCTCGGTTCAGACGTCGACCGTACTCGTCGCCCAGGAGACCGACATGAAGGGAAAATTCGCCGCCTGTTTCGCTGGAGCCCTCGCGCTCGGCGCCCTCGTCGCGCCGATCGGCAGCGCCGTGGCGGACGAATTCACGCCTGCTCAGAAGGAGGAACTCGGCGCCATCATCAAGGACTACCTCGTCCAAAATCCCGACGTCCTCAAGGCGGCGATCGAGGCGCTCGACAAGCATGACAAGCAAGTCGCCGAAGCCGAGCAGCAGAAGGCCGTCAGCGACAAAGCGAGCGCGCTGTTCTCGTCGAAATTCCAGGCCAATGTCGGCAATCCCAACGGCTCGGCGACCCTGGTCGAGTTCTTCGACTACAATTGCCATTACTGCAAAGGCGCCCTGCCCGACATGGCGCGCCTGATGAAGGACGATCCCAACCTTCATGTCGTCCTGAAGGACTTCCCGGTGCTTGGGCCGGGCTCGGTGGAAGCCGCCAAGGTGGCGAGCGCCGCGCGCAACCAGTTGCCGGGCGAGCGCTTCTGGCAGTTCCACAACAAGCTGCTCGGCATGCACGGGCCGGTCGGCAAGGCGGAGGCGCTCGCGGTCGCCCGCGAGATGGGTCTCGACATGGACCGTCTCAATAAGGACATGGAGAGCCCGGAAATCGTCGCCGGCCTGCAGGAAGTGATGGCCATGGCCGATTCGCTGCAGATCAACGGCACGCCCTCCTTCGTGGTGGGCCAGGAGGTCGTCGTCGGGGCGGTCGGCTACGACCAGCTCAAGGAAAAGATCGACGCCGTCCACAAGTGCGGCCACAGCGTCTGCTAGCTCCGCTCGCGGCTGTCATCGCCGCGTAGCGCCTCGTGACGAGAGGCGAGCGGCGGCCGCTCGCCTCTCGTCACGCCTTCGCGGGGTCGCGGAGGCGCCCGCAGCGCGAGACAATCGACGCCGTTCCTTCGTAGACGCGCCTCAACTACTGCATTTACAGCGCCTTTACCACACGAACAGTCGGACCCCATTGGTCGAATTCGAGGGTATCAAATTAACCTCGACGCAATAGCCTGCCCGTAAGTTGAGTTCCATTCCGAGCGGCAACGAAGATTCGCCGGAACGACTTTTCGAATTGGAGCAGGAGCAAAGTAATGATCAAGTCCATCAAGCGCTTCATCGCCAACGAGTCCGGCGCCACCGCGATCGAATACGCCCTGATCGCCTCTTTGATCGCCGTCTTCATCATCGGTTCGCTGCAAGTTCTCGGCACCAAGCTCAGCAGCGAATTCACCGAAGTCAGCAACGCGCTCAAGTAAGCCGCGGCTTAAAGCTTCCCTATCTCATTGCTAGCCGGCGGCCCACCGCCGGCTTTTTTTTTTGCGTCGCAACGCTCGCTCGCCTCCGCCAAGACACGAATCGCCGATTGGGTTATGGGAAGAGCGTTCCCCGCAGGGGGAATTCGATTTTCTCGGAGCTGAGAGGCGCTTCCCTTGACCGCTTTCCAAGCCGTCGTCATGGCCGTTCTGCAGGGCGTGACCGAGCTCTTCCCGATCAGCAGCCTTGGCCACGCCGTCATCCTGCCGCGCCTGCTAGGCTGGTCGATCGACCAAAAAGCTCCTGACTTCCTGCCCTATCTGGTGGTCATGCATCTCGGCACGGCGACGGCGCTGTTCGTCTACTTCTGGCGCGACTGGCTTGCGTTTCTGAGCTCGCTGCTCAGCCAATCGGGACCGCGCTCGGTCGCCGACCGGCGCATCTTCCTCTATGTCGTGCTGGCGACGATTCCGGCGGTGCTGGTCGGTTTTCTCTTCGAGAGAAAGCTCGGCGAGGCGTTCGGCACGCCGGCGATCGCCGCCTTCTTTCTCATCGCCAACGGCTTCGTTCTCTATTTCTGCGACCGGATCGGCGGCGAGGGGGTCGGCGTCCTGGGCCAGTTGAACTGGAAGGGAGCCCTGGCGATCGGCGTCGCACAGTGCTTCGCCCTCATTCCCGGTTTCTCGCGGTCGGGGCTGACGATCGCGGCAGGCGTGGTCGCCGGTCTCCGGCACGAGGATGCGGCGCGCTTCTCCTTCCTGATGGCGACGCCGATCATCGTCGGCGCGACAGTGCTCGAGGCTCCCAAGCTCATGCGCCAGGGCGCGACCCTGGGAGGCCCCGCGATCCTTTCCGGCGTCGTCGCAGGCGTCGTCGCCTATGCGAGCCTCGTTTTCCTGATGCGCTATTTCCACAAGCACGAGTTCGAGGCGATGCGGCCGTTCTCGTACTATTGCGCGGCGGCCGGGCTCATCAGCCTCGCCGCGATGGTGTTCCTGCGGAGCTCGACCTAGGCGTCCCGCCCCGCAAACCTATATGTTCTCTACGAGAAGCGTCTGGTCCGACGCTTCGGTGGAAAGGTTTGCGATGACGGACGCCGTGATGCCGGCGATGCTGTCGCAAGAGGAGCTCGACGAACTCCTGTTCGCCGTGCGCTGTCTCGAGGGCGACAGTTTCGCCTCGCGAGCGACACGCTTGATCGGCCGCCAGGCCGAAACGTTGGCCCGTGCGCTGCCCGGCTCGGCCCGCAGGGCGGTTGGAACCGCAACGGAGCGGGCGGTGAGAGTCGCGCTACGCGTCGCCCTGCACACGATCGACAAGGATTCGCCTGCCAAAGCGGCGCGCGGTTTGCACAAAGCGGCAGCGGCCGCTTCCGGCGCCATCGGCGGCGCCTTCGGCCTCGCGTCGATGGCGATCGAATTGCCGATCTCGACGACGATCCTGCTGCGCTCGATCGCCCAGATTGCGCGCGAGGAAGGTGAGGATCTGGAGCGCCCCGAGGCGGCGCTCGCCTGCGTGGAGGTGTTCGCCCTCGGCGGCGAAGAGGCCGGCGAGGCGGCGATCGAAGGGAGTTATTTCGCCGCCCGCGGCGCGCTCGCCCGCTCCGTCAGCGACGGCGCGCGCTTTTTTGCTCACCGCGGCGTCGTCAGCGAGACAGCCCCGGCGCTGGTGCGATTGATCGCCCAGATCGCCGCCCGCTTCGGCGTCGTCGTGAGCGAGAAGCTCGCCGCGCAGGCCCTGCCGATCATCGGCGCCCTCGGCGGCGCCACCCTCAACGTCGCTTTCGCCGAGCATTTCCAGACCGTGGCGCGGGGCCACTTCATCGTGCGCCGGCTCGAGCGCCGCCACGGCGAGGACGCGGTGCGGTTCGAGTATCAACGCCTTCGCAACCAGCTCTGACGCGTTGCCTGCGAAGCCTTGATCGCGTAACCATGCGCCCTGAAGAGCGCCGCGAAACGCGCGCCATACGGAATCGGGGAAAGCCATATGGAAACGCCGGTATTCGAGATCCTGGACGAACGCTTTCGCAAGCTCGCGCTTCAGAACGTCCATCTCGATAAGCTCTACACGGGCTGCCGCTGGGCCGAAGGGCCGGCCTATCTGGCGGCGGGCCGCTACCTTGTCTGGTCCGACATCCCCAACGACCGCCTGTTGCGCTACGACGAGACCAGCGGAGCCGTCTCCGTCTTCCTGTCGCCCGCGAACAATCACAACGGCCACACGGTCGATCGGCATGGCCGTCTCGTCTCGTGCGAACATCGCGGCCGCTGCGTTTCGCGCATCGAGCACGACGGCTCGCGGCGCGTGCTCGCCGACCGTTTCGAGGGCAAGCGCCTCAACTCGCCCAACGACGCGGTCGTGAAGTCGGACGAGTCGATCTGGTTCACCGATCCGAGCTACGGCATCGATTCCGATTACGAAGGCGACGCCGCCCCGCAAGAGATCGGCGCCAGCAACGTCTACCGCATCGATCCCGCGACCGGCGAGGTGACCGCGGTCGCGACCGACTTCGTCAAGCCGAACGGCCTCGCCTTCTCGCCCGACGAGAAGCGCCTCTACATCGCCGACACCGGCGCGACCCATGTGCCGAACGGCCCGCGCCACATCAGGGTCGCGGAGGTCTCGGCCGACGGTCGCTCGATCGGTCCGGCGAAGATGTTCGCGACCTGCGCCGCCGGCTTGTTCGACGGCTTCCGCGTTGACACGAACGGCAACATCTGGGCCTCGACGGCGGAGGGTGTGCACGTCTTTGCGCCGGATGGAACGCTGCTCGGCAAGGTCCGCGTGCCGGAAGTCGTCGCCAACGTCTGCTTCGGCGGCCCTAAGCGCAACCGGCTCTACATCACCGCGACAACGTCGCTATACGCCATCTACGTCAACGCGCGCGGCGCAAGCTGGCCGGACTAAGACGGTCAGCCTGCGAAGGAGCCGCTAGACTAAGCGTTTCGCAGCCGGTCGGCGCTCCCGAGGATCACGCTCATCAGCGCCGCGGCGACCCCGTGGCGCTGCCCGGGGCCGATGACGACAAACTCGATCTCGGCGAGTTCCGGAAGGTAACGGGACGTCGGCAAGGCGGCGAGGCCCGGCGGCAAGAGGCGGGCGGAGTGAGCCGCGACGCCCAGCCCTGCCCGCGCCGCCGCGCAGAGGCCGCTCAGGCTTCCGCTGATGCAGGCGACGCGCCAACTCCGGCCGGCGCGCTCGAGCGCGTCAAGCGCGAGAACCCTGGAAATGCTCGGCGGCGGATAGAGCACGAGCGGCAGCGGCTGTTGCGGATCCGGGCGGATCCCGGGACGGCCTATCCAGGTGAGCGGCTCCCGCCATGCGAGCTGCCCGCGCGTGTCGCCGGTGCGCCGCTTGACGAAAATCACATCGAGATCGCCCGCGTCGAACCGTTCGTAGAGAACGCCGCTCAGGCCGACCGTCAGCTCCAGGTCGACCGAGGCGTGCCGCTGCGCAAATTCTGTCAGCACCTCCTGCAGGCCGGATAGGACGAAATCTTCCGACGCGCCGAACCGGATGCGCCCGCGCAGGTCCGAACCCGCCAGAAAACGGTCGATCCGCTCATGGGCGTCGAGCGCACGGCGGGCGAGGTCGAGCAGCGCGTCGCCGTCTGGCGTCGGGGCGACCGAATGCGTGTCGCGCGCAAAGAGGCGCCGATGCACTGTCTCCTCCAGCCGCTTCACGTGCTGGCTGACGGTGGACTGCCGCAGGCCGAGCCGTTGCGCCGCCGCGGTGAAACTTCTCGTCTCCGCGACCGCGACGAAGGATTTCAGAAGGTCCGGGTCCAGCATCGCAGCGCGCCTTTCATTTGGTTATCACGATTCACGCCAACTGTTATCGGAAACATTCAGCTTCATAATTTCCGACTGTGGCCTATTTTCGTAATGCTTGCTGCTCAAGCGGGATCGGAAAACATCATGGCCTCACGCTCGCTCCTCTCCCGGCTCCCTATCGATCCCTACCTGCTCGTCCTGATTGGAACTGTGGGGCTTGCCGCCGTCGTCCCTGCGCGAGGCGCCGGCGCGCCGATCGTCGACGGCGCGGTGTACGGCGCCGTCGCCCTGCTATTCTTCCTCTACGGCGCCCGGCTGTCGTCACAGGCCGTCGTCGCGGGGATCGCCGACTGGCGCCTGCAGTCGCTGATCCTCGCCAGCACGTTCGTTCTGTTTCCGGCGATCGGTCTGGCGCTAACCGCGATCGTTCGACCTTTCCTGGCGCCGGAGCTGTCGCTCGGGCTGATGTTCGTCTGTGTGCTGCCCTCGACCGTGCAATCGTCGATCGCCTTCACTTCGATCGCGCGCGGCAACGTGCCGGCGGCCTTGTGCGCTGCATCCGCCTCAAACCTCGCCGGAATGCTTCTCACGCCCGCATTGGTCGCTTTGCTGTTGAACGCGCATGGCGCGGGATTCAGCATGAAGGCGCTGGAGGATATCGGGCTGCAATTGCTGCTCCCCTTCGCAGCCGGACAGCTCGTGCGCCCGCTCATCGGCGAATGGCTCGTCCGCCATAAGACGATCACCTCCATCGTCGACCGCGGCTCCGTCCTCGTCGTGGTCTACGCCGCCTTTAGCGCCGGCATGGTCGCGGGGATCTGGTCGCACCTCAGCGTCTGGAGCCTCTGCGTCGTCCTCGGATTGGATCTGGCGATGCTTTTCCTGGTCTTGGCCGCCACCACGCTGGTTTGCCGTCTGTCAGGCTTTTCGACCGCCGACGAAATCGCGATCGTGTTCTGCGGCTCCAAGAAGAGCATGGCCGGCGGCATACCGATGGCCAATATCCTGTTTCCCGGCCATGCGGTCGGGCTGATCGTCCTGCCGCTGATGCTGTTTCATCAGGCGCAGCTTTTCGTCTGCGCCACCCTCGCGCGGCGATATGCGCAGCGGACGACCGAGGCGGAGCGCGCGCCCACGCTGGCGGCCGGACGCGCCACCTTGTAGGATTTTGGCCGCGTCAGCTCAGTCGCAGCAACACGCGGGCCCCCTCCACCTTCACCGGATAGGTCTTGAGATCGACACAGACCGGCGCGCCTTTCGCGGCGCCGGTCGTGAAATCGAACCGGCCGTTGTGCAACGGGCATTCGATGATCGAGCCCATCACGAATCCTTCGGCCAGGTGCGCCTCCTCATGCGTGCACAAGCCGTCGGTGGCGAAGTAGCGGTCGCTTTCGGTGCGGTAGATCGCGAAGGTTCGACCATCGTGATCGAAGCGCATGACGTCCTCGGGGTCGATCGCTTCGGCGGCGCACGCGTCGATCCAACTCTCGGCCATGACGTTTCCTTTTTCTACTGGGCGGCCAGGGTCGGTGCCCCGGCTGGCTCCGAGCGAGCGCCGACAGGCAGTTCGCGCCTGACGAAATAGGTGGGGTCGCCCAACTGCCGGGCGATCGCCGGCAGGATTTCGCGATAGGCGGCGATCGTGCTGGGATAGGCGGCCGGGCAGTCCTGCTTGATCGCCTCGTGGAGGCGCGGCAGCGCGTGATACGGCACCATCGGGAACATGTGGTGCTCCACGTGGTAGTTCATGTTCCAGTAGATGAAGCGGAAGATCGGGTTCATCCGAATCGTGCGCGAATTCAGGCGATGGTCCAGCACGTCCTCGGCGAGCCCGGTGTGCTGCGTAACGCCGAAATAGACGGAAAGCCACGCGCCGTAGAACGTCGGCAGGCCGATATACATCGCCGGCAGGATCGAACCGGCATAGACGCAGGCCGCGATCACCAGCGCGAACACTGCGAGATAGACGCGCGCGACGAAATACACCTTCGCGCGCTCCATTTCCGGCACGAAGGTCGCCTCCTCCGCGCTGAGGCGGCGAGCGGCGTGCAGGAAAAGATGTTTGATGGCTTTGTAGCCGCTCACCAAGGCAAAGAGGTTGAGCACAAGCACAGCGACGTCCGGCGGGCGCATCGCCAGGATCTCGGGATCGCGGCCGACGATGATGGTGTCGGTGTGATGGCGCGTGTGGCTCCAGCGCCAGATCGTCGGCTCGCGCAGGATCATGAAACAGGCGATGTGATAGACGACGTCGTTGAGCCAGCGCGTCTTGAAAGCGGTTCCGTGGCCGCATTCGTGCCAGCGGCTGTCTGACGCCGAGCCGTAGAGCACGCCGTAGACGAGGAAGAAGGGAAGCGCCGCCCAGCTTCCCCAAAAGTGAAATCCGAGGGCGCCCGAAGCCGCCGAGGCGCCGAACCAGATCAGCGTGTCGCGCAGGGCTGGCCCATCGGAGCGACGCATGAATTCCTTGAGCGTCTTGCGCGGGACCGGACAGGCGTACCACTGCCCCGAAACGAGACCTTTCGTGCGCGCGGCCTGCGCCTCCGTGCCGACGAGGCTGTAGTCCCGCTTCATCGCCTGCGCCGCCATGCGCTCCTCCCTGGAGCCTTTCGCGGCGTGGGGAGACGCCGCGCGGCTTTATCTTACGGCTAACCCGTAACGCCCTGTGCCTCAACATGCGGCTTGCATTTTCTATCATTTCCTATCAGCAAGACTGCAATCCACCTTGCAATGATTGCAATTGCGATGGGAAATCGCCCCACACTTCCCGATCTCGCCCGCGCCGCTGGCGTCAGCGTCGCCACTGTCGATCGCGTGCTCAATGGCCGGCATCCGGTCCGCAAGGGGACGGCGGAACGCGTGCTCAGCGCCGCCGAGGCGATCGGCTTTCATGGCGCGCCACTGCTCAGGCGCCGTGTCGACGCGCCGACGCTGACCCTAGGCTTTCTGTTGCAGAAACCCGACGCCTTCTACCGTCGTCTCGGCGCCGATATCGAAGCCGCGGCTGCGCGTTTCACCGAAGCCAAGGTGCGGGCGATCGTCGAATACGAAGCGGACATTTCCCCGTCGACGACCGCAGAGCGGCTGCTCGCGATGAGCGAGCGGACGCAGGCCATCGGCGTCGTTTCGGTCGACCATCCCCGCGTATCGGAGGCGATCGAACGTCTCAAGACCAAGGGCGCGCCGACTTTCGCCTTGATCTCCGACCTCACCGCAGAGGCCCGCGCCGGCTTCATTGGCCGCGACAATCGCAAGGAGGGTCGCACCGCCGCCTGGATCATCGCCAAGGCTGCCGCGCGCCCGGGCAAAATCGGCATCATCGTCGGCTCGCACCGCTATCTGTGCCAGGAAACCGCGGAAATCTCCTTCCGCGCCTATTTGCGCGAGCACGCGCCCGCCTTCCAACCGCTCGAGCCGCTCGTCAATCTCGACGATGCGCGCTTTGCTCATGTCGCGACGCTCGAATTGCTGGCGCGCCATCCCGATCTCGTCGGCCTCTATCTCTGCGGCGGCGGCACTGAAGGCGCCCTGGCCGCCGCCCGCGAGGAGACAAAAAGCGAGCCGCTGGCGATCGTCTGCAACGAACTGACGCCGGAAACGCGCGCCGGGCTCGTCGACGGCGTGCTCAGCGCCGTCATCTCGACCCCGACCGCGCAGATCGCCGACCGCGCGATCGAGGCTATGGCGCGCTCCGTTACGAGCCGAGCGCCCGAGGCAGCCAGCCAAATCGTTGCGCCGTTTGAGCTTTTCCTGCCGACCAACATCTAGCGCGCCGCGGTCGAAGGCGCCGGCGTCGCAGGCCTGATTCCCGCGAGCGCTAACCAAAACCAGGGCTTCCGATTGCGCGGGTTGCGCAAATCGCATTAAGGCTTTGTTAGCAAAGCGCGGATGCGGCCGCCATCCCGCCCTCGCCGCCTGTTGGAAGCGCGTCATGGCCGATCGTCTGGTCCCGAGACACCAGCAGTTTGTCGCGCCTGCGGCCCCTCGCGCGAGCGCGGGGCGCCAGGGCTTTCACGGCGCTGTCGCCACGCTCGTCCTTGCTGGTCTCATCGCCCTTCCCTCCGAGGGCGCAGGCGCGGCAGGCCGGCAGGCTCGCTTCGCCGGCTCGGCGCCGCTCCAGGTTCCGGACAACGCGCCGCGGCTCGTCATCCTGCCGATCGATTCCGCGGCGGCGACCAGGCCGGCGCCTCAAAGGCCGCCTCCCGGGCCGTTGGCGTCCCGCCGCCCGGTCTGCGTGCGTCTCTGCGACGGATACTTCTTCCCCCTCAGTGTCGCGGGAGCGAGTTCCCGGGAAAGCCAGGCGGCGTGCTCCGATCTCTGCCCGGGGGCCGCGACCGCCGTCTACGACCTGCCTCCCGGCTCGGACCGAATCGAAGACGCCGTCTCTGCAACCGGCGCGCCCTACACGTCGCTCGACGCGGCCCTGCGCTACCGCAGCGGGCGAGCGCCGGCGTGCTCGTGCCAAGCGACGGCCGCGCGAAGGTCGCCTTACTGGGAGGACCCGACGCTGCGAAAAGGCGATGTCGTGGCGACGCCGAGCGGATTCCAGGCCTATCGGGCCGAGGCCGCCTCGCCGTTTGCGCGCGACAATTTCGTTTCGATCGACCAGGCGACGATGCCGAGCGCCCGTCGCGCCGAGTTGGCGACGCTGGAGCTTGCAATCGTCCCGTCGACCGACGATACCCAGCGACCGCAAATCGTCGCCGCCGGGCCAAGCCCGAAATCCGGTGGCGCCAACGCGATTCATTTCGTCGAGCCTTTGTCCCAAACGACGAACTGAAGGCGCCGGACGCGGTTAAGTTGTTGACAAACGCGTGAACCCGGCCCTTACGGAATCGCGCGAAGCGAAGAAACGCTGTAGCAACTGCGGACGCGGGCGCGGGCTCGTCCTGCCGCGAGGGTCGGAGCGAAAACACATGCGCCTCGGCGCAAAATGGTCTGTCGCTCTGCTATGCATTGCAGTCGCGCTGGCGACCGCGGCCGTCAGCCGTTGGCCTCTTCGGTCGGCGACGTTCGAGGCGCAGATCAATCGGGCGATTTCGCCGCGCCTGGGGCTCCATGTCCGGCGCCCGGCAAGCGCGACCTTCAGGCTGCTTCCCTGGCCGACGATTCGCGTCGTCGGCATTGAGCTGGTCGACGCCCATGACCGGAGCGTTTTGAGCGCGCCCGCGGGGAGATTTCCGCTTTCGATCGCCAGTCTCATTCGCGGCAAGGTCGTTCCGCTCGGTGCGACGCTGCAAAGTCCGACGGCGCTGATCGACCTCGACGCCGCGCCCGCGGTCGCAGAGGTCCGGGCGGTCGCGCACGGCAGGGACGAGGAGCCTCCGGCCGTCTGGTCGCATGTCAAACTTCACGGCGGCGTCCTCCGTGTCGTCAGTGCGGCGCGGCGCTTCGACACGCTCATCGAAGGCGTCGACGGAACGATGGATTGGCCCGCCGCCGACCGCCCGCTGCGGCTTGCCCTGAGCGGCGCGTGGCGCGACGAAACGGTGAGGATCGAAGGCCAGATCGACAATCCCCGCGACGGTCTGGCGGGACGTTCGACGGGGCTGCGGATGTCCGTCGGCGGGCCGCCGCTGGCGCTCAACGTGGAAGGCGCCTGGAGCGGCGGCGTTCATGGCGGCTTCACCGGCGACGTTTCCGCCGATATTCGATCGGTCAGCGCGCTCAAGCGCCTCCTGGGCGCGCGTCCGTCGCCGCTGTTGGGCGCCGACGCGCTTTCCCTAGAAGGCAAGATGCAAACGAGCGGCTCCGCCGTCGCTTTGAGCGATTCGCGCCTGACGTTCGCCGGGCAGACTTTCGAGGGGGCGCTGACCTTGTCGCTCGAGGGGGAGCGAAATGCGCTTTCCGGAACGCTCGCCGCCGACTCCCTGCACATCGATCCGCTGCTGCTGCAGCGGCTCCATTTTCTAGACGACGGCGCGGGCTGGAGCACTGAGCCGTTCGGTATCGCGCCGCCGACCGACCTTAATCTCGACTTGCGCATTTCCGCCGCCCACGCCGAGTGGCGTGGCCATCGCATCGAGGACGCAGCCGTCTCCGTGATGTGCGTGGACGGACGCCTGACGGCGAAACTTCTCGAAGCTACCGCCTACGACGGCGCTTTGCAGGGCGCCCTGACGCTTTCGAGCGGCGCCGCAGGCCTACAAGCGAAGATTTCCGCCTCCGCAGTCGACGTCGATCTCGGCGCGGCGCTCGCGGACTTCGGCTGGAACGCCTATCGCGGCCGAGGCGGATTCGAGATCTCCTTGCAGGGGGCCGGCGCCACCCCTGCCGCTTTCGTCGCGTCGCTCGCCGGAAGCGGCGCGCTGAACCTTCAGGCCGGCGTCGTCGAAGGCGTGAATATCGAGGAGGCGATCCGACGCAGCCAGCGCCGGGCGATCGACATTCCGCGCGACATGGCGACCGGCCAGACGACCTTCTCCCACGCGCACGCGCCCTTCGTCGTCGCCAGCGGAAAGGCGACCGTTGCGTCGGCACAGGCCGATGGACCCGGGGCGGTCGTCGCGATCGATGGCTCGGCCGATCTTGTCGCTCGCAGGCTTCAGGCCCATCTCGTCGCAACGCAGGCCAATGCGCAGGGCGCTCCATCGGCGGACGGGGCGCGACTGACCATTTTTATCTCCGGCCCATGGTCGGCGCCCGAGATCGTGGCGATGCCGGGAGGCTGAGCCGTTCCATCGGGCGCCGCGTCGATTGCCGGCGCGGCCAATTCGCCCTATGGCGTGATCCGGTTCCCCGGCGTCCAGTTTTTTCCCCGCGCGCTCCAGGGAGTCTCTCAATGAAAGCGCCGCGCAAATTTTTCGAACCCCTGGCGATCGGGGCGCCGCGTCCCTATCGCGAACTGCCCTCCCGCGTCGAGCGGATGATCCATTTCGTCCCGCCGCACATCGAGAAGGTGCGCGCCAAGGCGGCCGAGTTGGCGCGCGAAGTCGACGTCGTTCTCGGCAATCTCGAGGACGCGATCCCGATCGAAGCCAAGGAGGCCGCCCGAGACGGCTTCATCGCCATGGCCCGCAGCGTCGATTTCGGGGCAACCGGCCTCTGGGTGCGCGTCAACGCGCTCAATTCGCCCTGGTTTCTCGACGATATGACGCGCCTCGTCGGCGAGGTCGGCGACAAGCTCGACGTCGTCATGCTGCCCAAGGTCGAGGGCGCGTGGGACATTCACTTCATCGACCAGTATCTGGCCCAGCTCGAAGCGCGCCACCGCGTGGCGAAGCCCATTCTGGTCCATGCGATCCTCGAGACCGCCGAGGGTGTCAAAAATGTCGAAGCCATCGCAGCGGCGTCGCCGCGTATGCACGGCATGAGCCTCGGACCGGCCGACCTTGCCGCCTCGCGCGCGATGAAGACGACGCGGGTCGGCGGCGGCCATCCGGACTACCGCGTGCTCGCCGACGCCGGCGAACCGGGCGCGCCGCGGGCGGCAGCGCAGCAGGATCTCTGGCACTATACGATCGCGCGCATGGTCGACGCCTGCGCGGCGAACGGCATCAAGCCCTTCTATGGGCCATTCGGCGACTTTTCGGACCCCGCCGCCTGCGAGACGCAATTCCGCAACGCCTTCGTGATGGGTTGCGCCGGCGCCTGGACGCTTCATCCCAGCCAGATCGCAATCGCCAAGGCGGTGTTCTCGCCTGACCCATCGGAAGTCGCGATTGCGCAGAAAATTCTGGCGGCCATGCCGGACGGCTCAGGCGCCGTAATGATCGACGGCAAGATGCAGGACGACGCGACGTGGAAACAAGCGCGGGTGATCGTCGACCTCGCACGCCAGATTGCAGCGAAGGATACGGCCTTCGGCGCGCGCTATGGTTTCTCGAGCGACGCTAAAAATTGACACGAACATCAGGTCAGCGTTAGGAAACCGGCTTTTCAACAAGCTCGAAGATCATGGAAGCGCGCGTCGCCAAATTCAGTATCGGCCAAATCGTCAAGCACCGCGTCTATCCGTTTCGCGGCGTGATCTACAACGTCGATCCCATATTCGCCAACACGGAGGAATGGTGGCGGTCCATCCCCGAAGAAGTTCGCCCTCGCAAGGACCAGCCCTTCTACCACCTCTACGCTGAAAACGCCGAGACGCAGTACATCGCCTATGTGTCGGAGCAGAACCTGCTGCCCGACGTTTCCGGCGAGCCGGTCCGTCACCCGCAGGTGGACGAAGAGTTCGTGCGGGCCGAGGACGGCAACTACCGTATGCGCGACCAGCTTAGAGCGAATTGAGCCAAGCGGGCCAACCTCGCCTAAATTGCTGTAATATTTACCCGAATCTATACTGCGCAGCGGTCATCCCGGCGGCGCAGGGCTCGGACGCGTCACATCGAGCGGCTCGCCGCGGCCGTCTGAGCCCCCGCTTTCGCGGGGGCGACAGAGGGGCTGAGACCTTCGACCTTACTTCGCGGGGGCCGGCGTAGCCGGGGCGGCGGGCGCGGCCCCGCCCTGCTGTTGCTCGAGCTTCTCGCGCTGCAGGCGCGCGCGCTCCTCGAGCTGCTTCTGCAATTCCTGGTTCTGCTGCGCAAGCACCTTCGGGTCCACCGCAGGACCATCGAAAGCCGCGCCGAAATCCTTCATCGGCAGGATGAAGGTGACCTCGTTATTCGCCTGATTGCGCACCATCACGCTCGCTGTCTGCGCCTTCTTCAACGCGGCGAGCGTGGAGTTGTTGAGTTCCGCCTCGGCGAAGCAGCCATTGGGGAAGCAGATCGCGAAGCGGCCCTCGATCGGCTCGCCCTTGTCGATCACCAGGCGGAACCCGGGACGCAGCAGCAGGCCGACCGGCAGCAGGAAGCGCGCGATACGCCGCTCTTCGTTCGCCATCTGATAGACTGCGATCGCAAGCGTCGGCGGCTGATCGGCTGCCTGGCCGAAGTCGCGCGTCGTGTAGCACACTTCCTTGCCCGAGCCCTGATCCTTGCCGCAGATCTTGGTCCATGGAGCCTGCATTGGCGTCAGCTCGAGCTTAACCGGACCAGCCGGAGCCGCGGGTGCAGCCGGGGCCGCCGGCTTCGTCGCTTGCGCAAACGCGCTGCCCGCCGCCAGGACCAATGCCGCGGCCAGGGTCAACGCGCCGACGCGCACAAACGAGGAGGTCATGAATGGTCCTTTCGATCGGTAATCCGAAGCTCTGCCACGGCTCGCACTGCGGGAGGACCCCTTGTCGCGACAATGGGGCTAGAACGGGGCGCCGCCCGCGACCTCGCCGTCGGGCGCCCTCTTTTCACATTCGAGGGGACAATCCAACAAGAATCTCGTGCCGTTCGCGCATTGTCGACGTGGCGTGGCAAATGGGTCGCGGTCGCGCGTCCGGGATCGCACCGATGACGCGCCCGACCCCATTCACTAAGATCGCCGCATGAGACTCCTGCCGATTCTTTTCGTCCTGGCTGCGTTCCTGGGAGCGGCCCGGGCCGACGAGGCGCCGCCGACCTATGCGCTCGCGATGCACGGCGCGCCGGCGCTGCCGCCGGACTTCACGCATCTCCCCTACGCCAATCCCGACGCGCCCAAGGGCGGCCGGCTCTCACTCGCCTTCCTCGGCGCCTTCGACAGCTTGAACCCCTACAATGTCAAGGCGCTATCGACGGCGCAGGGCCTCGTCGGCAACGTCTACCAATCCCTGATGATGCGCTCCGCCGACGAGCCTTTCACGCTCTACGGCTTGATCGCGCGCACCATCGAGACCGACGATGCGCGCGATTTCATCACGTTTCACATCAATCCGGCGGCGCATTTCTCGGACGGCGGCCGGATCACCGCCGCCGATGTCCTCTTCACCTTCAACCTCTTGAAGGCCAAGGGCCTCCCCTCGCAGCGCGCCGCTTACGCGCTGGTCAAAGGCGTCAACACGCCAGACGATTTGACGGTCCGGTTCGATCTCTCCGGATCCGACGACCGCGAGCTTCCCCTCATTCTCGGGCTGATGCCGGTACTGCCGCGCGCCCATACCGACGCCGAGCACTTCGAGGACCAGACGCTGCAAATCCCGGTCGGCTCGGGCCCTTATCGCGTGACGGAGGTCGAGCCCGGGCAGCGCCTCGTACTGCGCCGCGATCCCAATTACTGGGCGCGCGATCTGCCGATAACGCGCGGCCTCTTCAATTTCGACGAGATCCGCATCGACTACTACCGCGACGCTTCGTCGATGTTCGAGGCGTTCAAGGCCGGCCTGTATGATTTTCGCGTGGAAGACGATCCCACGCGCTGGCGCGACGGCTACGACCTGCCTGCGGTGCGGGACGGTCGCATCCTCAAGCAATCCATCCCCTACAGCCTGCCCAAAGGCATCTCCGGCTTCGCGTTCAACACCCGGCGACCCGTCTTCGCCGACCCGCACGTGCGCGAGGGCTTGGCGATGATGTTCGACTTCGAATGGATCAACGCCAATCTCTACGCCGGCGTCTACACGCGCTCGCGCAGCTTCTTCGACGACAGCGAATTGTCGTCGGCTGGGCGTCCCGCCTCGCCCACCGAACGGGCGCTGCTGGCGCCGTTCCCCGGCGCGGTGCGCGACGACATCCTCGAAGGCCGATGGACGCCGCCGGTCCACGACGGCTCCGGGCGCGACCGGGATCTCGCCCGCGACGCGCTCGAGCTGCTCGCCGAGGCGGGCTACGCGTTGCACGACGGCGCGCTCACCAGTGCGCGCGGCGAGGCGCTCGCCTTCGAGATCCTCGTCAAGTCCCGCCAGGAGGAGCGCCTTGCGCTCGCCTATTCGCGCAGCTTGGCGCGCATCGGCGTTCAGGCCGTGGTGCGCCTCGTCGACGAGGTGCAGTTTCAACGTCGGCGCGGCCGCTTCGACTTCGACATGATGATCGGCTCGTGGATCGCCTCTCCTTCGCCCGGCAACGAACAACGGGGACGCTGGAGTTCGGCCGCCGCGTCGATGGACGGCTCCTACAACATTTGCGGCGCCGCCTCGCCGGCGATCGACGCGATGATCGGGGCGGTCGTCGCCGCCCGCAGCCACGACGATTTCGTCGCCGCCGTGCGCGCGCTCGATCGTACGCTGCTGTCCGGCTTCTACATCGTCCCGCTCTTCTACGCGCCGGACCAATGGATCGCCTATTCCTCCGCGCTCGGCAGACCGGAGAAGACGCCGATGTTCGGCGTCAATATCGAAACCTGGTGGCGCGCCGCTCCGTGACGGGTTGCGGCTGAGCCAGCCGAGCACACATATAGCGCCAAGCGCTATTGCGCTCGAAGGAGGCTGCCATGAGTGAGGGCGAGGCGCTGACGATCGACGTCGTGAGCGACGTGGTCTGTCCCTGGTGCTATCTCGGCAAGCGACGCCTCGAGCAGGCGATCGCGCAGACCGAGGGGCCGATTACAGTGCGCTGGCGGCCCTACCAGCTCGATCCGACCATCCCGGAGGGCGGACTCGACCGGCGGGCCTATATGAAGAACAAGTTCGGCGACGACGCCCGTCTCGCGGCGATCCACGACCGCTTGACCGCGCTTGGCGAGGACGTGGGCATCACCTATAATTTCAACGCAATATCTCGCTCGCCTAACACATTGGACGCACACCGGCTCATCCGCTGGGCCGCCGGGGCGCAGGTGCAGGACAAAGTCGTCGAACGCCTGTTCCATCTCTACTTCGTGGAGGGCCGGGACATCAGCGAGCGAGCGCAGCTCGTCGAAGTCGCGCGCGAAAGCGGCATGGACGGCGACATCGTCGCAGCCTTGCTCGCCGAAGGCCGGGACGCCGAGGCCGTGCAGCAGGAAATTGCTCAGGCGCAGTCGATCGGCGTCACTGGGGTGCCGTTTTTCATCTTCGCCTCGCGCTTGGGGGTGCCGGGCGCTCAGGACACGGACGTGCTGGCGCAGGCGATTGCCCAGGCGCGCGCCGGCCTCTCTGGCGTCGAAGTCGCTTGATTCAGGATCACGCCGCCTCGGCGAGCGCGGCAAGCATGTCGGCCGGCAATTGCACGGGCGGCGCGAGATCCTCGGTGAGCGTCAGCCAGCCAAACGGCTCGACCGCGGGCGCGCAATCGTCCAGCGCGGCGGTCGCCGCGTCGATCAGCAGCGGCGCGCAATCGTCGCCGCGTTCGGCGGTCTGCAAGGGAGTTTCGACCGGCGGCGCGACGCAGTCCTCCAGCGCGGCGGCCACCGCGTCGATCAGCAGAGGCGCGTAGTCCGACGGCCCTGTGATCGCGAGCGGCTTCGTCGATTCGATGAGCGCGGCTTTCTCCGCGAAGGAGCGAGCGCTTTGACGCGCGGCCTCCACCGCCAGGCGCGCCAGGAGAGCGCGGAGCGGCGCGGCGGCCGGATCGGCGCCGCAGGCTTGCATCGCTCGCTCGGCCAAGGCGAGCGAGAGCGTCTCGCCGGCGCCAGGTCCCGCGAAGTCGAGCGCGGCCCGGAAGGCTGGCAGGAACGCCAGGGGAAGCCCCGCCTTCGCGTAAAGCGCCGCAAAGCCGTGGCTCGCAGGGCTGCGCGCGAAGGCGGCGACCCGCGGCCGTGGCATATCCGTGAGTTCGACCATCGCCTGAACGAAGAGGTCGCGCTCGCCGCACAGCACCGAGCGCATCAGCACAGCCACCGTGAGCGCACCGCTGGTCCGCATCCGTCGCACGAGATCGTCGAGGTCGCCGCTTTCGATCCCACGCGCAATCTCGACCGTCACCTGCTCGCGCGTCTCGCGTGCGATCCGCTCGGCGCGCGGCTCGCTCAGCCAGCCGCAACGCGCGACGAACTTCGCCAACGTGCGCGCCGTTGTCGCCGCCAGCTCGTTGCGCAGCGCCGGCGGAAGCCATGCGCGCGCCAACAAGGCTTCACGCAGTTCCGCATCCTCGCCGAAACGTTCGAAGATCCGCCACAGCGAGCCGGCGGACAGAGCCGCCTCGAGATTATCCACAAGCGCGAGAACCGCATCCCGCGCGCCAATCTCGGCGAGGGCCGCCGCCACGCCGGCGCCGAGGCGAGGACGCGCAGCGATGGCCGCTTGCGCGATCGCGTCGCCCATCGCCGCGCAATCCACGAGTTCGGCGTCGGCAAGCGCGGGGGAACGGCACAAGATGACGCTCGCGACCTCGGACTGGTCGCAGGCGAGCGCGAGCACGATGTGGCGCGGCGCCTCGGCGGCGCTCGCCAGCGCCTCGGCCAAGGCGCGACGCACCATCGCGGAAGGGTCGTCGAGCAGCGCGGTCAGGCCCAGCGCAGCCTCCGCCCGCGCCTCCGCGGTCAGATCGGAATAGAGATAGGCCCGCGCGAGCGCGCTCGCCGCGTCGGCGCGGCATTCGGCGTCAGCCCGTTGCGTCCAGGCGAGAAATCGTCGCACAATGCCATGACGATCAGCCGGTTCGGCCGGCTGGCGATCGGCGATGGCTTCGATCTCTCTCACGTCCTGCTCCGGAGCGACCAAGCGGGGATTCTGGGCACGATCCATTGATCGCCGATTTACGGTAAACGCCCGCTTAACAGCGCCTCCCAGAGGTTTACGATGAGCTATTCCGAAAGCGCCCATCCGCGTGGCGGGCTTTACTTTGAAGATTTCGCGGTCGGCCGGCTCTTCCGGCACCGCCTGACGCGCACTGTGACGCAGATGGACAACATGCTGTTCTCCAACATGACGCTCAATCCGCAGCCCCTGCATATCGACGCCCATTTTTGCGCCACCGAAACCGAATGGGGCCGCCCCCTGATGAATTCCCTGTTCACCCTCGGCCTCATGATCGGAATTTCCGTCAACGACACCACGCTCGGCACGACGATCGCCAATCTCGGCATGACCGACGTCAAATTCCCCGCCCCGCTCTTCGAGGGCGACACGGTGAACGCAACCAGCGAAGTCATCGCCGCCCGCGCCTCGAAGTCGCGCCCCGACGCGGGCCTCGTCGAATTCCTTCACCGCGCCTTCAAGCAGGATGGAACCCTCGTCGCGGAGTGCAAGCGCACCGCCTTCATGCGGCGCCGGCCCGGCGCCTATACGGTCTCGGTCTAGTCGCATGCGCTCTTTGCTGTTCGTTCCCGGCGACGACGAGAAGAAGCTCGCCAAGGCGCTGACGAGCGAGGCCGACGCCCTGATCGTCGATCTCGAAGATTCCGTCGCCTTCGCCGCCAAACAGGCGGCGCGCCACACCGCCGCCGCCTTCTTGAGCGAGGCGCGCAGCCTCATGCCTCGGCCGCGCCTCTACGTGCGCGTAAACCCGCTCGACGGCGGCCTCACCGACGAGGATCTCGATGCGGTGATGCGAAGCCAGCCCGACGCGATCATGCTGCCGAAATGCCTCGACGGGGCGGCGGTTCAGCAACTCGGCGCGAAACTCGCAGTCCGCGAAGCGGAGTTGGAGTTGCCGGACGGCGGGACGCGCATTCTCGCTATCGCCACCGAGACGGCGCAAGCGCTGTTCGGATTTGCAAGCTATCGCGGATGCAGCCGCCGGCTTGAAGGGCTCGCGTGGGGCGGCGAGGACCTGAGCGCGGACCTCGGCGCCGAGACCAACCGGCTGCCCGACGGCGCCTTCGCCCCGCCCTACGTTCTCGCGCGGACCCTGACCCTCGTCGGGGCGGCGGCCGCGGGCGTTCAGCCGATCGACACCGTCTACACGAATTTCCGCGACGCCGCCGGGCTGCGCCAAGAGGCGCTCGCGGCGCGACGGGATGGGTTCACGGCCAAGATGGCGATCCATCCGGCGCAGGTTCCCGTCATCAATGAGGTGTTCACGCCGTCGCCAGAAGCCGTCGCCCATGCGCGAGCGGTGATGGCCGCGTTCGAGGCCAAACCCGGCGCTGGTGTCGTGTCGCTCGAGGGCCAGATGCTGGACCTGCCGCATCTGACTCGCGCCAAGAAGGTTCTGGCCCGAGCCGGCCTCATCTGACGCCCGCGGAGCCGTGGTCACTGACCCAGACAAGGAAACAGCGGGGCATTCAGCCCCGCTGTTTCGCAATTCCTCTGCCCGGAAGTGGCGAGGCGCAGCTTTTAAAACGTAGGCCGCACTGCGAAGCCCGCCGCCTCGCCCTCGCCGCTGGCGCCTTCCTCGACCCGCAAGGCATGAACCGCCGCGCCCGGCGGCCCCTGCCGCAATTTCTCAAGCATCAGGTCGATGTCCGCCGCGGCGCCGCAGACGAGCGCTTCGACTGCGCCGTCGCGCCGATTCCGCACCCAACCGGAAATGTTGAGCCGCATCGCCCATCGCCTGGTGAACTCCCGATAGCCGACACCCTGGACGACGCCCTCCGCAACCACGCGGCGGGCGACCGCGCATTCCTTCATTGGCGCTCTCCTGCTTGCCGCCTCTCACGAATATTCTACCCTGCATCAATTGACAGCGGCGAGGCCGGACCGCCACTTAACCGCCCATAGAGACGGGGTCCAAAGCGGGTTGGGCCGCCGCCAGGAGAGGCACATGCTGAAGTTCTATTTCAACGCATCCCCCAATCCCACGAAAGTCGCACTGTTTCTCGAGGAATCCGGGCTTCCGTACGAGGCCATTGCCGTCGACACGCGCGCCGGCCAGCAGTTCGCGCCGGATTTCTTGAAAATCAATCCGAACGGCAAGGTGCCGGCGATCGTCGACGGCGCGACGACGATGTTCGACAGCAACGCCATCCTGCTCTATCTGGCAGAGAAGGCCGGCAAGTTCCTGCCCAGGCCGGACGCGCGCGCCGAAATGTTGTCGTGGCTGATGTTCGTCGCCAGCGGCGTCGGCCCCTATACGGGCCAGGCGGTCCACTTCAAGCACTTCGCGGCGGAGAAGATCCCCTATGCCACCGACCGCTACCTCTTCGAGGCGCGCCGGCACTTCCATGTTCTGGACGAGCGGCTCTCGCATCGGCGCTACGTCGTCGGCGACACGTACACGATCGTCGACATGGACGTCTGGGGCTGGGCGCGCATGATCCCGTTCGTGCTCGGCGACGACGCCTGGGCAAGCTTGCCGCACCTCAAGCGTCTGCACGACGAGATCGACGAGCGTCCGGCGGCCGCCCGGGCAAAGGGTCTGAAGGATCGTTATCCCTTCAAGGCCGAACTGGACGCCGAGGCACGGCGTTACCTTTTCAAGCACACCACCGCCTGAGGGAGCCCTCGAACAGGCGGCTTTCGCCTTCGACAGACTGTGCTTGCGCATTTTACGTGTGGAAGCACATTTGATTCCCGTCTGTCATCCCGCCGACATGAGAATCTGTGCAAGGAGAGCGCCAACGGGCTGTTAACGACCGAGGCTCCCTTGGCCAAGACCGAAGACTCGATCCGACGCTATCGCACCATCTTCATCTCCGACCTGCATTTGGGGACGCGTGGCTGCCAAGCCGAATTGGTGCTCGATTTCCTTCGCCACACCGACGCGGACACGATCTTCCTCGTCGGCGACATCATCGACGGCTGGCGCCTTCGCTCGGGCTGGTACTGGCCGCAGGCGCACAACGACGTCATTCAGAAGCTGCTGCGCAAGGTGCGGCACGGCGCGCGCATGATCTTCGTGCCGGGCAATCATGACGAATTCGCGCGCCAGTTCATCGGCCTGACCTTCGGCGGCATCGAGATCGTGCGCAACACGACGCATGTCGCGGCCGACGGCAAGACCTACCTCGTCATGCATGGCGACGAATTCGACGTCGTCGTCCGCCATTCCAAGTGGCTCGCGCATTTCGGCGATTGGGCCTACGACGCCGCGCTGTTCGTCAACACCCGCTTCAACGCGATCCGCCGGCTGTTCGGCTTCGGCTATTGGTCGTTTTCGGCCTGGGCGAAGCTCAAGGTGAAGAACGCCGTCAACTTCATCGGCTCCTTCGAGAGCGAACTGGCGGCGGAGGCCAAGCGACGCGGCGCCGACGGCGTCGTGTGCGGCCATATCCACCACCCGACGATTCGCGAACTCAATGGCGTGACCTACGTGAACACCGGCGATTTCGTCGAATCCTGCTCGCTCGTCGTCGAGCATTTCGACGGCCGGTTCGAGGTTCTCTTCTGGTCGAAGCCCTTTGCGCAGCGCCCGCGCGAGCTCGCCGCGGCCACCGTCGCGGCGCCGATCCAACAGCCGGCGGAGGCGGAAGCCGCTTGATGCGCATCCTGGTCGCGACCGACGCCTGGCGCCCGCAAGTGAACGGCGTCGTGCACACGCTGGAGCGGATGTCCGCTGCGGCGCGCGACCTCGCGGAATTCATCTTTTTGACGCCACAAGGCTTCGCCTCCCTGCCGATGCCGACCTATCCCGACATCCGGCTCGCCATCGCGACTCCGTGGGAAGTCGCGCGGCGGATTGAGGCCGCCGGCGCCGACCACATCCACATCGCGACTGAAGGGCCGATCGGCTGGGCGGCGCGGCGCTATTGCCGCAAGCGCGGCAAACTCTTCACGACGAGCTATCACACGCGCTTTCCCGAATATATCGCCGCCCGGACGCGCCTGCCCGAGGCGATCTCGTATGCCGCCCTGCGCCGCTTCCACGCGCCCGCGGCGGCGACTCTGGCGCCGACGACGTCGATCAAGAACGAGCTTACGCAGCGCGGGTTCGATCGCGTCAAGGTCTGGACGCGCGGCGTCGATCATGCGCTCTACCGCCCGCGAGCAGCCGATACGGTCGATCTGCCTCGCCCGATCTTTCTGTGCGTCGGACGCGTCGCGGTCGAAAAAAATCTCGAAGCGCTGCTTGATTTGAATCTGCCCGGATCGGTCGTCATCGTCGGCGACGGGCCGGCGCGGCCGACGCTCGAGCGACGCTATCCGCATGCGCATTTCCTCGGCGCCCTCTATGGCGAGGCGCTGGCGCGCGTCTACGCAGGCGCCGACGTGTTCGTCTTTCCCTCCAAGACCGACACCTTCGGCATCGTGCTGATCGAGGCGTTGGCGAGCGGCTTGCCGGTCGCCGCCTTCCCGGTCTCCGGGCCGCTCGACGTGATCGGCGAAAGCGGGGCCGGCGTGCTCGACACCGATCTGCGCGCCGCGTGCCTGGCTGCGCTGGAAATCCCGCGCGAGCGCGCGCGCGAGCATTCGCTCCGATTCACGTGGCGGGAAAGCGCGCGCCAGTTCCTGCACCACGTCGAAATGAGCCGCGGCGGCGCCGCTTCTCTGGTTTTGCAGACCGCCTGAAACGCGCTTGTGATCGCGCAGGCGCGTTACCCCGCTTGATTTGGAAACGAACGTTTTCTATTTGCGGGGCATGACGCCAGCCGACCATAGCGCGCACGGCGCCCGTGGGCGCGGGCGCCCGCGGGAATTCGACCTCGACGCCGCGCTGGACGGCGCGATCGAGGTTTTCCGCGAGCGCGGCTACCACGCCACATCCATTCCTGATCTCGCCGCCGCGATGAACATCGCCGCGGGTAGTCTCTACAAGGCGTTCGGCGACAAGCACGCCGTGTATCTCGCCGCGCTCGAGCGTTATGCAAGCGGACACGCCGAGCGGCGGCGGCGGTTGGCCTCGCGCCCGGCGACGGCCCGCGAGAGACTGCGCGACCTCCTCGCAGCCTATGTCCAGCTCTCAGGGGGCTTCGAGGGTCGGCGCGGCTGCCTGATGGTTGGCGGCGCGGTCGAACTCGCCTCCCGCGATCCCGCGGTCGACGCGCGGGTGGCAAGCGAACTCCAGGCGGTCGAAGGATTTTTGGCCGATCTGATCGCGCAAGGTCACGGCGACGGCTCGATCCCTCGACATGTCGATCCGCAGGCGACCGCGCGCACGCTCATCTGTCTCCTTCAGGGAATGCGCGTCGTCGGCCGCACGCGGCTGCAGTCATCCTCGCCACTCGGCGTCGTCGACGTCGCCATGAAACTCGTGGCGTAACCCCCCGCCAAATGAATCCGACTGTTCCCCACGGAGAGACGTTTTGTCCCAACAGAAACTTGCGTACGCCGAACCTTCGCTCTCCGCGGGGCTGATGGCGCTTTTGGCCATCGGCAGCGGAATGATCGCGGCGAACATTTATTACGCCCAGCCGTTGATCGCGCCCATCAGTGCGAGCCTCGGCCTGCCGACGCAAGCCGCGGGGCTGATCGTCACGCTCATCCAAGTGGGTTACGGCGCGGGACTTCTGCTGATTGCTCCTCTCGCCGACCTCGCCGAGAATCGCCGGCTGGTGCTCGCCTCGATGGCGCTCGCAACGGTCGGCCTGCTCGGCGCGGCGCTGTCGACGCAGGCGGCTCCGTTCTTGTTCTTCGCCCTGTGCATCGGGCTCGGCTCGGTGGCGGTGCAGGTGCTCATCCCGCTGGCGGGGCACTTGGCGCCCGCCGAGACGCGCGGACGCATCGTCGGCGACGTGACGACGGGGCTGATGCTCGGCATCATGCTGGCGCGGCCGGCCTCGAGCTTCATCGCCGCCGCCTCGTCGTGGCGGACCGTGTTTTTCGCCGCAACCGCAGGCATGGCGGCGCTCGCCATCGTGCTCGCGATCGCCTTGCCGCAGCGCCGGCCGAACGCACGTATGCATTACGGCTCGATGCTCGCGTCGATGGTCCATCTGGCGCTGAAGACGCCCATCCTTCGCCAGCGCGCGCTTTATCACATGTTCCTTTTCGGCGCGTTCAGCCTGTTTTGGACCACGACGCCTTTGCTGCTGGCGGGGCCTTTCCACCTCTCGCAGAACGGCATCGCGCTTTTCGCACTTGCCGGGGTTTCAGGGGCGATCGCCGCGCCGCTGACGGGGAGGATCGCTGATCGCGGCCACAGCCGCCTGGCGACCGGGCTCGCCATAGCTACGGTGGCGGTCGCCTATCTCATCACGAATATCGCGCCTTCGGGCTCCAACCTGGCCTTGGGGCTGCTCGTCCTCGGCGCGATCCTGGTCGACTTCGGCGTGCAAGCCCACCTCGTGCTTGGCTATCGCGCAATCTATGGGCTCGACGCGGAAGCGCGCGGTCGCCTCAATGGGCTGTTCATGGCCAGTTTCTTCGTTGCCGGCGCGGTTGGATCGGCGCTCGGCGCCTGGGCCTACGAGCACGGCGGCTGGAGGTTGGCGAGCGGGTTCGGCCTCGCCTTCCCCACCCTCGCCCTCATCGCCTTCGCAATCGACGTGCGCAGCGCGAAGCGTTTCTAAAAGCTGCGCTGAGCCTGTCCCGGTCAGGGCAGCGCTCCGCGCTCAGCGTCCATTTGGCGTTTCCACCGGGCTCTCAGCTCGGCGGGACGACGGCCATGGCTCTCGTCGAGGAATTCGGCGGCGACAATGCGGTCCGTCCTGAAGTGCCGGAACGCCTGGCGTAATTCGCACCACGCCGCCAGCAGGCGCACCGTCTCGGCATATCCGATGATCACCGGCCAGATGGCGCGCTCGCTGTCTTGCCCCTCTTTGTTTCGATAGCGGATCCGAATCTTGCGCCCGGTTCGAATCCATAAGCGGGTCTTGGCGATATCCAGTCCGTCCTGCGCCAATACATTGGCGGGCGGCGCGCCGATCGTGGGCTCGGCGATGAAGGGACGCAGGCGATCGGGCACGGCGGTTTCGATTTTCGCCATCAGGTCGCGCGCCGCTCGAGCCAGCACGGGATCGCCCCGCTCGGCGACCCATTGCGCGCCCAAAACCGCGGCTTCGATCTCATCCGGCGTAAGCATCAGCGGCGGCATGTCGAAGCCTCGCTCGAGGACATAGCCCAGTCCCGCCTCGCCCTGGATCGGCACCCTCTGCGCCATCAAGTCTGCGATGTCGCGGTAAACCGACCGCTTCGAGACCTCCAGCTCCTCGGCGATCGCGCTGGCGGTGACCGGACGGGTCGTGCGCCGCAGGATCTGGATGATCTGAAACAGTCGATCGGCCCGGCGCACGGCGTCCTCCTGCTGACAACATGCTGTCAACAGCCCTCCGTTACAAGCGGCGCACCGAGGCGCCGCACGTCACATGCGGAGCGGCTTTTTCAGGAGGATACGATGGATTTCGTCTCGACGCGCGTGATCACAAACGACATTAACCGTCTGGCGCGATTTTACGCGGACGTAACCGGAATTTCGCCGACCTGGTACACGCAGGACTTCGCCGAACTCGCGACGCCGACCGGCGCCCTGGCGATCGGCAGCAAACGGACAATGGAGATGTTTGGGGCCAGCGCGGCGCGCGCCGCCGACAACCATAGCGCCATCATCGAGTTCCGCGTTGAAGACGTCGACAAAGAATATGAAAGGCTGGACAAAGTGATCACCGACATCGTTCAGCCGCCGACGACCCAACCCTGGGGAAATCGCTCGTTGCTGTTTCGCGACCCTGACGGAAACTTGGTCAATTTCTTCACCCCCGTGAGCCCTGAGGCCATCAAAAAGCACGACAAAGCTGCGCATCGCTGATGCTACTGTTGCATTGAGCGTCACAGTTCGTGAACGGCTCGGCTGCAGGCAAGGTCTCACTCTCGCCACATCCGTGACCGATGAGGCGGTCGCGCGCGCATTGCGGGCGCGGCGGCCGTTAGGCTGCGTCAACGGGGGATGTCGATGACCGCGGCTTCGAGCGGCGCGAGAGAGGTTTTCGGCGTCGTGGGCCGGCTGGTCGCGATCGCCTCCCTCTCGCTTGTGCTTGCGGGCTGCGAGACCGACATCGAGGGGGCGGCCGGTTATGTCGGCTCGCTCGCCGGCGGTCCAAGCGCGGCGGCTCCGACCGCCCGCCCGGTGCAACTCTTCGTCGCTTCGACGCGCAAGGGCGAAACCGGCGCAGCGGAGCAGGCGCTCTCGACCGGCGGCGCGCATTTCGCGCTCGACATCATGACGATCCCGCCCGGCCATCACGCCGGTTCGATCGAGGAGCCGATGTGGGGCGCCGCCAACGCTCGCGATCACATCGTCCTCGCGCAAGAGCGTAAGCTCGACGCCGACGAATTCCGCGCCGAGCTCGCCTCGCACGTCTCCGGCCGCATCGGCGTCAATCGCGACGTTCTGGTGTTGGTGCACGGCTTCAACACCGGCTTCGAGGAAGCGCGCGATCGCGCCGCTCAGATCGTCGCCGACAGCCGCTTCGGCGGCGTCGCGGTGCTGTTCACCTGGCCGACGAAACAGCAGTTGTTCGGCTACGTGTCAGACAAGGACAATGCGACGGCGTCGCGCGACGCGCTGCAGAACCTTCTCCAGCAGATCGCCGCGACCCCGGGCGTCGGCAAGGTGCACGTGCTCGCGCATTCGATGGGCGGCTGGATTGCGATGGAGGCGCTGCGGCAGGAATCGATATCCGGGGATCGCGATCTCAACGGACATCTCGGCGAAGTGATGCTCGCGTCTCCCGACATCGATCTCGACGTTTTCGCTGCGCAGATGAGCCATCTCAGGCCGGCCAAGGTCACCGTCTTCGCCACGGCGAACGACAAGGCCCTTTCCCTGTCCAGCGCGATCGCCGAATCCCGCCAGCGAGTCGGCGCCATCAACCCGTCCAGTCCGGTCGATCGCGAGAAGCTGGAGAAGCTTGGGGCCAAGGTCTACGACCTCTCTAGCTTTTCCGACGGCTTCATTGATCACGCGGCCTACGCCGACACGCCGGACGTGTTGCACGCGATCGGCGCGCAAGTCGCTGCGCCGCGGGCGCAGGACGCCGCCACGATGTCCGTCATCGACGCCAGAAACTATGCGGACCCCTCCTCTCAGCCGGGTGCGCCCAATTCCCCGCCGAGCGCGCCCGCGCCGCCCGCCGCCGCCGGGGCGCCGGCAGCCGATTTGTCCCTTGCGACGACCCCGCCTGCCCCACCGGCCTCCCCCACCGCGCCGAATTGAGCTTTCGCCGCGCTTGCGTCATATCGCCGCGGGGCCCATATTTCCATCAAACGCCCACATTCTGGACTCCAGGGAGATTTCGCCATGCCTAGTAAGCTGGATCAATTGCGCGCGATGACCACGGTCGTCGCTGACACCGGCGATATGGAGGCGATCCGCCGCTTCAAGCCGACCGATTCGACGACCAATCCGACCTTGATCCTCAAGGCCGCGCAAATGCCGGCCTACGCCCACCTGCTCGACGAAGCGATCGCCTGGGGCCGCAAAGCCGGAGCGCAGACGAGCGCCGTGACGGATCGCCTCGCGATCAACTTCGGCGTTGAGCTCAGCCGGATCGTCCCGGGCCGCGTCTCGACCGAGGTCGACGCCGATCTCTCCTTCGACACCGTCAGCACCGTCGCCAAGGCAAAGGCCCTGATCGCCGACTACGCCGCGCGCGGGGTTTCGCGCGAGCGCATCCTCATCAAGATCGCTTCGACCTGGGAGGGCGCGCAGGCCGCCGCGGCGCTGCAGCGCGAGGGCATCGACTGCAACATGACGCTCGCCTTCTCGCTCACCCAAGCGATCGCCTGCGCCGACGCGGGCGCTTTCCTGATCTCGCCTTTCGTCGGGCGCATCCTCGACTGGCACGTGAAAGCCGGCGGCGGCCCTTACGAGGGCGCGAACGATCCCGGCGTCCAGTCGGTGCGGTCCATCTACGCCTATTACAAGACCTATGGCGTTTCGACCGTCGTGATGGGCGCCTCATTCCGCAACGTCGCCGAAATCGAAGCGCTCGCCGGCTGCGATCGCCTGACCATCTCGCCGCAACTGCTCGACGAATTGTCGAAGGACGAGCGCAAGCTCGAGCGGACACTGTCGCCTGACGCGCCGGGCCATGCCCCGCAACGCGTCGCGATGGACGAGAAGCGCTTCCGGTGGATGCTCAACGACGACGCGATGGCGACGGAGAAACTCGCCGAGGGCATCCGCACCTTCGCCCACGACCTTGGGAGCTTGCGCAGCCTGGTCGAACGCCGCCTCGCGCTCGCGGCGTAACTACCCGACCCAGCGGAACGCGCCCTTGTCGAAGACGAGTGCGCGTCCCTGCCAGATGTTCGCGGTCGCCGCGACGCTGGGGGGCACATCGGCGAGGATCGCCATAAAAGCGCGCGCGACGCCGCCGTGTGAGGCGACCAAACAGTCGCCTTGGCGCGCTTCGAGCCAGGGCTTCACGCGAGCGACCAGCATTGCGTAGCTTTCGCCGCGCGGCGGGGCGAAGTTCCATTTGTCAGCCTCGCGCGCTTGCGCCCCGGCCGCGTCCAGCCGCTCGACCTCTGGCCATGTGAGGCCTTCCCAATCGCCGAAGGTCAGTTCCATCAGGGTCGAACAGAGATGATAGCGCTCGGGGTCGAGCCCCATGGCGGCGCGCGCCAGTTCAATCGTCTGGCGCGTACGCGCGAGAGGCGAGGCGTAGAAGGCGCCCACTGCTTCGAGCCGCGCGATCTCCTCAGACAGCCGCTCGCGCAGCATCCGCCCGACCGCGCCGGCCTGTTCGCGTCCCTTGCCGTTGAGCGGGATGTCGCGCTGGCCCTGGAGCCGGCCCTCGGCGTTGTATGCAGTTTCCCCGTGGCGCACGAAAACGATGCGGTGCGGAAAAATCGCCACGGCTGATGCGCTCCATTTGCCTGAGACGCGTCGCGCGTCCCATATGGCGCTGCGCGCGTCAAGCCGGCGCTGGCCGGTAACCCCACCGCTCGGCGAGCGCCAAGCATTCCGCGACCGGCGCAACGCCGGCCGTTGTCGAGACTGCGCGCGCCGAGGCGGCCGCCGCGGCGTGAGCGAGCCGCAGGCTGGCCTCGATGTCCCAGCCCTCGTGCAAGGCGTAAAGCAGCCCGGCGGCAAAAGCGTCGCCCGCCCCGTTGACGCCGGCGATCGCCTCGGGCGGCGCCGCAAGCGAGCCTACCGCGAACCGTCCGCCGTCGCGCGTCACCGCGATCGCGCCTTCCGGGAAATGCGCCACCACGAGGTTCATCGCGCCGAGCGGCAGCGCCGCCTCGACCGCCGCGGCGATGGCGGCGACGTCCGGCCCGTTAGCCCTGCCCGTCTCGACGTTCGCCACGGCGCCGATCTCGAATTCGTTGGCGATCAGCATGTCGAGATGGGGCAGGCACGGCCGGGAGAGCGCGGCGACCTTTTCGCGCGCGATCGTCATCAGTTCGAGATTGGCCAGGAGGCCGCTGCGGCGCGCGGCGCGCAGCGTCGTCACCCAGCCGTTCGCATCCTCCCGCCACGGCGCGTCCATGCGCGCATGTGCGCCGGGCAGGCCAAGGTGCAGAAAGCGGGCCTTGCACCGCGAAAAGTCGAAATGCTCGGGCGTCATCAGCGCCGCGACGCCCTGATGGAAGAAGTGCGTACGGCGGCCGCTCGACAACACGTTGAAGGCGTCGACGCTCATCGTCGCACCGCCGGACAGAACGACCAGGCCGCCGCGCTCGATCCCGTAAGCGTCGCATTGCGCGACCAGAAAAGCCGCGTGGTCGTCGTCGCCCACGACTCCCATCGTCTCCACGGGAAAGCTGGGATCGAGCCGCTTGAGGTCGATCGCCATGTTGCAGGCGGAGCCCCCGCCCTGTCGCTCCACAGCGAGAACCTCGTTCGTCGTGTCTTCTCCGGGCCAGCGTGCGATCGACTTGTTGAAGTCGACGCACCAGGTTCCAGCGGTCAAGACGCCCCGCCTTGCGCTCATCGGCGCCTCAGCTTTGCTTGAGTACGGTCTCGGTGATTTCGTTGTCCGCCGCGAGATCGCGGACCGGCTTCACCCCGTCGCGGCGCAACCCGTCGTGGTAGGCCTTCACGGCTTCGGCGGGTTGCAGATCCCCGTCCGCCACCGCGCGCAGGAACCGAACGATGTCGAGCGGCGATTCGGCGAGATTGATCTTGCGGCCGAACAGCGCGACGCGCGCGCCGTACTTCTCGGCTTGGTGGAGCAATTCGAAGCAATCCCGCGTCGTGCCCGCGCCGCCGCCGAGCACGCCGACGACGAGCCCGGGATCGAACGAGGCGAGTTCATCGAGCGCGCGCGGGCCGTTGTAGACGATCTTGAGAAAGCGCGGCCGTTCGGCCTCGGTAAGGCCGGCGAGACAGCGCACGATCGCGTCGTTGACGAAAAGCGGGACGTCCTGCGGGGCGATCCCGCCGGCGTTTGGATTGAACACCTCGAGGAAATAGCGAAAGTCGTTCGCGGCCGCGTCGGCGCGAAAGTCGCCGAATGCCTCGAGCGCTGCGACGTCCTGCTCGACCTCGCCAGTGAATGTCACCGAGTAGAGGCCGAGGTCGGTCAGCGCGACGGGCAGATCGGGCCGAGGGGCCGGCGTTCCCGAGCGCACTCGCGACAGCGAAGCGGTTCGGAACGGCCGGGAGGGAGTCGCCGCGTAGTTCGCCCCGCGCAGGCGCCAGATGTCGGTCGTATCGTTGGCGCGAATCGCGGGTTTGACGCGCGAGCCCGCAAATGCGCCGCGCCGCGTGAGAAGCTCCAGATTGGACGCCGACGTCAGCATGACGTCGACGACGTCCTGCCGGATCACCGCCTCGATCGAATCGATGAATTCGGCGCGCGTGCGCAACCGGGGCGCCGAGCCCTCGCGCTGGCGCGCGGGTCCGATGGCGTTGAGACCTGGCCCCATGTCGGGGTCCTTGGCGTCCGCAATGACGAAATCCGACCGCCGATACGACCCGGCGCGAATACGCGCGAGCTTTTCCTCCAAACGAAACAACGGCTCTCCCCCCGGCGGTTGATGTATTTGTCGCAATCTTATAGGGGGTCGCGGCGATGAGGCAAATGCGGTCGCAGCGCGAGACTTTCGTCCACAGTTTCGCCGCCTTGTCCTGAAATGAGCCTTTCGGTACCCTCGCCGCTCTGTTCGTCCGCTCGGAGCCTCCCGTGCCTGCCTCCCGTCTGCGAATTCTGGTCATCGGCGCCAGCGGCGTCCTTGGGCGCGCAATCGTCGCCGAACTCGGGGGCCGCCACGACATAGTCACGGCCGGATCGAAGTCGGGCGACGTGCGGATCGACATCGCCGATCCCGCCAGCATCGCGGCTGGGCTCCAGGCCGCGGGGCCGCTGGACGCGGTGGCCTGCGCGGCGGGCGCGGTCAATTTTGCGCCGCTCGGCGGCATCCAGCCCGCGCCGATCGCGCAGTCCTCCTACGGCCTCGGCCTGGTCAATAAGCTCATGGGGCAGGTGAATCTGACCCTGGCGGCGCGCGAGACGCTGCGCGATGGCGGCTCGATCACGCTGATCGCGGGCGTGCTGGCGGACGAGCCGATCGCCGCCGGATCCTCTGCCAGCATGGTCAACGGCGCGCTCGAGAGCTTCGTCAAGGCGGCGGCGATCGAGTTGCCGCGCGGGCTTCGCATCAATGTCGTGAGCCCGACCGTGTTCGAGGAATCGATGGCGGACTATGGGCCATTTTTCCCCGGCTTCGACCCCGTGCCGGTCGCGCGCGCGGCGCGCGCCTTCGAGCGCAGCATCGAGGGGCGCCAGACCGGCCAAGTTTACAAGGTGTTGTGACGTTGCGGACAAGGGGTCTTGCGACGCTGATCGTGCTCCTGGCTGGGGTCGGCGCCATCTTCGCACTGTGGCCTGGCCTCGATCTCGCGGTCACCCATCTTTTCTACGATCACGGCGGCTTCATCGGCTCCAGCCGCGCCGCGCGCTTCGGACGCGACTTTTTCCGCATGACGCCGTTCGTGGTGCTGGCGCTCTTCGCGCTGATCTACCTCGCTCGCCGTTACACCGCGCGCCTTGAGGCGTGGCTCACCCACAAACCGCCCCGGTTGGGCCCCCTCGCCCCCGCGGCGATCCGGCTCAACCGCAAGCTCGCGTCGCTCGCCTGGGCGCCGGACGGACGGGCGGTCGTCTTTCTCGTCGCCTCGATCGTCATCGGCTCGGGCCTCATCGTCAATCTCGGCATGAAGGACCATCTGCATCGGCCGCGTCCCGTGCAGACGGTGGAATTCGGCGGCAAGGACGAGTTTCGGCCCTGGTACCGGTTTGACGGCGGCTGCAACAAGAATTGCGGCTTTCCCTCAGGGGAGGCTTCGTCAGGCTTCTGGATGGTCGCGCCCGCCATGCTGACGCCGCCGCCCTTCGACGGCTTGGCGCTCGCGGCAGCCTATGCGTTCGCGATCGGCGCCAGCGTGCTGCGCCTCGCCTTCGGCGGCCACTACCTCTCGGATGTCCTGATGGGCGGCCTCATCTCGCTGATCGTGGTGTTCAGCGTGCGACGCCTCCTGTGGCGAAGCGGCGCGCCCTGACAATTTGCGCACTGCCCGCGTCCGTCTATAAGGGTCCGCCAGCGCGCTTTCGCGCCAGTCCGTCCTCTATCTCGGTTGCCGATCCCATGTCCCAGCCCAAGACAAAAGTGAAGAAGGTCGTCCTCGCTTATTCCGGCGGGCTCGACACGTCGATCATCCTGAAGTGGCTCCAAACCACTTATGGCTGCGAGGTCGTCACCTTCACCGCCGACCTCGGCCAGGGCGAGGAGCTGGGACCGGCGCGCAAAAAGGCGGAGCTGTTGGGCGTCAAGCCCGAGAACATCTTCATCGAGGACGTTCGCGAAGAATTCGTCCGCGACTACGTCTTCCCGATGTTCCGCGCCAATGCGCAATACGAAGGCCAGTATCTGCTCGGCACTTCGATCGCGCGGCCGTTGATCGCCAAGCGCCTCGTCGAGATCGCGCGCCGGGTCGGCGCCGACGCGGTCGCGCACGGCGCGACTGGCAAGGGCAACGACCAGGTGCGCTTCGAACTCAGCGCCTATGCGCTCGAGCCCGACATCAAGGTGATCGCGCCCTGGCGCGAATGGGAGTTCGCATCGCGCAATGCGCTGATCGCCTTCGCCGAGCAGAACCAGATCCCGATCGCCAAGGACAAGCGCGGCGAGGCGCCATTCTCGACCGACGCCAACCTGCTGCATGTCTCCTCGGAGGGGAAGGTGCTCGAGGACCCTGCGCAGGAAACGCCGGCCTACGTCTATTCGCGCACCCTCGACCCGGAGGCGGCGCCGGATAAGCCGACCGTCGTCGAAATCACCTTTGAGAACGGCGACCCGGTCGCCGTCGACGGCGAGCGCCTGTCGCCCGCCGCGCTGCTGACGAAGCTCAACCAGCTTGGACACGACAACGGGATTGGACGGCTGGACCTCGTCGAGAACCGTTACGTCGGCATGAAGTCGCGCGGCATGTACGAGACCCCCGGCGGCACGATCCTGTTGACGGCGCATCGGGCGATCGAGTCGATCACGCTCGACCGCGGCGCTGCGCATCTCAAGGACGAGCTGATGCCGAAATACGCCGAGCTGATCTACAACGGCTTCTGGTTCTCGCCCGAGCGCGAAATGTTGCAGACGCTGATCGACAAGAGCCAGGAGTTCGTCAGCGGCCGGGTGCGTCTGAAGCTGTACAAGGGCGGCGTGTACACGATCGGCCGCGACAGCCCCCATTCGCTCTACGATCAGGACCTCGTCACCTTCGAGGAAGGCGCGGTCGCCTACGACCACAACGACGCCGCCGGCTTCATCAAGCTGAACGCGCTGCGCCTGCGAACGCTCGCCAAGCGCAAGCGCAAGTCGGACGCCAAAGCGCACTGAGCTAGCGCCATTTGCAGATGGGTTGACGCACACCGTCTTGGCCGGGCTTGTCCCGGCCATCCACGCGGCGCCGTCACGAAAACCCCTATGACGTTAGAATCGTCGGCCCGGCGTGGGTGCCCGGCACAAGGCCGGGCATGACGAAAAGGGGTGCGGCGCGTCCCCTAGAATGCAAATGGCGCTAGTCGAGGTGCGCGCCCCCTTCCCCCGCAAAGGGGGGAAGGAGCCGCGAGCGCCTCAGCGCGCGGGCGCGCTCTTGGCCTGATAGGCGGGCCGCGGGCGGCGGTTTTGGCGCGAGCGGCGCGGCTGCTGGTTGGGCGAACGCGCGTCGTGGTGCGGCGCGTGGTGCCGCTCAGGCGGCGTCTCGGCCTTGCGCACGACCGGCGCCGGCGGCGGGCCCTTGTCGCCGCGGCGATCGATCGAGAAGAGGCGAAGCCGCGTCAGCCTCTCGATGGCGCGCAAGGAGTCGCGCTCCGAGCCGTCCACCAGCGAGACCGCCTGCCCCGCCCGGCCGGCGCGCGCGGTGCGGCCGATGCGATGGACGTAGGCTTCGGCGACCTCCGGCAGCTCGAAGTTGATGACATGGGTCACGCCGTCGATGTCGATGCCGCGCGCGGCGATGTCGGTTGCAACCAGCGCCCGCGCCTCGCCGCCGCGGAACGACTCCAGCGCCCGCACGCGCTGGCCTTGGCTCTTGTTGCCGTGGATGGCGCGCGCGCTGATCCCCGCTTCGTCGAGCGTCTTCGCGACGCGATCGGCGCCGTGCTTGGTGCGCGTGAAGACGATCGTGCGGCTGAGGGCCGCGTCGGCGAACAACTCGACCAGCATGTCGCGCTTGCGCGCCGCGTCGACGAAGATGACGGTCTGATCGACGCGGTCCGCCGTCTTGGCGACCGGCGTCACCGAAACTTCAGCGGGGTCGCGCAGCAGTTCGCCCGCAAGGGCGCGAATGTCCGGCGGCATGGTGGCGGAGAAGAACAGGTTCTGCCGCGTCTTCGGCGTATCGCGCACGATGCGGCGGATCGGCTTGATGAAGCCGAGATCGAGCATCTGATCGACCTCGTCGAGAACGAGGAACTCGACGGCGCCGAGATGGGCGACACGCGCGTCGAGATGGTCGACGAGACGGCCGGGCGTCGCCACGAGAACGTCAAGCCCTTCCCCCAGCGCGCGGATCTGCGCGCCATGCGGCACGCCGCCGAAGACGACGGCGATCTTGAGCGACGATCCAGCGGAGAGGTCGCGGAAGCTCTGCGCGATCTGGCTGGCGAGTTCGCGCGTCGGGCTCAGCACCAAGGCGCGGGCTCCGCCGCGCGGCGCCGGGCGCTTGTCGACGAGCAGGCGGTGGAGGATCGGCAGCGCGAAGGCGGCGGTCTTGCCGGTGCCGGTCTGGGCGATGCCGACGAGATCGCGGCCCTGCATCAAAACTGGAATCGACTGGGCCTGGATCGGCGTGGGCTTGGTGTAGCCCATTTTCGACAAGGCGAGGAGAAGCGGCGCGGCGAGGCCAAAGCCGTTGAAATTTTCCAAATGTAGAGTCTTTCAGGCAGCCGCATATGCGCGGAAGACCCGCGGGGCGGCGAAGGATCGTTGGGGAGACGCCCTGCGTGTCCGGGCGGCCGAGCGGATTACGAGAGCGCTCAGCAGGAGAGCCTTACGGCCCTTCACGCAACCGGCGCGCATTCGACCGCAAGGGAGCGGTGCGCGGCTTATTGATGATGCGGCGCACAATGTCAAGGGAAGGCACGAAGTGCAGGCTATGTGACAAGACGCCGCAGCTTTATGTTAAACACTTGATTGCGCGAAAGCGCTCAGCAAGCGCAAAGGCGGGAGACAGCGAACATGGCGAATCTGCTTCTCGCGGCGCCGCGTTCGCTCGCAACGCCGGCGGTCGCGCTCGCCGCGCTGTGCCTTTGCGCGCATCTCGCAGCGAATGGACATTACGGCGTCTTCCGCGACGAACTTTATTTCATCGCCTGCGGAGAACGCCCGGCCCTCGGCTACGTCGATCAGCCGCCGCTCGTTCCCCTGATCGCCGCGGCGTCGCACGCGTGGTTCGGCGTGGCGCTGACGCCGCTGCGCCTCGCGCCGGCGCTGGCGATGGCGGCGACCGTCGCGCTGACGGCGAACTTCGCCAAGCGCCTTGGCGGCGGCAGCTACGCCCAATGGCTCGGCGGATTGGCGACGCTGCTCAGCCCCGTCCTCTTGGTGGACGGCGTGCTGCTGTCGACGGACATGCTCCAGCCGCTGACCTGGCTCGCCTGCAGCTGGCTTCTCGTCCGGCTCATCGAGACGCGCGACGAGCGCATCTGGCTGGCGTTCGGCGTCGTCGTCGCGATCAGCCTTTGGAGCAAATATCTGATCGGATTCTTTCTCGTCGGCCTGGCGTTCGGGATCGTCGCGACGCCGCTGCGCCGCTCGCTCGCCAAGCCTTGGATCTACGCCGGCGCGGCGGTCGCGGTCGTGCTCGTGGCGCCGAACGTCCTGTGGCAAGCCGCGCACGGCTGGCCCTTTCTCGAACTGAGCAAGGCCGGCGCCAGCGGGAAAAACCTGGCTCTGTCGCCGCTCGCATTTCTGGGCCAGCAAGCCCTCATCGCCGGTCCGACCTTGGCGCCCCTCTGGGTCGCGGGCCTCTGGAGTCTCGCCGCGCGTCCCGGGCAACCCGAGCTGCGCGCATTCCCGATCGCCTATGTCGTGATGACGGCGATCTTTCTCCTCGCGCACGGCAAGGCCTACTATCTCGCGGCCTTCTATCCGACGTTGTTCGCCGCCGGCGCCGTCGCCTTCGAACGCTGGTTTCCCTCTCGCGCGTTGCGTTGGACCGTGGCGGGCGTATTCGTCGTCGGCGGACTCCTGGCGGTCCCGCTCGCTTTGCCGATCCTGCCTCCCGATCGATTCATCGCCTATTCCCGCGCGCTCGGATTGACGCCGTCAGTCACCGCGACGGAACGCGGCGCGCAAAGCCAGCTGCCGCAATATTTCGCGGACATGTTCGGCTGGCGAGAGATGGCGGAGCAAGTGTCGGCGGTCTATCAAGCGCTGCCGGAGACCGACCGTCGCCGTGCGGTGTTCTTCGGCCGCAATTACGGCGAAGCCGCCGCGCTCGAGATCTATGGTCCCTCATTCGGCGGACCGCCGGCGATCAGCGGACACAATAGCTACTTTCTCTGGGGTCCGGATGGATACGACGGCTCGGTCGTCATCGTGCTCGGCGCCGCTGGCCCGCGGCTCGCGGCGAAATACTACGACGATATCCGCACCGCCGGCCGCATCGAGAACCCCTATGCGATGCCGAGCGAGACCAACGTCTCGATCAGCGTCCTGCGCTCGCCGCGAGTCCCCTTGAGCGAGATTTGGCCTGCATTGAAGCACTACGAGTAGCGCCGCGCTTCGAGAGCAAAAGAGCGGGCGGCGGCGCTCGCGCCGCCCGCGCCGCCGTCAGGCCTGAATCAAGTCGCCGAACAACACCCAGCTCTGGCCGTCGAACTTGGCGAGCTGCATCTGGCGGATGGGGTTGTAGTTGGTCGGCGACGTGTTGAGCTTCATGCCTGGCAGCAGCACCGGCACTTCGAAATCCTTGAGGTTCGCCGCCTCCTTCATGATGCGCTCGCGCGACAGGTCGGCGCCGCATTGCTTGAGCACCTGCACCATCGTAATCGCCGCGCCGTAGCCGTAGACGATGTTGTTGTCGGTCTGGCTCGCTCCCGCCATGTATTTGTTCATGAACTCGCGCCACCCAGCGATACCCGGATCGTCCTTCCAGGTCGGGTCGGTCGGCTCCTTGCCATAGGCGCCGGTCAGCGCGCCGACGCATTTCTCGAGGCCGGCCGGCTTCAGCACGGCGCCGACGGAATAGGAGACGTTGGTGAGATATTCGAGCGGCTTCCAGCCGACGTCATAGGCCTTGCGCAAAGCCTGGGCCGCGAATTTCGGCGTCGCCGCGATGAGGAAGGTGTCGGCGCCGGAGCTTTGCAGATCGATGATTTGCGAATCGACCGTCGGCTCGGAGGTTTCGTACGAGGCTTCCTTCACGACCATGGCGCCGTATTTGTCGCCGAAGACGTCCTTTAGGCCGATCAGATAGTCCTTGCCGAAATCGTCGTTCTGATAGAGCACGCCGATCTTGGCGTTCGGCTTGGTCGACTGGATGTGCTTGGCGTAGATGCGCGCTTCCGTCTGGTAGCTCGGGTTGTAGCCCATGGTCCAGGGATAGTGCTTGTAATCGCCGAATTTGCTCGCCCCGGTGGACACGAACAACTGCGGGACCTTGTTTTCGTTGAGATAGTCGCGGATCGCCGAATTCGGCGCGGTGCCCAGGGTGTTGAACGTGAACGCGACCTGTTCCTGCTCGACGAGGCGACGGATCTGCTCGACGGTCTTAGGCGGGCTGTAGCCGTCGTCGAGGCTGATCAGGTTGATCTTGCGCCCATTCACACCGCCCTGCTCGTTGATCATCTTGAAATAGGCGGCCTCCGTTCGGCCGATGACGCCATAGGCCGAAGCCGGACCGCTATAGGGCATGGTCTGGCCGATCTTGATCTCGGTGTCGGTGACTCCAGGCGCATTCGCCGCCAGCGAGGGCCAAGGCCGCATCGCCAGCGCCGCGGCGCCGGCGCCGCCTGCTTTCAAAATGGCGCGTCGTGAGATCATCATTTCCTCCCTTGTTATTGCGCGCGCTTTTGCGCGGCGCGATTGAAACGTTTCAAGCCCGGCGCAACCGTGCGACGGCCGCAACCAGCTTGCGTCCGGCGCCCGCCGCGCCCGACGGCGCCGCGTACATGATCAGGATCAGCAGGAGCCCGTAGATCGCCCAGGGCATCGCTTTTGCGCTCTCGCCGAACACGTCGGCGATCGAGTCCGCAATGTTGGGGATGAACTCGATGAAAACGGCGCCGACGACGACGCCGGGGATCGAAGCGAGGCCGCCGACGACGATGCCGACGACGAACGACAGCGAGAGGAACAAGCCGAAGCTGTCGGGTGAGACGAAGCCGACGATCAGGCTCATCAGCGCTCCGGCGACGCCGGTGTAGGCGGCGCTGACGCCGAAGGTCGTGGTCTTGTAGAGCGCGGCGTCGACCCCCATCGTCTCGGCCGCAATCGGATGGTCGCGGATCGCGATCAGCGCCCGCCCGATGCGGCTATGCACGAGGTTCGACGCGGCCCAGAACAGCGGCGCCGCGAAGGCGAGGCACAAGAGGTAGAGCCACTGGTCGCGCGTCAGCGGCAGGCCGAGCGGCGCCTGCGGCTTCGTCAGCAGCAGGCCCTGCACGCCGCCCGTGTAGGCGTCGAACGCCTTGAACTTGAGGAGTTGCGGCGTCGCCATCGCGAGGGCGAAGGTCGCGAGCGCGAGATAGAGGCCGCCGAGCCGCAGCGCCGGCAGGCCGAACAGGAATCCGGCGACAAAGCAAACCACGCCAGCGATCGGGATCGCGAAGGCATAGGGGACATGAAGCTTCACGATCAGGATCGCCGCCGCATAGCCGCCGATCGCAAAGAATGCGCCGTGGCCGAGCGAGATCTGGCCGTTGACGCCGGTCAAGAGATTGAGCCCGAGCAGCGCGACCGCATAGACGACGACCTGCGACAGTTGGAAGGTCTGATAGCCGCTCGTCACGAAGGGTAGCGCAACGGCAGCGACAAGAACGACAGCGATCGCGAACCAGCGCGCCCTCATCTCTATCGGCATCGCGGCGGCTGAGGCTAAACTCATGCGGCGGTTCCTCTCATACGCGCGTCACGACCACCCGGCCAAACAGGCCGGAGGGCTTTGCGACCAGCACCCCGACGATGATCGCCAGCGCGACCGAGAGCTTGATCTCGCTACCGACGAGATAGGCGCCGGCGAGGTTCTCGAGCACGCCGACGAGGAAGCCTCCGGCGGCCGCTCCCCAGGGATTGTCGATCCCGCCGAGCAGCGCGGCGGCGAAGCCATAGAGCAATATGCCGCCCATCATATTGGGATCGAGATAGACGATCGGCGCCGCCATCATGCCCGCGACTGCGCCGACGGCGGCCGCGAGGCCCCAGCCGATCGCCAGCATCCGGCCGACGCTGATGCCGACGAGCCGCGCCGACACCGGGTTCTGCGCCGCCGCGCGCATCGCGAGGCCGAGCGGGGTGAAGCGAAAGAAGGCGTAGATCAGCGCGAGCATCACCAGCGTCACGCCGATCGCACCCATTTCGTGCGGCGAGATGTAGCCGGCGCCGAAGCGCGCGGTGTCGGGGAACGGACTGTCGAAGGTCTGGATCTCATAGGTGAACAGCCAGCCGGCGACGCTGTTGATGATGACGAGCAAGCCGATGAACACGATGACGACCGTCAGAACCGGCGCCCCGTCGAAGCGGCGGATCACGAGCCGCTCGATCGCCGCGCCGACGACGAAGGAAATCGCGACCGTCAGGAAGAACGCGGCCCAATAGGGCACGCCCGCCTGGATCATCGCCCAGGCGAGATAGGTCGACAGCATGGCCATCTCGCCCTGCGCGAAATTTACGAGGCGCGTCGCCTGGTAGATCATCACGATCGCCAGCGCGACGCAGGCGTAGATGCTTCCCATCGCGAGGCCGGAGAGGAGTTGATGCGTGAGCGCGAACATCCCTGCCCTCTCAATAGCCCAGATAGACGCGGCGGACGGATTCGTCGGCGCGCACCTCGCTCGAGGCGCCGCTGACCGCGACGCGGCCGGTCTCCAGGAGAAAGGCGCGGTCGGCGAGATCGAGCGCGAGATTCGCGTTCTGCTCGACGATCAGCATACTCACGCCCTCATCCCGATTGATGGCGCGGAGGATGCGGAAGATGTCCTTGACGACGAGCGGCGCGAGGCCGAACGAGGGCTCGTCGAGCAGCAACAGGCGCGGCCGAAGCATCAGCGCGCGGGAGATCGCCAGCATCTGCTGCTCGCCGCCGGATAGAGAGCCAGCCTGCTGGCGGCGCCGCTCCTCGAGGCGGGGAAAGTGGTCGAAGGCGCGCTTGAGATCGCGCGCAACCTCGCTCCTGTCCTTTCGCGTATAGGCGCCGAGGCGAAGGTTCTCTTCGACCGTCAGCTCGAGAAAGGTGCCCCGTCCGTCGGGCACGTGAGCGATCCGCCGCCGTGCGGCCTCCTCGGCTTCCCGAGGGTTGAAGGGCGCACCCTCGAAAAGAATCTCGCCTTGGCGACGAACCATCGCGCAGAGCGCGCGCAGTAGCGTCGTCTTGCCGGCGCCGTTGGCGCCCAGCACCGCCGTCACGCCGCGCTCCTCGACCGTCAGATCGACGTCGAACAGCGCCTGCGTCTGACCGTAGAAGGCGCTGAGGCGGCGCGTTTCGAGCAAGGCCGCCATCAGCTTGCGTCTCCGAGATAGGCGCGCACGACGTCGGGGTTGCAGCGCACCTCGGCGGGCGGCCCGTCGGCGATGACGCGGCCGAAATCGAGCGCGACGACCTGGTCTGAGACGCGCATGACGAGGTTCATATGGTGCTCGACGAGCAGAACGCTGATCCCGCGCCGATCTCGAATCGCCTGGATCTCGGCCCTCAGCGCGTCGACCTCCTCGTGACTGAGGCCGGCCGCGGGCTCGTCGAGCAGCAGCAGCTTGGGCTCGAGGGCGAGCGCGCGGGCAAGCTCGACCCGCTTTCGCGTACCGAACGGCAACTCGCGCACCAGCGTTCCCGCTACCGCAGCGAGGCCGAACTCCTCGATCAGCGCCATTGCGCGCTCGCGGATGCTGCATTCCTCGTGGCGCGCGCCAGGCAGCCCGAGCGCGTTGGCGAGGAAGCCGCCGCGCGCGATCGCGTGCGTGCCGACCATCACGTTTTCGAGCACGGTCATCGTGTCGAACAGCGCGAGGTTCTGGAAGGTGCGGGCGACGCCGAGCCGAGCGATCTCATGCTTGCCGAGGCGCTCGATCGGGCGCCCCTCGAAGCGGATCTCGCCGCGCTGCGGCCGATAGAGCCGCGAGAGGCAGTTGAACAAGGTGGTCTTGCCCGCCCCGTTCGGGCCGATCAACCCGCAAATCTCGCCCCGCGCGACATCGAAGCTCACGTCGTCGAGCGCGACGACCCCGCCGAAGCGCACGGTCAGGCCATCGATCGACAGAAGCGGCCGCAAGGCGGCGGCCCGCGCCGGCGGCCGGGCGCGCAAATCGGCAACGGACGGCGTCGAAAGCCCCATCGGTCGCTTCCACCCTGAAATTCATTCTGGCTTTGTTTTTTACGGAGTTTCGCCGCTTCCGCGGGATTTGTCACCATCCTTTTCCGTGATCGCCATGCGAGACTTTTGTCGCACCCGTTCGTTCAGGACGCTGCGTTCCCGCTGAACTCCTCTAGAAAGCTCAGCACACCCGCCTTATAGACTTTGTCACCGACCGCGAGATTGTGATCGCGCCCGGGAATATCGAGCGCTTTCCCGCGCGGAAACATCGCCGCCAGCCGATGCGCGTCGCCCGCCACTTCGTCGCGCGTTCCAATCGCGACCAGGGTCGGCGCGGCGATGTTCGCTATCTCCGCCTCGCTCAAGGTCTGGCGCGAGCCGCGAATGCAGGCCGCGAGCGCCGCCCGGTCGCTCTTGGTCTGCTCGGCGAAGGCGCGAAACATGCGCTGCATCGGATCGGCGAGGCTGTCGAGCGAGGGCGCCTCCATCGCGTCCGCGATGCCGAGCGGCAACCCGACGCCGTCGACGAGATGGTCGCCGAGGCCGCCAAGGATCAGCGCGCGAACGCGCTCGGGCGCCGTCAGGGCGAGAAAGCTGGCGATGCGCGCGCCCATGGAATAGCCCATCACGTCGGCGCGGCCGATGCCCAAATGGGCAAGCAAATTGGCGGCGTCGCGCGCCATCACCGAGGAATGATAGTCGTCCGGCTCGTAGAGCTTCTCGCTTTCGCCGTGGCCGCGATTGTCGAAGGCGACGACCCGCCGTCCGGCTTTGGACAAGGTCTCTACCCAGCGCGGATTGACCCAGTTGATGCGGTGATTCGAGGCGAAGCCGTGAATCAGCAGGATCGGCTCACCCCGATCCGGGCCTTCGGGGGCGACATCGATGAAGGCGATGCGCACGCCGTCGGATGAGAAATGCTGTATCATGCGGCCCGCTCCATAAACCCTATCGCGACGCACATAGACGGCCCGCGCCGGGCTGAAAAGGCGCCGCGCCGAGGCGGCGACTTGAAATCAACGTTAGGTCCGCGTTGGCTGTTATCTTGCCAGTTCCCCCGAAGGGGGCCAATGTCGAGACGGCCTTCAGCACCGAGCCGCGCATGATCCCGAACCGCCCCGCCGTCCTCAACTTCGATCTCGGCGAAGCCGCCGACATGATCCGCGATTCCACTCGAGAATTCGCCGAGGACGAGATCGCCCCGCGCGCCGCCGCGATCGACCGCGACAACCAATTTCCTGGGGATCTCTGGCCCAAGATGGGGGCGCTCGGACTGCACGGAATCACGGCCCCGGAGGAGTACGGCGGCCTCGGGCTCGGCTACCTCCAGCACTGCGTCGCGGTGGAGGAGGTCTCACGCGCCTCGGCCTCGGTCGGCCTCTCCTACGGCGCGCATTCCAACCTCTGCGTCAATCAGCTCGTGCGCAACGGGAACGAGACGCAGAAGCGGCGTTATCTGCCCAAGCTCGTCTCGGGCGAGCATGTCGGGGCTCTGGCGATGTCCGAGCCCGGCGCGGGCTCCGATGTCGTCTCGATGACGACGCGCGCCGACCGAAAGGGCGACCGCTTTGTCATCAATGGCGCGAAGATGTGGATCACCAACGGCCCGGTCGCCGACACCCTGATCGTCTACGCCAAGACCGACCCCGCTGCCGGGCCGCGCGGCATCAGCGCCTTTCTGATCGAGCGCGGCATGAACGGTTTTTCGACCGGAACCAAGCTCGACAAGCTCGGCATGCGGGGATCGGACACCTCCGAGTTGATCTTCAGCGATTGCGAGGTTCCCGAGGAGAATCTCCTCGGCGAGCTCGGACGCGGCGCCAATGTGCTGATGAGCGGGCTCGATTACGAGCGCGTGGTGCTCGCCGCCGGGCCGCTCGGCATCATGCAGGCGGCTATGGATGTCGTTCTGCCCTATGTCCACGAGCGCAAGCAGTTCGGCCAGCCGATCGGCGCCTTCCAGCTCGTGCAGGGCAAGCTCGCCGACATGTATGTCGTCATGAACGCCGCGCGCGCCTACGTCTATGCGGTGGCGAAGGCGTGCGATCGCGGCGAGACGACGCGCGAAGACGCCGCCGGCGCCATCCTCTACGCAGCCGAACGGGCGACCCAGGTCGCGCTCGACGCGATTCAGATCCTCGGCGGCAACGGCTACACCAACGACTATCCGGTCGCCCGCCTCTTGCGTGACGCCAAGCTCTACGAGATCGGCGCCGGCACCAGCGAGATCCGGCGCATGCTGATCGGACGCGAATTGTTTGCGAAGAGCCAATGAACGCGATTGATCGCACGCGCGTTGGCGCCTCAGATGCGATGCGCGCGCCTTCCGATGCTCCTCCCGTCGAATGGGTCGTCTCGCCCGGCCTCACCGAATACCCCGCCGCCCTCGCCGAGATGGAATCGCGCGCCGAGGCGATTGCGGAAGGGCGCGCGGCGGAGCGGGTCTGGCTCGTCGAGCATCCCCCGCTCTACACCGCGGGCACCAGCGCCAAGCCGGCGGATCTTCTCGATGCGCGCTTTCCGGTCTTTCGCGCCGGGCGCGGCGGTCAGTTCACCTATCACGGGCCAGGTCAAAGGGTCGCCTACGTGATGCTCGACCTCAAGCGGCGCCGTCCCGACGTGCGCGCGTTCGTCGGCGCGCTTGAGAATTGGCTGATCGACGCGCTCGCCGCCTTCAGCGTGATTGGCGAGACGCGCGAGACGCGCGTCGGCGTCTGGGTCGCGCGGCCTGACAAACCGCGCGGAATTGACGGCTCGATGGCCGAGGACAAGATCGCCGCCATCGGCATTCGCGTGCGTCGGTGGGTGTCGTTTCACGGCGTCGCGCTCAACGTCGCGCCCGACCTCTCGCATTTCCAGGGCATCGTTCCCTGCGGCATTGGCGAGGCGCACTACGGTGTGACGAGCCTCAGCGACCTCGGCCGCGCCGTCTCGATGGCAGACGCGGATGCGGCGCTCCGAACCGCCTTCGAGGCGCGCTTTGGACCGACGCTGGCGGACGCCGCGCGCTTGGCTTAGGAAAGCGGTTCCGACCTCCTCCTCGACAGGCGCCCCATGTACGCCGGCCCCCGGCACGATCGCGACCGCATCGACGGGCTGGCGGCCTTCGCCGCCGCCGCCTTCCTCACCGGCATGGGCCTCGTCGCCGCTCTGGCGCGCGTCGGCGCGCCGGATCACCTGGTCGAAGCGCTGGGGCCGCTGATCGCCCTGGTCGGCCTCCTCGTCATCGGCGCGCTGACCCGCACCGCGCGGCTGGCCGATTTCCTCGCCGCGCGGCGCGCGATGCCGCCGCTCTACGGCGGCCTCGCCTTCGCCGCGACCGCTGCGGGATCGGTCCTCGCGCTCGCGGGCGAACCCGGCCGCCCGATGCCCGTGCCCGGCGCGTTCGTCGCGCTCGGCCTGGTGATCGCAGCGCTGATCGTCGGCCCTCTCCTGCGCGCCGCCAATGCAAGCGCCGTCAGCGACATCTTGGCGACGCGCTTTCCCATCGCGCGCTGGCCGCTCTCCCTCGTGCTGTGGGTGTGCGGGCTGCTCGCGACGATCGCGGGCCTCGACGCCGCCGTCGACGTCATCGTCGCGCATGTCGGCCAAAGCCGTCGGGCGGCGGAAATCATCGTTGCGATCGCGCTCGCCGTGACCGTCGTTCCCGGCGGGCTCAAGGGGTTGCTCTGGAGCGACGCGGCGAGCGCGGGCGGCGCCCTGGCGATCGCGGCGATCGGATCGGGCTTGGCGTGGCTCGGCGCGGGAGCGGCGGCGCCCAGCCTCGCCTGGCTGACCGAATTGCAAGCGCCGGCCGACGCAAAGACACTGCTACTCGACGCAGCCGTGGCGTTCGGCGTCGGCACGTTTTTCGTGTTTCTCTCCCCCGCGATCGGGGCGCCGCCCGGCCGTGCGATGCGAACCGGCCTCTCCGGCCTGCTGCTCGCATGTCTCGCTTTCGCGCTCGGCGCCGCTAGCCTCGCCGCGTTCGGGCCGCGCGGCGCGGTAGGCGCCCCCTCCCCGGCGGTCGGCGCGCTCGTCGGCGCGGCGACGTGGTTGCCGGCGCTCGCGCTGGCGCGTGCAGGCGTCCTCGGAGCCTCGCGCGCGGCTGGCGTCGACCTAGCGACCGCCTACGGTCGCCTCGCCGTCCTCGCGAGCGCCCGCATCGCGCGCGCTCGGCTAATGATGCTCACGGTCATCGCAATCGCGACCGCGGCGTCGGACGCTCGGCTCCTCTCCGCATCCCAGGCGATCGTTCTGGCGCTGTCGCTCAATCTGGCGCTCGTCGCCCCATCGCTTGCGCTCGCCGCGGCCACGCGCTGGCGCTCGCCTGCGGCCTACGCAGCGCTGGCGGCGGGCGCGACGGCGCTGGTCGAACTCGCGCTCCGCGTCGGCGTCAAAGCGACCGCACGCGAAATTCTCGTCAGCGGCCTGATCGCCGGCGCGGCCGCGCTGATCGCAGGGGTCGTTGCGGGCGCCGGCGCGGCGTGGGCCTTCGGCCCACAACGGCGCGTCGCCCGCGCCGACCCCTTCAGCGATCTTCCCTTCGAGGCGAACGATTGAGGCTCACCCGACGAGCTTGCGGCGCGCCTCCTCATAGACGCGGCGGTCGCCGGCGGCGATGATGCGTCCGCCCTTGGCGGCGTCCTCGCCGTCCCACGTCGTCATGATTCCGCCCGCGCCCTTCACGATCGGCGCCAGCGCCACGACGTCATGCGGCTTGAGGTTGGTCTCGATCACCAGGTCGACAAAGCCGCCCGCGAGCGCGCAATACGCGTAGCAATCGCCGCCATAGCGCACGAGACGCGCCATCTCTTCGACATGTCGATAGGCAAGCCGGTCGGCGTCGTCGCGGATGAGCGCGGGGCTCGTCGTCATCACCGTCGCCTCGGCGAGACTGGCGCAAGCGCGGGTATGAAGCCCACGCGTCGACCAGTCGCTCGGCGGCGCTTCGCCGCGCGAGGGGGCAAGGCAGCGCACGCGCGAGCGCTTCCCGTCGCCGAAATAGCGCTCGCGCGTGAAGGGCTGGGACATCATGCCGTAGACCGGCGCGCCCCGATGCATCAGCCCGATCAGAGTGCCCCAGGTCGGCAAGCCGGAAATGAAGCTCTTGGTGCCGTCGATCGGATCGAGAACCCAGACATACTCCGCGTCCGGCCGGTCCTGGCCATATTCCTCACCGATGACGCCATGGGCGGGGAAGGTCTGCGCGATCAGTCGCCGCATCGCCGCCTCGGCGCCGCGATCCGCCTCGGTGACCGGATCGAATACGCCTCCGCGCGATTTGTCCTCGGCACCCATCGCGCTGCGGAAAAAAGGAAGGATCACCTCGCTGGAAACCTGCGCGAGTCGATCGACGAAGGCGGCAAAATCCACGGCGGTCATGTGAGACGCCCTGAACGGACGAACAAGACTTGCATAGAACGCATATCAGCTATTCCTACTTATGAGAGACGATTCCAGAAATGGAGCGTTGAATCCCCTGTAAACCCCTGCATTCCGCAAGGTTCTCGCCGCCGCCCTTCTTTAGGCGCGCGAATCGCTGTTGCAGAATGGTCGCACACCGCACATTCGTTGTCTGACTACGCAGAAATATCTTGCATTTGTTGCGACGCAAGGACATATTGTTGCGGTGCGGCATGACCTGCCGCATATGCCCTCCTTGGGCGTTTCCTCCCTAGACTCAAGGCCGCCGTGGCGACATGGCGGCCTCCTTTTTGTCTAGGTCTCCGATTCGTTTCGCGGCCTGTTGCGGCGTCATTCCGCCGCCAGGCGCCCCATGTCGGCAATTTGGGCCGTCAGCGCCGCAGCCGCCGCGAACAGCGCCTCGCTCAGCCCCTCGGCGCGCTCAAGCTTCACGATGCGCCGCTCGTCCATATAAAGTGTGCGGTTGATCTCGATCTGCACCGCGTGGCGTGCGCCAGCGGGAGAGCCGTAGTGCTCGGTGATGAAACCGCCGGCGTAGGGCTTGTTGCGCCGCACGCGATAGCCGCGCTCGATCAGTGCCGATTCGAGCGCGTCGACGATCCAGCCCGCCGCGCTGGTGCCGAATCGGTCGCCCAGCACGACGTCGAGCGGGCCGCCCTCGGCGAGCGTCGAGGGCATGGAATGGCAATCGATCAAGATCGCCAGGCCGAATCGCGCGCGCGCCCGTTCGATCAGCGCGGCGAGACGTTCGTGATACGGCCTGTGGAAAGCCGCGATTCGGCCGAGGCCGTCGGCGACGGGGATGCGCCCGCGATAGATCGGCTGCGTATCGCCGACGACGCGAGGAATCACCCCGAGCCCCGCCGCGACGCGCAGCGAGCGGGTGTTGGCGAATGCCGGAAGGGTTCCCTCGAACATTTGCGGGTCGAGTTCAAACGGCTCCCGGTTGAGATCGAGAAAGGCGCGTGGGAAGTGCGCCCGCAGGAGCGGCGCGCCGAGCGCGACGCAGGGCAGGAACAGCTCGTCGACGAAGGCGTCTTCCGAGCGGCGCAGCGCGAGCGGATCGAGCCGGGAGGCGGCGAGGAAGCGCTTGGGATACCGCGCGCCGGAATGCGGCGAATTGAACACCAGCGGCGTGGCGAGGACGCGCGGCTCGACGATATCGAACGGCGGCTGCAGTTCCGCCTCTTCCGTCCATTCCGCTTCGGTCATTTCGACCCGCACTCCTCAAGCGCCCCGCCGGGCCCGGCTTTATCATAATCGCAATCGCGCCTTACCTCGAAGGGCGAGCTGCAATAAAGTTGCGCCGCCTTCACTCGATTTTTACTCGATGCAGGCGAGGATGGCGACATTTAGAGGACCCTTGATGAACGCGCCGGCTGAAGTGACTCCCCGTATCCTCCTTGCCGAAGACGACGGCGACATGCGTCGTTTTCTGGTCAAGGCGCTGCAAAACGCCGGTTACAGCGTCGCTTCCTTCGACAACGGCCTTTCCGCCTACAACCGCCTGCGCGAAGAGCCGTTCGAGCTCCTTTTGACCGACATCGTCATGCCGGAAATGGACGGCATCGAACTGGCGCGGCGCGCGACCGAGCTCGATCCGGAGATCAAGGTGATGTTCATCACCGGCTTCGCCGCCGTGGCGCTCAATCCCGACAACAAGGCGCCGCGCGACGCGCGCGTTCTCTCCAAGCCCTTCCACTTGCGCGACCTCGTCAACGAGGTCCAGAGGCTGTTGCAAGCCGCTTGAGTCGCCCCGCGGCCTGACGCGAGCCTGCGCATCCGCTATGATGGGGCGGCCGGCGACGCGTCTTCCACATCTGGATCGCGGCCGGCGGCTCGCCCGCAGCCGGATATGCAAGCGGTCCAGGCGGAGGCTCGAATGTCCACTGTCCGTCGCTTCCTCCTGGCTGTCGCGGCGGCGTCCGCCCTCGCTTCGGCGCCGCTCGGCGCCGCTTTTGCGCAGGAGCGACCGGCCGCAACGCACGAGGCCAAGCCGCAGCCGCCCGCTGGCCCTTCTCTCCCCGCCGATGTTACGTCCGCATTCACCCTGAGTCTCGGCGGCCGCGCGCTCTCCTTCAAGGCGACCGCCGGCTCCATCCGGCTGAGCGACGACAATGGCGCCTTGCAGGCGGAGGTCGCCTATGTCGCCTACCGGCTCGATGGCGCCGACGCCGCCAAGCGGCCGGTGACCTTCGCCATCAACGGCGGACCCGGCGCCGCGTCGGCCTGGCTGCAGCTTGGCGCGATCGGGCCGTGGCGACTGCCGATGCAGGGCCTTTCGCCTTCGACGCCGCCAGTCCTCGTCGACAATGCGGAGACCTGGCTCGATTTCACCGATCTCGTCTTCGTCGACCCGCCCGGAACCGGTTACAGCAAGATCGTCGGCGGCGAAGACGCAAAGAAGCGGTTCTGGTCGGTCGATGGCGACATCGACGCGCTGAGCGCCGTCATTCGCCGTTGGCTGGTCGCCAACGAGCGGCTGATATCGCCGAAATTCATCGTCGGCGAGAGCTACGGCGGCTTTCGCGGCCCTCACCTGGCCGAGCGTCTGGCCTCCAACGACGGCGTCGGAGTGAGCGGCCTCGTGCTCATCTCGCCCGTGCTGGATTTCGGCGCCTACGAGGACCAGCCGAACAATCCGTTTCCGCTTCTGACCCGCTTGCCCTCTTATGCAGCGGCCTATCGGGAAAAGAGCGGGCCCGTCACGCGCGCGGACCTCGCCGACGTCGAACGTTATGCGGTGGGGGACTATCTCGCCGATTGGCTGCGCGGCCCGCGCGATCAGGCCGCGGTCGAGCGCCGCGAACAGCGCGTCGCCGCCTTGACCGGCCTGGACCCCGCGACCGTCCGCCGGTTCGGCGGCGCGATCGACAAGGACGAATTTCTCCACGAGTTCGAACGATCGCAAGGCAAGGTCGCCGCCTTCTACGATGCAACCATCACGGCCTATGACCCCTTCCCGGCCGCCGATCGGAGCCACGCGCTCGATCCGGTCCTGCCCGGATTCCAAGGTCCCTTCACCAGCGCCATCGCCGACCTCTACGCCCGGAAGCTCGGCTGGAAGATCGAAGACCGCTACGAACTGCTGAACGACGCGGTCGATCGCGCGTGGAACTGGGGTTCGCGCCTGAGCCCCCCGGAATCCATCACCGCGCTGCGGCGGATGCTCGCGCTCGACCCGCATTTCCGCGTCCTTGTCAGCCATGGGCTGACCGACGTGCAGACGCCGTACATGGCCACCCAGCTCCAGCTCGATCAGATTCCGGACTATGGCCCTCCGGGCCGTCTGGTGCTGAAGGTCTATGCGGGCGGGCATATGCACTATAGCCGCGACGATACGCGTAAAGCCTTGCACGACGACGCGCGGCGCCTCCTCGAAGGTCCCTCCGGCGTGGGGCCGTAAACCAAACTCGAAAAAGCTGCCTCGCCCCGGCCTTTTTCTCCAGCCATGCCTCTTGACGGGCTTTCCGGCGCCCCCTATCTCGGCGTCTCCGTTAGCACTCTGCTGAGGCGAGTGCCAATGGATAGGGAGCCTCAATCCGGCCCGCCGATCAGCGCGCGGGCGAACTCGAGATAGGAAGCTGATCTCATGAAATTCCGTCCCCTGCATGACCGCGTCGTCGTTCGCCGCCTCGAAGGCGAAGAGAAGACGAAGGGCGGCATCATCATCCCGGACACCGCCAAGGAGAAGCCGCAAGAAGGCGAGATCGTCGCCGTCGGGCCTGGCGGCCGCGACGAGAGCGGCAAGCTCACCCCGCTCGACGTCAAGGCGGGCGACAAAGTGCTGTTCGGCAAGTGGAGCGGCACCGAAGTCAAGATCGACGGTCAGGACCTTCTGATCATGAAGGAATCCGACATCATGGGCGTGATCGCCTAATCCGGATTCTTCGCTAGCTATTTAATTCGGCCCAAACGGCCAGGAGATTGAAGAGATGGCAGCCAAAGACGTACGTTTTTCCTCTGACGCCCGCGAGAAGATGCTGCGCGGCGTCGACATTCTCGCCAACGCTGTGAAAGTGACGCTGGGCCCGAAGGGCCGTAACGTCATCCTCGACAAGTCGTTCGGCGCTCCCCGCATCACCAAGGACGGCGTCACCGTCGCCAAGGAGATCGAGCTCGACGACAAGTTCGAGAACATGGGCGCCCAGATGGTGCGCGAAGTCGCCTCCAAGACCAACGACACCGCCGGCGACGGCACCACGACCGCCACTGTGCTCGCCCAGGCGATTGTCCGGGAAGGCGCCAAATACGTCGCCGCCGGCATGAACCCGATGGATCTCAAGCGTGGCGTCGATCTCGCGGTCGCCGAGGCGGTCAAGGACATCGCCAAGCGCTCGAAGAAGATCAAGGACAGCGCCGAAGTCGCGCAGGTCGGCACGATCTCGGCGAACGGCGACAAGTCGATCGGCAAGATGATCGCCGACGCCATGCAGAAGGTCGGCAACGAGGGCGTCATCACGGTCGAAGAGGCCAAGAGCCTGGAGACCGAGCTCGACGTCGTCGAGGGCATGCAGTTCGACCGCGGCTATCTCTCGCCCTATTTCATCACCAACGCCGAGAAGATGGTCGCCGAGCTCGAGGACGCATACCTCCTCATCCATGAGAAGAAGCTCTCCTCGCTCCAGCCGATGCTCCCCGTCCTCGAGGCGGTCGTGCAGACCGGCAAGCCGCTCGTCATCATCGCCGAGGACATCGAGGGCGAGGCGCTCGCCACACTCGTCGTCAACAAGCTGCGCGGCGGCTTGAAGGTCGCGGCCGTCAAGGCGCCCGGCTTCGGCGATCGCCGCAAGGCGATGCTCGAGGATATCGCGATCCTCACCGGCGGCCAGATGATCGCCGAAGACCTCGGCATCAAGCTCGAGAACGTGACCCTTCAGATGCTCGGCAAGGCCAAGCGCGTGCGCATCGAGAAGGAGAACACCACGATCATCAACGGCGCCGGCGCGAAGAAGGACATCGAAGGCCGCGTCGCCCAGATCAAGGCGCAGATCGAGGAAACCACCTCGGACTACGACAAGGAGAAGCTCCAGGAGCGTCTCGCCAAGCTCGCGGGCGGCGTCGCGGTGATCCGCGTCGGCGGCGCGACCGAGGTCGAGGTCAAGGAGAAGAAGGATCGCGTCGACGACGCCCTCAACGCCACCCGCGCGGCGGTCGAGGAAGGCATCGTCCCGGGCGGCGGCGTCGCGCTGCTGCGCGCCAAGGGCGCGGTCAGCAAGCTCAAGAGCGAGAACGCCGACGAGCAGGCCGGCATCAACATCGTCCTCAAGGCCCTCGAGGCGCCGATCCGTCAGATCGTCGACAACGCGGGCGGCGAAGGTTCGATCGTGGTCGGCAAGATCGTCGACCACAAGTCGCAGACCTACGGCTTCAACGCCCAGACCGAAGAATACGTCGACATGCTGGAAGCCGGCATCATCGACCCCTCCAAGGTCGTGCGCACGGCTCTGCAGGACGCGGCTTCGGTCGCCGGCCTGCTGATCACCACCGAGGCGATGGTCGCTGAGCTGCCGAAGGATAAGCCGGCCGCTCCGATGCCCGGCGGCGGCGGCATGGGCGGCATGGACTTCTGATCGCTTCGATCAGAACATTCCGAGGGGAGGCCTCCCGGCCTCCCCTTTTTCTTTGGCAGTTCGGGGGCGGGAGCTTGCTTCTGGCCGACGCGGGGCTGCCATTCCCCGCGAAAGCGGGCCAGACAACCGCCGCAGGCCATCGCGGTTGGCGCCTGGGATGCCCGCTTTCGCGCGGATGAGACCAGGCCGAGGCCCTGGCGTCGACGCAAAGACGCCCGCTTCTGCATTTTCGCCGCCTCGGGCGAGCGCATTGCGAAGATTTCATGCTCCGAATCCGCCAGCGGCCTTCTTTTGCCACGAACGGTCTGCTAGTGCGCAAGGATCGTAACCGCCGTACAACTCCGGTTTTTGTTCCCCATGCGAACCCTGAGCCTCGCAGTCGCCGTATTCGCGTTCGCCGCCTTCTTCGTGGGGCTGCGAAGTCCCGACGTCGGCGTATTCCTGTTCTCCGGGGCGGCGTTGCTGTGCGCCGGCGCGACATATCTGTCGCAGCGCATTTCGGTGTTCCTGCGCATCTTCGAGGCGATTTTCGCCGTCGAGACGATCCTGTTCGGAACTGCCTATCTCGCCGACCAACTCGGCTTTTGGCCTTCGGCCTATGCGGATTATGCGCTGCCGTCCTCGCTGCCGCTGACAGTCGCCCTGTTCGGCTCCTTCGCCTATGCCGTCTCCTTCATCCCCGTGATCCGAAGGATGACCAACATCGCGGATCCCTATTTCCACGAGCGCGCGCCGACGGTCGCGCGCATTTGGCCGTTCCGCTCGTTCACGGTCGCGCAAAACCATCTCGCGACCGCCGCGTTGGTGTTCCTGATCGTCATCAATCAGATCGAAGTCGCCCTCGACGTGCGCTTGTCCTTCTTCAGCCGCGACTTCTACAACGCCCTGCAAGAGAAGAACCTACCTGAGTTTTGGCACCAGCTCTTCGTGGTCTTCCTGCCTTTTGCGTCAATCCTGATCGCCAGCCTCGTCGTCGAATACGTCGTCACCTCGACCTTCGTGATCCGTTGGCGGCGCTGGCTGACCGCCCGCTACATCGGCAGATGGCTCGGCGGCGGCGCGCATTATCCGATGGCGCTCGCCGGCAGCCCGGCCGACAACCCGGACCAGCGCATCAGCGAGGACATTTACGGCTTCATTTACGGCGGCGGGGCCGGAACGGGTCTTTACGGCTATTCCGTCACGGTGCTGCAAACCCTGACGTCGCTGGTCTCCTACGCGATCGTGCTGTGGGCGCTGTCGGCGAGCTTCACCTTCCCGGGCACCGCCCTCGTCGTCCCCGGCCTGTTGTTCTGGATCGCCCTCGTCTACGCGGCGGTGGGCACCGCCATCACGCATCTCATCGGCCGGTCGCTCATCCGCCTGAACTTCCAGCAGCAACAATTCGAAGCGAACTTCCGCTTCGGCCTCGCGCGCTTACGCGAATACAGCGAACAGATCGCGCTGCTGCGCGGCGAGCCGGTCGAGGGCGCTGAGGCGATGGGCCGCTTCGAGGATATTTACGACAACTACATGCGCATTGTGCACGTGCGAAAGCGCTTGCGCGTCTTCACCAGCGCCTACGACCAGATCAGCCAGTATTTCCCGATCATTATCGGCGCGCCCTTCTATTTCGCCGGCAAGATTCAGCTCGGCTCGCTGGTGCAGGTCGCGCGCGCGTTCGGCAACGTCAACACTTCGCTCAACTTCTTCGTCTCGCAATACGTCGGCCTTGCCGACTTCAAGGCGGTCCTCGATCGTCTGACCTCGTTCGACGAGGCGATCGGGCGCGCCCAGCACGTCATCTCGCACGAGCACGGCGTCCATCTCACCGCTTCGGAGTCTGGCGACCTTTCGATCGACGACCTCGAACTCGGTTTGCCGGACGGGCGCCGACTGGCGCGCATCGAGACCTTCGCCTTCGCGGCCGACGAACCCACGCTGCTGGTGGGGCCGTCCGGCGCCGGCAAATCGACGCTGCTGCGCGCCGTCGCCGGCGTTTGGCCGTACGGCTCCGGCACGATCGCCAAGCCGAAGGCGAGCATCATGCTGCTGCCGCAGCGGCCCTACATCCCGATCGGGGCGCTGCGCGAGGCGATCGCCTACCCGACCCCGAGCGAGTCCGTGCCCGACGAAGCCATTCGGGACGCGTTGGCGAAGGTCGGTCTGCCGGCGCTGATCGACCGGCTCGACGAGCACGACAATTGGCAGATGCGGCTTTCGGGCGGCGAACAGCAGCGTCTCGCGGTCGCCCGCGCGCTGCTGGCGGCGCCCGACTGGCTGTTTCTCGACGAAGCAACGTCGGCGCTCGACGAGGTGAGCGAAGCGCAGGTCTACCGCGCCATCGCCCAGACCTTGCCGCGCACGACGCTCGTCTCGATCGGCCACCGCTCGACGCTCGGGGCGTTTCACAGACGCCGCGTCGCGCTCACGCCGCATGTCGGCGCGCCGGCGACGATGGCCGCCGAGTGAGGTTCAGAGCGAGCGGACGAGCCGCAGCGAGCCGCGCGTGCCCTTGATCACGAGATCGCCGTTGACGAGGTCCCACGAGGGCTGGTTCAGCAGCGCCGACAGGAAGCTGAACTCGATCGCCATGGTGTCCTTGTCGCACTGCTTCTTGGTCAGGGCGTAGGGGCCGACCAGCAGATGCTGGTCCTTGATCGGATACATCGTCGCCGACCACGTATTGCAGCCGGTGAAGCCCGAGCCGCGCAAGGCGCCGTCGATCTTGAGGCTCACGTCGAGCGCCGACGGCACCGGCTTGCCGTTGAGCTCACGCAGCGACCAAGTCTCGTCGAGCGGGAAATTCTTCTGCTGCGGCGGCAGCGGCTTTGGCGCCGCAGGCGTGTCCGTGTCGCGCATCTGCGCCTGCGCCGCGCAGATCGCGCCGAGCGCGGCCGCAACGATCGCCATTCGCGAAATAAGGCGTTTCATCGATTCGTTCCTTGCGTTGCGCGGGACCACATCCGCCGGCCGGATATACCCAGCGGCCCGACCCCGCGCAATCCGAGCGATAGGGCCGGATCGCAGCAATTTTGCGACCTTAGGCGACGATCCACCCCTTGCGTGTAAGCGCGCCGATCCCAAATGAAGTGTCGCGCGGGCCCGATGGGACGCGCATTTCGCCGGCGCCGCCAATCGGGGCGCAGGCGGTCATGTCGCTTCCAATGGAGGATGTGAATATGCTGAATTATGATCTGTCCCCGTTCTATCGCTCGACGATTGGTTTCGATCGGTTGCTGTCGCTGCTCGACAAGAGCACCGGTCTCGATGCGAGCGCGCCGACCTATCCCCCCTACAATATCGAGCGTATGGGCGAGAACGCCTATCGCATCACGCTGGCGGTCGCCGGCTTCGGGGAGAACGAACTCTCCGTCGAGACCCGCGAAAACACCCTCACCGTGCGCGGCGCGAAGGAGGTCCAGCAGAAGAACGACGAGAAGCGCGACCTGCTCTACCAGGGCATCGCCGCCCGCGCCTTCGAGCGTCGCTTCCATCTTGCCGACCACGTGACGGCGACGGCCGCGAGCTGCGAGAACGGCTTGCTGCACATCGATCTCGTGCGCGAGGTCCCCGAGGCGCAGAAGCCGCGCGTCATCGCGATCCAGACTGCGGGCAAGACGATCGACGTTACGCCGTCCGCCAAACAGGCGGCCTAACCAACCCGCGCCGCAGCGCGCGGCTCGAATAGCGAAGGGCGCCTCTCGGGGCGCCCTTTTTTCAGTCCAGCGGCGTGACCGGCAGATCGTTGACCGGCTTCGTCTTCGACGCCGGCTTGGCGTCTGTCACCTCCGCGCGCGGCGGGGCCTTGGCGGCGCCGGGAAGCATCGAAGCCCCGTCGGACTTGGCGGTCACGGTCGGGCTCGCCGCGGCCGCCGCTGCGGCTGGCGGTTCGCTCTTGGCCGGATGAGGCGCGGCGGAAGCGGCTGGCGAAGCCGCCGTCGCGGCCGGAGCGGTCGCCGCAGCGCCCGCAGAGGCCTCGGTGTGCGCCGAAGCTGGCGCCCTGGCGAGCGGAGCGCTCTTGTGCCTGGCCTCGTGCGGCTTCGGCTTTGGGCCGTCGGCGGTATCGCCCAGGCCGGTAGAAGTCGTCCGCGGCGCCCCGGTGCCCAGCGCAGGATCCTCCTGACGAGCGAACTCGTCGCGAGGCGGCGGCTGGTCGACGTCGGCGGGCGGGCGCGAATCCGGGCCCCACACGCTCTCTTCGGAATCCATCTCACGCGGCGCGTCGCGCCAGCGCGCCGGCTGCATCCGGTAGCGTTCAATGATGCGACCCGTGTGTGCGTCGATCACGAGGCGCTGCTGGTCGCGTCCGCCAGCGGTGACGACATCGGCGAGCCAAACGCCGCCTCGCTGCTTCAGCGGGCCAGTCAGAGCGTAGCCGGACCTGTCGAGCCGACGCTCGATGTCATAGGGAGAAGGCGCGGAGGGCGCGAAGAACGAGAACAGACCCTGCGCCCGCGCGGCTGGCGCGAGCGCGAGAAGCGCTGCGACCGCCGTCGCGAATTGGATGGATCGTCTCCGCCGCCGTGCGGCGCTCTGATGCTCGAGCATGGTCCTACTCCTCGTCGCAGCCTTATATTGTGCGCTAAGAATTGCGGCGTGGGTACGGCGCCTGGGCCAAGGCGAGCAAAGCTTCGATTTCTTCCTTGCTCGTTTCGAACGAAGCGACGAGACGGATCAGCGTCTCGCCCTCGCGCGGACCCCGTTCCGGCGCAATCGAACGCGACGACCACGGGTGGAACTTCGCTCCCGCCTCGCGCCAGCGCGCCGCGAGTTCGTTGGGCGCTACGGCGAACACCTCGTTCGCCTCGCTCGGCCACACGAGCCGAACGCCCGGCGCCTCGACGAGCCCCTTGGCGAGCCGCGCCGCCGACGCATTGGCGCGCCGCGCGAGGTCGAGCCACAGGCCGCCGCTCAAAAAGGCTTCCATCTGAGCGCCGAGAAACCGGCCCTTCGAGAGGGTCTGGCCCGCGCGCTTACGCTGGAAGACGAAGTTGGCGGCTTTGTCGAGATCGAAGAACACCACGGCCTCGCAAGCGAGCCCGCCGTTCTTGGTCGCGCCGAGCGACAAAACGTCAACGCCGGCGCGCCACGTCATGTCGGCGGGCGAGGCGTCGAGGGCGACCAGCGCGTTGGCGAAGCGGGCGCCGTCCATGTGCACGGCGACGCCCGCCTCATGCGCGATTCCGGCGAGCGCCTTGATCTCGTTCAGCCGATAGATCGTGCCCGCCTCGGTGGCCTGGCTGAGGGAAAGCGCGCCCGGCTGCGTCGTCTTGACCTGGCCGCGCGGAAAGCGCTCCAGCGTCTCGCGCAAGCCCTCCGGGGTAACCTTGCCGCCTTCTCCGGCGACGCCGACGAGCTTGGCGCCCGCAGTGAAGAGCTCGGGAGCGCCGCATTCGTCCTCGATGATATGCGCTTCTTCGTGGCAGAAGACCGCCTCCCACGGGCGCGTCAGGGCGCCCAGCGCCAGCGCGTTGGCGGCCGTGCCGGTGGCGACCAGAAAGGCGGCGACCGGACGCTCGAAGACCTCACTGAGCATCGCCTCGGCGCGCCGGGTGTAGTCGTCCGTTCCGTAGGCTGGCGCATTGACGCGGCTCGATTGGACGATCGCCTCGAGAATCGCCGGCGCAACGCCGGCCCCATTGTCGCTCGCAAAATTCATTTGCCTCGGCCCCGGTCGTTCGGCTTGATGTCGCCGGCCTGAATGCCCCGGCGGCGGCGGATTGGCAATCGCCCGATTTCGGAGCGATTACAAAAAACTTTTTTCGACGCGCGCTCGTGTCTTGTATCAGGAGAGTCTTTCTGGCATGTTCGTCAGAATTAGGACAGCCGTGCTGACCATTTGAGGTTTGCCCGGCCATGGCGAAGAGCGATGTCGGACGCACCGATCAAAACGGATCGAAAAAAACGCGCCGCGTGAAGCCTGAACGGCTGCCACGCTATCGCAGCCGCATGTTGTCCCAGTAACTGTCAGCAAATCTTTGACGAACCACGGTCGAAACGGAGCGCGACCGTGCGGGGGAGTGGAGAGATGAACGCCAGCGCCCAGGTTAATCTGCACCCCGCCCACACGTCCGGCGCATCGCCCGCGCCGCGTGGCGCGGATCCGTTGTCGCCGCGCGCGCAAGGGCTTTACGACCCCGCCAAAGAGCACGATGCCTGCGGCGTCGGCGTCGTCGCCGACATGAACGGCCGCAAGTCGCACGGCATCCTCGAAAAGGGCCTGCAGGTCCTCATCAACCTCGACCACCGCGGCGCGACCGGCGCCGACGCGACGTTGGGCGATGGATGCGGCGTGCTGACCCAGATTCCACACGGCTTCTTCGCAGAGGAATGCGCCAAGCTCGGAATGACGCTCCCCGATGCGGGCGCCTATGCGATCGGCCAGTTCTTCATGCCACGGTCGGCGGCCGCGCGCGCCCACGTCGAGGCGATCGTCGAGGAGACCATCGTCGCCGAGGGCCACACGCTCATCGGCTGGCGCGACATTCCCGTCGACAATTCGGACCTTGGCGAGCGCGTCAAGGCGGTCGAGCCCGTCCAGCGTCAGGTCTTCATCGCTCGCCCGTCGAGCGTCGCCGACGAGGATACGTTCGAGCGCAAGTTGTTCATCCTGCGCAAGGTCATCTCCAACCGCGTCTACGCGGTCGGCGGCGACGACATCGCCGAATATTACCCCGTCTCGATGTCGTGCCGCACCATCGTCTACAAGGGGATGGTGCTGGTCCATCAGCTCGCGCCCTACTACAAGGACCTGCTCGACCCGCGCTTCGAAACGGCGCTCGCGCTGGTGCATCAGCGCTTCGCCACCAACACCTTTCCGTCCTGGCGCCTTGCGCATCCCTACCGGATGGTCGCCCACAACGGCGAGATCAACACGCTGCGCGGCAACGTCAACTGGATGGCGGCGCGTCAGGCGAGCGTCGATTCGGAACTGTTCGGCAACGACATCTCCAAGCTGTGGCCGATTTCCTACGAGGGCCAGTCGGACACCGCCTGCTTCGACAACGCGCTCGAATTCCTCGTGCGCGGGGGCTATTCGCTGCCCCATGCGATGATGATGCTGATCCCGGAAGCCTGGGCGGGCAACCCGCTCATGGACGAGGAGCGGCGCGATTTCTACGAATATCACGCCGCGCTGATGGAGCCGTGGGACGGCCCCGCCGCGATGGCGTTCACCGACGGGCGGCAGATCGGCGCGACACTGGACCGCAACGGCCTGCGCCCCGCCCGCTACTTCGTCACCGACGATGGCCTCTTCGTGCTCGCCTCGGAGATGGGCGTGCTCCCCGTGCCCGAGGAGTCCATCGTCTCCAAGTGGCGCCTGCAACCCGGCAAGATGCTGCTCGTCGATCTCGTCGAACACCGCATCGTTGCCGACGACGAGATCAAGCGCACCCTCTCGCGCGCCCATCCCTATCGGAACTGGCTCGAAAAGACGCAGATCGTCCTCGAGGACCTCAACCCCGTCGAGCCGCGCGCCTCGCGCACCGACGTCTCGCTGCTCGATCGCCAGCAAGCCTTCGGCTACTCGCAGGAAGACCTCGCCATCCTGCTCTCGCCGATGGCCACCACGGGCCAGGAGGCGGTCGGCTCGATGGGCGCCGACACCCCCATCTCCGCGCTGTCCGACAAGGGCAAGCTGCTCTACACCTACTTCAAGCAGAACTTCGCGCAGGTGACGAACCCGCCGATCGACCCGATCCGCGAAGAGCTCGTCATGAGCCTCGTCTCGTTCATCGGGCCGCGGCCGAACCTGTTCGACCTCGAAGGGACGGCCAAGCGCAAGCGCCTGGAAGTGCGCCAACCGATCCTCACCAACGAGGATCTCGAGAAGATCCGCTGCATCGGCCATTTCGAAGACACCTTCGACACCAAGACGCTCGACATGACCTACGACGTCGAGCGCGGCGCCGGCGGCATGACGGAGGCGCTGCGCCGTCTGTGCGAGCGCGCGGAAGCCGCAGTCCACGGCCGCTACAACATCATCATTTTGTCGGACCGTCTGGTCGGCCCGGATCGCATCCCGATCCCCGCCCTGCTCGCGACGGCCGCGGTGCATCACCACCTGATCCGCAAGGGGCTGCGCACCTCTGTCGGCCTCGTCGTCGAGACGGGCGAAGCGCGCGAGGTGCATCATTTCGCGTGCCTGGCCGGCTATGGCGCGGAGGCGATCAACCCCTATCTCGCCTTCGAGACCCTGACCGCCATGGCCAAGGACCTGCCCGAGAAGGTGAGCGCCCACGAGGTGGTCAAGCGCTTCATCAAGGCGATCGACAAGGGCCTGCTCAAGGTCATGTCGAAGATGGGCATCTCGACGTACCAGTCCTATTGCGGCGCGCAGATTTTCGACGCGGTCGGCCTCTCCAAGGCCTTCGTCGACGAGTTCTTCTTCGGCACCGCGACCCGCATCGAAGGCGCAGGCCTCGCCGAAGTCGCCGGGGAGACGGCGCAGCGCCACGCGGAAGCGTTCGGCGAATCGCCGGTTCTGCGCAGCGCGCTCGAGGTCGGCGGCGAATACGCCTACCGCCTGCGCGGCGAAGCGCACAGTTGGACGCCGCAGACGGTCTCCCTGCTGCAACATGCCGCGCGCGGCAACGCCAAGGACAAGTACGAGGCCTTCGCCAAGCTGCTCAACGAGCAGAACGAGCACATGCTGACGATCCGCGGCCTGTTCCGGGTCCGTACGGCGGAAGAAGACGGACGCAAGCCCGTTCCGCTCGCGGAGGTCGAAGACGCGGTCTCGATCGTCAAGCGCTTCTCGACCGGCGCGATGTCGTTCGGCTCGATCTCGCGCGAGGCGCATACGACGCTCGCCATTGCGATGAACCGCATCGGCGGCAAGTCGAACACCGGCGAAGGCGGCGAGGAGACGGATCGCTTCAAGCGCCTGCCGAACGGCGACTCCATGCGCTCGGCGATCAAGCAGGTCGCCTCCGGCCGCTTCGGCGTCACGGCGGAATATCTCGTCAATTCCGACATGATCCAGATCAAGATGGCGCAGGGCGCCAAGCCCGGCGAAGGCGGCCAGTTGCCCGGCCACAAGGTCGACGCGGTGATCGCCAAGGTGCGCCATTCGACGCAGGGCGTCGGCCTCATCTCGCCGCCGCCGCACCACGACATCTATTCGATCGAGGACTTGAAGCAGCTCGTCTACGATCTCAAGAACGTCAACGAACAAGCTGCTATTTCGGTCAAACTCGTCTCCGAGGTCGGCGTCGGCACTGTCGCGGCGGGTGTCGCCAAGTGCAAGGCCGACCACGTGACGATCTCGGGCTTCGAAGGCGGCACGGGCGCTTCGCCTCTCACCTCGATCAAGCATGCCGGCTCGCCGTGGGAGATCGGCCTCGCCGAGACGCACCAGACGCTGGTCATGAGCGGGCTTCGCTCGCGCATCGCCGTGCAGGTCGACGGCGGCGTGCGCACCGGCCGCGACGTGATCGTCGGCGCGCTGCTCGGCGCCGACGAATTCGGCTTCGCGACGGCGCCGCTGATCGCCGCGGGCTGCATCATGATGCGCAAGTGCCATCTCAACACCTGCCCGGTCGGCGTCGCGACGCAGGACCCGGTGCTGCGCAAGCGTTTCACGGGTCAGCCCGAGCACGTCATCAACTACTTCTTCTTCGTCGCCGAGGAAGTGCGCGAGTCGATGGCCGCGATGGGGTATCGGCGCTTCGACGAACTCGTCGGCCAGAGCCAGATGCTCGACAAGGCTGAGCTCATCGCGCAGGCCAAGTCGCGCGGGCTCGACTTCTCCAAGCTGTTCTACAAGCCGGAGCCTTGGGCGACCGACGCGCTGCACCACAGCGCCAAGCAGGAACATGGCCTCGAAAACGTGCTGGATCGGCGCCTGATCGCCGATACGCGCGAAGCCATCGAGCACGGCCGACACGTCCGGCTCGATCTTGGCATCCGCAACTCCGACCGCTCCGCCGGCGCGATGCTGTCGGGCGAGATCGCGCGCCGCTATGGTCACGCCGGCCTGCGCGATGAAGCGATCCACATCAAGTTCAAGGGAACCGCCGGCCAGAGCTTCGGCGCCTTCCTAGCGAAAGGCGTGACGCTCGAACTCGAGGGCGAGGCGAACGACTACGTCGGCAAGGGCTTGTCGGGCGGCCGCATCGTCGTCTATCCCCCTGGAGAAGCCGGCAAGCTCGTGCCTGAGCGTTCGATGATCGTCGGCAACACCGTGCTCTACGGCGCGATCTCTGGCGAATGCTACTTCCGCGGCGTCGCCGGCGAGCGCTTCGGCGTGCGCAATTCCGGCGCGATCGCGGTCGTCGAAGGCGCGGGCGACCACGGCTGCGAATATATGACGGGCGGCATCGTCGTCGTCATCGGCGAGACCGGGCGCAACTTTGCGGCCGGCATGTCGGGCGGCATCGCCTATGTGCTCGACGAAACCGGCGACTTCGCGCAGCGGTGCAACCTGGCGATGGTCGAACTCGAACCGGTTGCGGCCGAGGAGGAAGTCATGCAGCGCCACCACCATTCCGGCGGCGATCTGCAAGGCCACGGCCGCGTCGACGTGATGAGCGACATGAGCCGCTTCGACGCCGAGCGCCTGCACCAGCTCATCGCCAATCACGCGCGCTACACCGGTTCGATCCGGGCGCGCGAGATCCTGGAGAACTGGGAGGCGACGCTGCCGAAGTTCCGCAAGGTGATGCCGGTCGAGTACCGGCGCGCGCTCGCCGAACTGGCCGCGACCAAGTCGAACCAAGTGCTCCTGGCGGGGGAGTGAGGCTTCGGCTCGGCGCTGAATTTGCGACGCGCCGAGAGGGAAATGAGGTTCACGAACGCCGGCGTTTCTCTTAACATCGGCGAAAACGAAACGCGGCGCGCGTGAACCTTAGAGCGCCGCCAACAAGCAGCCGCCTCGCTCCGGGGCGGCGACCACCCTCGCCGCGAGAGGGGCCGGTCAGGGTTTCATGCGATATGGGCCAGCGCGGGCGCAAAGCGCCCCGCCCCGGCCCTCCCCGCCTGGGGGAGGGGGAAGGATAGAGTATGGGAAAGGTGACGGGTTTTCTGGAAATCGATCGTGCAGATCGGCGCTATGCGCCCGCTTCGGACCGGATTCGCCACTATCGCGAGTTCGTGCTGCCGCTGTCGCAGGAGGCCACGCGCAACCAGGCGGCGCGCTGCATGAACTGCGGCATTCCGTTTTGCCATAACGGCTGCCCGGTCAACAACCAAATCCCCGACTGGAACGATCTCGTCTACCGCGACGACTGGCAGGAGGCGGCGCGCAACCTGCACAGCACCAACAATTTCCCCGAATTCACCGGGCGCGTCTGCCCTGCCCCGTGCGAAGCGGCCTGCACGCTGAACATCCAGGATACGCCGGTCACCATCAAGACGATCGAATGTGCGATCGTCGACCGCGCTTTCGCCGAACACTGGATCATGCCTGAGCCCGCCGCACGCAAGACCAGCAAGCGCGTCGCCGTCGTCGGCTCGGGCCCGGCTGGGCTCGCCTGCGCCCAGCAACTCGCGCGCGTCGGCCACGAAGTGCACGTCTATGAGAAGCACGCCAAGGCCGGCGGTCTGCTGCGCTACGGCATTCCCGACTTCAAGCTCGAGAAGCACCACATCGACCGGCGCATCGAGCAGATGGAGGCGGAAGGCGTCGTTTTCCACACCAACGTCACAGTCGGCCGCGACGTGAGCGCCAACTCGCTCGTCGATTCCTACGACGCCGTCGCGCTCGCCGGCGGCGCCGAAGCGCCGCGCGACCTGCCTGCGCCAGGGCGAGATTTGGCGGGCGTGCATTTCGCGATGGACTTCCTGCCGCAGCAGAACCGCCGCGTGTCGAACGAACAGATCGGCAGCAACGAGCCGATTCTGGCCGGCGGCAAGCATGTCGTCGTCATTGGCGGCGGCGACACCGGGTCGGACTGCATCGGCACCTCGATCCGTCAGGGCGCGCTCAAGGTGACGCAGCTTGAAATCATGCCGACGCCGCCCGAGCGCGAGGACAAGATGCTGAACTGGCCGAATTGGCCGCTGAAGCTGCGCACGTCGTCGAGTCACGAGGAAGGCGCCGAGCGCGACTTCGCCGTGATGACGCGCGCCTTCACCGGCGAGAACGGCGTCGTCACGGGCATCGATTGCGTGCGGGTCGACGAGCGGATGCAGCCGATCGCGGGGACCGACTTCCACATCAAGGCCGATCTCGTGCTGCTGGCGATGGGCTTCGTCTCGCCGGTGCGCGACGGCATGCTGAGCGAACTCGGCGTCTCGCTCGACGGGCGCGGCAACGTGGCCGCCGACGTCGTGCGCTACGCCTCGAGCCTCGACAAGGTGTTCGCCTGCGGCGACATGCGGCGTGGCCAGTCGCTCGTCGTGTGGGCGATTCGCGAAGGGCGGCAATGCGCGGCGTCGATCGACCAGGCGCTCATGGGCTCGACGATTCTGCCGCGCTGAGCGTGGCGGCTATCCCCATCTCCACGCAGCTACGGCATGCTCAAAGTAGGCTCGCCGGCTTCTGACTGCGCACGACCATCACCGTGCAGCTCGCGTGGCGAACGATCGCCGCGGCGGTCGAGCCGAGGAGGTAGCTGGCCATCGAGCGCTTGTGGGCGCCCACGATGACAAGATCGGCGCCCCATTCCTCGGCCTCGGCGAGAATTTCCGGATAGACGCCGCCGACCCTGACCACGGTCGAGACCGCTTCGCCCGGCCGAACGAGGCTGGCGGCGACCCGCTCGAGTTCGGCTTTCTCGGCGACGCCGAGATTGTCGTAGACGGTCTGCGGGATGACCGCCATCGGCGAGGCGACGACGATCGGGCTCGCGACATGGATGAGGCGGAGCTCGGAATTGTAAGTCTTGGCCAAGCTCGCGGCGACCTTGCTCGCCTCCTTGGCGACCTCCGCCTCGCTGATGTCGATGGGCAGCAGGATCTTGAGAAACATGGGGCATACTCCACGCCGCAACAACTTCGGCTCCGAGGATGACACGACGAGGGGGCCGATCCTTGACGCGGCTAAAAAAACCGCCCGATCGTCGGCGGCTCGAGGCTTGCCACCGCCACGCGGGCGCCGCAACATAGCGCGCCGCCATCGGCTCTTTTTGAGAGGAGCCCGAGCCGGCCAGGGAGGAACGGTATGAAGACGGGATGGCCGCTCGCCGGCGCGCTGTGCGCGTATTTTTTCGCCGCAAATGCATATGCCGACGCCAATAAGGTGGTGATCGGCGACATCGACGACATGTCGGGCCCCTACGCTGACGTGATCGGCGCAGGGGGCATCGACGCCATCAAGATGGCGATCCAGGATTTCGGCGGCTCGGCGCTCGGGAAGCCGATCGAAGTGCTGACGACCGACCACCAGAACAAACCCGACGTCGGCGTGCAGAAGTTCCGCGAATGGGCGGACGAGAACGGCCTGACGATGGTGCTGGGCGGTTCGAACACCGGCGTGAGCCTCGCGATGAGCGCCGCGGCCAAGGAGAAGAAGGTCCCCTTCTTCGCCATCGGCGCCGCGGGCGCTTCGCTCACCGGCAAGGATTGCACGCCCTATACGATCCATTACGGCTACGACACGACGGCGCTCGCCAACGGCACCGCGAAGACCATCCTCGCCCAAGGCGGCAAGTCGTGGTTCTTCCTGACGGCGGACTACGCCTTCGGCACGCAGTTGCAAAACGCCGCCGCCGACATCGTCAAGGCGGGCGGCGGCACGGTCGTCGGCTCGGTGCGCGTGCCGCTCGGCACGACGGACTTCGCCTCCTACCTGTTGCAGGCGCAGGGCGCCAACGCGCAGGTTCTCGGCCTCGCCAACGCCGGCACCGACTTCTCCAATTCATTGAAAGCCGCCAATGAATTCGGCATCGCGAAAACGATGAAACCCGCCGCCCTGCTCGCCTTCCTCACCGACATCAACGCGATCGGCCTCGAAGCCGCGCAGGGCCTCTATCTCACCGCCGGCTGGTACTGGGACCTCGACGACAAGTCGCGCGCCTTCGCCAAGCGATTCTTCGACAAGGTCCATCGCGAGCCGACCTTCCCGCAGGCGGCGTATTATTCTGCGACGCTCACCTACCTCAACGCGGTCAAGGCGGTCGGCTCCACCGATCCCGACAAGGTCATGGCGGAACTGCACAAGACCAAGGTCGACGACATGTTCACCTCCAACGGCGTGATCCGGGCGGACGGCCTGCTGGAGCACGACATGTACATCATGCAGGTGAAGACGCCTGCGGAGTCCAAGGCCCCGTGGGACTACTACAAGCTCGTCCAGACAATGAAGGGCGAGGACGCGTACGGCAAGCTCGCCGACTCCGCCTGCCCTCTCGTGAAGAAGTGACCCCCGGCGCGCCCGCCCCCGCGGGCGCGCTTTTCGGCCAGCGCAATCCCCGCCCGCAATCAGGCTTAACACTTTGTTTGCGCTGACTTTAGTTTGGCGAACGAAGAGTGAAAAAGAACGGTAAACGTCTTCCAATCCCGCTCGCCGGAGCTGGGCCAGGAGGATATTTTCGTGCGCCGCATTGCTCTTTCGTATTCCGCTTTTGCTCTTAGCCTTGCGCTCGCAGCTTCCAGCGCGCGCGCGGATGGATTGTACCCTGTATTCACAGGACCCAACGGCGCCGATTTTTCCGGCTTCGAAGTCGGGCCGGATGTCGGCCTGGGCTTGGGGACCGCAAGCTCGGCGAGCGTGTCCGGGCCAGTTGGCGGCGCGCATCTCGGCTACAACCTGCAGACCGGCCGCATCGTCGGCGGCGTCGAGGGAGACGTGATGTTCAGCGGCATGTCGAGCGGCTCGTTCGGCTCCGCCTCGTTCGGTCAGGATGTCCTTGGCTCGGCGCGCGTCAAGGGCGGCTATTCCTTCGGCGACATAATGGCCTACGGCACGATCGGCTGGGCGTGGTCGAACACGAGCTTCCAGGACCTCGGCGTGACCAGCAGCGAGACGGTCAAAGGCTTGGCTTTCGGCCTCGGCGCCGAATACGCGATCACGCGCAACTTTTCGGTGCGCGCCGAATACCTGCGTTATGACTTCGGCAACGCCAACTACGTGACGCCGGCCTCCGCGCAGACGATCAACACCTCAACCAATCTGCTGCGCATCGGCGGCAGCGTCCATTTCTGAAAGCTTTAACGGCCGGTTTGCGCGCGATGGCGCAGAAACGCGTCGGCGAGCACGCAGGCGACCATCGCCTCGCCGACCGGCACGGCGCGAATGCCGACGCAAGGGTCGTGTCGACCCTTGGTCAGGATGTCGACCTCCTCCCCGCCGCGCGTCACCGTGCGGCGCGGCGTCAAGATCGACGAGGTCGGCTTGACGGCGAAACGCGCGACGATCGGCTGGCCGGTCGAGATGCCGCCGAGCACGCCGCCAGCGTGATTGGAGAGGAACAATGGCTTGCCGTCATTGCCCATGCGCATTTCGTCCGCATTGTCCTCGCCCGAAAGCTCGGCGGCGGCGAATCCGTCGCCGATCTCGACGCCCTTGACGGCGTTGACGCTCATCAAAGCGCTTGCGATTTCGCTATCGAGCTTGCCGTAGATCGGCGCGCCCCAGCCGGCCGGCGCGCCCTCGGCGACGACTTCCACCACAGCGCCGATCGAAGAGCCAGACTTGCGCACTTCGTCGAGATAATCGGCGAAACGGGCGGCGGCCTCCGCGTCGGGACAGAAGAACGGATTGCGCTTCGTCTCCTCCCAGTCCCAGCGGGAACGGTCTATTTTCAACTTGCCCATTTGCACCAGCGCGGCACGGATCGTGACGCCCGGGATCACCTTGCGGGCGATGGCGCCGGCGGCGACCCGCGTCGCTGTTTCGCGCGCCGAGGAGCGCCCGCCGCCGCGATAGTCGCGGATGCCGTATTTGGCGTCGTAGACATAGTCGGCGTGGCCGGGGCGGTATTTGTCTTTGATGTCGCCGTAGTCCTTGGAGCGCTGATCGATGTTTTCGATGTAAATCGCGATCGGCGTTCCCGTCGTCACTTGGCGACCGCTCGCTTCGTCGAGCATCACGCCTGAAAGGATGCGCGCTTCGTCGGTTTCGCGCCTCTGGGTGGTGAAACGCGAAGAGCCTGGACGGCGCCGATCGAGATCGGCTTGGATGTCCGCAACCTCAACAGGAATCAACGGCGGGCAGCCGTCGACGACGCAGCCGATTCCCACCCCATGACTCTCGCCGAAGGTTGTTACGCGGAAGAGATGGCCGAAGGTATTGTGAGACATGTGCAAAACCCCGACGGCTTCTTACGAAGCCGCCAACGCGGCGTCAAACACGCGGGATTGTTCATCATCAATTCATGTTGGATTGTCCATTGAATGTAGGAGTCCCACGCATGTCGAAGACTCGCAACGGAGAAACAAAAATGCTGAAGAAGCTTGCCGCTATCGGCCTGGGGGCCGCTCTCATCCTCGCGCCGGTCGCCTCGATGGCGCAGACCTCGACCGACACCAACGCTGCTCCGGCTGCGGCCCCGGCCGACCAGGGCACGATGAAAGCTCCCGCGCCGAAGAAGCACAGGATGAAGAAGCACACCACCAAGAAGCACATGGCCAAGAAGCCGGCTGCGGCTCCGGCCCCGGCTGCGACCGAGGCGCCGAAGTCGTAATTTCGGAACGCTGCCGGCGCGTTCAGCCAAATGATCGACGGCCGCCGCCGCTTGCCAAAGCGGGGCGGCCGTTTTCTTTGAGAGCAGCAGCCGCGATGCCGCAGATCGAGTTTTGGTACGAGTTCGCCAGCACCTACTCCTACCCCGCCGCAATGCGCATCGACGCCCTTGCCGTAGCGCGGGGCGTATCGGTCGCGTGGAGGCCCTTTCTGCTCGGGCCATTGTTCGCCGGACAGGGCTGGCGCGATTCGCCGTTCAACCTCTATCCCGCCAAGGGTCGCTACATGTGGCGCGACTTGGAGCGAGTCTGCGCCGCTCTCGACCTACCATTCCGACGGCCTGAACCCTTCCCGCAAAACAGCCTGCTCGCGGCGCGCGTCGCGCTGGTCCTCGACGATCCGGCGCGGGCTGAATTTTCCCGCGCGGTCTATCGCGCACAGTTCGCCGAGGGACGGCAGATCGCCGAGCCTGCGACCCTCGCGGATGCGCTGCGCGCCGCGGGCGTCGCGCCCGATTACGCGCTTTCGCTGGCCCAGACGCCGGCGAACAAGGAGCGGCTGAAAGCCGAGACCGCCCGCGCCATGAGCCTCGGCGTACCCGGCGCGCCCGCAGCGGTGACGGCGGACGGCGAGATCTTCTGGGGCAACGACCGGCTGGAGACCGCCCTGGATTGGGCGGCTGCGCGCGCCTAGGGCCTGCGACGAAGGAATGGCCACCGGTTTTTCGCCAAACGCGCGGTCTTAGACCAGAGCCCGCTGCAAAAGCGGGCCGCCGGCGCCTCCGACCAGGGTGCGACAATGAAACACTCTTGATCGCGCCGCGATTCGAGTACGGTCGTCGCCGGCGGCGCATTGGGCCGCCTTGCATGGAGAATGGAGACCGCAGTGCCAAGGCGAGGTTCCTTGACGAGCCGAAGTGCGAGCACGCGTCTGCGTAACTTCGTCGATCCAATCGGCAATCTGCTGTCCGAGGCGTTTCACCTGCTGGGTCTGTTCGCGATTGGCGCAGCGACGGTTTGGGCCGCCGTTTTCGCTTTCACCGACATGCTCGCCAAGGGCCACCCGATGCTCGAGGATCTCCTGCTGCTCTTCATCTACCTGGAGATCGGCTCGATGGTCGGCATCTACTTCAAGACCAAGCACTTACCGGTGCGCTTCCTCATCTATGTCGGCATTACCGCGCTCACGCGACACTTGATCATCGTCGTTCAGAGAGAGCCGGCGCCCGACGAAGGCGTTCTTATCCTCGCCGGCGCCACGCTCGTCATGGCGGTCGCCGTGCTCATCGTGCGCTTCGCGTCGTTTCACTACCCCAGCGAAAGCGATAAGTCAGACGAGACGGTGGACCCGTGACCACGCTGGTATTGCCGCCACACTCCCCACGTGCGATACGTAAATTGTAAGACAACCGTAGCAACGGGCACAGAAAAGCGCCTCGGGAGGAGGAATATGACCGGCCTCTTGAGCGTATTGGAGCCGCTGTCCGTACTGAGGATCGCCTGCGGCCTGTTCTTCATCCCGCATGTATGGGGAAAGCTTCAGTTCCCTCCGCCGTTGGTCGAGTTCTTTGAGCAAGCGGGGCTGAAGCCGGCGAAGGCGTTCATGCTGCTCGCGTGCGCGGTCGAGGCCGTCGCGGCGACGGCGCTGATCTGCAATCTGTTCACGCCGGCGGCAGCCATGCTGGCTGCGGCCAATCTGGCTGTCGCAACCATTTGCCTCTATCGAGTCCGAGGATTTCTTTGGATCTGGAACAGCGGCGGCTTCGAATTCCCGCTGTTCTGGGGCCTCGTGCTGCTCGTGGTCGCACGCGTTTATTCGGCTTGAAATCATAACCGGCGATCGGCAGCGCCCGCCGCAATATCTTGCCATTGATGACATTGATAGGGAGGTATGGAGATGCCTGGGACGGAACAGCATATCGTTGTGGTTGGGGGAACGTCCGGCATCGGGCTGGCGGTGGCGAAGGCGGCGTATGCGCGCGGTCAGCGTGTCACGATCGCTGGTCGAGGCGCAGATCGCGCTGCGGAGATCGCGAGCTCGATCGGCCCGGAGGCGCGCGGCGCCCACGTCGATCTGGCGGATCTCGCCTCGATCCATGCGGCGCTGGCGGACGGGCCGGCCATTGATCATCTGGTGCTGACGGCGATCCATCGACTCGCGACCAGCGTGAAGGATTTCAATTCCGCCGAGGCTGCCCGACTCGCGCAGGTCAAGCTCACCGGCTACGTCGAGGCCGTCAGCGTCGCCTTGCCGCGACTGAAACCGACGTCTTCGATCGTGCTGTTCGGCGGACTCGCCAAGGCGAACCCCTATGTCGGCTCGACGATGATCTCGATCGTCAATGGCGGCATCGTGGGCATGACGAGAACGATGGCGGTCGAGCTGTCGCCGATCCGGGTCAATTGCATTTCGCCTGGCTTGGTGCCCGATTCGCCAGTTTGGGAGCGCGCCATCAAGCAGGGGGCGACCGCCGTCGTCGACGCCATGGCCGCCCGCACGCCCGCGCGACGGCTGGCGTCGACCGGGGACATCGTTCACGCCGTGCTCTTTCTGCTCGATAATCGCGCCGTGAACGGAATCGACCTGGAGATCGACGGCGGCATCCAGTTGGTTTGACGCGGTTCGATTTGGGGGAGGCCCTACCCCGCCAGACAGCACTTCTTGTATTTCTTGCCGCTGCCGCAGGGGCATGGGTCGTTCCGGCCGACATCGCGCAGCGGATTGACGTAGGGAGACCCCAACGCCGCCCAGTGATGTTCTTTGTCCTCCTCGTCCCATCCGACCGCCGAAGTCCAGGACGACAAGGTCTCGATTGCGTTGGCGAAGGGGCGAACGTCCTCGGCTTCGAAACCTCCGAGTCCCGCCGGGTCCTCACGCGCCGCGCGCGATTGACGATCGAAGTCTGCGAGCGTGAAATCGACGATGCCGATCCATTCGTCCTTGTTCAAGGTCGCGACGTCGAGACGCAGATCCTCATAACCGAGGTTTGCGGCGGTCGCCGCCCAGGCGGTCCAGAGGTAGGACTCGCCGCGCGGCTTCATTTCTCGGCGCAAGGCGCGCAAATACGCCAGCATCTCGGCGTCGCTGAGCGCGCCGCGCGTGCGCGCGAGATAGCCTAGCGCCTCGAGCGCCGACGCACGAGCGAATTCGTCGCCTTTCTCCGCCTCGATCGCCCGCTTGAGCGGCTCCGGATCGCCGTCATAGACGCTGACGAGGACGCCGGTCAGCGTCTCCGTCACACCGTCGCCGAGCATCTCCGCGATGGTGTCGTCGTTGGCGATGAGTTCGCAAAGGGGCGCATAGGCGCGCTCTTCGTGTTTTTCGCCGCAGAGATGGACAATGTAAAAGAGCGCGTCCATCGCGGCGTCGGCTCGGTTGGCGCCCGCCGCAAAGGCCCGCAACCGCGCAATGAAACGCGGGGCCGCCTCGCTCCAATTGTCCAGCGCCCATTGCATCGTGGCCGCTGGAAATTCCTCGCTTTCTGAAAATTGGCGCAGCGCCTCGTCAACGTTCATCGTCGCCGTTTCTCCGCATCGATCCGAGCCATCCCTGACGGAACCCGACGCCGCGCGCAACCCTCATTTTCCCGCCACGGCGCGGGCGCCGCCGACCATCAGCGCCGCCCCCGAGCCGAGCAGCAGGACGAGCACGACGCGCTCGAAGGCCTTCTCACTGATCCGGTGATAGAAATGGGCCCCGATGAAAGATGGGATCAACATCGCCGGCGCGACGAGCGCAAAAAGCCGGAACGCCGTCGCATCGAGCGTTCCGGTGCGGGCATAGGCGGTCAGGGTCAGGACGTGCATGCAGATGTTGTAGATTTGCATCGTCGCCCGCCTTGCGTCGCGCTTCCATCCCCGCAATTGCGTCCACATTGCCGGGACCGTCCCGGACATGCCGCCCAGGCCGCCGAGCACACCGCCGATCAGGCCAGCAAACGCGTCGACCCCGCCGGCGCCGGCTTTCACCCGCGGCGGATCGCGCGCCAGCAGCCCGAACAGGCTGTACAGCGTCATCAGCGAGCCGATCGCGAGCCTGAAGCGGGCCGGGTCGACATTGTGCAGGATGAACACCCCGACCGGAACGCCGAGTGCGCCGCCAACGATGAGGGGCGTGATGCGCTTGAAGTCGAAGCCGCGCCGCACCGAGGCGAGGCTCGCGACCTGCCCGAGCAACGCCCCGAACACCGCGAGGGGGGCCGCGATCTGCGGCGGCAGCGTCCAGGCCCAAAAGCCCATCGCGACAAGCGAAAAGGCGAAACCCGACAACCCCTGGACGAAGCCCGCCAGGGCCGCGCCGAGCGCGACGGCGCCGAGCATCAGCCAGGAATCCGGCAACGCCCCCAGGCCACTCACCCCTCGGAACGCCGCTTGAGCGCCGCGTCACGGATCGCGCTCAGGGTCGTCGCCGGCGTGATCGCCTCCGGATCCACCTTCACGTGCAGGATCGCAGGCTTGCCAGACGCGGTGGCCCGCTCGAAAGCGGGCAGAAAATCGGCGGTCGCTTCGACCGTCTCGCCATGGCCCCCGAACGCCCGCGCATAGGCGGCGAAATCGGGATTGCGCAATTGCGTCGCACTGACGCGGCCGGGATACTCGCGCTCCTGATGCATCCGGATGGTGCCGTACATGCCGTTGTCGATCACGACGACGACGATCGGCAGGCCATATTGAACCGCCGTGGCGAACTCCTGCCCGTTCATCAGGAAATCGCCGTCGCCCGCAAAGGCGATCACGGGCCGGTTCGGAAAGGCGCGCTTGACGGCGACGGCCGCCGGCACGCCAAAGCCCATCGAGCCCGAGGTCGGGCCGATCTGCTGGTTGAAGCGGCGGAAGCGCAGGAAGCGGCCCGGCCAGATTGCGAAATTGCCGGCGCCGTTCGTGTAGAATGCGTCCGGCGCGACCTCCCGCAGCGTCAGCATGATCTCGCCGAGCTGGACCGGCCCCGGATTTCGCGTCGCGGCGTCGCTCCAGGCGAGGTAATCGGCGCGAGCGGCCTGGGTCGCCTCGCTCCAGGCGATCGCATTGGGGGGCTGAAGCCCCTCGAGCGCCGCGCAGAAGGCCGGCGGCGTCGCGACAATGCCGAGCCGGGGATGATAGACGCGACCAATCTCGAGCGGATCGGCGTGCACATGCACCAGCGCCTGACGAGGTTCGGGAACGGCGAACAGCGTATAGCTCTGCGAGGCCATCTCCGACATGCGCCCGCCGACCAGCAGCACCAGATCCGCCGCTTCGATCCGCGCCTTGAGCTTGGGGTTGGGCCCGATCCCGATCTCCCCCGCGAAGTTCGGATGTCCGCCGTCGACGAGGCTGGCGCGACGGAAGGAGCCGACCACTGGCAGGTCGAAACGCTCGGCGAAACGCAGGAAGGCGGCCCCGGCGCGCTCGGTCCAGCCGCCGCCGCCAAGAATCGCGATCGGCGCCTTGGCGGCCCACAGCATCTTCTGCAATTCGGCCATCTGAGTCAGGCCCGGCCAGATCGCGGCGGCCTCGGCCCGCGGCGCGTCGGCCGTCCTGACAGCCTCGGTCAACACGTCCTCCGGCAGCGCAATGACGACCGGCCCGGGCCGCCCCTGCATCGCCACGTGAAAGGCGCGTTGGACGATCTCAGGGATCCGCGCAGGGTCCTCGACCTCGGTCGCCCATTTGGCGGTCGAGCCGAAAAACGCGCGATAGTCCATCTCCTGGAAAGCGCCGCGGCCCAGCATGCCGCGCTCGACCTGCCCGATAAACAGGATCATCGGCGCCGAATCGTGCTCGGCGATGTGGACGCCATGCGCGGCGTTGGTCGCGCCCGGGCCGCGCGTCACGAAGCAAATTCCCGGCCGCCCGGTCAACCGCCCGTCGGTGAGCGCCATGATCGCAGCGCCGGCTTCCTGGCGGCAAACCGTCACGTCTATGGCTGCGTCGTGCAGGGCGTCGAGGGCGGCGAGGTAGGATTCGCCTGGCACGCAATAGACGCGCTCGACGCCCTGCGCCACGAGTTGGTCGACAAGAATCTGTCCGCCGGTTCGCCCAGCCGCTTCAGCCACGAAACGCTCCTCACCCCGAGGGAATTGTGCGCCTGTTTCGCAGGAAGGGCGCCGAACCGCAAGCCGCGCCGGGAAGAGACGCCAATGGCCCCAGTCTAGGGGGCGGCCGCCTTCTCATGCTCGGCGAGGCCCACCGCCTTGTAGTCGTAGGTCGGATAAAATTCGGTCCGATACACGCCCCAGGCTGTGTCTTCGAGGACGCGATTGACTTCGCGCAGGCGCGAGGCGGGCAAGCGCAGGGTGACAATCTGGCCGATGCCCATCGCGACCACCCAGCTCACGACCTCGACGCCCGGAGGCGGAAACGCCTTGTAGAACCCCTGCCGCGCGAGTTGCGCGTTCAGATCACCGAGCGGGCGCGACTCATCGTGTCGGAGAAAGATGGTGAGCAGGACGGCGTTGTCCGCCGTCGCCGTCTCGGAGCCCGCCGGCGGGGCTGCGACCGTCTGCGCTGCGGCCTCGCCGCAGAGCAACCCCATGATGAGAGCCGCGGCGATCGGCGCGCGGAACTTGAAACCTTTGGTCATGGCTTCAGCCTCACAAGCAACGTTGGCGGGGCCGATCTCGCCACCGATACGGCGCGGCGCCAAGCGCGAGTTTTGCACGTCGCCTGATCAGGCGACATGCAGTGCGCTCCGCCCCTCGAGAAGCTTCTCGACTGCGGCGCTCGGGATCGGCTTGCTGAACAGATACCCCTGCCCCTCCGCGATCGGCCCCAGCCGCTTCATCCGTTCGAGCTGCTCGGTCGTCTCGACGCCTTCGACGGTGACGACCATGCCGAGCTGGCGCGAAAGCCGTGCGACGTTCTCGATCAGGATCGCAGCCTTCTCCTCTTTGTCGGAAAGGGCCGTGAAGGACTGGTCGATCTTCACCTTGTCGAGCGGGAAGCGCATCAGGTGGCTGAGGCTGGAATAGCCCGTTCCGAAGTCGTCGAGCGCGATCCTCACGCCGAGCGCATGGATTCGCTGCAACGTGTTTTGCGCCGCCTGGCTGTCTCGCAGCAGCGCGGTTTCCGTGATCTCGAGTTCCAGCCGATTGGCCTGAAGCCCGGCCGCATCGAGGGCGCGCCGCACCGCGTCGTAGAGAAAATCCGCCTCCAATTGCTTGGCCGAAACGTTCACCGACACACGAACGTGAGGCGGCCATCGCACCGCGTCGGCGCAGGCGCGCTGAAGCGACCAAGCGCCGAACGCGTGAATCAAGTTGAGCTCTTCGAGCGCGGGAACGAAGGCGGCGGGAGAAATCGGTCCGCGGGTCGGATGGATCCAGCGCGCCAGCGCCTCGCAGCAGACGACGGCGCGCGTCTCCAGATCGACGATGGGCTGGTAGACAAGCGTGAACGCCTGCTCCGCCAGCGCGACGTGCAAGTCCAGCTCCAGCAGGCGCCGCTCTTGCGCGTCCCTGCTCATCGCATCCTCGTAGACGCGGTAGCGACCGCGGCCCTCTCGCTTGGCGGTGTAGAGCGCCATATCCGCCTGCTGCAGAATGACGTCGGCGCACGGTTCGCCGCCGATCGCGACGGCGATCCCGATGCTCGCCCCGAGCACGATCTCGGCCCCCTCGATCGAACTCGGGCGGGACAATTCGGCGATGATCTTCGCCGCGTAGGCTTCGATAGGCGTCGACCCCGCAAGCTTCGTGCGCAGGATCACGAATTCATCGCCTCCCCAGCGCGCGATGAAATCGTCCTTGCCCGCCAGTGCACAAAGCCGGTCCCCCGCAATCACGAGCGCCTTGTCGCCGACTTTGTGTCCGAGCGTGTCGTTGACCTGCTTGAAGCGGTCGAGATCGATGAACAACACTTCTGTGCGTCCGCCGCCCACGCGCGACGCCGCGAGCGTCTCCGCCAAGGCGACCTCGAAGGCCCTGCGATTGCGTAGATTGGTCACAGAATCGAAGCGAGCCATGTGGTCAATGGCTCGTTCGGCCTCGCGCTTCTCGGTGACGTCCTGAACGACGATCACGCAAGAGCCGTTGGAATGGCGCCTAAGCGTGACGTCGTAGAGGCGCCCGCCGGCCATCTCGATCTGCACGTCGCATTGGCTGGCCTCGGCGTTGGCCGTCATAATTAAGTCGAGGAGCCTATCGGCGTGCTCGTGGGAAATCGCCCCGCGCTCGATCGCCTCCGACAGCAAGGACGTGAAGTCGACATGGGTGACCGCGGCGTCGGCAGGCATCCCGAAAAACTCGGCAAACTTCGCGTTCGAGACGAGAATGAGCCTGCCGGTCGAAATCATGCACATGCCGTGCGACATGTTGTTGATGGCGAAGTCGAACTGCGCCGCGATGCTCTCGGAACGGCGACGATAGGACATCTCGCTGAGAAGCGTGCTGCGCAATCGCGTCGCCGACGACTGAACGAACATCGAGAGGGGCGCGACCAGCATCGGGATCAGCAGGAGGAAAAAGCCCCCGCGAACTAGAAAAGCGCTCGCGAGCGGCACGGCAACTGCCGCGACTTGCCAGCCGACGCCCTTTTCGACCGCGAAATTTCGCAGCGCTATGGCCGCGGTATTGGCGATTGCGACGGTCAGACCAAGGACAAGAACGAAAGTGTCGGAGGACCACACGATCGCAATAAAAGCGAGGGCGCCGATCCCGAAAAGGTAGGCGCACACGCCCAGAATGTATTCTCTTTCTATCCGCCGAATATCGGCGCCACTCCCCCTCAATCGCGATCGCGCTCTGTTTTGCCTGAAGAGGGCGAACCTCATCGCTGTCACGACGATGAGTCCGACCGTTGCGACGTCCGCCGCCCATTGGCCGGTAAGAACAGCGATGACCAACCCGCTGAGCACCGTTACGAACGAGCCGAGCATCATCGATTGCTCGTCGGCGAACAGGGACTCGACCAACCCGCACCGTACATCGTCGGGCAGGTCGCCTTTTTCGCAACGCAAAGTCTGCTCAGACATCGACCGCTCGCAGCTAAACTGCTGAGGAGCCAAACACAGATCGATTAACAGAATGCTCGCGGACTAGGCGTCGGTGAGTGCGCTCTCCGCCGCATCTCCGATGGCTTGCCTGACTCCTCTCAAGATATTTGAGGATCTCTCGAAAAGCTCCGCGCGTTCCGATTCGCTCGATCGATAATATGGATAGCGCCTGTGGAGCGCCTCCCGCTGGTTCCGGCATTCGTAGCGCAGGAAAGCCATCGGTTTGTTCAAGTTAGGGTATTCGCGCGCCTCAGCCCAGGGGATGCAGCGATACATGCGGCGATAGAAAGCTTGATGCTCCACGCGGCACGCCACCGTGATCAATTCAGCTCTGAAGTGCTCCTCAGCAAGAAAGATGGGACGTAGAATTATGTACGGCATCTCCGGATGACGTTGCGAATACTCGAGTTTGCTCACAAATCTCGTGCCGTCGATAAGCGTGCGGCCGGCGCCGAGAAGCGGCGTCAGGAGGTCGGGATACACCTCCGTCGCAGGCAATGGAGCGCTCAAGCTCGCAGAAACGTGCAACCGCAGCGAGCCGGCAAGGTCGCCGTCGATGAACAATCCAACTAGCCAGACGTTCGGTGTCTCGTCCATAGGATCATGAAAGAGGCCCGACGGCTTGGGGGCGATGGTGCCGGCGCGGGTATAGGCCTCGTGCCGCATGGCGAAGATCGCCGCCTTCTCTTCCGGCGTTTCCGCGCGCCGATATTCCACACGCTCAAGCAGGGAGAAAACCCGATCGTGCAATTGGCGAGATCTTTCCAATTTGAAATTTCCTAGTTAGCAATGCGTTAATGATTGATTACAAATCGTTGCGATTGCAAGGGGCGCCATATGGGGGGTCCACAGCCGGCGCGCCCGACCTGTTGACGGCGCAACCCCTTGCGAGTCACGGCCCCGCCCGGCATTGTCGGACGATGACGCCCACCCCCGCCAAGCCTGGCGCCGAGACCGGCGCCCTCGCCAATCTCGACGCGCGCGCCCGTGAAATCTTCCGCCGTATCGTCGATTCCTACCTTGCGAGCGGCGAGCCCGTCGGCTCGCGCCATCTCTCGCGCCTTCTGCCGATGTCGCTTTCGCCGGCCTCGGTGCGCAACGTGATGCAGGATCTCGAGGAACTCGGCCTCATCTACGCCCCGCACACCAGCGCGGGGCGCTTGCCGACCCAACTCGGCCTGCGGTTCTACGTCGACGCGCTGCTGGAATTCGGCGGTCTTGCGTCCGAGGAGCGCTCACGAATCGAGAACGAGGCGCGGGTTGCGGCCGAGGAAGGCGGCTATGAGGGCGCGCTGACGCAGACGACGGCGCTCCTGTCCAACCTCACGCGCGGCGCCGGCGTCGTGCTGACCAGCAAGAACAACGCCCACATCAAGCACGTCGAATTTGTCCGTCTCGAACCGGAGAAGGCGCTTGCGGTGCTGGTCGGCGATGACGGCTCGGTCGAGAATCGCATCATTGCGACGCCGGCTGGCATGCCCGCTTCGACGCTGATCGAAGTGAGCAACTATCTCAACGCCCACGGGCGCGGGCGCACGCTGGCCGAGACGCGCGAAGAGATCGAGCACGCGCGCGAGGCGGCGCGAGGCGAACTCGACGCGCTGGCTTCGCGTCTCGTCGACGCCGGCCTCGCCTCGTGGGCGGGCGCCGAAGAGACGAGCCGCCAGCTCATCGTACGCGGTCAAGCCAATCTGATTGGCGATCTGCGCGCCGAGGAGGATCTCGAACGCATTCGGCTTCTGTTCGCCGATCTCGAGACGAAGACCGATGTCATCGACCTCCTGCATCGCGCGGAGAACGGCGAAGGCGTCAAGATCTTCATCGGATCGGAGAACAAGCTGTTCTCGCTTTCCGGCTCCTCGATGATCGCCGCGCCCCTGCGCGGCGCCGATCATAACGTCGCCGGCGTGCTCGGCGTCATCGGCCCGACGCGACTCAATTACGGGCGCATCGTGCCGATGGTCGAATATGCGGCGCAGGTGCTCGGCGACCTGAAGCGCGGCCGTTGAAGCCGGCATTTGTAGCGCCTCGCAGACATGAGATAGATACACGCCGCTGCTAGGGGAGAAACGGGCATGGCGCACGCATCGAACGAACATTCGGCGACGCACAGCCTTGGCGCCGCGATCGAGCACCTTCGCGGCAAATGGGGGGCGATCGTCGCCTTCGGCCTGCTGCTGATCCTGCTCGGCGCCGCCGCGCTGGTGTTCACGGTCGCCGCCACCGTCGCCACCGTGACCGTGAACGGCGTCTTCTTCCTCGTCGCCGGCGCCGCCGAAATCGGCATCGGCGCGCACGCGCAGCGCTGGAGCAGCTTCTTCCTGTGGATCGTCGGCGGCGTCCTTTACCTCGCCGCCGGGTTGTTCTGCATCATCAATCCGACCTTCCTCTCGCTGGCGCTGACCCTCGCGCTCGGCGCCGGATTGATCGCCGCCGCCGCGGTGCGCGCCTATCTCGCCATTCAGCTTCCGCCGGGCCAGCAACGCGGGCCCGTACTCCTCGCCGCCCTCGTTACGTTTTTGCTCGGTCTCGTCATCGTGATGCATTGGCCGTCGGACAGCGTCTATGTCCTCGGCGCATTGCTCGGGGTTGATCTTCTATTTCATGGCGCGGGATGGGTGATGTTTGGTATGGGCCTGCGTGAGCGTCGCTGAGACGCCTGCGTCTTCTTAGGAGTTGGTAATGGCGAAATGGGTCTACTCGTTCGGCCCCGAGCTGACCGAAGGCAAAGGCGCGATGCGCAATCTGCTGGGCGGCAAGGGCGCCAATCTCGCCGAGATGGCCTCGCTGGGCCTGCCGGTGCCCCCCGGTTTCACCATCACCACCGAAGTCTGCTCTTACTTTTACGCCAACGGCAAAGCCTATCCCGCTGAGCTCGCCGCCGAGGTCGACGCCGCGCTCCAGAGCGTCGGGCGGCAGACCGGCCGCAAGTTCGGCGATTCGTCCAACCCCCTACTGGTGTCCGTGCGTTCCGGCGCGCGGGCCTCGATGCCCGGCATGATGGACACCGTCCTCAATCTCGGCCTCGACGATCAATCGGTGCTGACGCTCGCCAAGACCTCGGGCGACGAGCGCTTCGCCTACGACAGCTACCGTCGTTTCATCCAGATGTACGCGAACGTCGTGCTCGAGGTCGACCACCACAATTTCGAGGAGATTCTCGAAGCGTTCAAGGAACGCAAGGGGCTTTCGCTCGACACCGAGCTCTCGGCCGCCGACTGGCGCGAGATCATCGCCGCCTACAAGGAGAAGGTCGCCGAGGCGACCGGCAAGCCGTTCCCGCAGGATCCGCGCGACCAATTGTGGGGCGCGATCGGCGCCGTGTTCGGCTCGTGGATGAACGCGCGCGCGATCACCTATCGCCGCCTCAATAACATTCCCGCCGAGTGGGGCACGGCGGTAAACGTGCAGGCGATGGTGTTCGGCAATATGGGCGAGACCTCCGCAACCGGCGTCGCCTTCACGCGCAACCCTTCGACCGGCGCCAAGGAGCTCTATGGCGAGTTTCTCGTCAATGCGCAGGGCGAGGACGTCGTCGCCGGTATTCGCACGCCGCAGAACATCACCGAAGCGGCGCGTGCGGCGGCGGGCTCCGACAAGCCTTCGCTCGAATCGGTCATGCCCGAGGTGTTCCGCCAGTTCGTCGAGACGACCGAGCTGCTCGAGAAGCACTATCGCGACATGCAGGATCTCGAATTCACCGTCGAGCGCGGCAAGCTCTGGATGCTGCAGACCCGCAACGGCAAGCGCACGGCGCGCGCCGCCTTGTGCGTCGCGGTCGAGATGGCGAACGAGGGCCTCATCTCGCGCGAAGACGCGGTTGCTCGCGTTGATCCGGCCGCGCTCGACCAATTGCTGCACCCGACAATCGACCCGAGCGCAAAGCGCGCGCCGCTCGCGACCGGCCTGCCGGCTTCGCCGGGCGCCGCCAGCGGCGAGATCGTGTTCTCCGCCGAGGACGCTGAGGCCGTGCGCGCGGCCGGGCGCAAGGCGATTCTGGTGCGCGTCGAGACCTCGCCCGAGGACATTCACGGCATGCACGCCTCGGAGGGCATCGTCACGACGCGCGGCGGCATGACCTCGCATGCGGCGGTCGTCGCGCGCGGCATGGGCAAGCCCTGCGTCTCGGGCG
>DASXGX010000147.1:0-125479 GCA_036488815.1 Roseiarcus sp.
CGTTCGCGATCGCGAGCAGACGCTCGCGATCTTCGGCAGTGACGATGACATTGACGGTCTGGGCCATGACCCAAGACTCGCACGCGCCGAAGCGTTTGTGAATCCTATGTCCGCGTCAGTGCACTAGGTTTTCGACGCCGACTTCGTCCTCCGTTTCCTTGGCCGCTGCCAGCGCTCCCGCCCAAATGGTATCCAGCGTTTGGTGCGGCAAATATGGGTCGCGGGAGTATTCCGCCTCGGGGACGACTTGATGCTCTCCCTCTTCGATCTCGATCCGTAGATTCAAATGCCTATTGTACCAGATTTGTCGAAACAACAGGTGCTCAGCCTCAAGTATTTCGGACAGGCGGCGTGGGTTCGGCCAATAGCCGAACTCACCATCGTGGTCGGCTAGCAATTCGGAATCTACGTCTTTGATGACATCCACAAGCGACCCCCAATAGGTCGATTTCGGCGACGCAAAGAGGCTAGCAATGTCAGGGTGTGGCTTTCGCCGATCCCCGTTCGGCTCACCGAAATCCTTGCTGTTATGCGTCACAAACGCAAAGCGCTTTCTCTTGCTCTCGCGGCCTCCAACCAACTCGGTGTAGACCTCGATCAAAATGGCATCGGCGACGCTGTTTTTTGCACGATGATAGGGCGCAAGACCAGCAAGTGCTCGATCAGTGACGCGGCGCTTAATGGCGTCCGTCGTCGCCGATGGTGGCTTCGCCGTCAGAAGCTTTTCGATCTTCTCGACAGAGTAGAGCGCCGACTCGTTGCCGGTGACAATTTTATGGTCTACTTCGTTCAGCGCCTTCAGCGTGCTGGTGCGGTATTCATCATCACCGAAGCGGTTCACGGCTTCGCGCACAAGCCTGAAGTGTGATTGCAGGCTGCGCCGCGCATCCTCGATGACACGCGACTTATTGCGCCGAAACTCATCAACGACGACTTGCGGAACAACGAGTTTGATTTGCCGCGAGGCGATCAAATCTTCCAACGCGCTAATGACCGGCTGTTCGCGATAATCTTTTGCGAGATCGAGCCACACACAGGTATCTACCAGGAGGTGTAGAGGCATAGGGCAGATTATCTTTCCTCGTCAGAATATGAAACACCCTTGATCGAGAACTGGGAGTCTAGGTCGCAAGGAAGACCTGCGGAGGTGGGTGATGGACAGGAACGAGGTAACGCGGCTGCTCAATTTCGTCATCAGCGAGGCGCGCGTCAAGGATGTCGCAGACGCCAAGGGCCAGACGGTAACGATTGCGCTAAGGGTTGTCGGCAACTGGATTATACTTGGTAAGGACGTTGGGTCTGCGGCGTTGATAAAGAACAATCCATGGATTAGCCATGAGGCGTGGAGTTATAAATCGAATAGAACGATTAAATTGACGAATGAACATCAGGAAGAACTCAAGAGGCTTTGGCGTTGGATTGTCAGCACCCCATCGGTTGCGGTGGATGACCTGTTAGATCGGATGAAGGCATGGCCGATTGTGACTATCACGGAAGACGAGAAGAGGCGCCTCAAGGGAAGGGATTACATCGAGCCAGCTGAGCGTTTTCGTACACCTGAGGGCGAGATCGTGGTGGGCAAGGTGACGAACGGCGTCTGGGTAGCCCGCACATAAAAGAGAGCATTCCGTGTTGCTCCCCGGGGCAGGGGCTCATCATCACAATGTGGCTACAGCGCAAAAGCTTTGGGCGTTGAGCCTCCGAAACAGGTTGCTGACAGGTGCTACCTTCATTTCGAGGGCCAGAAGGCAAAGGCGGCGTTCCTGCGCTTGGCGTCCAGATCACGCCAATAATGGCGAGTCGACCCGCTCCTCCTCCAGGGAGGGCAGCAAGTCGCCAACCCTCTGGAGTGCATCGGCAACTTCGGGTGTGAACCGACTGTGATTGTAGCCAGCGATCAGAGCGCCACCAATTGCACGATGTCCCAGCAGCGCCGAAATGACGTGCGGCGCGCAGCCCAGATTGCCCGTCATTGTCGCCGTCGTGCGTCGTAGCGTATGTGGCGTCACCGAAGTGGCGTCGATCTCCTTCTCAAGCTTGGCGCTCCAGCGCGGCCAGTTCGTCAGCTTCGCGCCGCGCCCGCCTACGAAGACGAGATCAGCCGGGTTGGCAGGTCCCAGCGTCTCCAATAGCGCCCGAGCCTGCCTCGATAGCGGCACGACGTGATCCGCTGCCGAACGACGACGGCGACGCGACGGCGCTCGCGTGTCCTTCCGTCTCGATGCGGGGATCGTCCATGTACTTCTTTCGAGATCGATCTCGGCCCAAACTGCGCCGACGACCTCTTCCCGCCTCGCAGCGGTCAACAGCATGAACCGCGCTGCGGCGTCATGACCATGCCAGCCAAGGACGCGCAGCAGCTTTCCTACCTCCTTGTTCGATAGGGCGTGCTGACCGATCTCTTCGCCGTCTTGCGCGAGCGAAGGCATTTCAAGATCGTGGAAGCCTTTCACGACCAATTCGCGCTTTTGCGCCCATGCGGCGAGCGGTCTGAAGAAGGCCACTGCCCGAGCCGCTGTCGACCGCGAGCGCCACGAGTCGGCGGCGATCTGCATCTGCCCGGGCCTGACATCAAGCGAGGGGCGCGATAGGTGCTCCGCGAACACGACCTCAATCAGTGCCCGTGCTGCCTTGCCGCTACGCAGGTCCTTACCGGGCCCTGCATCGAAGTAGGCGGCAACCACCGATCCAAGCGTGCCCTCTCCCTTGGCGGCGGCCTTGCGCCGGTCCCTGGCGCCGGTTTTGGCGGCAGCCGGATCAATGCCCTCAGAAATCTGCCTCCGGGCGTCCTCGGCCTTCCGGCGAGCCTCAGCAAGTCCGAGTCCTTCGCCAAGGCTCAGGCGCCGACGCTCCTCATTTATGCGAACCGATAGGGACCACGTCATTGTGCCGTTCGGCGTGAGTCGTACCCGCAGACCGGGGACCGCGCCGTCTACGAGTTCTAGAATACGGGTGGGATCGGGACGCCACTTCTCGATCTGCTTGGCGTTCAGAGGCGCAACACGTTTGGGCAATAGTCCGGCCTTCAGGTTCCATAGAGGTTCCACCGTCGGTGAGAGACGATGAGGCTCAGTGAGATGAACTGAGGTTCCAATTAAGTCGGATGTCCCTAGAATACAAGGGATTTCCGAGATGGCCAGAGGAGTTGTGAGACGACCTGAAATAGCCATGTAGCTTGAATGGCATTGAAGAGGTCGTCGGTTCGATTCCGTCTGGCTCCACCATCCATTCTCACTGATTTCACTTTTTTGCACTCCTCTGGAAGAGGGCGTGATTTCCGTGGCTTGGCGGCTGAGATTTGCAATAGTTTGGAATGGTGGGTCTCCAAGGAGGCCTTCGGACGTTTCGTCTGTCGCTGGTCTCCGCCGGCAAGATTCCCTTCCGCCGCCAGATGCATTGCTTACAGGGGAGACCGGGGACAGGGGCCGCCGGCGAGGTCGATGCCACCCCGATCGCCAAGCGCGCTGAGGCGAAGCGTCGTGCGAGATGCCGGTTGAATCTGAGACGTGTCTGACGCCCGGCTTCGAGCTTAGGACGGCATCGCGAGGCCCATCGCCCGGCGCTGCTCGTTCCAGTTGGCGGGAAGATCGGTTAGCCGCGAGACGCCGAATCCTCGCGGCAGCTTTCCATCTACGGCAGTCTTGACGATGTCGGGAGCAAGAAAGGCCAGGGAGAGCGTCATCCGAGCCGATCGCTCCGAGAGTCCTTCGCGCGTTGCGATTGCGTCGATGTCTGTCGTTGGGCCAGAAAGGATGTCGCCAAGCCATCGCCCGCCTTTTGGCGATCGCGGCCAGACACACGGCTTCGACGCATGATCTCATTCGTTCCGACGCCATCGGCGCCGAGCTAAAGGCGGCGCAGCCGTGCGAAGAATAGCGCGGTCGCAGGGATCATCGCGATGGCGAGCGCAGCGGCAAGTGCGAACACCGCCTGCAATCCGGCGGTCTCGAAGATCGCTGACATCATCAAGGGCGCGACCGTCTGGCCAACGCCGATCGCGGCGATATTGAACGACATGAAAACGACGCCGCCCTCGACCGGCGCCTCCTTGGCGAGCAGGGCCTGGATGAGCGGGAAAAGCAGGCCGTGCGCCGCGCCTAACAGAATGGCGCCCAGTTCCAGCATCGCAAAGTTCGATGCCAGGTAAAATGCCGCCATGGAGAGCGCGTAGAGGATGTAGGTCAGCAGGATGACGTTGCGCGGGCCGCGCCGCAGCAACAACCCCTTCATCCAGGGCGCAGTCGCGGCGATCGCAAGCGCTGCGGTCGTCGGCACGAGCGCAATGAGGAAGTCGGAATGGATGCCGATCTGGGTCGCCCGCTCGGGAACGAAGGAGAGCAGGACGCCGAACAAGAACAGGAACACGACGAGCGTGGTCACCAAGGCGCCCACAACAATCGGTTTCCGCAGGAAATCGCGGATCGGCGGGCGGGACCGATTCTCCATGCGCGGGAGATTGGGCAGATAGAGCTTCACGGCGAGACTGAGCGGGAACGCTACGATCGCGCTTAGGAAGGCGGCGCGCCAGGAGATGAGGGACAGAAGCCCGGACAAGAGCGGCGCTGCGGCGGTCGATATGCCGATGACAGTGGCGTTGCGGCCGACAGCGGTGTGAAGCTGGGCGGGATCGGCCGCTTCGATGAGAATGACGAGGCCAAACAGTTCCAAAGCGGCCGCGCCGATCCCTTGAAGGACGCGAAGGGCTACCAGGAGTTGGAAGCTGGGAGCCACGGCGCAGGCGACGCCCGCCACGCCATAGAGCAGCAGGCAGGCGATCAGCACACGACGGAGGGTCAGCCGGTCTGCGATCATGCCGATCAAAGGCGTGAGCACGGCCATCGGCAGGATGAACAGGCTTACCAGGAGGGAAGCCTGTGCGATATCAATGCTGAACGCTCTGGCGATATCCGGGAGGATCGGTGAGACCGCCGAGGCGCCAAGGACCGAGATCGCTGTGACCCCATAGGCGATCGTGAAGGAGCGGGCGCGCATCTTCGCCGCAGGCTCAGCGGTAGGGTCCGGGTGGGCGCGCGAGGTGGAAGATTCCGCTCTTATACGTCCGTGATACATGGCCGCGCTCCGCTTGCTATGCGCCACGAGTGGCGGATGGATCTCGGCGCCGTGCGTGAATGGCGCGCCCGCGGACATTTTTGCACCGACCATCAGCCAGAAAAACAGGCCTAGTTTAGGCGATCTTCTTCAGATATTCTGAAGATATGGAAGGGCTTTCGCTTGATCAGCTTCGGGTGTTTGCAGCGGTCGCGGCGTTGGGAAGTTTTTCGGCGACCGCCAGGCAACTTGGCCGGGCGCCCTCCGCGATCACCTATGCCGTGCAGGCGCTGGAGGCCCAACTGGGTCTCGATCTCTTCGACCGGAGCGGTTATCGCGTGGCGTTGAATGAAGCCGGCAGGGCCTTGATGCCGCGCGTCGAACGGATCCTGAAGGAGGCGGCCGTCCTGCGCGCCCAGGCGCAGGGCATTGCGGGCGGTCTCGAGAGCGATATCGCTGTCGCCATCGATGCGCTGTTTCCGATCGACGCCGTAGCGGCGGTCTTGCGAGGTTTCAACGAAAGGTTTCCGACGGTGGCGCCCCGCTTCTTGATCGAACCGAGCGCGAGCGCGGAGAGAATGGCGCTGGACGGGACCGCCGATTTTGGCGTCCTTGTCGACTTTAGGGCGCATGATGCGGATCTGGTGCAGATCCAGCTCGATCCCATCGAGCTCGTCGCGGTTGCGGCGCCCGACCATCCGCTTGCCAGCCAGCCCGCGCCGCTGACCGCGGATGACGTCCGCGATCACGTGCAGCTCGTTCTCGGCGACGCTCCAACGCTGGCAGCGGACGAGGAGTGGCGGGACCGCGGCGTGCTTGCGCTCAGGACCTGGCGGTTGACGGACTTGGAGGCGAAGCGCCGGATGTTGCTGACGGGCCTGGGGTGGGGCAGCATGCCCCGCCACGCGGTCGCGGCGGATATCGCTGGCGGGCGCCTGTGCGAGCTTCGGCTTACCCAATGGGATAGCGCCGACCGCCTACCGCATCTGTCGGCGAGCATCGTCTATCGTCGCGCGAAGGCGCTCGGGCCGGCGACCCGCTGGCTCCTTCACGAGATGGCGCCGCATCTCGCCTGACGCGACGCGCCGTCGGCGCCGACCGCGTCTTCCAGATGTCGCAAGATCCGCAGGCCCCGGCGTCCATGTCGCCCCAATGGAAGACCGGCGCTGTCTAGGGTGGTGGCAAATCGGCCAATGGAGCGGCGTCGTTTGGGCGCTGTACGGCGGTGTAAAAGCCGGCCATTGGCGGCGGCTTCGTCACAAAGTCGAATATGTGTTACCCGCCCGTGTCGAACCGTTCGCGCAATTCGCGCCGAAGCACCTTGCCGTAAGCGTTCTTCGGCAAGTCCGGGAGGATTTCAATCCGCTTCGGCTTTTTGAAGCTTGCAAGGTGATCCCTACAGAAGGCGATGAGCGTTTCCGCGTCGAGGCCGGAATAGCCGTCATGAGCCACAACGGCCGCCGCGACGCTCTCGCCCCATTCGCGATCGGGAAGGCCGAAGACGATCGCCTCCTTGACGCCGGGATGGCGAGTCAGCACGTCTTCGACCTCGCGCGGATAGATGTTCGTGCCACCGCTGATGATCGTGTCATGGCGGCGATCGAGAATATGGAGGCGGCCGCAGGCGTCGATGCGGCCGATGTCGCCGGTCTTGAGCCAGCCTTCCGCGACAGACGACGCATTCGCCGTTTCGTTGCGCCAGTAACCGCGCATCACCACGTCGCCGCGCACGGCGATCTCGCCGACCTCGCCCTGCACAAGCGTCGCGCCATCGGCTCCGAGGATGCGCGTCTCGACGCCGGAGCGGATGAAACCGGCCGACCGCAAGGTGACGTCGTCCGCGCCGTCATGCGCCCAGTCTGGCAGATAGGATATGGTCATCGGCGCTTCGCCCTGGCCGTAGAGCTGCGTCAGCACCGGCCCGAACCGGCGCAAAGCTGCGCGCAAATGTTCGACGTGAATGGGCGCGCCGCCATAGATCATCGCACGAAGGGTAGGCGTGCGGATCGCCGAATCGGCGTCGAGCAACCGCACGATCATGGTCGGCGCGAGGAAAGGCAGCACGGTCACCCCCTCGTTCTCAACGAAACGGAGGATGCGGTCGGGATCGAAAGAGCCGCCCGCGTCGATGATGTTTTCCGCCCCGCGTGAGAGGGCGGGAATCAGATAAAGGCCGCCGCCGTGCGACAAGGGCGCCGCGTGCAGGAGGCGGTCGTCCGGCCGGAACGCGCAAATGTCGGCGAGGCAATTGACTGACATCGCGATCAGATTGCGATGACTGAGCATGGCCCCTTTCGGCTTTCCTGTTGTGCCGGAGGTGTAGAAAAGCCAGGCCAAATCGTCCGGGTCGCGGTCGATCGGCGAAGAAACATCCTCACGCGCGCCGGCCAGGATGGCGTCGAGCGCGCTTCCAGCGGAGATGAAAGCGCAAGCGTCAGGCGATGCCCTCTTGACGCTATCCAGTCGATCGGTGTCGACGACCGCCGCTTTCGCCTCTGAATTCCCGATGATGTAGGCGGCTTCGCGCGGATGCAGTTTGGCGTTGACGGGCAGGTCCAGCGACGAAGGGATTCTTCTCGCTCTCCCAACGGCAGAATTCGTAGCCGAGATCCTTGCGCATCTGGGCGAGCGGATTGTCAGCGCCCGCATGATCGAGGAGATGACGATCCGCAGTCTGTCGCTGCGACGCAGCGGCGGCTTCGCCGGTCCCTACCTCTGGGTTGGAAGTCCAAGCAAGGCTTGCAGCACGTATGCGATGTTGTCAGAAGGCCTGCCGGCGAGACTAACGGCGTTTATGGCCCCTAGGATAAGGCCCCTTACCAGAAGCGGGTCTTCGTCAGGAGGCAAGGCGCCTATCCGTTGTGCTTCGTTGATGAGAGCCGTCCATCGCGAAACATAGGTTTGCCTGAGCTTGCGGGCGACAGTGGCGGCATATTCATCGGGAAATGAGGGCCCAAGCACGGCGATCGCGTAGTTTCTTAGCTCATTTACGGATTTAGCGTGTGCTCGGATTGCAACAGTGAGGCGTCCTGCGGCGTCAGTGTCAGCAACTGTGGAAAGGGCTTCGTCTAGATTGGCGAGCGCGGCCCGCACGCCCTCTTCGAGCACCGCCTCGATCAAATGACTCTTTGATTCGAAGTGGAAATATACGCTGCCAGTCTTGAGACCGGCAGCGGCTGCGATCGCGTTGATGCTGATGCCTGCGACGCCGCAACGCGCCACCTCAGCAGCCGCGGCGTCAAGCAGACGCTTCCGGGTGCGATCGCCCTTCGACTCGAGGGTGGCCCCGCGAACGGATCGAGCCTCTTTTGTTAACAAAAAGGTCCTCGCACTTTGAAATGAGCGGGCTGCGTATTGGCGCCCTAATTGATTTTGCGGTCGTACCCCCGCCAATAGGGCTCGCGCAACAGGTGCTTTTGTACCTTCCCTGTCGCCGTGCGCGGCAGCGCGGTTGTTATTTCAACGCTCGTCGGGCACTTGAATCCGGCCAAACGCTGTCTCAGAAACCTTATGATCTCCTGCTGGTCCACCTTTGCACCCGAACGCGGCGCCACGATCGCCTTTAGGGTCTCCCCCCAACGCTCGTGCGGTACGCCCACAACAGCGACCTCAGCCAAATCAGGATGCGTTATGAGAACGTTCTCGACCTCGACCGGATAAATGTTCTCGCCTCCAGATATCACCATGTCTTTTGCGCGATCGACTAGAAATATGCGTTTGTCTTCGTCGACACGGCCCAAATCGCCAGTTCGCAGCCATCCATCCGGCGTAAGCGCTTTTGCGGTCTGCACGGGATCATTCCAGTACCCCACCAGGTTTTGATCCGACCTCGTCCAGATCTCACCAATTTCCCCTGTCGGCACATCGGTTTCAGTTGCGGTCGAGACGACGCGAATTTCAACCCAGGGATAAGGACGGCCTGCAGAAAGTAACAGATGAGACCGCGGTCCGAGTGGATCATGCTCGTGGGAAGGCAGTTGCGCGAAAGCGCCTGTCGCCTCCGTCAGTCCGTAGATCTGGATAAAGTCGCACCGCAAGGCCTCCATCGCCTTGATGAGCGCACTTGGACTGATCGGGGCGCCGGAATAGAAAACCCTGCGTAGGCCAGGTTGACCGTCGCTCATACGGCTCACCGAGCAGATTGCGCTGAGCATCGCGGGCACAAAAAATGCGACCGTGACGTGGCGTGACGCGATCGTATTCAAGACAGCGGCGGGGTCAAAATCCCGGACGACGACGCCGCGCGCCCCGCGTGCGAGACCAGCGAGCGCCCACGCCAATCCGCCCATGTGGAACAAAGGCAATGCAAGTAGGCTTACATCCCGCTCGGTAAAACCCCACTCCACTGAGATCTTATCAAGAAGCACTCGGAGATTTTTGCCGTTGGAGAACATTGCCCCCTTCGGTCGTCCGGTGGTGCCGCTCGTGTATAGCTGGAACGCGATGTGATCGGGACGCGGATCAACCCCCGGGTCCTCGGCCGGCCCGCACCATTGTTCATACGCCGCCCAGCTCTCATGGGGACCAAGGGAGACGACCTGCTTCAACTTGCACTCGAGCGTGGTCGCGATCGTTGGATCGACAATCAAGACGCTTGCTTGGGCGTCTTCTATAATGGCTGTAATTTCGTTGGGCGCGAGGCGCCAGTTCACAGGCGTCAAGACCGCCCCGGCCAACGCGCACCCGAATAGGACCTCAAAATACCGGGGATCGTTTTTGCCGAGGTAAATGACCCGGTCCTGCGGTTTTACGCCGTCGCGCACGAGAGCGGCCCCGACTCGACATGCCTGCTCGTGCAGACGGGACCACGAGAGTTCGCCGCTTTCGGCGCTGATCACGATTTTATCTGGCGACTTGGCGGCATTTTCTTCCAACAATTCGCGCAAACTCGCGGTCATACCCTCCTCCTCCCTTTTTTGAATCGGGCGAACTACCTTGCGGTGGCGCCGCGGTAGAGGCCAATCTGCTTCATCAAACCGAGCAGGTCATAAGTGGCGTAGAGCCGACTGGCGCGATTGCCGCGGAAGTCGAAGACCTCAAGCCCAGAGAACTCGAACCCTCGCCCGTTGCCTTCAATGCCAGGCGGATCAATTCGACCACTGAAGTGGCCTGTGCCGCGCCACGTGAACGCTGCCCTCGCGTGGTTGTCGCTGAACATCGGCGGTGCGGTAACTTCCCACTTTAAGTCTGGATAGGCGGTCAGAACATATCGAATATAGGCCATTGTCGCTTCGTGGCCTTGGACATGCCAGCCGGTGTGCCGGGTGGTCGGACTGTCCAGCACGAAATCCTCTGTGAGGAGTTCTCGAACTCGCTCGGGCCGGTTGCTATTCCAGCAATCGATCCAACCGTCCGCATACCATTCCGTTGCAAATGCACGATCGATCTGGACCGGATCGACCTCGATCTGGGTGCTCATCGCCCTACTCCCTTGAAAATCTAACTTGCGTTAGAACCTAACGATAATTAGATTTTGCGTCAACGGCGGCGCACCGGCTGCCCGGGCCGCGTGCGAAAGCGAGAATTGAAAATGGAGGATTTGCAGATGGAGAGCCGTAATTCTGCCGACGTCGCTCGCGTCTTTTATATCGCCCTTGCCGCCGGCGACCGCGAGAAGCTCGATGCCTTGTTGCACCCAGCCTTCACTGGGCGAAGCGCAGAAGGTATGCCGTTTGGAATTGGCGGCCATCAGCCGAATCCCGCCGCAATGCGACGCAATGTGTGGGGCGCCATCGCCCGGCATTTCGAAGCGCGAGCCGAGCCTGAGCGCTTCCTGGACCTGTCCGACGATCGCATGCTTGTCACTGGGCGCTATCGTGGACGCGGCAAACGAGGCGGCGCTCCTCTGGATGCGGCGTTTGCGCATCTGATTACGATCGAGCAAGGGCGCATCAAGTCGCTCGAGCAATATACTGATACCGGGAAGTGGCGGGACGCTGCCGACCCGTTGCGAACCGTTACGCTCGAATTCTCCGGCGGCTTGGCCACCTTGCGCTTGCGCCGTCCTGAAAGGGGCAACGCCATAGATGCGGCGATGGCCGCCGATTTTCTCGAAGCGGCGACGCAAATCGCGGAGAGGACCGAAGTTCGCGCCGTGCTGTTGGCCGCCGATGGACCGACCTTCACCGTCGGGGGCGATATTGGCCTGTTCGCGGGGACTACGCCCGAGCAACTGCCAAACCAGCTCCGCCGAATGATCGACCACTACCATCTCGCCATTGAGAAACTCATGGCGATCGATGCTCCAATTGTCGCCGCGGTCCGCGGCGGGGCGGGTGGCGGCGGACTGGGGCTCCTCTATGTCGCCGATATCGTTGTCGCCGCCAACGACGCCAAGTTTGCGCTCGGCTACGGGGCGCTTGGCCTGACGGCCGATGGCGGCAATACTTGGTTCCTGCCGCGCATGGTGGGGCTCCGGCAAGCCCAGCAACTCTTTTTGCTCAATCGCCGCTTAACCGCGGAGGAAGCGCTGCAATTGGGATTGGTGTCGCGGCTTGTCGCCGACGATGCGGTGGAGACGGAGGCTGGCGCACTCGCCCAAACGCTCGCAGTTGGCCCCACACGCGCCTACGGCGCCATGCGCCGCTTATTGCGGCAGTCTTTTGAGACTGGGCTTTCCATCCAACTCGAAGCGGAAAAAGAGTCGATCGTCGCGGCGAGCCGTTCTGAGGACGCACAGGAAGGAATCCGCGCCTTCGTTGCCAAGCGCCGTCCGCAATTCAGGGGCGTTTAGGTCATCGGGCGTGTCCGCGCCATCGCGGGCTCGCCCGGCGCTCACCCGCCTGAGATCTGCGACCTTTCATCCGACATTTGTCTCTCGCCCTCGCCAGTAGGGCCAGCGGATTGATTTATGCGCTTGTAAATCCGACCCGTCGGTCTATTTATTGGCGGGTTGAATCACGCGAGCTCTGTCGCCAGCTTCGAGAATGACTCATGGGCATGTTTGAATTTGCCGAACCCGAGCCGCTCGACGGCGACCTCAGCATGGTCAGGACGCAGGTCCGGAGATATGTCGACGAGCGAATCCTGCCCAATGGCGACGCGTGGGAGGCGGCCGGCGAGATCCCGCGCGAAGTCTTCCGCGAGCTCGGAAGCCTCGGACTGCTCGGCATGCGCCATCCCCTGGAATACGGAGGCGGCGGTCTTGGCGCCATGTTCTCGGTGGTGCTGGCGGAAGAACTCTCGAGATCATCCTTCGGCGGCGTTGCGTCGTCGCTGACAGTGCATTCCGACATGTCGATATCGCACATCGCCCATCGCGGTACGCACGAGCAGAAGCAGCGATATCTTCCGGTCGCCTGCGCCGGCGAGAAGATCGGCGCTGTTTGCGTGACCGAGCCCAACGCGGGATCGGATGTCGCGGGGCTGAAAACGCGCGCCGTTCGGGCGAACGGCGGATGGGTCATCAACGGCTCCAAGACCTACATCACCAACGGCGCGCTTGGCGACGTTTATATCGTCGCGGCGCGTACGGACCTCGAGGCTTCGGGCGCGCGCGGGATTTCCCTCTTCATCATCGAGCGCGGAACTCCCGGTTTCAGCATTGGCGGCAAACTCGACAAGCACGGGTGGCGCAGCTCCGACACAGCCGAGTTGTTTTTCCAGGACGCCCTCGTCCCTCACGACGCCCTCCTCGGCGAGGAGGGACGCGGCTTCTATTACATCATGAGCACGTTCCAGAATGAGCGCCTCGTCGTCGGTGGACTGGTCTCCGGGGCCAGTGCGAAGGCCGTCGATCTGACGGTCGACTATCTGCGTCAGCGCAAGGCGTTCGGCAAAACGCTGTGGGACCAGCCCGTCGTCCGCAACAAGATCGCCTGGATCGCCGCGAAGGCCGCCGGCGTGCGCGCGCTGACCTACCAATGCGCTGAGATGATCGACCAAGGCAAAGACATCGTTCGCGAAGTCTCGATGCTGAAGGCGCTGGCGGGCGAGACTCTGCAGGAGGTCGTCCATACCTGTCTGCAACTTCACGGCGGCATCGGCTACATGTCCGGAACCGCGATCGAGCGCATGGTGCGGGACGCGCGCATCCTCACCATTGGCGGCGGCGCCACCGAGGTCATGCTGGAAGAGGTCGCCAAGCGCATGTGATCGGCGCGGCCTCCCGCCTGTCCTCGCCCTCATCGCACGGAGACGCCATGCCCGGTCCGCTCGCAGCCCTCACCGTTATCGAACTCGCCGGACTCGGGCCCAGCCCCTTCGCGTGCATGATGTTCGCGGACATGGGCGCTCGTGTGGTTCGTGTCGATCGTCCGCCCGCGCGCGGTGGCGGGGCGATCGATTCGCTGATGCGTAACGACGGCTTCGTCGATCGCGGTCGCGTATCGCTCGCGGTCGATCTCAAGCATCCCGAGGCCGTCGAGGCGGTGTTGCGGCTGGTGGAGAAGGCCGACATTCTCGTCGAGGGGTATCGCCCAGGCGTCGCCGAACGTATCGGGCTGGGCCCCGACGTCTGCCTAGCGCGCAATCCGCGCCTCGTTTACGGACGTATGACAGGCTGGGGGCAGAGCGGCCCCCTCGCCAAGTCCGTCGGCCACGACATCAATTACATTGCGCTCAGCGGCGCCCTTCATCCGCTTGGCTACGCCGATCGCCCGCCCTCGCCTCCGCTCAATCTGGTCGGCGATTACGGCGGAGGCGGAATGTACCTCGCGGTCGGTCTGCTCGCCGCTCACGTCGCGTCGAAGAGCACGGGCCGCGGGCAGGTCGTCGACGCGGCGATGACGGACGGCGCCGCGCTCTTGATGGCGCCGCTCTATGGCATGATGGCGAAGGGCCACTGGGTCGATCGCCGCGGCGAGAATTTTCTCGACGGGGCCGCTCATTTTTACCGCACTTACGAATGCGCGGACGGCAAGTTCATCGCCGTCGGCGCGATCGAGCCGCATTTCTACAAGGCGATGCTCGAACGGTGCGGGATCGCCGATCCGGACTTCGCGGATCAGTGGCGGCGCGAGCGCTGGGCGGCGCTTGGCGAGAAGCTCGCCGCGGTGTTCCGCGCCCGGACGCGCGACGAGTGGAGCGCCCTCTTCGAGGGCAGCGACGCCTGCGTGGCTCCTGTCTTGTCGATGTGCGAAGCCGCCGAGCATCCTCACAACGCCTCCCGCGGAACCTTCGTGACGTCAGGCGGCATGCCGCAGCCGGCGCCCGGTCCCCGATTCGCCGCGACCCCGTCGACGTTGCCGGATCCTGCGCCTGAGACGGGACAGCATACATGCGCGCTGCTCCAGGAACTCGGTTATTCGCCCGCGCAGATCGGCGATCTCCTGCGCGCCGGCGGCGCGTTTGTCGCCGAAGGGGACTGAACGGCGCGAAGCTTTGGCGGCCTCACTGAATCGCCGGCCCGCCTCTTCGCCCAGGTGAGCGCAACAGAATGTCGACCGCTGCGATTGACATAATCCGTCCAGCCGGACTATTAATTAGGAAAGATCGGGAACGTGCAGGCCGTTCGCTGGGGAGTTCGCTTGATGGGCCCACAGCAATCGACATGCCGCCGAATTCGGACTGGCGTCTCGATGACCGGGACGAACGTTGCGGCCCGATGAGCAAACAGCGCCCGGAGCGTCTGGAAGCATGCAGGACATTGTGACGATCAGCGCCTCGGGTCCCGTGCTCGCCGAGTTGCACGGCGACGGGGTCGCGCATGTCAGGCTGAACCGGCCCGATCAGGCTAACGGCCTCAATGTGGAACTGCTGACGGAACTGCATCGCGTGATCATGCATCTGCATGGCGACGACGCGGTTCGCGCGGTCCTCATCACGGGCGAGGGCGCGAATTTCTGCGCTGGCGGCGACGTGCATACGTTTCTCGCCAAGGGCGAGGACCTGCCGGCTTATATCCGCGTCGCCACCGCGTATCTCAGGCTGGTCGCGACCGGCCTCATCAGGTTGAACGCGCCGGTGGTCTCGGCGGTGCATGGCTACGCCGCGGGCGGTGGCGGCATGGGCATCGTCTGCGCTTCCGATTTTGTCGTCGCGGCGCAGTCGGCGAAGTTCCTGGCGGGCGCGACACGGGTCGCGATGGTTCCGGACGCGGGCGTCACGGTGACGCTGACGCAACTTGTCGGGCTGCGGCGTGCGGCCGAGATCCTGATGCTCAATCCTGTCCTCGACGCCGACAGGGCGCTGGAGATAGGCCTGATCACCCGGATAGCGCCGGACGCCGAGCTGAAGGAGCAAGCCTGGGAGATTGCGCGCGCGCTCGCCGCCGGCGCTCCCGCGGCGCTAGCGAACACCAAGCGCCTGCTCTGGAACGGTCTGGGACAGAGCGTCGAAGCCGCGATGCCAGAAGAAAACCAGGCGCAGGAGCGGCTTTCGGGCATGGCCGACGCACGCGAAGGGCTGGCCGCGGTGATCGAAAAGCGCAAGCCCAAATTCACGGGGCGCTGACGATGGCCGGCGTTCAGGGACGGCGTGCGCTGGTTGCGGGTGGCGCCAGCGGCATCGGGGCGGCGACGGCGCGTCGGCTCGCGGCGATGGGCGCGCGCGTGTTGATCGCCGATATCGACGCGGCGACGGGCGAGCGCTGGGCGGCCGAAATTGGCGCCGACTTCGTGCGCATCGACCTCACCGACTACGAAGCTGTCGCCGGCGCGCTTGCCCGCGAGGCGGTCGAGATCCTTGTCAACAGCGCCGGCGCCGACCAGCACGCCTTCTTCACGCGAACTCAGCCGAGCGAGTGGCGTCGTCTGTTCGCGCTCAATCTCGATGCCGTGCTCAACGTCACTCATGTCGTCCTGCCGCGCATGCAGGAGGCGGGCTATGGACGCATCGTCAACGTTTCCTCCGAAGCGGGCCGTCTCGGCTCTCGCGGCGGCGCCGTCTACGCCTCCGCCAAGGGCGGCGTGATCGCCTTCACGCGCTCGATCGCGCGCGAGAGCGGGCGCAAGGGCGTCACGGCCAATGTCGTCGCGCCGGGCCCGGTTGACACGCCGATGCTCCGGAACGCGATCGAGCAGGGGGGTGAGACGTTGATGGAGGCGATGACGTCGGCGACGCTCGTTGGCCGCCTCGGCGATCCCGACGAGATCGCGGCCGCCATCGCGTTCCTCGCATCCGAGGAGGCCGGCTTCATCACCGGCGAGGTTCTCGGCGTTTCCGGCGGCATGGGGTGCGGCGCATGACGGAGAGCGCGAACGAGGCCGTCATCGCGCGCGTGCGCGCCGTCTACAGTCGCTGGCGTCGCGACACGCCGGTTTCGCGCATGCGCGCGGATTGGGACGACTTGTTCGACGCGCCTGTGGAGGCCGAAATTGTGCCCGTGCGCGCCGATGCGGTGTCCTGTGAATGGGTGCGGCCGGCGGGCGCACGGCGGGACCGCGCGATCGTCTATCTCCATGGCGGGGGTTTCCGGGTTGGATCGCTGAAGTCGCATCGCGAACTGATCGCCCGCCTTGCAGCCGAGGTCGGCGCGCAGGCGCTCGCGGTCGACTACCGTCTCGCGCCCGAGCACAGCCTTCCCGCCGCGCTCGACGACACGCTCGCAGTTCTCGATTGGCTGGAGCGCTCGGGCTTTGCCGCCGGCGCGATCGCGCTCGCCGGCGATTCCGCTGGCGGCGCATTGGCGCTCGGCGCGATGATTGCGCGCGCCGGTCAGGGACGCGCGCTGCCCGCAGCCGCCTATCTCTTGTCGGCTTGGACGGATCTCACCGCTTCCGGAGAGAGCTATGCCTCGCGCGCCGAACTCGATCCTATCCATCAGCGGCCGATGATCGCCGCGATGGCGCGCTCGGCGCTCGGGCCCGCCGCTTCGGCCGAAGACCCGCGGCTTTCACCTCTTTTCGCCGACGCTGCGACGCTCACCGCGCTGCCGCCGATGCTGCTTCAGGTCGGCGCTCGCGAGACGCTCGTCAGCGACAGCGAGCAGTTCGCTGCGCGGGCCCGCGCCGCGGGGGCGGACGCGCGGGTGGAGATCTGGCCGGACATGATCCACGTCTTTCAGCAGTTTCCCCGGGACTTGCCGGAAGCCCGGGAGGCCGTCGCCATTGGAGCGCGGTTCCTCGCCGACCATCTCGACACCGTCCAACAGGGAAACCCAAAGGCATGATCGGCATCACCGCATTCGGGGGCTATCTCCCGAGGCTTCGTCTGGCGCGTGAGGCCGCCGCGCAGGCCAACGCCTGGTACGCGCCGCAGTTCCTCAGCCGCAAGGGATCGCGCGCCGTCGCCAACTGGGACGAAGACAGCGTCACCATGGCCGTGGCCGCGGCGCGCGACTGCCTCGGGGCGTCGGAAGACCGTTCCCACGTCCGCAGCGTGCTGCTGGCGACCAACACACCCCCCTTTGCGGAGCGCCTCAATTCGGCGATCGTCTCGGGCGCGCTGACGCTCGACGACGCCGTCGAGGCGGCCGACCTCATTGGCTCGCAGCGCGTCGGGCTGGCGGCGATGACGCAGGCGGTCGCGCGTGCGAGCGCGTTCCGAGGCGACGTGCTCGTGCTCGCGGCCGATCGTCGCAAAACCCGTCCCGGCAGTTCTCAGGAGCTCGAATACGGCGATGGCGCGGCCGCCGTGCTGATCGGTCGCGAGAAGGTTCTCGCCGAGTTCCTCGGCGCTTCGACAATGTCGGTCGATTTCGTCGATCGGTTTCGGGCGTCCGGCTCGGACATCGACTATCACTGGGAGGAGCGCTGGGTCCGCGACGAGGGCGTGAGCAAGATGGCGCCGCCTGTCATCGCCGAAGCGCTGCGTGAAGCTGGCGTCGCGGCGAGCGACGTCGATCATTTCCTGTTTCCGAGCGGCTTCGCGCGTATGGACGCGCAGGTCGCGAAATCCTGCGGCGTCCGCAGCGAGGCGATAGCCGATTCCCTTATGGACCGCATCGGCGATTGCGGCGCCGCGCATGGCATGCTGATGCTCGCCCATGCGCTCGAGCGCGCGAAGCCCGGCCAGATCATCCTACTCGCCCAGTTCGGCAGCGGCGCGCAGGCCATCGTCTTGCGCGTCACGGAGGAGATCGATCGTTTCAGACCCGCGCGCGGCGTCTCGGAATGGCTGACACGCGGAAAAGAGATGCGCGACTACACGCGCTTTCTGTCGTTCGGCGGGCAGATCCAGCTCGAACGCGGCATGCGCGGCGAGCAGGACCGCAAGACGGCGCTGAGCACCGCCTGGCGGCATCGCACGGCGCTCCTCGGTCTCGTCGCGGGCAAGTGCCGCGTGACTGGCAGCGTGCACTATCCGCCCTCGCGCCTTTCTTACGACGCCGGCGCGCCGCTGCAGGACACGCAGGACCCCTACAAGCTCGCCGACCGCGCAGCGCGTGTGCTCAGCTGGTCGGCCGAATATCTCTCCTACAATCCCTCGCCGCCGCATCACTACGGACAGATCGATTTCGAGGGCGGCGGCCGCATCCTGATGGATTTCACCGACCTCGACGTCGGCGAGGTCGACGCGGGGACGCCAATGGAGATGGTGTTCCGCATCAAGGATCTCGACAGCGTGCGCGGCTACGTCAGGTACTTCTGGAAAGCCACGCCCGCGCGCGACGGCGTCGGCGCGATCAAGAACTCATAGCTGAAGGAGACCTCGCGTGGCGAACGGCATCAGGGACAAGGTCGCGATCCTCGGCATGGGATGCAGCCGATTTGGAGAGCGTTGGGATGCGAGCCCCGAGGATTTGATGCTCGAGGCCTACAACGAAGCCATGCGCGACGCGGGCATTACGCCCAATCAGCTCGATGCGGCATGGTTCTCGACGCACATGGACGATGTGGGAACCGGCCGGGGTGGCACGCCGCTGAGCATCGCGCTGCGGCTGCCTAATGTCGGCGTTACGCGGGTCGAGAACTTCTGCGCGGGTGGCTCAGAAGCAATTCGCGGCGCCGCCTACGCGGTCGCTGCCGGCGCGTGCGACATCGCCCTCGCGCTCGGCGTCGAGAAGCTGAAGGACACAGGCTACGGCGGCCTTCCGGTCGCAACGGTCGGAACGTACATCCCGCAATGGTATCCGAACGCGGTGGCGCCCGCGAATTTCGCGCAGGTCGCGACGGCCTATCGCCATAAGCATCGTGTTGACGCCGGCACGCTCAAGCGCGCGATCGCGCATGTCTCTGTCAAGAGCCACGCGAACGGCGCCAAGAACCCGAAGGCGCATCTCCAGAAGCCAATCACCGAGGAGCAATGCCTGCGCGCGCCGACGATCGCCGAGCCGCTCGGCCTGTTCGACTGCTGCGGCGTTTCCGACGGCGCTGCGGCGGTGATCGTGACGACTCCCGACATCGCGCGAGGCCTGGGAAAGCGTGACCTTCTGACGTTCAAGGCGCTGCAAGTCGCCTGTTCGAACGGCTGGGAGCTTCAGGGCAACGGTTGGGACGGCAGCTATTTCCACACCACGCGAATCGCCGCGAAGAAGGCTTACGCCGAGGCGGGGATCGATCGGCCGCGCGAGCAAATCAGCATGACCGAGGTGCATGATTGCTTCTCGATCACGGAGCTCGTGACGATGGAGGACTTGTTCATCTCCGAAGAGGGGCGCGCCGTCCGTGACGTCCTCGACGGCGCCTATGACGCGGCCGGCCGAGTGCCCTGCCAGATCGACGGCGGGCTGAAATGCTTCGGCCATCCCGTCGGCGCCAGCGGCATTCGCATGCTCTATGAGATCTACCTGCAATTGCAGGGTCGCGCCGGCCCGCGTCAGCTCGCCGATCCGAGCATGGGTCTCATCCACAATCTCGGCGGCCAGCCCTCGCAAAACGTGTGTTCCGTGTCGATCATCGGGCGCGAGGGACTCTGAGCCATGGAGCAGGTCGTTTTGCTGGACCGGCCGGCGCCCGGCGTGGCGCGCCTGGTCATCAACCGTCCCGCCAAGCGCAACGCGATCGATCATGCGGTCAGGCAGGCGTTGATCGACGCGCTGGAGGCGCTCCGCGCCGACGCTTCGGTCCGGGCGCTCGTGCTCGGCGGCGCCGAAGGCGTCTTCTCTGCTGGGGGCGACCTTCCGAGCATGGCCGGTCTGAACGCCGACGAGGCGGCGAGCCGCATGGGCCACATCCACACCCTGTGCCGCGCGCTCGCCAATTCCGGCTATTCGATCGTCAGCGCCGTGGAGGGGATCGCGGCCGGCGCCGCCGTCGGCATGGCGCTGCTCGGCGATCATATCGTGATCGGCCGCGGCGCCCGCGTGTTGTTTCCGTTTCTGCGGCTCGGCCTCGCGCCCGATTGGGGACAACTGCTGACCCTGCCGCTTCGCGTCGGCAGGGCGACGGCGTGGCGTCTCGTGACCTCGTCCGATCCCGTATCGGGAGAGGAAGCGTTCCGGATCGGCCTCGCCGACCGACTTGTCGAGGATGCCGACGTGATGAGCGCCGCGGTCGCGGAAGCCGCGCGCCTCGCTCAACTGCCGCTCGATGCGCTGCGTCGCACGCGCGATCGCCTCGCCTCGCCCTCGTCATCGCTCGCCGAAGAGCTCGCCCGTGAGGAGCGGGACCAGATCGCGTGCCTGACAGGCGCCGAATTCGACGAAGGCTACCGCGCGTTCATCAGCAAGCGCGCCCCCGATTTCGTCGGGCTCGCGCGCAAGGCGGCGCCATGACCGAGTTCCAGGAAGAGCCCTGCGTCGTGACGGAGCGCCGCGACGCCGTCGGCGTCGTGCGTCTGAACCGGCCGCAGCGCCGCAACGCGCTCGATCTGCCGATGCGCCGCGCGATCGCCGAGGCGTTTGGCGAACTCGGCGCCGATAGCCGTGTGCGCGCCATCGTCGTCACCGGCGCCGACGACATCTTCGCGGCCGGCGCCGACCTGAACCTACTGGTCGACAAGGGCTCCCAGCAGGTCGCTGACATCGATCTCGGCCAATATTGGGCCCCGGTCGCCAATTGCCCGAAGCCGACCCTCGCCGCGGTGAGCGGCTTCGCGCTCGGCGCCGGCTGCGAACTCGCCCTCATGTGCGACATCATCGTCGCGGATCCCAGCGCGCGCTTCGGGCAACCGGAAATCGGCGTCGGCATCATGCCCGGTGCGGGCGGGGCGCAGCGGCTGATCCGCACCGTAGGCAAGCAGGTCGCGAGCCTCATGTTGCTGACGGGGGAGCCGCTGACCGCAGAGCGGGCGTTCCATCTCGGCCTCGTCGCGACGCTCGCCGAAAGCGGCCAGGCGCTCGCGGTGGCCACGCAACTCGCCGCGAAGATCGCCCGCATGCCGGCCAAGGCGGCCGCCGCGATTCGGCGGACGCTCCGCCTCGGCGCCGACTTGCCGCTCGAGGCGGCGCTCGCGCTCGAGAACCGCGAATTTCTTCTGCTCTTCGACACCGCGGACAAGAGCGAAGGGATGCGCGCGTTTCTCGAAAAGCGGCGGCCGCAATTCCGCGGCGAGTGAACAGGATTCTTGCACGATGGATGAACGCAAACGCCTCCGCATCGGCGTGATCGGCGCCGGGACGATGGGTCGCGGCATCGTTCAACTGTTCGCCCAGGCCGGGTATGACGTGCTCTGCTTCGACGAGCAACCCGGCGCCGCGGCGCAGGGGATCGCCGCTGTCCTCGACACGCTCGAAAAGCTCGCGGCGAAGGGTCGTGTCACGGCGGCCGATCTCATCGACATCCGCAACCGCATGTCCGCTTGCGCCGCGCTCGCCGATCTCGCCGGCTGCGACGTCGTCGTTGAGGCGATCGTCGAGGATCTTGCAGTGAAGCGCGCGCTGTTCGCCGCGCTCGAACAGATCGTGGCGCCGCAGGCGATCCTCGCCACCAACACGTCCTCGCTCGGCGTCGCCGAGATTGCGTCGGCCTGCCGCCGTCCTGAACGCGTCGCCGGACTGCATTTCTTCAATCCCGTGCCGCTGATGAAGATCGCCGAGGTGATCGCCGCCGTGCGCACCGCGCCGGCCGCGGTGGCGGAGCTGAGGGAGTTGGTGGAGCGGGCAGGGCACAAGGCGGTCGTCGTCGCTGATCAGCCCGGCTTCCTCGTCAATCACGCTGGACGCGGGCTCTATACGGAAGGGCTGCGCATCGTCGAGGAATGCGTCGCTTCGCCCGCCGACGTCGACGACGTGCTGCGCGAGGGGCTCGGCTTTCGCATGGGGCCGTTCGAGCTGCTGGATCTCACCGGTCTCGACGTGTCGTCCAAAGTTATGACCTCCATCTATGCGCAGTTCCAGGAGGAGCCGCGCTTCCGTCCGTCCTCGCTGGCGCCGCCGCGGGTCGCCGCGGGCCTCTATGGCCGGAAGAGCGGAGAAGGCTGGTATCGCTACGAGAACGGCCAGAAGATCGCGCCGTCGCGATCAGCGCCGCCGCCTTTGCGTGCGGGTCTGTCGCTCTGGATTGATCCTTCCGCGCGCGGCCTTGCGGACCTTGCGACGCTCGCGCGCCAAGCCGACGCGCGTTGCATCGACGATCCCGCGCGCGCCGACGTCTGTCTCGTTCAGCCGATCGGCGAGGACGCGACGAGCGCCGCGCTGCGCCTCGGCATCGATGCGTCGCGCTGCCTCGCCGTCGATCCGATCACGCCCTTCGCGCAACGGCGCACCCTGATGCTGACCGTCGTGACCAGGCCGGAGGCGCGCGACGCGGCGCATGCGCTGCTCGCGAGCGACGGGGTTCCCGTCACGATCATCGGCGACAGCGTCGGTTACATCGCCCAGCGCGTCATCGCGACAATCGTCAATATCGCGGCCAACATCGCTCAGCGCGGCATCGCGGCCGTCGATGATCTTGAAGCCGCGGTCAGGCTCGGGCTCGGCTATCCCTTGGGGCCGCTCACCTGGGGCGACCGCGTCGGCGGCGCGGTCATCCTCGAAATCCTGCGCGGCCAATTGAGCGCGACCGGAGATCCGCGCTACCGGCCGAGCCTCTGGATCGCCCGCCGCGTCGCGCTCGGCGTCTCCCTGCTGACGCCAGACGCCGCTCGGTGAAGCCGCGCCTTTCCATATCCGCGCGCCGGTCGGCGGGGTGGGTTGAGCCATCACAGGACGAGGAACTGACGAGATGAGCGAGAACACGAACGGCCTCCACTACGACGCGATCGTCATCGGCGCGGGCGCCGGCGGCATGACTGCGACGGCTCGTCTCGTGTCGACGGGCAAGAAGGTCCTGCTCGTCGAGCGCCTCGGGCGGCTCGGCGGCAGGGCCTCGAGCGAGGAGGTCGACGGACACATCGTCAACGTCGGGGCGATCGCGATCGAACGCGGAGGCGTGTTCGAAGAGACCTTCGCACTGCTCGACGTGCCGCTCGATTTGCGCGAGCCCAATCCGGCGACCGTCTTCTTCATCGACGGCAAGGTCATCAACGCGGGCAAAGGCGGCTGGGGTCTTCTCCTCGGCACGTTCACAAAACAGGCGGCCAAGATCGGCGCGAAATTCGCCGACGCCCGCGGCGGCGATCTTCCCGAAGCCAAGCTGACGACGGCGGAGTGGCTGTCGGCCTACACGACCAATGCGACGGTCCATGCGATCTTCCGCAATCTGTGCGCCGCAATTTTCGCCGCCAATTCCGACGAACTGCCCGCCCGCGCCTTTCTCACCTATTTTGCGGTCAAGGGCGCGTTCAAGCGCTTCGGCTTTTGCTCGCGCGGAACGATCGGCATCTGGAACGATCTCGGCGACGGCATTCGCCGGGCCGGCGGCGACATCTGGCTCAATGCGAGCGTCGCCGCGCTGCACGCCGAGCAGGGCCGCGTGACCGCGGTCGACATCGAGCGCGACGGCGTCGTGACGCGCGTCGGCTGCAAGGTCCTCATCAGCAATATCGGTCCCGCCGCCACCGTGGCGCTGCCGGGCGCGGAAGCTTTCGGCGCCGAATATGTCGAGCACGCCAAGGCCAAGCAGCGCGCGTCGGCCAATATCGTGATCAACTTCGCCACGCGCACGCGCCTCATTGACGCGCCCGGCCTTCTCACCTTCGGACGCACGCGGCGTCTTTGCAATATGGGCGAACTGACAGCAACCTGCCCCGAACTGGCCCCGCCTGGTTGGCATCAATATGTCGCCTATGCCGTGCCGAAGCCCGCTATCGGCGACTTCGACGAGAAGTCCGAGATCGAGGCGTCGTTGCAGGATCTCAGGGACCTGTTCCCGGATTTCGCCGGCGCCAAGATGCTGTCGATTCGCGTGATGCGCGACGCCTGGCCCGCGCAGCGCGCCTGCGCCGGTTTCGACCTCCCGCAGCAGACGCCGCTCGCCAATGTCTGGCACGTCGGCGACGCGGTGAAGGACTATGGCGACGGCGGCACGCAGGCGTGCGCTTTCACGGCGCGCGAGGCGGTCAACAAGGCGTCCGCGCTGCTCGCGGCGGAGGCGGCATGAGCGACGTTCAAACACTTGCAACGGCGCTGCAGCGCGCCGGCCTCGTCGAGACGGCGCGCGCCTGCCTCAAGGCGCTTAGGGCTTCGCTCGACACGACGACCGTCGATCTCGCGCGCGCCTGTGGGCGGGACGAGCGCGGCTTCGGGGCCGGCGCCGACAGGCGCCAGATCGCGACGTTCGAACTCGCTTGGGCCGCTGCCGACGCGCTTGCGGCGGAAACCGCCGTGCTTGCGCTCGGGCCCGACGCTCGACCGCTCGATATCGGCCTTGGCCTGCTGTCCGCGGTCGATGCGATCGTCGCGGTGTCCGACCGCCTGGATACCATCCGTCTCGATCTCGGCGAGGCGGCGCAGCCCACGCCGGATCTGCGTCACGACGCGGGCTTCCAAGCGTTGCGCCGTGCAGCGACCTGCTCGGATGCGCTCGAGGCGATCGGAATCGGCGTCGCCGAATCCGACGGCGAACTCGGCGCCGTCGAACTTTCCGAAGATAGTGTGGTCATTCAACAGAGCTTCCGGCGCTTCGCCGCCGACGTCGTCTCGCCGTTGGCCGAGAAAATCCATCGTCACGATCTGACGACGCCCGAAGCGATCCTGCAGGGCCTGCGCGAGATGGGCGCGTTCGGCCTGGCAATACCGGAGGCGTTCGGCGGCAGCGCGCAGCACGGGGGCGACGACACGGCTCGAATGCTGGTCGTCACCGAAGCGCTATCGGAGCCCTCGCTCGGCGCCGCGGGTAGTCTCATCACGCGGCCGGAAATTCTCTGTCGCGCGCTGCTTGCCGGCGGCACGGGGGAACAGAAGGCGCATTGGCTGCCCCGGATTGCGTCGGGAGAAACGCTCTGCGCGATTGCGATTACCGAGCCGGACCATGGTTCGGACGTCGCTTCGCTGACCCTGCGCGCGGACAGGGTCGAAGGGGGTTGGCGCCTCAATGGCGCCAAGACGTGGTGCACCTTCGCGGGCAAGGCGCACCTGCTGATGGTCGTCGCAAGGACCAATCCCGACCGATCGCTCGGACATCGCGGGCTCAGCCTGATGCTGGTGGAAAAAGCGTCTGACGACGGACACGCTTTCGACTTTCAGCAGCCCGAAGGCGGCCGTCTGACGGGACGCGCAATTCCGACGATCGGCTATCGCGGCATGCACTCGTATGATGTGAGCTTCCGTGATGTCTTCGTTCCCGACGACCATGTCGTCGGCGGCGACGCCGGGCTCGGCAAGGGTTTTTACTACACTATGTCCGGCATGGTCGGTGGGCGGATGCAGACCGCCGCGCGCGCCTGTGGCGTGATGCGCGCGGCCCTGCGCGCGGCGATCCGCTATACGGGCGATCGAAAAGTCTTCGGCGCCAACCTGCAATCCTACGGTCTCACGCGCGCAAAACTGGCGCGCATGGGCGCGAGGTTCGCGGTCTGCCGCCAGTTCGCCTACGCAGTGGCGCGTCTGGTGGACGCGGGCGAGGGGCGCATGGAGGCGAGCCTCGCGAAGCTGCTCGCGTGCCGGTCGGCCGAAATGGTCACGCGCGAGGCGCTGCAACTCCATGGCGGCATGGGTTACGCCGAGGAGACCGCGGTTAGCCGATACTTCGTCGACGCGCGCGTGCTATCGATTTTCGAAGGCGCGGAGGAGACGCTCGCGCTCAAGGTCATCGCCCGCAGCCTGCTCGATCAGGCCTGGGACGCGCAAGGTAGGGCGGCCTGATATGTCTGGAGAGGGAATGCTTGCGGGGCTTCGCGTCGTGGAGGCCTCGGCGTTCGTGGCGGCGCCGCTCGGCGGATTGACGCTCGCCCAGATGGGCGCCGACGTCATCCGCATCGATCCGCTCGAAGGGGGGCTCGACTATCGCCGCTGGCCAGTGGTCCACGAGAACGTGAGCCTGTTTTGGCGCGGCCTCAACAAGTCGAAACGGTCGGTCGCACTCAACCTCGCCGATCCCGAAGGGCGAGAGATCGCCATGGCCCTCATCACCGCTGGCGGCAAGGACGCCGGCGTCTTTCTGACAAATTTCCCGCCTCGCGGCTGGCTCGACTATGACCGGCTTAAGAGCCGTAGGTCGGATTTGATCCAGGTGACGCTGCAGGGTGATCACAAAGGCGGTTCCGCGGTCGACTACACGGTCAACGCACGCCTTGGGGTCCCCTTCATAACCGGCCTGGGTGCTGCGGACGAACCGGTCAATCATGTTCTACCGGCGTGGGACGTCGCGACGGGACATCTCGTCGCCGTTGCGCTGCTCGCCGCGGAACGTCGCCGTAGCCGCACCGGGCAGGGCGAGCATGTGAAGCTGGCGCTTGAAGATGTCGCCCTCGCGGTGATGGATCATCTCGGTTTTCTCGCCGAGGCGCGGCTCGGCGAAATGCGCGCCCGCAATGGCAACGAGCTGTTCGGCGCCTTCGGTCGGGACTTCGTCTGCCGCGACGGCCGGCGCCTGATCGTGATCGCGTTGACGCTCAAGCAATGGCGCTCACTGGTGGAGGCGACCGACCGCGCCGAAGCGGTCTCGTCCATCGAACGCCGTCTCGGGTTCGATCTTTCGCAGGAGGGAGACCGGTTCCGCGCACGTCGCGAACTGTCGGAGGTCGTCGGCGCATGGATCGTCGAGCGATCATTCGCGGAGGCCGCCGAGCGGTTCGAACAATTCGGCGTCTGTTGGGCGCCGTATCAAACTCTGGCCGATCTGGTGCGCACGGACCCCGCAAGCTCGGAGCTCAACCCTTTGTTCGAACCGGTCGATCAGCCGGGGATCGGAACGCTGTTGACCGCGCGTTCCCCTCTACGTTTCGAATCCATAAGACCACTGCCAGCGGGAATGGCCCCGGCCCTCGGCGAACACACCGAAGCGGTTCTTGGCGAGATTCTTGGGGTGGATGGCGCGCAATATGCGCGGCTTCACGATCGCGGGATCGTTCGCGAGCCGCGGACGCCGCTACGTTGAATCTCTGATCCTGGTCGAGCCGCGAAACCGGCTCGCGGCGAGTGAAACCGTGGCCGGTGATCCGCTTACGCCGATTATGCCTGATCTCTCCGCGCGTCTTTGGGCGCGACGGCGCGGCGGAACAGAAAATGACCACGGTCTGTGATCATGTCCAGTTCGCCTCTGCGGACGAGGCGGTTGGCGTGCGCGAGCGTCTCCGTGAAGGCGAAGCTCATCTGGTGCGCGTCGAGTTCGCGGCGAAAGAGAAACGGAACCAGCTGCGGAATTGACCGCGGCCCCTGACCGCAGGCCTCCAGGATCAGGTCGCAGCGCTGTTCGTGGTGCGCGATCAATTCTTGCGTGCGCTCGCGCAGCCCGTGGAAAGGGCGCATGTGGCCAGGCAGAACCAGGACGTCGTTGGGAATCTCGCTCCCGAGCCAGCGTAGGCTGCGCAAATAATGGCCGAGCGGATCGCCATCCGGCTCCCCGGCCCAGACCGAGACGTTCGGCGAAATCCGCTCGAGCACCTGGTCGGCGGCGAACAGTTGCTTCTCGCTCTCGCAGTAGAGCATCACCTGTTCGGGGGCGTGTCCGTCGCCTGTGATGACGCGATACGTCCTACCGCCGAAGTTCAGGGCGTCGCCCATCACCAGGCGCCGAAAGGTGTCCGGCAAAGGATCGACCTGCCGCAGATAGTCATGGCCGTGCGTGCAGACGACTTCGGCCGCCGCCGCGTCCATTCCGTGGCTGCTGTAGAACAGCATGTTCTGGGGCGACGACACGGCCTGGGGATCGAGCGAGATCACGCGGCAGGTCATGTAGCTGGAGAGGCTGGTCAGCAACTGGACGTTGAAGCGCTGACAGAGCCAGCCGGCGAGCCCAATGTGGTCGGGATGGTGGTGCGTCACGAGGATTTTCGTGATGGGAAGGCCCCGTAGCGGGCCCGTGAACAGGTCGTCCCATACCTGTCGGGCCTGCGGGGTCGAAATGCCCGCATCGACGATCACCCAACCATCGTGATCCTCGATAAGATAGATGTTGACGTGATCCAGTGAGAACGGCAGCGGAAGCCGCAACCAGAGCAGCCCCGGCCCGATCTCGACGACCTCGCCGAACGCGGGCAATCTGGCAAAGGGGAAACGCAGTCCCGCGCCGGTTTCGATCTTCGACTCGCGCGACATTTTGAAAATCCTCTTCGAGCGCTCAGTGTGGCGCTGCGCGTCGCCAGCGATGTTTTCGCGACGCCGCCGCGGCGCGCCGGCCTTGGCCGCGCGATTTGCGGCAACGTCGGCGATCGCCTTTTCAGCGATTCGCTCCGTAGATGATCGTCGGTGAAGGCGCAACGACGATTTCAGCGACGCCGTCGGATGGCGATTCGAACGGTTGTCGCCGCGCGGCGGTTTCTGCGATCGCACGCAATTCGAGATCGGAGGCGCGGGATTGCCTCTCCCCATCGTCTGTCTATAGAAGAAGACCGACGCGTCGGTTTATGTCAAGCCTGTTTTGCCGGCCTGCGCGATGGCGACCGCGGCGTCCGAGCTCGCGCAGGCGCGAAGAAGTGCAGAGAGGGGCAATGACATGCCGCGGGTTCGCGCAGACGATTATGAAGAGAAATACCAGTCGATTCTCGACAGCGCCGCGACACTTTTCGCTAAGGTCGGCTATCCCAGCGCCAAGCTGAACGACGTCGCCAGGCAGTGTGGCGCTTCAAAATCGATGCTGTACCACTATTTTCCGACCAAGGACGACCTGCTGCTGGCCCTGTTGACGGAGCATCTCGAACGGCTCATCGCCGATATCGAGGACGTGCTCGCCGGACGTGCGGCGCCGAAGAAGAAATTCGTCCAATTCGTCGAGACCTTTGTTGCGAAGTCCGCCCGTTCGCGGCAGCGGCACGTCAGCGCGATGAACGACGTGAAGTTTCTGCCGCCGGACAAACAGGGGCCGGTCATCAAGCTGCAGCGCAAGGTCACATCCCTGATCGGCCAGCTGCTGCGCGAACTGAAGCCGGGTCTGCCCGACGGTGTCTATGCGCCCTACACGATGCTTCTGGTCGGCATGCTGAATTGGATCGATCTTTGGTACAAGCCATCGGGCAAGATCAAGCCTGCCGAACTCTGCGAACGCATTTCGCGCCTTTATCTGCGCGGGCTTCTGGCGGAAAAAACGGACTGACGCCGGGGGCGGCCGTTAGCGCGCCACGACCTGTTTCAGTCCCTTGGCTGCGTCGGCGAGGTCGTCAGGCGCCGGCGACAGGTCGGATTCGATCCAGCGCTTTCCCGTCATGTAAGCCTGCGGGTCGCTGACGGCGTCGACTGCGAGCAATCGGCCGTCTCGAAAATACCAGAACGACATCGCCTGCTCGCGTGCCCCCGGGCGGGGCACGACACGGTCGTAACCCGTATTGAGCCCGGCGATTTGCAGCTTCAAGTCGTATTGGTCCGACCAGAACCAGGGCTTGGGGGCGTATGTCCTCGCGGCGCCGAGGATCGCGTCCGCGACGACGTTGGCCTGCTCGATCGCATGCGGCACGCTCTCGAGGCGGATGAGCCGGCCCTGATGGGAAAACGAAGCGCAATCGCCGGCCGCGAAGATCGACGGATCCGACGTGCGACCCTGCGCGTCGACCCGCACGCCGTCCTCGACCAGGAGCCCGGCCTCGACCGCCAGCCGCATGTTGGGAACGACGCCGATGCCGACGACCGCCAAATCGACCGGCAGCCTCTCGCCAGTGTCGAGTTCGGCGGCCTCGACGCGGTCGCCGCCGATGAGACGCGAAAGTCCGGCGCCCTCGCGAATGCATACGCCGCGATCGGCGTGAACGCGACGTAGGAACGCCGCGGTTTCGGCGGCGGCCACGCGTTGGAGAATGCGTGGGCTCGCCTCGACGATCGTGGTTTCGAGACCCGCGCTGACGGCCACCGCGGCGGTTTCGAGCCCGATATAGCCGCCCCCGACGATCAGAAGTTTTGCGCCCGGCTTGAACTCCGGCGTCATCGCGTCGATGTCGGCCAGAGTCCTGACGGCGTGGACGCCTGCCAGAGCGCCTCCTGTGGCCGCGGGAAGACGGCGCGGACTGGCGCCTGTGGCGAGGACGAGCGTTTCATAGGGGACGGCGCCGGACTCGCATTCCAGCACGCGATGTTTCCGGTCGATAGCGTGCGCGGCGGCGCCGAGGCGTAGGTCGATGCCGTTGTCGCGGTAGTAGGTCTCCGCACGGAAGTAGAGCCGCTCGCGCGGCAACTCGCCCATCAGATATTTCTTCGAGAGCGGCGGTCTTTGATAGGGAGGATCGGCTTCATCACCGATCAGCACCAGCGGACCTGCGTACCCCTCGCCTCGCAGGCGCGAAGCGACGGAAAAACCTGCCTGTCCGGCGCCGACAATCACAATTCCCGTCAAGAGTCGCCCCCTTCGGCGTCAGGTTGAAACTGACCGGACGTGATCCGCGCGCATTGACAAACTGCAGGACCGCATTTATAGACCGTCCGTCCGGTCTATTAATACCGCTCGACCGGCGATGTCAATGCGACGCAGAGCTGCGCGAAGGAGGTCACGGATGGGCGACGGTCAACGCGCCGATTGGGATCATTTGATCCAGCCCGGCATGGTGCATGGATCGCTCTACTACGACGAAATGATCTTCAAGGAGGAGCTGGAGAAGATCTGGTTCAAGACCTGGGTCTATGTCGGCCACACCAGCGAGGTCCCCAACGCCAACGACTTCGTGACGAAATCCATCGGTCCGATGCCCGTTATCATGATCCGCAATCGCAAGGGCGAGATCGAGTTGCTTCTCAACCGCTGCCCGCATCGCGGCAATGCGGTCTGCGTTCAGGACAAGGGCAACCGCACCTCATTCACTTGCCCCTATCACTCGTGGACGTTCGCGAACGACGGGTCCTTGATGAACTTTGCGTTCCCCGAGGGGTATGCGGGGACCGACAAGAGCAAGCTGGGTCTTTCGAAGGCGCCGCGGGTCGCGAGCTACCGGGGGTTCGTGTTCGCGTCGATGGCGGCCGAGGGGCCTTCGCTGCTAGACCATCTCGGCGGCGCAAAGCGGACGCTCGACCAAGTCTGCGACAACTCACCGACAGGCGAGCTCAATCTCACCGCTGGGTTTCTGCGCCACAGGACCAAGGCGAATTGGAAATTCATCCTGGAGAACGAGTGCGACGGTTATCATCCCGCCTTCGTACATTCCTCGATCTTCTCCGTCTCGGACAGCGCGATCGGGTCTCTTTACGGCAACGATGCCGTCGCTGTGACCCGCAGCCTTGGCAACGGCCATACCGAGGTGGACCCGCGCCCCGAGTTTCGTAGGCGCGACGCGCCCATGAGCTGGTTCGGCGCCACGGCCGAGAGACTGCCCGAGTACGTCGCGCAGATGAACACGGCCTACGGCGAGGAAAGGGCGCGCCAGATCATGATCGACGGCATGCCGCACGTCATGATCTTTCCGAATCTCTTCATCGCCGAAATCCAGATCTTCGTGATCCAGCCCGTTTCGGCGACGGAATCGATCCAACATGTGACGGCGATCCAGTTCAAAGATTCCTCGGAGATCAATCGGCGTCTGCGCCAGCAGACGATGGGTTCGGTCGGGCCGGCCGGTTTCTTGCTCGCTGACGACACCGAGATGTACGAACGCAATCAGCGGGGCCTCGAAATCAAATCGCCAGAATATCTCTATCTGAAACGCGGCGAACATCGCGAGCGGCGTGACGAAGACGGATTCCTGATCGGACACTCCACCGACGATCTGCCCTCGCGCGAGATCTGGAAACACTACCGCAGTCTTATGGAAGGCTGACACCATGTCCTCAACCGAAGTCATCGCCGAGCCCGATATTCTCAAGGAATGGACCGGCAAGGGCCGCCCTTATGCGGGCGAGTTCGATCGTGACCTTCATCACGAGGTCACGCAGTTCCTCTATCGCGAGGCGCGCCTTCAAGACACGCACGACTACGACGCGTGGGAAGCGCTGTGGACCGACGACGGGATCTACTGGGTGCCGGCCAACGGGACCGACACCGATCCCGAGCGCCAGATGTCGCTGATCTACGACAACCGGTCGCGCATCGCGCTGCGGATCCGCCAGCTCAAGACTGGCCGCCGCCATTCACAGACGCCGCCCTCGCAGCTCGCGCGGATCGTCTCGAATGTCGAACTCCTGAATGACGCCAGTACGGATATCGCAATCGCCTGCAACATGCAGATCTTCGAAACGAACCTGCGCGGTGACACGCTCTGGGGGGCGCGATGCGAATTTCGGTTGCGGCGCGAAGCGGGAGCGCTGCGCCTCGCCTACAAGAAGGTGGTGCTGGTCAACAACAACAAGCCGCTCTACACGATCTCGTTTCTCGTTTGATGCTTCTCGCGGCGGGCGCCTTTTCCCGCCGCCGACGTCTCCGGATTGGGACGCGCGCTCGTCCCATGGCGCTTGCCGACGTCCGCGCCGGCCCGAGGGAGGGGGGCGCCGACGGGCGGCTTGCCAAACCCGGCGATGAATGCGTCCACCGTCATGTCGGCATAGGTCTCGGGCGCGATCGGACCGGCGGGGTCGTACCAGACATAAGTGTAGTTCAGTGCTCCCAGCAGCATCATTCCATAAACCTTGCGATTTTCCGGGGTCATCCGTCCGCAATCGTCGAGGCCCGACAGCGCGTCGGTGACCAGATCGACGATTTGCTTCTGCATCTGCGTGACTTTGGCGCGGGTCTGCGGGTCGAGCTGATTCATCTCGTTCAGAAGCGTGATCTGTTCGGCCTGGTTCTGGGAGTTCATCCGCATGAGGCGCCGCATCAGCGCGCGGAACGCAGCCATCGGCTCGTGTTCCGCCGCGGCGATCGTTTGCAGTTCCGAGAGCACCGTTTCCAGATGCGAGTTGAGAATCTCGATGAGGATCTGTTCCTTCGAATCGAAATAGTGATAGAGGGCGCCGCGCGAGGAATTGCAGGCATTCGCAAGGTCGAGGATCGTGGTGTCGGGATATCCCTTGGCCGCGAACAGTTTCGCGGCCGACTTCAGGATGCTCTCCCTGACCTCGGGGTAGTTCTTGGATTGCGTGCGCGCCATCGACCAATCCCCAACGCCCCGCGAAACATCGAGGCGTATCTCACGCTGCCTTGCCCTCGATTCGGGCGGTTCGCCTCAGATATATATACGCAACCCTGCGCCCGCGAATCGAGCGCGCTCAAGAGGGGCTCCGGTCGTCTGGAGCTCACCGTCGGCGAATGGAAGGTCTGCGCGGACGGTGCGCGACGTCGCCGGACTGCCGAAGCAGGCGCTGAAGCTCTTCGGCTCCGTATGGGTAAAAGCGATAAAAGCCTTCATTTGGATGCGAGCCCTACTTGACCGCCGCGGCTGTTCGGCAATAAATAGTCCGACGGGACGGCTTTTTAAATCAAGCGCGGCGGAACCGTCAATGCTCGTGTTAAGCGGCCGCTGGCGGAATAGCGCCGTGGGTTGGGGGCGGCGACAAAGCCACGACGCGGCGCTCGGGAGGATGGCATGCAGCTTGAGCTTACCCACGGACTCCATCGTCAGCTTCGGCGCGATCCAGACGCCGTCGCGACCGTCTTCGGGGAGCGCAGGCGCACTTGGCGCGAGCTCGCCGAACGGTCGTCCCGCCTCTCCGCGGCGCTTCGCGCGCTCGGCATGGGCAAGCGCGACCGCGTCGGGCTGCTCGGCCTGAACTCCGATCGCTATCTCGAATACATGCTCGGCGTGTGGTGGGGCGGCGGCGCCTTGAACCCCGTCAATACCCGATGGAGCGCGGCGGAAGTCGCGTTCTCGCTCGACGACTGCGACACGCGCATTCTACTCGTCGATGAACATTTCGCGAAGTCGGCCGACGAATATCGCGCGCGCAGCAAGTCGCTTCAGCATCTGATCTACTTCGGCGAGGGGGAAGCGCCGGTCGGGATGCTCGATGGCGAAGGGCTGATAGCGCAGGCGGAGCCGCTCCCCGACTGTCACAGCGGCGGCGAGGACCTTGCCGGCGTCTTTTACACCGGCGGAACGACCGGTTTTCCCAAAGGAGTCATGCTCAGTCACAACGCTTTGATGGGTAACGCGATTTGTTGCCTGCTCGACGTGACTTTCGATGACGACGAAGTCGTTCTCGCCGTCGCGCCGCTCTTCCATCAGGCGGGGATGTGCATTGTCGTCCGCGCACTGGCCCGTGGCTGCCGCACCGTCTACGTCGATGCGTTCGACCCCCCCAAGGTGCTGAAGACGATCGCAACCGAGCGGGCGACCTTCACCCTGTTGGTTCCAATCATGTTGCAGCGGATGATCGAGCACGCGAGCTTCAAGTCTTACGATATGAGCAGCCTCCGCAAATTCATCTATGGCGCATCGCCCATCAATGAGAACCTGCTTGCGCGCCTGCTCGAGGCTTTTCCCAAGGTCGACTTTTATCAGGGCTACGGCATGACGGAGACTGGCGGCCCTTACACGGTGTTGCCGGCGAATTGTCACCGGTCGTCCGATCCTGCCGATCGCGCGCGGCTCCGTTCGGCCGGACGGCCCGTCTGGGGATTTGAGATGCGCATCGCCGATCTCAATGGCGACGAGGTCCCGAGCGGTCAGGTGGGTGAAATTGTCGCTCGCGGCGCCTCGGTCATGACAGGGTACTGGAACCGCGAGAAAGAGACGCAGGAGGCGTTTCGCGATGGCTGGCTTCGCTCCGGCGACATGGGCTACGTCGACGACGACGGGTTTCTTTTTATCGTCGATCGTCTCAAAGACATGATCGTGTCGGGCGGCGAGAACGTCTATTCGGCCGAAGTCGAGAATGCTCTCACCCAACATCCCGCGGTGGCGAGTTGCGCCGTCATCGGGATTCCGAGCGAGCGTTGGGGCGAGCAGGTCCACGCCGTCATTGTGCTTCGCGAAGGCGCAAAAGCGGATGCGACCGAATTGCGCGAACATTGCCGGCAATTCATCGCCGGCTACAAGTGCCCCGTCAGCGTCGAGTTCAGGGACAGCCTCCCGGTGTCAGGTGCGGGCAAGCTCCTCAAGCACGTTTTGCGCGAGCCCTACTGGTCGGGTCACACTCGCTACGTCGGCTGACGCGCGCGCAGGCGCTTCGCTCGGCGTTAGCTCCTGGACGATCTCCATCCTGCGGCGGGTTCGTGCGCGCGGGCGCCCGGCCCCTCAGAGCCCTCGCTCGTGCTGATCAGCGCCGCTCGGGCGCCCGAGACAACTTCCCAGCGCCGGATGATCACGTCGACGCAGAGCAAGCCGAGCAGGGCAACCTGGAGCATGGCAGGGGCGACGCCACGGTCGAGTAGCAATTGATAGTCCTGCCTCGGCACGACGCCTCCGCAGATGACGATTACGTTCCCGGCCCCTCTCTCCTTCAAGGCATCGACAAGCTGCGGCAGAAGCGTCTTGTGGCCTGCCGCGAGCGAGGACACACCGACTACGTGAACATTTGACGCAATCGCCAATTCGGCGGCCTCGTCCGGCATCTGGAACAACGGACCTACGATCACTTCAAAGCCGAGATCGCCGAAAGCAGAGGCAATGATCTTCGCCCCGCGATCGTGGCCATCCTGGCCGAGTTTGGCGACCATTAGCTTCGGTTGTGCGCCCTGCAATTGCGAAAACGTCTCGAGCCGAGAACCAGCGTCGTAAACTCCGGTTCGCCGGCGTAAGCGGCTGCGTAGACGTTTTCTACGACCTCGGGTTTGGCTTCGTGATCGCCAAAAACACTGCGCAGAACGTCCGATATCTCGCCCACGGTCGCGCGGGCGCGAGCGGCCTCCACCGCCGCCGCCAAAATGTTGCCCTCGCCAGTCGCCGCAACCTCACCAAGGGTTGCAAGCGCGCTACGAACGGCGTCGGGATCGCGCAAGCGCTTGAAGACGCCAGCGCCGCCCATCTCAAGGCGAATGCGCAGCAGTCGTTCGGCCTTGACCAAATCGTCGACCGAGCGCGTCGTCCCATCGCAATAGCGGCCAGTAGCCCCGATGCGAACGGCCGAAGGCCCATCGGGGACTGGGCCACCTCGCGCTTGCGCGGCGGTGCTTTCCGGCAGATCGTCTCGACAGCCGCCGCGTTGCTTTTTGAGCAGCGGTCTGCTCGAAACATTCTAATTGACTAGGCGCTTAACCCGGGCGAAGCTCATCACCATAGGCGGATTGGGATTCAAAATCGTAAACAGCAGTTCAATTCAGAAAAGAACTTCCGAATTCAATGTTGTACGTTCGAAGGAAGCCCGTTTTATTGAACTTGGTAGGTTTTGTTGATTTGCAAGCCCGCGATGCGGCGATCTCGCCAGGTCGCTTCAGCTGACGCAGCAGGCTTACTGACGATGAGTATGTGTGTGCCGTCATGGTTCCGGTGAGCCCTCGAAGTCAGATGTGCGCCGGCGAAGCGACAGCCAATGAGCAGTTCGGCCGCGACGCAGAAAAATCGAGCCGTTTCTTAGCATAGGACAGAACGCGGAAATGATCGGAACGTCCCCGCGCCGGAAAGAAGACTTGCGATTCATTACAGGCCGCGGTCTCTATGTTGAAGACATTCAGCTGCCCGGCATGTTGCACGTCGCCTTCGTCAGGAGCGCCCATGCTCACGCTCGAATCGCAGCAATACGAAGCGATCAAGCGCGTAAAATCCCGGGGGTCGTCACTGTAATTACGCCGGATGAGATGCCTGAGCTCAGGGGCGCAGTTCCAGATCTGCACGAGGCGGGCACTCTGCACAATCCTTATTGCGATTTGAATATCGTACCTTCGCAAATCATGTTTCCCACGGTGGTGAAATATGTCGGCGAACATTTTGCCGCAGTTATCGCCACGTCGGCTTACGCTGCAGCCGATGGTCTGGAAGCCGTCGAGGTCGACTACGAACTGCTGCCGGTCGTGAATGACTGGGAGCGCGCAATGCGTGAAACATCTCCCAGGGTGCATGACGGTCATGGAAATGTCATCGCTCATTTGGCTCATAGCACTGGCCAGTTAGACGAAGCGTTTTCGAACGCGGAGATCGTATTCGAGCAACGCCTGCGCACGCAGAGTCTAAAATCTATGGCAATGGAGTGCCGAGGCTCCGCCGCCACATGGGATGAATCGGCGCAACAGCTCATCGTCTGGTCGACCAGCCAACAGTATTACCTCATCCAGGAAAATCTTTCGAAAGTCTTGGGTATACCCCGTGAAAAGATACGCGTGATCGCCCGAGATATCGGCGGAGGCTTTGGCCTCAAAGGCGTGCCGTATCCCGAAGACATCATCGTTCCGATCATGGCGTACAAGCTCAAAAAGCCGCTTCGTTGGGTCGAGACGCGATTGGAGCATATGCTTTCCGCCTACCACTGCGGAGAGCAGGTGCACGACGTGAGAGTGGCGGCGCGCAAAGACGGAACGTTACTCGCCCTTGACGTCAAAATTTACAAAAACGTCGGAACTTACAATCACTTTGAGATGGTTACCCCTACAAATACGGTAAACCATCTGCACACGCATTATAAAATTCCGAACTTCAGGGCTGAAGCCTGGTCCATCACGACGAACCATGCGCCGGTGACGCCTTATCGAGGGGCTGGGCGTCTCGAGGCGACTTTCACGATGGACCGCGTGCTCGATATCCTAGCCAGAAAGGCTTCGCTGGATCCGTTGGAGGTTCGAAAACGGAATCTAATTTCTAAGGCGGACATGCCGTACAGCAGCGGACTGATATACCGGGACGGCGTGCCTGTCGTCTATGACGATACTGATCTTGAATTGTTGCTGAATACGGCGATTGCAAAGTCTGACTATCAGGGTTGGAGAGAGAGGCAGGCGCAACTGCGACAGCAAGGACGCAGCATTGGGATTGGTATTTCGAGTTATGTCGAGGCCGGCGGGATTGGTCCCTGCGAAGGCGCCACAGTTCAGGTCGACGACCATGGGCGGGTCAAGGTTGCAGTTGGGGTCAACTCGCAAGGGCAAGGTCATGAGACGACCATGGCCCAGATATGTGCCCAGCACCTCGGCGCTTCATTTGAGGACGTCTACGTCGTCGGTGGGGACACGTCCGTAATTCCGATTGGATTCGGAACGGCCGCGAGCCGAGTTCTCGTCAACACGGGAAATGCAGTTTTCCTCTCTGCGAAAGCGGTCCGCGAAAAAGTGCAGGCCTTGGCGAAGATCGTCTTGGATTGCGACGAGGTGGAGATTCGCGACAGCCGCGCGTTTTGCAAAAACTCCAATCGGTCCGTCTCCTTTGCCGAACTCGCGGCGAAAGCGCAGCGACACCCGGCGATGGCGAAGCTCGGCGGTCCTGGGTTGATTGCGACGGAGTTCTTCTATCCCCGTACGGTGACGTGGTCCGCGGGGGTGCATGTGGCTGTGTTGGAACTCGACAGAAACAGCGGGCAAATCAAGCTGAATAGCTACACGATCGTACACGATTGCGGCGTCCCGATTAATCCAATGATTGTCGAGGGACAGGTAATCGGCGGTTTCGCGCAGGGGCTGGGAGCGGCGATACTGGAGGAGCTCGTCTACGACGACGAGGGTCAGGTGGCTTCAGGCTCGATGATGGACTATGCGGTGCCGAGGGCCTCCGACATGCCGACGATTTCGCTGCATCACTTGGTGTTTCCGACCTCGTCGAATCCGCTGGGGGTTCGAGCTGTAGGAGAAAGCGGTCCGCTCTCGGCGCCCGCCGCCATCGCGTCCGCCATAGAGGACGCCATCAACAATGGGGCGACCATTTCCAGCATTCCTATTCGAACGAGCGACATCTTGAAATTGGTGCGAAGTCCGGGACGGTCCGGTTCGGATTTGCAACCAGCCGCTGACGGTCGCGCGTCAGCCAGCGGCCTCGAACGATCGGCTGCAATTCCGTGCGACGCCGAGGGTTAGTCGGAAAGCGAAGATGCATTGCAGAGTCGCCATCAATATCAACGGAAAGACAGAGGCGCATGAAATCGAGCCGAGATTGCTGCTTGTGCACTTCATTCGAGAGTGCGCCGGTCTGACCGGGACGCATGTCGGCTGTGACACCAGCCAGTGCGGCGCCTGCACGATCGGCCTGAATGGGCTCGCTGTTAAATCCTGCACCAAATTCGCGGTTCAGGCGGACGGGGCGGAGATCGTGACGATCGAGGGACTTTCGCGCGGCGACACGCTGCATCCTCTCCAACAGGCTTTCCGGGATCATCATGGGCTCCAGTGCGGGTTTTGCACGCCGGGCATGCTCATGGCGGCGAAGCTCATGTTGGATCGCCATAAGCAGCTTTCGGAGGAGCTTATTCGTCACGAGCTGGAAGGGAATATCTGCCGCTGCACCGGTTATGTCGGTATCGTCAAAGCCATAATGGCGGCTTCTATTGCTACCGCAGCCAGCGACTCTCAGCCCGACGCCTCGAACGCAATTGAAGCGTCGTCTCGTTAGGAGAGCCTGATGTATCCTGCGGCGTTTCGATATCACGTGCCGGAAAGCATTGCTGAAGCGGTGGGAATGGCGGCTGAGTTGCCGGACGCTCGGTTCCTTGCAGGAGGCCATAGCCTTATTCCATTGATGAAGCAGCGTCTCGCTCAACCATCAGATCTTATCGATCTCAGAAAAGTCACTGAAATGCGTCAGCTCTCCGCTTTGGACGGGCAAGTGCGCATTGGCGCTGCAGTCACGCATTGGGAGGCGCATAGTTCGGCGCTTCTGAGCAGTTTATGTCCGCTTCTGTCTGAAACCGCCGGCCATATTGGTGATCCGCAGGTGCGAAACTGCGGTACGCTGGGAGGCTCGCTGGCTTATGCCGATCCCGGGGCTGATTATCCCGCGTGCATACTCGCGTTGAACGCCGTCCTTGTCTGCGAAAGCTTGGCAGGCAGGCGATCCATCGACAGTTCGGATTGGTTCAAGGGCTTGTTCACGACGGCCTTGGACCCGGGCGAGTTGTTGGTCGAAATCCACATACCTGTCATCAGGGGCTGCACGGGAAGCGCCTATCGCAAATTGCCGCACCCGGCGTCTCGAATGGCGGTCGTCGGCGTGGCGGTGGAACTGACGCTGGATCGAGCCGGCGTGTGTGAGCGCATTCAAATCGGGATCAACGGACTTGGATCGAACGCGATTCGCGCCGGCGATATTGAAGAGCAGTTGATTGGACGGGCCATTGACGACGATCTTGTCGCCCGCGCGTGCGCGTCGCTTCCGAGGGTACAAGATATTAGCGGCGACAGGTTTGTCAGCGCCGCTGACAAGCTGCCGCTGTGCCGCAATTTGATTCGGTCGGCTGTTTCTGCCGCCCTGAAGAACGCGGTACGGACTGAAGTGTGAAATCGCCGAGGGCGCATCGACTAAGCCTGCAGTTCAAGGCGGGATAATACGGACAGACAAAAAGAACACGGTCGCAGTAGTGACGCGCATGGAAGTGCTCCGGCCCTCCAACTCGCGCTCATTGGGGCCTCCGCGCTGCGTTCAAAGTTATCGGATGGCTGCGAAGACTGATTAAAGCGCCAGGCTTGAATTCGGCGCCGGTTTGCCGGGCGGATGCGATTAATGGCGCGTTGTCGTGTTGCCGAATGGGCAACGCCCTTGCGACTTATTGTTATTGTCCGCTCGCATGGTTTGCGCGAACGTCGATGAGCTATTTGGCTCTCCTTGTCCGAGTGGAGCCGCTGTTTACGCGAGGATGGTTCGATGAGAATCTTGAGGCATCAGCGTGCGCCCGAGCTTGCGGACATGACTCTCGAAGCCATGATGGAGCGCTATACCAGAGCGTTCAAAGATATCGTGCCGGACTGGATGGCCTTCGTCGATTCCCAGAATGAAGGAACGCGGCGTGCGCAGTACCGGTTTGTCGGGGCCGGCGGATCGGGAAAGCACGATGACCCCGACGCCATCCCGGCTGGCGCATTCACCCTCAGCGTCATGTTCCTGCCCCCTGGGCAAGGCGGCAACGCTCACACGCATGAGGTCGAGGAAGTCTTCTTCGTCCTGAAGGGGGTCGTCACCCTGTTCATCGAAGATGAAGTCGGCCGGCGAGTTTTTAAGCGCATGGGGCCCTGGGAATGCATTTCCTGCCCAGCAGGCGTGCCGCACGGGTTCATCAACGAAAGCGCCGAGGGGGCCTATCTCCAGACGCTGATCGGCAGCGGTCGGCCCGGTCCCGTCGGCTTTACCGACAGCCTGATCTACAAAGCCGAGGAAGAGAAGCTGGCGGCTCAGCAGAAAGGCGCCACCTGATCCACCGGCGCACGGCTCCCTTGCGTAGGTCGCCAGCAAGCCAGGGCCGGTTACCGGATCAATAGGTTGCACAAGGTCGAAATATAAGGGGCTTATGTGTCCGCGAATTGCTTTCCCGACGTCGAAATCATCCAGGATATTCAATATACGCCCAAACAGGCTACGCCGCTAAACGGTGTACTCTATCGGCCACGAGGCGCTGCTTCGTCCCCCGTCGTGGTTGCTGTTCATGGCGGCGCCTGGAAACAAGGTTCGCCGCAGAGGTATAGCCATTGGGGTCGATACTTGGCGCAGCACGGTATTGCGCTGTACGCAATAAGCTATCGTCTTGCGGATCGCGCTGAAAATCGTTTCCCTGCGGCGCTTCTGGACGTCCTAGACGCCCTGCAGTTCGTCAAAGGGGCGGCTGGCGAACTCAATCTGGATGGTGGACGAATAGCGCTCTTGGGTGACTCCGCCGGAGCGCACTTGGCGTCTCTCGCCGTCTTGGCTACCCGGTCCGGACAGAGTTGGGGAGACTTTGGCTGGAAAGGCGCAGACTGCCAGGTACGGGCAGTGGTGGCGGTTTATGGGGTCTATGACCTCCTAGCTCAGTGGGAGCATGATCTTGTGGCGCGGCCACGCGATCCAATCACCGAAAACCTGCTCGGCGTCAGTCCACTAGAGGACCGATTTGCGTACTTCAAAGCCTCCCCGATCTCCTACGTCAGCACCCAAGGGGCGAAAGTTCCCTTCTTGGTGTCGTGGGGGACGGAAGACGACGTCGTGGACTACTCCAGCCAATCCGCCAAGTTCGTAACCGCTTTGAAGCAAGTTGGCGGTCTGGTGCGCACCGTCGCGGTGCTTGGCGCTCCTCACTTTTGGATTGAGCAGCCGCTTGAGGACCATGGAAGTTTCGCCGGATTCCTCGCCCCGACGATGCTTCGTTTCCTGCAGCAGCATTTTGGGATGTAGCACGCCCTGGAGGGCGGTGCCCAGGGACGGGCGTCTCACGGCAAATATGAGGCTCCCACAGAGCTAAAGGTACCGGTTGCCATTGCATTTTTTAGGAGGCAATCTCAAGAGCGTTGCTATTCTTGGGATGCATGCGGGGGACGGTATGGATTTCAGGGCTCTGAAATATCTCGACGCCGTGGCGCGGACGGGCTCGCTGCGCGCAGCGGCGGATAAGCTTCACGTTGCTGGATCTTCCCTTAGTCGAATGATCGCCATTCTCGAAGACGAGGCAGGCATGCCCCTTTTTGATCGCACGCCGCGGGGAATGCTGACGACGGAAACTGGCGAAATCTATCTTCGCTATGCTCGAGGCGTCCTTTTTGATCACGACCGGCTCAAGAGTGAAATTGGCGAGCTCAAGGGTCTCCAACGCGGCCATGTGAAGGTCGTCTCGATCGAGGGCATTGTCGCGGACTTTGTCGTCGCAACATTTGCTGAATTTAGAGAGATCCACTCTGGAGTCACCTTGGATCTTCGCGTCTTCGGCTCAGAGTTGGTGGTCGACAGCATCAGCCGCGGCGAGGCAGATCTGGGGCTGGCCGCAAACCATCCGGAAGACAGTTCCATAGAGACAGTTTTGCGACTCTGCACTCCGCTTTTGGTCATCACAGCCCCGCAATTGGCGCCTGAGCGGTCAGCGCAAATTACCCTTCGAGAGGCGGCCGCTCGTTTCGATCTGGCCATCCCCGATGAGACCTATGCGATCCGACGCCAGCTCGAAGCGTGCAGCCAATTCACACAGACGTCGCTCAAGCCCGCTCTCGTCACCAATTCCGTTTGTGCTCTGCGCAGCTTCGCGCAACGAGGCATCGGAGCAACCTTTCTGCCGCTGATGGCGGTCCGGGAAGACATTGAATACGGCCGTCTCGTGGGCATCCCGCTGTCAGATCCGCTGCTACAAGAAGCGACGATCGAGGTCATCGTGCCAGCGGGACGCTGGCGCTCCTCTGCGGCCACAGCATTCTCGCGCTTCCTTGAACAGACCGGACGCCGGCTCGCGGATGCTCAAGGAATGCAATGGCAATCAGGAATTGCGAAATCGAAAGTGACCTAGACGTGAGACTCTCCGGTCGTCGGGCGATGAGGTTTCAGAAATGGTAGACGACGAGAGTCGCTCACTTCGAAAACCAGTGCGTGTCGCGGTGGTGGGCCTTGGCGCGGTCGGGCTCAGGGTGGTCGAGGCGCTGAGCGCGGGGGTTCCGGGCTGCGAACTTGCCGCAATCGTGGTCCGTGATCGGACAAAGGCGGCAAAACAACTCAGCCTCAACCGACCCGTTCCTCTTCTCTCCCTCGAGGACATCGAACCGCACGCCGACATCGTCGTCGAATGTGCTCCAGCCCACATGCTCCCCGATATCGTAGCGCCTTTTCTTCGGGCGGGAAAAACCGCCATCGTCCTCAGCGCCAGCGCCATTCTCTCCAACTATTATCTCGTCGATATCGCGAGGGCCAACGGCGGCCAGATCGTAGTGCCAACGGGCGCTTTGCTGGGACTTGATGCGGTGACGGCTGCTGCGGAGGGTACAATTCATTCGGTTCGAATGACTACGCGCAAACCTGTGGCCGGTCTGATGGGAGCGCCCTACTTGGTCGACCGTAACATCAGCTTCGGTGAGATTGTCGAGCCGCTCTGCGTGTTTCGAGGCACGCCAAGGGAGGCCGCTGTCGGTTTTCCCGCCAATCTCAACGTGGCGGCGGCGTTGTCACTTGCGGGGATCGGGCCCGACCGCACCACGCTCGAGATTTGGGCCGACCCCTCGCTCGATCGAAATATACACACGATCGAGGTCGAGTCGGACTCGGCTCGCTTTTCAATGACGATTGAAAATATCCCGACCGACAATCCGAAGACGAGTCGGATCGCCGCGCTGTCGGTTGTTTCATATCTTCGCAAAATCGGCGCCCCGCTGCGGATTGGTTCTTGATGTCTTCCATCGGCGAGGAAAAGCAAAATGGATTTAGGTCTGTCTTGGAAGCGGGGCCGCGCCATTGCTGCGGCCACGGCGCGAGATGGAGCAGGTCGTAGTCGCCGACTTCGTTGAGGCTGCATTAGCCTTTGTCAGCTAGGAACGCCTCGAACATCTTGAGTCGGCGATGTTCGGGCAAGCGCGGAAGAAGCAACATGGCGTCGCTCTCGATCGAGAATGTGAAGAAGTCCTTCGGCGCCACGCCGATCCTGCGTGGCGTCTCGATTCACATTCCGGATGGCGCGTTCGTCATATTGGTGGGCCCATCTGGATGTGGAAAGTCGACCTTGTTGCGCATGATCGCGGGCCTCGAGGAGATCACCGCGGGAGAAATCAGAATTGGCTCGCGCGTGGTGAACGGCGTCGCGCCCAAGGAGCGCGACATCGCAATGGTGTTTCAATCCTACGCCCTTTACCCGCACATGACCGTCGAGCAGAACATGGGGTTCTCCCTCAGGAGTAAGGCGGCGCCGAAGGAGGAGGTCAAGCTCAAGGTCGCTCGCGCCGCCGGCATCCTCGGTCTGCAGGATCTGCTCGGGCGCTATCCCAAGGAACTGTCCGGCGGTCAACGCCAGCGCGTCGCGATGGGGCGAGCCATCGTGCGCGACCCTTCAGTTTTTTTGTTCGATGAGCCGCTCTCCAATCTCGACGCCAAGCTGCGAGTCCAGATGCGTGGCGAGATCAAGTCGCTGCATCAGCGCTTGGAGACCACCACGGTCTACGTCACCCACGACCAGATCGAGGCGATGACGATGGCGGATAAGATCGTGGTGATGAACGAGGGGAGGATCGAACAGATCGGCGCCCCGCTCGAACTCTATGATCGTCCCGCCAATCTCTTCGTCGCCGGCTTCATCGGGTCTCCGGCGATGAACTTCATCGCCGGGACCGTGTGCGACGAAGGATTTCGAACGCCCGACGGTTTGGTGCTGCCGCTGGACGCGAACGCGGCGACCCATGTCGGCAGCGCCGCCGTCTATGGAATCCGTCCTGAACATCTGGCGCTGGACGGCGACGGCCTGCCTTTCGCCGTCGAACTCGTCGAGCCCACGGGGTCGGAAACTCACGTGCAGGGAAGGCTCGGCGATCAGGCGATCTCGGGCATTTTTCACGAACGCGTCGACACCAAACCTGGCGAGACGGTCCGTGTGACGCCGCAGTCTGGCGCCGTCCATCTGTTTGACGCGCAATGGACCCGACGCCTCAACTAGGCGGTCTGTCGGTGCGCTTTTGCCACGCCCAGACGCCTCGTCCTCCCGACGCTGGTGACCGGCCATGTATTCGACTGCTGCGATAGTGGTCGCGTTGCCTTTTTAGCAGCGGTCTGCTCGAAACATTGTAATTGACCAGGCGCCTAACCCGAGCGAACCTCATCACCATGTGAGGCTCGGGATTTAAGGAGTCGAATGTGAAGACCGCCTTGTACACCGTCACCTATAGCGGGATGTTCTACAAGGGCGGCGCGCTGCCCCTGGAGGAGATCTTCCCGAGGGTCGCCGACATGGGCTTCGAGGGCATCGAGATTGGAGCGAAGCGGCCGGTGGCCTCGCCGCTTGATCTGACCCAGCAGCGGCGCACGGCCATTCGCCGCCTCAGCGACCAACACGCGCTTCCGATCGGATGCATTGGCTCGTACAGCGACTTGGGCAGCCCGGTGATGGAGTATCGCGAGGCGCAGTTGATCTTCCTGCGCGAGACCATTCGGCTGGCGCACGACGTCGCGTCGCCGGTCGTCCGCGTCTTCGCGGCGTGGCCGGGCGTGACCCTGCGCGATGGACAGGCGTATTACGAGCTGGCGAAGAGCTACGGATGGCATGACGTCACTTGGTTCGAGCAGTGGGTGTGGGTTCGTGAGGCTCTGGCCGAAGCCAGCCGATGGGCGGAGGAATACGGCGTCGTACTCGCGCTCCAGAACCATCGGCCCGTCACCAATACATACCGCGACGTTCTCGATCTGGTGGGCGAGATCGATTCCCCGAATCTCAAGGCGTGCATTGACGCTCCTCACCTCGCCGACCAGAGCGACGCTGCTGTCCGCAAGGCGCTCCTGGAGACCGGCAACCTTCAGGCATGGTCGCACTTCGGAGGCTACGAGCAAACCGACGACGACCGGGTGCTCGAGAACACCGGCGAGGGCGTGATCGCGGTGAACTACCCGGCCTTCTTCCGCGCGCTGCGCGAAATCAACTACGACGGATTCGTCGCCTACGAGGGATGCGGTCCCGCCTTGGTCGGCCACCGCTATCAGGGGGTCGAGGAGGTCGATCGCCGGGTGCGACTGGCCCTGGCGTACATGAAGCGGCAGATCGCTGCTGCGGAGGCGGCGGTGGGGTCGCAAAGTTCGCGCCGCGCGACCGAGGGCGTGGGAGCTTAGAGATGAGCACGCGCAAGGCGCCTCGCATGTGTCGCACGCCGCCGTCCGTTCCGCCGGCTCTGCAGTAGGGCTGGAGCGGCCGGGCGGTGAAGGAGGCCTAAAGAAGCCTGTACCCGTCGACCAGTTCTGCTCCGCAGCGGCCGAAATACTTCAATAATAATTTTGGTGAGGGAGGCGACGATGAATAGACAGACCTTGTCCCGCGCGACCGCCGCGACGTTGCTTGGCTTCGCCGCGCTTGCCGGGGGCGGGAAGAGTTACGCATCGGACTTGACCATGTGGGTCGAGACTGACCCCAATTACGAGGCGGCCGCAAAGCAGGAAGCGGCCGAATACGAGAAGGCGACGGGCGTCCACATCAAGCTGAGTTTTGTCCCTTGGGCTCAATACGGAGCGAAGATCACCGCCGCGTTCAAGGCCGGGTCGCAGCCGGACCTGATTGAAGGCGTCGCGTCGTGGCTATACGCGCAGAAGACGGGCGGACAGCTCTCCGAAGCGCCAGCCGACCTCGCTTCCCTGATGCCGGGCATCGATAAGGCGTCGCTGGTGCCCGTCGAATGGAAGGACAAGTACTACGGCGTGCCGCTGAACGTGAACATCGACGTTGGTCCGCTCTCGCTCTACAATGTCGATGCATTCGAAAAGGCGGGCGTCACGCCGAAGTGGAGCGACTGGGCCGCCTACGTGGCCGACCTGCAGAAGCTGACCATCACGTCCAACGGAAAGATCACCCGATCCGGCATCGAGATGATGGGCGGGGATCAGATGAACCAGTTCCTGAACTATTTCCTACAGGCGGGCGGCAAGTTCTACTCCGACGATAAAAAGTCGGTGCAGATCAACAACAAGTCCGGCGAGGTTGCTCTCCAGACGATGTACGACCTGCTGAACACCGCTCATGTCGACAGCCCGGAACTCACCGACTGGGTGGGCATCGCAAGCGGAACGGCTGCAACGATCACCTACGGGCCATGGTACACCGCCACCTTGAAGGCGTCCTTCCCCAACTTCAAGTGGGGCTGGGCGACCCTTCCCCTGATCCCCAACGCCGCCGGGCCGTACTTTCCCGGCACCAACGTCTGGGCGTGGATGGTTCCAACGGAGAGCCCAAACAAGTCTGCCGCCTGGGATTACATTCGCTGGCTCAACAACAACACGCGGCGGTTGGCTTGGTCGGAAAAGACGGGTGAGATCCCAGCGGTCCAGGCCTTGTGGAGCGAACCGACAGTCGCCAACGACCCGCGCTGGGCGCCCTGGCTGCCGTACCTCAAATACCAGATCCCGCTGCTCTACATCGGGCCGCAGGACACCTATCAGACGGTGCTCACCAACATGGTGACCTCTGTGCTCCTCAAGCAGTCGTCAATCCCCGCGGCGTTGAAGTCCGCGGAGGACCAGTTGAACCAGATGCTAGCGGGACTTCCGAACTAGGGGTGTGGCCTTGCTACCCGGCGCCGGAATCTAAGGCGGGACATCATGGTCGTGCGGTTTCTCAAGCAACTCAAGCGGACGGCCGGACGTCATGCATTCCTATTGGTGGTCCTGACGCCCGCCGCCCTCTGGATCCTCGCCTTCCGCTACTTCCCGATTGCCTACCTCGCCGATCTGAGCCTGCAGACCGGCGCGGCCGGCAGGTCGAAGTTCGTCGGCCTCACCAACTACCAGGCCGCTCTCTCCGACAGCATCTTTCACACCGCCGTCCTCAACACCATCGAATACACGGTGTTGTTCCTCGTCGTCCAACTTCCGCTCGCGCTGCTCATCGCCGTCGGCATCAACTCACTGCGGCGGCAGTCGGTGCGGCAGGCCGTCCTGACGCTGTACTTCCTGCCGCTCGTCGCCTCGACGGCCGCTATGGCGGTCGTCTTCGTCTATCTCTACCACCCCGTCTACGGCCTGCTCAATTATGGGCTGACGTCGATTGGGCTTCCGGCGCTCAGCTACCTGCATAGTTCGACGCAGGCGCTACCCGCCGTGGCGGCGATGGCTGTGTGGAAGTCGCTCGGCTTCCCCGTGATCATCTTCTTGGCTGGACTGCTCTCGATCCCTCGCGAGCTGTACGATGCTGCAGCGGTTGACGGCGCGGGGGCCTGGCTCCGATTCTGGGGGATCACACTCCCGCTGCTGCGCCCCACCACCACGCTGCTGCTGGTGATCCAGGGCGTGGAGAGCCTGCGGGCCTTCACTCCGGTGTACGTCATGACCGCCACCAGCGGTTCCGCGGCGGGCGGCCCCAACAATGCAACGCTTGTCTGGTCTCTGGACATCTTCCAACTGGCGTTCCAGTTCAACAGGTTCGGCTACGCGGCGGCGCTGGCCATGTTCATGTTCATCATCGTCGCGATCTTTATGGTCATACAGGTCAAGACGACCCGAGCGGGCTGGGAGTACTGATGACGGTGTCGAGCACTCGTCGCCTAGCAGAGGCTCAGCCTTGGCCATGGCGCCAGTTGCGGGGACTTGCGACCCGGCGTTCCTGGCCGCGAATCGGGGGTCTGGCCGTGCTGTGGGTGGGCGGGCTGCTCATGGTCGTCCCGTTCGTCTGGATGGTCATCAGCTCGTTCAAGTCCGCCGAAGAGATCCTCAGTCTGCCCCCGACATTGCTCCCCAAGGATCCGACGCTCGAGAACTACCGGGAGATCCTTGCGGGCGGCTTTGGGCGATACATGCTGAACAGCGTCGTCGTGACGACCGCCACCACCGCCTCGATCGTTATCTCGTCGGCCGCCCTCGGCTTCGTGTTCGCCAAGACCCGGTTCGTCGGTCGCGATCTCATCTTCGCGGCCTTCTTGGCGACGATGGCTCTGCCGTTCGAAGTCCTGGCCATCCCACTGCTGATCATGTTCCAGCCGCTAGGCGCGGTCGACCAAGAATGGGGCCTCGTCGTTCCGTTCATGGTCGACGTCTTCGCCGTCTACATCTGCCGCCAGTACATGGCCTCCATCCCCAACGACTATCTCGACGCCGCGCGTGTCGATGGCCTCGGCGACTTCCGGATCTTCTGGCACATCGTCCTGCCAATGAGCCGCCCGGCCATCGCCGCTGTCGCCATCCTCAGCTTCCTCTACAACTGGGATCAGCTGTTCTGGCCCTTGGTCCTCATCACGAGCCAGCAGAACGCGACGGTCCCGCTCGGCATCGTCGACCTCTCAACGCAGTTCGGGCCCATCTACAACCTGACGATGGCCGCCAGCACGATCACCGTCGTGCCGACTGTGATCGTGTTCTTCATCTTCCGCAGACAGTTCGTCGAAGGAATGATGATGCAGGGCCTCAAGGGGTAAGGAGTCGCAATGACAACGAAGTCTCTCGGTATCGGCGTCATCGGAACCGGTGATGTCGCTCTCAAACTGTACCTGCCCGTGATCAGTGAGATCGATCCCTCCCGAGCTTGGCTGGCGGCGGTGGCGGACGTCGACGTAGAGCGTGCGCGCCGGGCGCAAGCCAAGTTCGGCGGCCGGCACGTATTCAGCGACTACCGCGATCTTCTGGCCTGTCCTGACGTCGATGTCGTCGTCAATCTGACTCGCCACAAGGTGCACGCGGAGATCAACCTCGCGGCCCTCGACGCCGGCAAGCACCTCTATACCGAAAAGCCAATGGCGACGACGCTGGAAGAGGCGGACCTGATCGTCAAGAAGGCCGCCAGCGCCGGCGTCGCCCTCGCCGCCGCGCCGGCCATCGTGCTCGATCCGCAAGTGGCCTTCACCAAGCAGCTTTATGTCGAGGGCCGTCTCGGCCGCATGTGTTTCGCGAGAGTTCATGGATCCCACGAGGGCGGGACCCTCCATGGCCACTACTACGACTCGGCCTGGTACCACATGCGTTCAGAGGGCGGTGGGCCACTCTTCGACACGGGCGTCTATGCCCTGCACACGATCACTGGCGTCCTCGGGCCAGCCAAGCGGGTCGTCGCCTTCTCGGGCCTCTGCATCCCCGAGCGCCACGTTTCCAGCGTGTGGCAGGAGGGTTTCAAGCCCTACGAGATCACTGCTGATGTCGACGACAATGTCCTTATGATGCTCGACTGGGGCAACGGCACGTTCGGCCAGGTCGATGCGTCGCATTGCATGCTCGCCTCGCAGGGTCCGTGGGCCGAATTCTACGGCAGCAAGGGCGTCGTGGTGTCGGGCGCCGGGGAAGCGCCGCGCAACGAGGGCGTGCCGCCGCTCCAGGTGTATCAGGAGCCGCTGGACTTCGATCGGCGCGGCTGGTTCAAGCCCTATCCCGATCGAGGCGCGCAGCGCTGGCACGTCGGCCACGGCGTGCCCTCGTTCATCGAGGCGATCCACGCCGGCGAGCGTCCAGCCAACAGCGGCGAACACGCCCGGCACGTCATCGAGATCATCGAGAAGGCTGTCGAGTCGGCAGCGACCGGTCAGGTCTGCGAGCTCACCACGACGTTCTGAGGATGACGACACATGAAGATTGGCGCGCACTCCTGGCTGCTCGAGACTCGCTATCCGCTGGCGCAAGCGATGGCCGAGGCCCGGCGCATCGGGTATGAAGGCTACGAGGTGGATATCGGCAATTTTGGAGGAACCGGCCTCGGTCTGCAGATCCTGCCCGATCGCATGCAGTATGAGCATCGTGAAGAGATCCGCCGTTCGGCAGTCGAGGCGGATATCGATATCAGCTCGCTGTGCCTGGGCGCCTTGTGGCACTACCCGTTAGCGAGTCCCGACGAGACGTACCGCAAGCGAGGGGTGGAGATCGTTCAGGCGGCGATCCCGCTGGCGCGAACCCTGGGCGCTGTCTGCATCCTTCTCCCGATCAATCAGCCAGCCGGTCTCAGCGACAAGGAGGCATGGGACACGACGGTCCGCAGCTTGGCCGAATGCCTCCCATCTGCCGAGGAAGCCGATGTGATCCTCGCCGTCGAGAACGTGTGCGCGCCGTTCCTGAAGGGGGCAGCGGAACTCGGGCGCCTCGTCGACAAGCTCGCCTCGCCAGCCTGCCGGGTCTATTACGACGTGGGAAACGGCGTCTGGATCGGCCTCGACCCCGTCGCAGAGATCCTCGAGCTTGGCGACCGGATCGCTCAGTTCCACTTGAAGAACCGCAATAGCCCGCGCGGCGCGCCGGGGACGGACACGGTGTCGGTGAGCGACCCCGGCATCGTGCCGTTCGAGCGTGTGTTCGACGCGATTCAAACGATCGGCTACGACGGGTATCTCACCGTGGAGGTGCCGACGCTCCACAAGGATGCGGACAAGATCGCGCGCGACAACCTGTCAGCCATTCGCGAGTTGATCGACGCCGCGAAGTCGTCGGGACACCGGCGATAACATTCGTATCGAGACGCTCCCTTTGCTCTTCCGTTTTCTCGGCGATGCGCCGCTCGCGGAGCCATCGCCACTCTGTTCCAACGCCCGCTCTCTTGATTGAGCGATCCCTGTAACGAGACTCGTCGATGGTCGGATCGAGCGCGGCGTCACGTCTCGTTGCCAGTGAGATTGCGGCGACCGCGACAAGCCCGGCGACCTGGAATGCCGTTTCTCCTCTGGCGGCGCGGTCTCAGGCCTTCAACAATATCGACTGAACGTGACTCAGATGGGCCTTCATCGCTTTCCGGGCCGCCACCACGGAGCGAGCCTCAATCTGCCGGACGATCTCCGTGTGATCGCTGAGGTCCATCGCTTCGGTGTGGGCGAGACCCGTCAACGTCGAGATTCCGGAATGCATGGGCGTAAAGTGATGCGACCATAAGTCATCGACGATGCGAGCAAGGGTCATGTTCTGAGTCGCGCTGGCGATGCGGAAATGAAACTCCCGATCGCGCTCCAGACCGGTTTTGAGGTCCGCTGGCGTCCTCATCTTGTCGATAATTTGCCACAGCGCTGCGATATCCGCCTTAGTCGCGTTTCGGGCGGCCTCGGCCGCTACCTGCGGCTCGATCGTCATGCGGGCCGCCAAAATTTCAAACGGGCCGGCGCTCTCCAGAGGCGCTTGCGAGGCGGAAGCCTCCGCCGCGGCTTCCGGCGGCAGGTCATGGCGGACATAGATGCCTGACCCCGTGCGGATCTCGACCAACCCTGCAATATCGAGGGCGATCATCGCCTCTCTGACGGACGGCCGGCTGACCCCAAGCTGGGTCGCAAGCTCTCGTTCGGAGGGCAGGCGGGCCCCAGCCTCGATCTTGCCGGAGCGTATCATGCCTTCGATCTGCTGGGCGACCAACTGGTATAGGCGCTGGGTTTCGACGGCCTGGAGTCGCATCGATCAAGTCCCCTTCCGATCTTGCATTGCGTACCGGCCGCATCCAATTTGGTCAAGCCAATAAGGCTGCATGGCTGTATGGTGGCAAAGTGGCAAGGCCACTTTTCCCTTGACAGCGCCACTTTTTGATAATCTCATGACCCGCATAAACACAAGAGCGAGAGGCGAAGCAGCCGCCGATGAGACCGAGGGACCGTCTAAAATCAATATCTTAGGTCTGGACACCGCCAGGCCAAGCCAGCATTCAGGCGGCTTGGAAAGCTCCAGCCGCCGCGGAGAAAAATTGAGAAAAAAAGGGCATTCGGCATGAAAAATTCTCTGATTTTTGCGGCTGCTTTCGCGGCCTCGGTCTGTGCGGGCTCCACAGCCTTCGCGCAGGACAAGCCCCAGGATAGGCCCTATGACGGCGTAACGATCCACGTCGGCACGCAGTCGAGCCAATGGGCGGATGTATTCAAGAAAATGGCGCCCGAGTTTACGAAGGAGACCGGAATAAAGGTCGAGTTCGAGGACATCTCGTTCGACGTCATGTATGAAAAGCTGAAGACGACCTTCATCGGCGGGGCCCCCACATACGATCTCGTCTGGTACGACACCATGTGGACTCCCGAATTTTCGAAATCGGGGTGGATCCGCGATCTGACGCCTTACCTCTCGGATCCCAAGCTCACGCCCGCCAACTTTGGATATCCGAACGCCTTTTATGCGACCGAGATCTCGGGCGGCTATGCGAAAGACAACGCCTGGAAACTTCCGGCCGGCACTTACGGCATTCCATGGATCGCCGGCTTCAATCCGCTCTACTACCGGACCGACCTTCTGAAGAAGGCCGGCTTCGATAAGCCGCCTGCGACGATGGACGACTTGCTGAAATATGCCAAAGCCATGAACGATCCGAAGGATGGCGTTTACGGATACGTTATGTCGGCGAAGCAGCCGCGTATTGTTTACGACTGGTCGGGTTACCTCTGGACCTACGGCGGAGACTTCTTCGACAAGAATTTTAAGCCGATTTTCAACAGTCCTCAGGGGGTCAAGGCGCTCGAAACTTACATCGCGCTTGGCAAGCTCTCGCCCCCGGGCGTCGGCGCCTATCACATCACCGAGGAATGGACGTCCTTCATGCAGGGGCACGCCGCCATGGCCTGGACGTTCCAGGACCTCGCGTCGGTCGCCCGAAAGGACTCGAAGATCATCGACAAGTTCGAATGCGCGCCGCCGGTTTCGGAAGGCGGTCCGCGCGTGAGTTTGTTGGCCGGCATTACGGCCTCGATTCCGACAAGCGCCGCCAATCCCCAAGCCGCCTATCTCTTCGCAGTGTGGGCGCAGAGCGCCGAACGCGCCAAGGCCGCCACGCTCCAAGGCGCGATGAGCTGGCGGAAGTCGATCTACAATGATCCGGACGTCCAGGCGATGTATCCCTCGGTGCGGAACGACATCCCGGCGAAGACAATCGAGACCGCGCGGCCGGTTCCTCTCATTCCCGAATGGGCGGCTGTCGACCAGATCATCGGGGAGCAGCTTTCGGCCGCTTTCGCGGGCACGAAGACCCCGAAGGCTGCATTGGATGAAGCCGCAACTCGCGTGGCGTCGTACATGAAAGACGCCGGTTACTAAGAGGCAGTATGGCTCCAGGCGCTCGTCTGGAGCCGTTCCGTCCTTGAGTTGGCCGAGCGAGCATCGTAATGATCAAAGCAGATAAAAAAAGTATACTCTATTTTGTCGGTCCGGCGCTCGTGCTGATGCTGGTCGTAGCCATAGGCCCGCTGCTCTATAGCGTCTTCTTGAGCTTCCACAATTGGAACCTCGCCAAGGCGCACTCGTTCCAGTTCGTTGGATTGGCAAACTACCTATCCTTCTTCGTCGACCCGACCATCTGGCATTCCGTCGGCAGAACCATCATTTATGTTGGCGCCTGCATGGTGCTCGAGGTGGCGTTGGGCCTTGGCATCGCCTTTCTTTTCGACACCAATTTCAGGGGCGAAAGCTGGATCCGTGCGATCCTCATCCTGCCGATGGTGATGTCGGAGGTCGTCGTTGGGCTTATATGGCGATGGATATACAACGCCGAATACGGAATCCTGAACTACTTCCTCCAAGTGTTGGGATTTGAGCGTCTGTCCTGGCTGACGACGCCTGGTCTCGCTATGACGTCGCTTGTCATTACAGACGTTTGGCAGTGGACGCCGCTTGTCTTCTTGGTATGCTTGGCCGGTCTAAAGTCCGTCCCACAGGACAGCATTGAAGCCGCGCGGCTCGACGGAGCGAATTGGCTGCAGGTCCAGTGGCATGTCACCTTGCCGGCGATTAAGCCAATTATAGTGTCCGTGGTCCTTTTGCGTCTGATCGACTGCTTCCGCTTCGTCGACAAAGTCTTCATCATGACCTATGGCGGCCCGGCCAACGACACGGCGCTTTTGGGCTTTCGCATCTACATTTATGGCTTCAAATATTTCGAGATCGGACAAACCGCAGCCTATTCGCTGATCTACGTCGCCGCCATTACCGTACTGGTGAGAATCCTGATCCGTTCCTTCAACTCCAAGGCGGTGGCGTGATGCGCGCCGGAAAATTATTGTCGGGCGTCTTCACCTACGCCGCGGTCGCGGTGATCGTCGTATTCTTCGGCTTTCCACTCTACTGGACGGTTTTGACGTCGATCAAACCGGTTGAACTCATTCCGCAAAATCCGCCTGTATTCTTCTTTACGCCAACGTTTGATTATTACCGGCAGATTTTTTCGCAATCGGTCGTCTGGCGCAGTCTTTTGAACAGCACAGTGGTCGCGACGGTGAGCACCGCGCTGGCCGTGGGTCTCGGCGCCCCTGTGGCGTACGCCTTGGCGCGCTTCAATTTTCGCGGACGCGAGCAGATCGCGTTCTTCTTTCTTTCAACACGGATGACGCCGCCTGTGGCGGTTGTCCTGCCGTTCTTCCTGATCGCTCGCGCCTTTGGTTTGCTCGACAGCAGGTTGATCCTCATCATCGCCTATACGACGTTCAACATTGGATTTGTGGTTTGGCTGCTTCGTGGTTTCTTCAGCGAGGTTCCCACCGAGATCGATGAAGCCGCGATGGTGGATGGCTGTTCGCGCGGCGGCGCCTTCCTGAAGGTCGTGCTGCCGCTCGCCGCGCCCGGCATTGCGGCGGCCGGGATCATTTGTTTCATCTTCTGTTGGAACGAATTCCTCTTCGCGTTGATCCTGACGAGCTTCAACGCCAAGACCTTGCCGGTTGCCGCCGCCGGCTTCGTGACTGACCGGCTGGTGTTGTGGGGCAACCTCTGTGCGACCGCCGTCATCACCTATGTGCCGGTCGCCTTTTTCGCATTGCTTGCGCGCAAGCATTTGATCCGCGGTCTGACCATGGGCGGCGTGAAGTAGCTCGCACGACTGTGTCGAAAGTCGGATCTGTTTAGGGAGTTTGTCTTTTGACGATTATGTTGGGAATTGACGTCGGCGGAACCTTCACTGATTTCGTTGCGCAGGACGCTGCAACCGGCAAGACCACGGTGTGGAAGTCGTTATCGGAAGCCGGCGACCCCGTTACGGGAATCCTGCGAGGCCTCGAGCAATTTCAGGACCGCGAGAGGATCGACGTTGTTCGTCTGGGAACGACCGTCGCGACCAACGCTCTGCTCGAACGCACAGTTGCTCCGATCGCCTATGTCACCACGTCCGGCTTCAAGGATGTGCTGTTCATTCAGCGCGGTCATCGCCGCTTCCACTACGATCTCAGTTGGAAAAAGCCGAAGCCGTTGGTCAAGCGCAGGAATTGCTACGAGCTCGACGAGCGCGTCGACAGCAAGGGGAACGTCGTCACCCCGCTCGATGAGGAGCAGGTTCGCGAGCTCGCCAGAAAACTGGCCAAGGACGAAACCATTCAAGCCGTCGCGGTCGCTCTGCTGTTTTCTTACGTCAATCCATCCCACGAGCAGCGCGTCAAGGCGATCTTCGCGGAAGAGGCGCCGGCGCTGCCGGTTTCGATCTCCTATGACGTGCTCCCCCGATGGAAGGAATATGAACGGGCGTCGACCACCGTCGCCGACGCGGCCTTGAAGCCGATCGTCAGTCGCCAGATGAACCGCGTTCGCGACCGCTTAAGAGAACATGGCGTTGGTAAATCCGTGTCGGTCATCCGATCGAACGGCGGCGAGATGACCTTGGACGCCGCATCCGAGGCGCCTGTCCAACTGGCTCTTTCCGGTCCCACCGGCGGGGTCGTCGCCGCCAAACATCTCGCCAACTTGCTTGGCCTGCCGTCGCTCGTGACCTTCGATATGGGGGGCACATCGACCGATTGCGCCACCATCCGTGACGGGCAAGAGACCTTCACGACGGAATTCGAGATCGAATGGGGCGTGCCGATCCAGATTCCGATGATCGACGTGCGCACGATCGGCGCTGGCGGTGGTTCGATCGCCTGGATCGACAAGGGCGGCATGCTGCGGGTTGGACCGGAGAGCTCGCGATCCTATCCCGGGCCTGCCTGTTATGGCCAAGGCGGCGTCGAACCAACGGTCACGGACGCCAATGTCCTGCTCGGGCGGATCAACCCGGCGAATTTCCTCGGCGGCAAAATGAAACTCGACGTCGCGGCCGCCGCGCGGGCAATGCAGAAGGTCGCCGAGCCGCTCGGGTTGACGCGCGAGCAAGCCGCGCTCGCGATCGTCCGCATCGCCAACAACAATATGCAGGGGGCGCTGCGCAGCGTGCTTATCGAGCGTGGTCTCGACCCGCGAGATTTCACGTTGATGGGCTTTGGCGGCGCGGGACCGTTGCATATCTGTGAGCTGATGGACATGGCGGGCATTCCCCGCGGCCTCGTGCCCAATCATCCCGGCCAGCAGTCGGCTTTCGGTTTCACCCTCACCGATGCTCGGGTGGATCGCCAGCGCACCACTCATATGACGTCGGTCGATTACGACGCAAAGCGGGCGTCGGCGGTCCTGCGGCGACTGGCTGAGGAAGCGCTTGCGGACCTTTCTCAGCAGCAAAAATCCGAAAGCGTCTCGGTGCTGTGCTCGCTGGAAATGCGTTACCACGGTCAGAACTACGAGCTGGAGCTGTCGATCGATCAGAACGTTTTCGACAGCGGTCAGGAAGACAAGCTCTGGAATGCTTTTCACGACGCCCACGAAGCGCGTTTCGGCTTCAAGTTTCAGGGTGAGACCGTCGAGATCGTCAATTTCATCGTGACGGCGATCGGTCATACCCCGACGCCTGAACTGAGCAAAATTGCAGTCGGCGATGGCTCGGCGACGCCGGTCGCGTGGCGCAAGGCGCACTTCGAACACGCCGCCATAGAGGTTCCCGTTTTCAAGCGCGACACACTTCTCGCCAACACGAAAATCGCCGGCCCCGCACTGATCGAAGAAGCCGTGTCGGTCACCGTGATCGGTCCGCGCCACCGGGCGGAAATCGACGCTTATGGCCACATCATGATCGAGAAGAATTGACGTTTGCAGGAATAAGCGCGCGTACGACTCCAGGTGATCTGAAATGAAATTGTCCGACAATGGATATTACGTCGAGAAATATGTGAAGTGCCGCAATTGCGGTCTGCTCATCTACAAGGACGGGTTGACAAAGAAGGTTGCCGGAAAAGCCCATCTGTTTTGCTCGCAGTGGTGCGTCGAGTGGTTCGACCGCAGGGAGAATAACGCATCGCCAGCGCCGCTGCCGCTTCCGCGGCAGCAAGGTGGGGCTGTCGCCGCGCGCAACGTTGTGACGATGAACATACTCGACTCGGCAATGGTCTCCATTTGCAGAGAAATGGGCATCCTCATGATGAAGACGTCGTATTCGACGATCTTCAACGAAGGCTTGGACTTCACCTGCGCGCTTGCCGACCGTAATGGCGATCTGATTGCCGTGGGCGAATTCTGCCCGTCGATGATCGGCGGCATGCCGCTGATCGTGAAGACGATCACAAAGGAAATACCGTTGAGCGCGTTCAGCGACGGGGATGTTGTGATACACAACGATCCTCATCGCGGCGGCCTGCATCTGCCCGAACACACGTTGATCAAGCCCTTCTATGTCGATGGCGAATTGCTGGGCTTTGCCGCCTGCATCGGGCATGTCGCGGAAATCGGCGGGACGGTGCCGGGCGCCTTCAACGGCGAGGCGACCGAAATCTTTCACGAGGGGCTGTGCGTGCCGCCGGTGAAGATCAAGGTCAAGGGCGAAGACAACGTCGACGTCTGGAAGATGCTTCTCGCCAATGTCCGCACGCCGAAACATAATTATGGCGATCTTCGCGCGATGATTGGCGCAGTCGATCTCGGCGTCGAGCGCATCTCCGAGCTTGTCAAAAAATATGGCAAGGACGTCTTCATCAAGACCTGTCAGGACTTGATGGATTATTCCGAGACGTGCATGCGCGCTGAGCTCGCGACATTCCCAGATGGACGCTACAGCTTTGAGGACCTCGTCGAAAACGATGGGATCGAGGCAGGCAAGCGGCACAAGCTCCACGTCGACGTCTATGTGCAGGGCGACGAAATCGTCGCCGACTTTACCGGCACGGATCCTCAAGCGCGCGGACCGATCAATGCGACGCTCGGCGTCGCAATGGGCGCGACCTACAACGCCTTTCTTCATCTGACCGACCCCTCGATCCCGAAGAATTCCGGGGCCTTCCGGCCGCTGCGCATCGTCGCCGAGCCAGGCACTTTGGCAAACGTGAACTACCCGGCTCCAGAAGTGGCCGGCAATACCGAACTGCATCCTCGTTACGCCGGCATCGTCTTTGGGGCGATGTCGAAGTGCGTGCCGGACCGCGTGATGGCGTCTGAGGCCGGCACTGGCGGCAACTTCGTATTCGGCGGGCGTCACCCGGACACTGATGACTACTACGTCTGTTACGACGTCATGTTTGGCGGCTGGGGCGGGCGCGCCGACGCGGACGGCAACGACACCGTCGTTGTCATCAGCGGCAATTGCCGCCTCAATCCTACCGAGGTCTTCGAAACCCGGTACCCCTGGCGTGTCGAGAATTTCGCGCTCACTCCAGACTCCGGAGGCGCCGGCGCGCACCGCGGCGGTCTTGGCTTCACCCGCACCCTGATGGCGACGGCGAAGGAGATCACCGTCAGCCAATGTACCGATCATCATGAGGTTGCGCCGTGGTCGCTGTTCGGCGGTCAGACGGGCGGCCTTGGCTCGACATTCATTCAAAGGAGCGGCGCCGCGGACTGGCAGACGGTTTCGCAAGCCTACAACAAGGTCTCTACCAGTAAATTCGCCAATATACGGGTTCTCAGCGGCGACCGTATCAAGATCACCGTGCCGGGTGGCGGCGGTTACGGCGACCCCCATGCCCGCAGCAGATCGCAGGTAGAGGAAGATCTGCTCGAGGGCTTCATTTCCGAAGAAGCGGCCCGTGACATCTACGGTTTAACCGAAGAAGTCGACAATTGATCCGTCTGCCTCCATTAGTAAAAGCGAGAATTGAGAATATTATGCAAAATTACCAGATTCCCGGCCCGAAGGGCAGGGCGATCCTCGAGACTCAGGAACAATTTCTCTCCCCTTCAATCAGCACCCCAATGCCGCTGGTCTGGGAAAGCGCGAAAGACTGCATTGTCACCGATGTGGACGGCAACCGGTACATCGACTTCACCTCCGGCGTGCTCGTCACCAATACCGGCCACTGCCATCCGCGCGTCGTAAAGGCCGTACAGGAGCAGGCGGCGGTGCTCCTGAATTGCTACGATTCCGCGCATCCGCTGCGGTCGCAGTTCGTCGAAAAGCTCGCCTCGCTGATGCCGGAGGACCTCAAGCGCGTCCTGGTCCTCAGCAGCGGCTCCGAGGCGATTGACGCGGCGCTCAAGATCGCGCGCGTCTCGAGCGGAAAGCAGGAAATCATCGCGTTCGACAACGCTTTCCACGGGCGCACTTTCGGCGGCATGTCGGTCGGCGGCATGGCTGGCTCCAAAGCGGGCTTCGGGCCGCTCGTGCCGGGTATCCTCCGCGCGCCGTTCCCGGATTATTACCGCATGGAAGGGTCCCAAGACGAAATCGACGCGCGTTGCCTCGCGGCGCTTGAAATGACGCTGCAAACCCAGTCGGCCGGCGGCGTCGCGGCCGTCATCACAGAAGCCTATCAAGGCGGCGCTGGCTCGATCGTCGCCTCGAAGCGCTTCATGCAAGGGCTCCGCGACTTTTGTAATCGTCGCGGCATCTTGCTGATCTTCGACGAGGTCCAGGCAAGCTTTGGACGGACCGGCAGAATGTTCGCATTCGAGTATTACGAGATCGTGCCGGATGTTGTCGTCCTCGGAAAGGGCATCGCCAGTGGCTTGCCGACCGCGGCGGTCGTCGCGCGCCGCTCGGTGATGGACGGATTGAAGCGTGGTTCGCTCAGCAGCACTTACGGCGCCAATCCGCTGTCCTGCGCAGCCGGCATTGCCTCCATCGAGATCATTCAGGAAGACAATCTCGCCCATCGCGCCGAAGTCGTCGGCAAGCACATGGTCGAGCGCCTGAATCAGATGAGCGAACGTCATCGTTCCATCGGCGACGTCCGCGGCATGGGCCTCGCGCTCGCCGTCGAGTTCGTCAAGGACAAGCAGACAAAGGCGCCCGATGCGGAATTCGCGCAGCAGTTCGTTCGGGAATTGCTGCAGGCTGGCCTGTCCGCCATGGCGCCGATCGGTCGCTTCGGCAACGTCCTTCGCATCGCGCCGCCTTTGACGATCTCCGACGAACTCGCCGACGAAGGCCTCGACATCATGGAACGCGTTCTTCAGCGGCACTAGATCGCTGAGGCATCTGGACCGTGCGGCGAATCTATCAGCTCGCCTCACGGTCGACGGCGGTGACGCAAGCGCTGGAGGAGCAGATATGAGTTCTCTACAAATCGATGGTGTGAAGAAGTCCTTCGGCAACGTCACCGTCCTTCACAAGGTCTCGCTCGACATTGCCGACGGCGAATTCGTTGTCCTTGTCGGTCCGTCGGGCTGCGGGAAGTCAACGCTGTTGCGAATGATAGCCGGGCTGGAGGACTTGAGCGAAGGTCAGATACGAATCGCCGACCGGGTGATCAACGACCTTCCGCCGAAAAGCCGGAACATCGCGATGGTGTTCCAAAACTATGCGCTCTATCCGCATAAGACGGTCAGGGAAAACATGGAGTTTTCCCTGAAAATCAAGAAGACGCCAGCCAACGAAATCAAGGTTCGGGTCGCTCGCGCCGCCGAGATTCTGGGACTGGACGAGTTGCTGGAGCGAACGCCGAAGCAACTGTCGGGAGGGCAACGTCAGCGCGTTGCGATGGGCCGGGCCATCGTCCGAGACCCCGCCGTCTTCCTGTTTGACGAACCCTTGTCGAACCTCGACGCGCAGTTGCGGGTGGCGATGCGCACGGAAATCAAGGAGCTGCATCAGCGGCTTCGAACGACGACCGTTTACGTGACGCATGATCAGATCGAGGCCATGACGATGGCGGATCGAATCGTGGTCATGCGGCAAGGCGTGATCGAACAGGTCGGCTCGCCGCTCGAGCTCTATGATTGCCCTCAGAACCTCTTTGTCGCGTCCTTTATCGGCTCGCCCGGGATGAACTTCATCAAGGGCAAAGTCGACGAGGATGACGCGTCCGTCTTCATCGCAAAGGACGGCACTCGACTGCCTCTTTCTCCTTCCCCGAGAAGCGCCAGCGGGTCACCAGCAGTTTATAGCGTTCGGCCGGAGCACCTCGCCTTTGATCCGAACGGAGACCTGTCGCTCGAGGTCACAGTGGTGGAGCCCACGGGCTCCGAGACGCAGATCTTTGGAAGGCTTGCCGGGCAGAACGTCATCTGCGCAACCCGGGAGCGATTGACCGTCAAGGCTGGATCGATCCTGCCGATCGCCATCTTGCCCAAGAATGCTCATCTTTTCGATGAGGGGACCGGTCAGCGACTGAACTAGAGTCCGAATTTTTATTGCGAGACGCCACCAAAGCTACGCGCGAGAAGAATTTCCCTGGAAGCGCGGTCCAGCGCGTCTGCGCACCCAAGCAGATTTTCGTTCGATCCATTGAAGGTATGCGCTATGAGTACACTCCGTGACGATCGCAAAGCCGCCGAGCGCGATACGCTCTACCATATTCACTCCCAAACCAGCCCTATACTTCTTGAGGCGCAAGGACCCACTGTGTTCACCCACGGAGAGGGGGCCCACGTTTTCGAGGAGGGTGGCAGAAGGCTCATCGACGCGATGGCCGGTTTGTGGTGCGCTTCGCTTGGTTTCGCGAACCAAAGGCTGGGAGACGCGGCGGCGAACCAGTATCGCAAGATGGGCTTCTACCACACGTTCAATCAAAAGACGCCGGCGATAAGCATCGATCTGGCGGAGCAGCTCGTCAGGATGTCGCCGTTCGAAGGCGGCCGGGCTTATTTTGCGACGTCCGGCTCCGAGGCGATCGAGACAATGGTGAAGCTCGCCTGGCTTTATCATGCTCAAAAAGGGAACCCCGCCCGAAGAAAGATCATTTCGCGCCAGCGGGCGTTCCATGGTTCGACAATCGTCGGAGCGTCGTTGACGGGATTGCCGCGGCTCCACCGAGAGTTCGGGCTGCCTCTCCCAGGCTTCCTTCACACCTCCTGCCCCGACTTCTATCGTGACGGCCGCCAAGGCGAGACGGAGGAACAGTTTGTCGCCAGGCTCGTTTCGGATCTGGAGACGATGATCGAGCGGGAAGGGCCGGAGACGATCGCCGCTTTCATCGCCGAGCCGATCAACGCCGGCGGCGGAGTCGTCGTGCCGCCGACCGGCTATTTCCCTGCAATCCAGGCCGTGCTGCAGAAGTATGGAATTCTCTGCCTCGACGACGAGATTGTCTGTGGTTTCGGCCGGACCGGCAACATGTTCGGTCTGGAAACTGTTGGAATGAAACCGGACATGATGGCTTTGGCGAAAGGCGTCACGTCGTCCTATTTTCCTCTGTCGGCTGTGATCGTCTCGCGCGAAATCTATGAAAGCCTGCGTGAATTCAATCGCGACGGTAGCGTCTTTGGCCACGGATTCACCAATTCCGGACACCCAGTCGGCGCCGCCGTCGCGCTTGAGACATTGGCGATCTACGCGGAAATGAATGTCGTGCGGCATGTCAGGGAGCGCGGCAAGCGCCTTAAAGATCGATTGAAGGCGATCGGCGAAAGGTCGCCGATCGTCGGCCAGGTTCGGGGCGAGGGCCTAATGCTCGCGGTTGAAATGGTCGCGAACAAAGCGACTCGTCAGCGATTCGATCCGAAACTGAGAGTGGGAGCTGAGTTCGACCGAAGGGCCCAGAGCAACGGACTTATCATCCGTCCAATCGACGACACCATCGCCTTATGCCCGCCTTATATCATTAGTGACGCGGACATTGACGAGATAGCGCAGCTTTTCGATAAGACGCTGCGAGAAGTGGAGGGCTATGTTTGCGCTGGGCGCTAGGCCTATGTTCGTCTCCTGAAGAGGAGCCGGCCCGTTCCGCGGCATGTCGCAATCGAGGGTTGCGCCGGGTTGAGGCGCTGAGCCTCAGACAGGGAAGACCGGGCCTGACGAACGATATCATCATGGTCCGCTTCCAATAGCGCCAGGCGTTTGCCGTCATCCCCATAGTTTCTCGGCCGCCGAGGTTGCAAGCGAATGTAGTCCATGCAAAACGTCGGTCGTACCCGTGACGTACTGAACAGGAGCGGAGATGGCTAAGGCCGTTGCCCGGAGTAAGAAGGCGCCAGTAAGGCGACCGTGGTCGAAAGACGATGTCCGCCTTCTCAAGGGTATGGCTCGCAGGGAGCCTGCCGCAAAGATAGCGAAAGCTCTCAAGCGGACAGAGGGAGCAACGCGTCAAAAGGCGAAGGTCGTCGGCATCTCGCTAAGCATGACGCGCAAGAAGCGAGCCGCCCCGAACAAGCGCTGAGATGGCGCGCGAACCGATTCGCGCCTGATCAGTTTCCAGTGTCACGTCACGCCAACTGCTCGGGGACGAAGTGCGCGCAGCTCTTCGCCCCGGCCACTGAAGGACCTATCCATTGAATACGACAGAACTTGTGGACGCCATCGCCGAAGCCAATGACATTTCCAAGGCCAAGGCGAAGGAAGTCGTCAATTCGATCTTTGCGTCGATCATCGAAGCCGCCAAGCGTGGCGAGGAAGTGGCCATCAATGGATTCGGCCGCTTCTCGGTCAAAGAGCGCGCGGCTCGCGAAGGACGCAACCCCGCAACCGGCGCGCCGCTGAAGATTCCCGCGTCGAAGTCGCTCGGCTTCAAGATGTCAAAAGCCGTCGGCGACGCGCTGTAAGTGGCGACGACGGCTTGGGATGCCGGATACCGGCGCTTCGCGAGCCGTCTGCTTGTCTGGGCTGCTTTAGGACGGGTGTTGGCGTAGAGCCGCTCTACCGGCATCGGCAGAACCAATCGATGACGTCGCCCGCGCGCCGTTATCGTCCGATTGGCGCATAGCCCGGCTTGTCGGCGAATCGGTCAAGGCTGCCGTTGATCGCGATGCTGTGGGATTGCGCCCGTCAACCGGCACGGCTTGGAGGCGATCGAGATGCAGCCGAGCCTGAAGGGCTTCGTACCGGCGTGCGTGCTCGACCATCAGGAAATGATGATCAACGACGCTGGCGGCCAGGAAGGGGTCGAGCGCCAGCGTGAAGGACGGCGTACTGGGGCGAGGCTGCCGTCCTATTCGTATTCGACGATCCGTCTCAGCCTCGGGTGCGAGCGGAACGATCGGCTGTCCCTGCGTCATCCGTGGCAAGGCAGAGGATCTCGAAGAGGACTTGGGCAGCGAGCTGGGCGGTGTTGCTGGTGGCGTCATATTGAGGCGCCACCTCGACAACGTCTCCGCCGACCACCTGCAGGCCCCTGACGCCACGGAGGATCTCAAGCACTTCGCGCGGAGTGAGCCCCCCGACCTCCGGCGTTCCAGTGCCGGGGGCGAAGCCCGGATCGACGCTATCGACGTCGAACGAGATGTAAGTCGGTCCATCTCCGAGTACGGCTTTGGCGCGCTCGATGACGGCCACGACGCCACCCTTCGCGACGTCTTCGGCGTGGATCACTGTCATTCCGCTCTCGTAGGAAAACTCCCACAGATATTCTGCGCCGCCGCGAATGCCGATTTGGATGACGCGTTCGGGATCGAGCGCGCCGTCGAGCACCGCTTTGCGAAACGGACCGCCGTGATGGAACTTGGAACCCTCGTAGGGGCCGCTGGTGTCGCAGTGGGCGTCGATGTGGAGCATTCCGACCGGCCGCTTCTCGCCGACGGCCTTGAGGATGGACCCGGTAATCGAGTGATCGCCGCCGACCGAAATTGGGATCACGCCGGCTCCCACGACCTTCCGGTAAAAGGCCTCGATGTCGGCATGGCACGCTTCAAGGTTGAAGCGACTCTGCATCGGGACGTCGCCGACGTCGGCGATTTTGGCGTCCGCAAACGGCGCCCGCCGCAGCACGTGTTCATAAGGCCCGATCCTCTCGATGGCTCGGACCGCGCGCGGCCCAAGGCGAGCGCCGGCCCGATTGGTCACGCCCAGGTCCATGGGAACCCCAATCAGCGCAACGCCGAGGCCGCCGAAATCTGCCAGGTTCGGCGCATCGGGCCGGTAGGGAGCAGACAGGAACGTCGCCGCATGGGCGAACGGCCAGGCGCGCCTGTCTCCGGCCGTGAATTGCATCTCGGCCACCCGCCGGAACTCGGGATCGAAGATATCCCCGCCGGATGCGTTGGCGTATTTGTCACGCAGCGCGTTGAGCTTCGCTAGATCGACCATGTCTTTAGACCTCGTGGAGATGAGGCAGCATAGCCGAGCGCGGCGGCTTTGGGTTCGCGAAAGTCCGAACCGAAGCGTTGCAACTTGCCGACATACAGCAGATTTGGTCGCGGCAGCAAAAGCGGCGCCGAAGCCCTGGAGCTCCCGCGGCGTTGAAGGTCGCGATCCCGGCATGGGGCCACACGCATGCGACCGTTGACCACGAAAACGCGCTGCGAGACACTGCTTCGGCGTCCGCGCCGGCGTCGCCGCTCCAACGTTGCCGCCGGTATCGGGAGCGCTGGTTTGATTGGCGGCGGCGTCTTCGCAGATCGGCAAAAGGGGAGACGGATGGCTGCGGGGCAAGGGGCTGGAGGTCGACAAGTGACCGGCGTGACGCGCCCCCGCATGTCGGTCGACGATGCCGATATCCGGCTTTTGCGCATGTTCATAAAGATCGTCGAAGCGGGCGGATTCACTGCCGCCCAGGGCGAGCTCAATCTGACGCTTTCGACGATTTCCGGGAAGATCTCCGCGCTCGAGGAACGTCTGGGCCTCGTCCTTTGCAAGCGGGGGCGGGCAGGCTTCTCGCTGACCGAGGAGGGCCGTTCCGTCTATGAGGAAGCGAGCCGGCTCTTTACTTCGCTGGTTCGATTCAATGTAAAGGTCACCAGCCTGCGCACGCAACTCGGCGGGACGCTGTCGATTGGCATGCTCGACAATACGATTTCGGATCCGAGCTTCTGCTTCTCGCGCGTGATTGGACGATTGAATGAGGCCGCGCCTTCGGTCGGGCTCAACATCGTCACGAAGCCTCCCGGGGAGCTGCTCCGCGATGTCGTGAGCGGCCACATCCATGTGGCGATCGGCAGTTTCCCGCAAGCGACGCTTGGATTGACATACCTCGACCTCTATACGGAGTTGCATCATTTTTATTGCGGCGACAGTCACCCCCTCTTCGAGATCGCCGACGACGATATCGATCTGAGTTCGATTCACGGCCACAAGATCATTGCTCGAAGCTACTGGGCCGCTCGGGACATGAAGGTCTTTTCGGTGTCGACGCCCGACGCCACGGTGAGCGATATGGAGGCCGAGGCGCATCTGATCCTGTCCGGCGCCTACCTCGGCTATCTCCCGGAGCACTATGCCGAGCAGTTTGTGCGGGCCGGACGTTTGCGGCCGATCCGGCCCAGCGTCTTTTCATATACCGCGCAGTTCCAGGTCGCCTTCGACGAGAGCAAAAGAACGAGCCCTGTGGTCACGCTTTTGCTCGACATCATATTTGAGGAACCCAATCAGGGCCGGATGACTCAGATCAGCAGGACCAGCCTGGAGCTGTTCGCCTAATGGCGCCGACCGCGCCGATGATCGGATTGAAAGGGGATGTCGTGGAGGATTTCGCCCAGATTGTTGGCGTCGCGGGCTCGGTGATGATCGTTTCCGCGTTCTTCTGCGATCAGCAGGGCTGGCTCGCTTCGCGAAGCCTTCCCTACCTTGCTCTGAACCTCGTCGGATCGCTCAGCATTATCGCGTCGCTGTTCTACGCCTGGAATCTTCCGTCCGTCCTGATCGAGGGATTCTGGGCCGCTATTACGGTCTATGGTCTTGTCCGGCGGCTGCGGCCCGATCCCAGCCAATCCGGACGAGTTCACTTCGAAAAATCTCGAAGCTAACTTCGCCAAATCACATATTTGCCGGCCCACCTTCCTCTGACATAAATGGTGCTAAGCTGACGCGGCCGCTCGAGCCGCCAGAGCCGAGACAGGCGAAATGGGAGGCTGAGACATGTCGAACGAAAGTGCGCCGAAGGCTTCGATCACCCGGCGAAGCGTCCTGGCCGCGGCGGCATTGGCGCCGGCCGCATCGATGCTCGGCTTTCCCAGGATCGCCCGCGCAGCGGACAAGACATTGAAAGTCGGGGTCTACGGCGGCTACTTCAAGGATTCGTTCGACAAGAACATCTTCCCGGAGTTCACGAAATCAACCGGGATCGCGGTCGAGAGCATCGCGGAGCCGACCGGCGAAGCGTGGTTGATCGCGCTTCAACAGGCGGCGCGCGCCGGACAGGCGCCGGCCGACGTATCGATGATGGCCCAAGTTCCGATGCTAAAAGGGATGCAAGGGAACCTTTGGGCGCCGCTCGATCTCGCCAAGATCCCGAATTCCAAGAACGTGCTTCCCCGCATGATCAATAAATCCCCCGACGGGCAAGTCAGCGGCATCGGAGCGGTTGCTTGGTATATCACGCTCTGTTCGAACACGAAGGTGTTCCCCGAAGCGCCGACGTCGTGGGCCGAACTCTGGGATCCCAAGCATAAGAACCAGCTCGGGCTGCTATCCCAGGTCACCAACTCCTTTCTGCTCGAAATCACCGCCAAAACCTTCTTTGGCGGCGTCGGTCTCCTCGACACGGACGAGGGAATCATGAAGGCGATAGGGAAACTCGCCGAACTGAAGCCCAACGTCCGGCTCTGGTACCGGGACGAGGGCCAGTTCGAGCAAGCCCTCAAGTCCGGTGAGATCCCAATGGGTCAATATTACCATGACGTGACCGGGCTGGCGGCGAAGGACGGCTTCCCAGTGCGCTCCACCATGCCCAAGGAAGGCGGCGTTCAGGACTCCGGCAGTTGGGCGATCACCAAGGCGTCGAAGGCGGCCGACCTCGGGTACGTCTTCATCGACTACATGTCGCAACCATCGATCCAGGCCCTCTTGTCCCGCAAGGTTGGCACCTCGCCGACGGTCCCGCGGCAACTGACCGATCTGACGGACGCCGAGTTCAACGCCATCTCGTCGAGCATCGAGCCGATCACGCCACGGTACGACATCTATGCCGCAAAGCCGGAGTTCCTCGACCAGAAGTGGACCGAGATGGTTGCGGGATAATCCGGCTGAAGCGGTGATCGCTACGTCTCGTATGGTTTGCCCAGTTCAGACCGTTCGCGTCGAAGACGCCGGCATCGACGTTTTGGGCCCGGGGAAAGCGCCTTTCCCCGGGCCTATCCGTTCGACCGTCGACCGCGTCGTTTGCGACAGGCGAGTTCGAGGCGATCGCGAGACAATGCGCCCCTGGCCGTCGAAGGCTCGAAAAGCGGAGCCTGAGCGGCTGTTTTGCGAAGAGTACGAGGGGCAATGTCGGGCCTTGTCATAAGCGAACTGAACAAGTCGTTCGGGAATTTCCGCGCCTTGCGCGACGTCAGCTTCGAGGTCCAGCCCGGTCGCTTTGTCTGCCTTCTCGGTCCGTCGGGCTGCGGTAAGACGACTCTGCTGCGCCTGATCGCGGGGCTCGACGCGCCGACGTCAGGGCGCGTCGTGCTGGATGGAGTCGATCTGACCGAGGTGCCGGCGCATCGCCGCGACTTCGGCATGGTCTTTCAGTCGCTGGCCCTTTTTCCCCATCTCAACGTCGGGCAGAACATCGCCTATCCGATGGCGATCCGCGGCGCCTCGAAGGCCGACCAGGCGCGCGAGGTCGAGCGGCTTCTCGATCTCGTGCGGCTGCCTGGGGTTGCCGGTCGGGCGATCGGACAACTGTCGGGCGGACAGCGCCAGCGCGTCGCGATCGCACGAGCCTTGGCGCTCACGCCCAAGCTTTTTCTGCTAGACGAGCCGATGTCGGCGCTCGACGCCAAGTTGCGTGAGGCGCTGCAGATCGAACTCAAGCTCCTTCAGGAGCGGCTGGGCGTCACGACGGTTCTCGTCACGCACGACCAACGCGAAGCCATGACGATGGCCGACCTCGTGGTCGTCATGTCCGAGGGGAAAATCCAGCAGATCGCGCCGCCGATGGAGGTGTATCGCAACCCTTCAAACGCCTTTGTGGCCGACTTCATCGGGACCACCAACCTGCTGAAGGGCGAGGCTTTGGGGCAAGGCTCGGTCCGCGTCGGGGACGTTGTCCTTGCCGTCAATGGAACCGCGGCTCCGGGGCCGATCACGCTCTCGATTCGGCCGGAAAGCCTGCATCTGTCGACCGAGCCCGGTCCCAATCGGGTTGCAGGATCGGTGACGTTCGTTCGTCATCTGGGGGCGAGCGTGGAAGTGACCGTTGACGTCGCAGTGGGTACGCTCGTCGCGCTGGCGCCGGCGCGAGAGCAGTTCAACGTGCAGACCGGTCAGGGCCTCTACGTGTCTATCGACCCCGATAGCTGCGTCGTGCTGTCATGAGACGAAACGCAGGTGACGCGCGAGGCGCGGCCGTCATTCCGACGCGGCACTACGCCGCCATTCTGGTTCCGGCGGCCGCGCTGATCCTGCTGTTCGCGGTGCCGTTTGCGAACATGGTGGCGATCTCCTTCTTCCGCCCTGTTCCGGGCGGCTTTTACGAGCCGGCCTTCATCCTCGACAACTACCGGCGGTTCCTCACCTCGTTCTTCACCCATGTGCTCGGCTTTTCCTTTTTTCTGGCTGCGCTGGTCGCGGTCTGCTCGGTGTCGATCGCGTTCCCGTTCACCTACCTCCTCACGCGGTCGGCGCGCGCTGTGCAGGTGTGCTGGCTCGTCTTCTTCCTGGCGGTTCTGTCGCTGTCCGAAGTGATCATCGGCTTCGCATGGGGCACGCTGCTGTCACAGACTGCCGGCGTGACGAACCTGCTGGTCGCGGTCGGGCTGATGGACAAGGCGGTGTCGCTTACGCCGAGCTTCGGCGCACTCCTGGTCGCGCTCGTCTACCAGGCGCTGCCCTATTCGGTCCTGATCCTCTATCCCTCCCTGTCGCGCCTCGACCCGTTTCTGGCGGAGGCGGCGCGCACCCTCGGCGCTTCTCCGGTCCGGACATTCTTTGGCGTGACCGTGCCGTCCCAACGCCGATCCATCGTGGCGACCACCGTCATGGTTTTCGTGTTCTCGCTCGGGTCCTACCTCCTGCCGCAAATCCTGGGGCGGCCCCAGCATTGGACCCTGTCCGTTTTGATCACGGATCAGTCGATCATGCAGGCCAATCTGCCGTTCGCGGCCGCCATGGCGATCTTCCTCGTCGCACTGGCGCTCATCCTCGTCGGCCTCGTGACGCTTCTCGGCAGGGAACGGGCGGCCGCGCAATGACGAACTGGGCGAAGGCGGCCTTTTTCGCTGGCGTGGCGACCTTTATGGCGGCGCCCATCGTGGTCATCGCGGGCGTATCGTTGAACGCCAAGAAGGCGCTGAGTTTCCCGCCCAGGGGGATCGGCCTCGACTGGTATCAGGCTTTGGTCCGGGATGCCGAATGGTCGAGGGCGTTGCTGTCGAGCGTTACGATCGCAGCGCTGGCCGCTGTCGTCTCCGTCGCTCTCGCGTTCCCCATCGCCTGGTTCTTGTGGCGGCATCGGGCCCCGTGGGCGCGGCTCGTGATGCTGCTCGGCGTTGCGCCTTTCGTGCTGCCTCCCGTCACGACCGCTCTCAGCTTTCTCATATTCTGGACGTCGGCCGGCCTCTATGGCGCGCCCTGGACCGTGGTGGTCAGCCACGGAATCTACTTCGTGACCCTTCCGCTCGTCACGACGATGATCGGGTTCGCCGCTATCGACCCCGCGATTCCGGAGGCGGCGGCCATGATGGGCGCCGACGATGGGACGATCATGCGGACCGTGACGCTCCCGCTCGTCGGCCCCTACATCGTCTCAGGGTTCGCCTTCGCCTTCGTGCTGTCGCTCAACGAGTACATCGTCGCCTATATGACGGTCGGTTTCACGGTCGAGACGCTGCCGATCAAGATCTTTAATGCGCTGCGCTACGGCTACACGCCGATCATGGCGTCCGCTTCGATCTTCTTCGTGCTCGTCGCCGCCGTGATCTTCGGGCTTGTCGCCCGTTTCGGCGACCTGCCGAAGTTGCTCGGCGCGTGGGCCCGCGATTCATGACGGCGCCCATGCGCGACATCGCGCACGCGCCGTCCGAGCGCGTCGCTACGCCGCGACGACCCGCTCGACGTTCCTTCGATGGACCTGTTCATAGGCGGCGTGATAGCCGACGACGTCGGCCCGCAGATCCGCGTCGATGAACGATTTGAGGTCTCGACTTGCAAGCTCCGCATCGTTCCGGCTGCGGAGAAGATTCTGCACATATCGGCGGTTGGCGTCGATCAAGCCAGGCCCGTAGCCGCCCACCCCAATCACGTCAGGCGATCCGTGACTGGGCAGAATGCGATCGACCGGTAAGCGCGACAGACGATCGAGATCGACCAGATGCTGCTCGAGGCGATCCGGTTCGGCCACATAGGTGATGGGATCCTCGAGTGTGTCTCCTGCAAGCAGAAGTTGGCGCTCCGGCAACAGGGCCACGGTTCCGTCGCGGCTGTGGATATCGAATTGCAGCAGATCGACCGTGACGGCCCCGACCTGCAGCCGCAGCGCATCATCGAACGAGCGGGTTGGCAGGACCAGCGGTCTAATGGGCGGATTGCCCGTCTCGAGCTTGGCCCGATTGTCCTCCAGGGTGCGCAAGGTCCGCGCGTTGGCGATGATCTCGCAATCTGCGAAGACCGCGTTGCCGGCCACATGGTCGGCGTGCCAATGGCTGAGCGCGACGCGGATGGACTGCGCGCCTGCGTCGACCAGCGTGCGCCGGATTAGGGCGGCGTGCTCAGGAGAGATATGGGTGTCCCAGACCAGCGCGTCGCCGCCGTGGACGATCGCATAGGAGCAGGCGCCGAGCGTATAGGCGCCGTCGTCGAGCCAGTTCGGCGCCTCGGACCACGCCCGCTGCACGCCGACACGCCCATCGTAGAAGGCAAACACGTCGGGCGCCGGTCGAAGCACCCGCATCGTCGCCCCAAGCTCCGCCATGCCCTATGTCCCCGTGATTTTTTCATCGCTACTAACGACAATCGTCAATCCGAGGCAAGCGAGGCCTGTCCAGGCCGCAAAATGCCGACGGCGGCTTCGAGCGCGCCAGCCATCGCGAGGACGTCCTCATCGGCGTGGCGACGTCCGACGATCTGAAGCCCGACCGGCAGCCCCTCGGAGAGACCCACAGGGACGGAAATGACCGGGCAAGCCGGGACGAGATTGAACGGAGCGCAGAGGTCGAGTCCGCCATAGCGGCCATCGGGCAGGTCATGTCCGAAATCGTCGTCTGTCTGGTCGACGAGCGGCGCGGGCGCCGCGCATGTCGGACACAGGAGAGCGTCGTATCGCGCGAAGATCCCGATCATGTCGCGCCACAGACGGGTTCTCAGCACTTCGATGCGCTTATAGTCAGTCGCGCTGAGCTTGCGGCCGTTTTCGATCAGCGCCAGGACGGCGGGATCCATGCGCGCTGCGAACGCTTCCACTCGGTCCCCGAAATAGGCCGACATGAAGACGTTCCACATGTCGAGCCAACGATCGCTCACTTCTCGTGTCCAGGGCAGGGCGATCTCGTCGACGATCGCGCCTGCCTGTCTGAGCCGGTCCGCCGTCCGGCGGACAAGGTCGGCGATGGCGGGGTCGATCGCGTAGTAGCCGAGATCGATCGAGAGAGCGAACCGCCGGCCCCGCAAAGCGCCGTCTCGCGCCCGGCTGGCGTCGAATGGCGTATCGAGCGAGAGCGGATCCTCGTCGCTCGGCCCCGCCGTCGCCTCCATGAACAGGATCGCGTCCTCGACCGTGCGCGCCAGGGGGCCAAAATGCGAGATATCGTCGAACACGCTCGGCAGGATCGTCATCGGGATGCGGCCCAGACTCGGCTTGAAGCCGACCACGCCGCAAAAGGCTGCCGGTATTCTGACGGAGCCGCCCATGTCGGTGCCTTCGGCAAGTGGCACGCAGCCGCCCGCTACTGCGACGCCCGAGCCGCCGGAGGATCCGCCCGGCGTGCGCGTTCGATCCCACGGATTTCGCGTGACGCCCCAGCGCGGGCTCGCCGTGAAGCTCGACGAGGCGAATTCGGGCGTTGTCGTCTTGCCGATCACGATGGCGCCGGCGGCGCGAAGTCGCTCCACGATGAGCGCAGATCGTTCCGATATCACGTCCGCAGACGTCCACGATCCGAGCGACGCCAGATGACCGGCCGTCGGAGTCAGGTCTTTGATCGCGACCGGCACGCCGTGAAGCGGTCCGACCGGGCCTTCGGCCACAGCGCGGTCGGCCGCGGCGGCTGCGGCCATCGCTTCATCTTCGAGGATCAGGGCAAAACAATTCAGATCGCGTTGCAGCGATTTCGCCCGCGCCAGCGAACGATCGATGAGATCGACGGTTCGGAGTGCGCCGACGCGGATGGAGGCCGCCATACCGCCGGCCGTCAGCATGAGAGGATCGTCCACGGGAACGAGAGTCATTGGGCGGCTCGCATTTGATCGCGTGCGGGTTAGATCGAGTTGACGCTGATGACGCCGCTAAAACAACCGCAAACAACGAAAAAATTCGGCGGTCCCAGAACAATCTTTGCGAGCGGAGCGAAACAATCCAGGACGCGAAGGACGAAGGTGTGCAGCGGACTGCGGTCGCCGGCGCCGGTCCATCACCGCGCAGGGGTGTTTGAGTTTGCCTGGTTCGACTCGTCGGTCGGCGTCGGCGCAGGGGCGGCTTGGGTTGGTTGGCCCGACAGCGACTGACTCTCGCCGGGCTCGTAACCTTTGACGGCCTGCACCACTTTGACCTGCTGGCCGTCAAGCAGCGCTACGGATGGATTGGCGACGATTGTGTCGGTCGCCTTCAGCCCCGCGACGACCTGGACCTCCAGACCGAGATTGCGGCCGAGTGTGACATTCTGCAAACGTACGTGGTTTCCACCCTCGATCACCGCGACCTGCAACCCGGAGGCGCGGAACAGGAGTGCCTGCGAGGGAATGACCAAGATATCGGGATTGCCCGGCATCATCAGCTTCACGTTGACGTAGGCTCCGGGCAGGAGGCCATCCTGCTTCGGGTTGTCGACGACGAACTCGGTCACGATGGTGCGCGTTGCTCGCTGGACAGCGCCCGCGCTGGTCAGGAACTGCGCCGTGATAGACTTGGCGGGGTCGCCGGGCATTTGCAGTTCCGCTTTGAGGCCCGGCTTGAGTTCACCGCCGTACTCCTGCGGCACCGACACGAAAACGCGCAGCTTGCTGACGTCGCCGACGCTGAACGGCGGCTGGGCCTCGGTCCTGAGCGTCGCATCGGCTCCGGCAGCGTTGATGAAATCGCCGACGTTCACGCGTCGCGCCGTCACGATGCCGGTAAAGGGCGAGCGAAGCTTCTTGAACTCGATTTGCGCCTCGAACTGGTCGACGTTCTGCTGGGCGGCCTCCATCTGGGCCTTCGTCGAGTCGGCGGTAGCGTTCATGTTGTCGATGGTCTGCTGCGAGATCGCGATGCCCGGCGTAAGCTCGTCGTAACGCTTGGCCGTCAGCTCGGCGATTTTGAACTGGGCTTGCGCGGCGGCCAGTTGCGCCTTGCTGGACGCGTATTGAGCGTCGAGGCCGGGCGTGTCGATCGTGGCGAGAACCTCGCCCTTTTGGACCGGGGCGCCATAATCCTTGAGCCATGCCGAGACGTAGCCGCTGACCTGCCCGTAGATCTGCGCCTCGTTCCAGGCTTCGACCTGGCCGGGCAGTCTCAGGGTGTCCTCTGTGGGGCCCGGCTTCGGCGACGTTGACTGCACGCGCAGGATGGTGGCGTTGTCGGCGATTTGCTGCAGGTGGGCGACGGACGCTTTGCGCGACCAAATGCCGTAGCCGGCGAGCCCCAAGGCGACAGCGAGGCCGACTGTCGCAGTCGCCGCCCAAAAGCGAGGTCGCCTCGAACTGCTCGCGTTCATGCCGACGTCTCCGGTTGCGGCCTGGATCGGTGAAGGATGGCGAAGACGCAGGGCACGAACACAAGGGTCGTCACTGTGGCGACCATCAGGCCACCGATCACGGCCCGCCCGAGGGGCGCGTTCTGCGTATTGCTGAGCGACATCGGTAGGAAGCCGAGAACCATGGCCAGCGCCGTCATAACGACGGGGCGGATCCTTCCGTACCCGGCTTCCAGCGCCGCCAGGACCGCGTCGCCGTGCTCGGCCAAGCGGTGGCGCGCGAAGTCGACCACGAGAATGGTGTTCGCGGTCGCCGTCCCCATGCAGAGGATCGCTCCCGTGAGGGCGGGCACCGAAAGTGTCGTCCCGGTCAAGAACAGGCTCCACGTGGCTCCGGCCAAGGCTGCCGGCAGGGCCGAGATGACGATGAAGGGGTCGAGCCAGGACTGGAAGTTGACGACGATCACGAGGTAGATGAGGGCGATCGATACGCCGAGCCCGACGAGCAATTGGATATAGGCGGAGCTCATTGTGACCGCTTGACCCTTCAGCGTGACCGCGGCGGTGGGCGGCAGTTGCGGCGCGAGGTCGTTAATCGCTGCCTGAACCTGCCGACTTACGGCCCCGAGGTCCCGCCCCTCGACATTGGCGTAGACGTCGATGACGGGCACGATGTCGTTGTGAGACACGACGCCGGGGGTGCCGGTCTGGCTGATCGCCGAGAGTCCGCCGACGATCTGGATCGGCGCATTGCTCGGGTTCCCGTTGCCCTTGTCCACCGGGACGAGCTGGAGGTCGTTCACGCTCGTGATCTGGTCTTGCGGCAGTTGGATGTTCACGAGGTAGGAGATGCCGCTCTTCGGGTCGAGCCAGTAGGTCGTGGCGGTCTGACCGCTTCCCGACAGAGTCGAGATTACGCTATTGGCGATGTCGGACTCGGTCAGTCCAGTTCCAAGCGCGAACGTCCGCTTCGAGGCAAGCAACAACGTGGGCTGCCCCATGATCTGCTGGATGCGCACGTCGGCGCTGCCGGCGATCTTGCGCATGTTCGCCGCGAGCTTGGTCGCGTATTTGAAATTGCTTTGCAGGTCGCGCCCGCTGACCTGGACGTCGATCGGCGAGGGTAATCCGAAGTTGAGGATCTGGGCCGTGATGTCGCCCGGCAGGAAGCTGAACTCGGTTCCGGGAAACCGCTCGGCAAGACCGGTCCGCAGAATTTGCCTGTAGCTCGCGACCGGCGAGGCCTGGTTGTCGAGCGAGATCGTAAGATCGCAGTCCTGCGTGCCGACGGTGCCGGTTGCGCTGTAGCTCTGGTTGATGCCGCTGACGGGGAGGCCGCAGTTGACGAGTGTGTTGGTCACATGACCGGGCAGCAGCGCGCGGATCTGCTGGGTCACCAGGACAGCGGACTTAGACGAATCCTCGATCCGTGTGCCTGCGGGAAAACGGACGTGCAGGGCCATCGTGCCGGACTTGATGCCTGGAAAGAAGTCCTCTCCGACGAACACGAGCAACGACAACGAGGCCACGGAGGCGGCGAGGTAGAGCGTGACGAAGACATTGCGGCGATTGGCCAAGCGCCCCAACGTGTCGCGATACCGGTTCCGGAACCGCTCGAACTTGGTTTCGAAGCCCGCCTGAAAGCGGGAGAGCACGCTCTGCCGCTGATCGCCGCGTTCGGGGCGCCACTGCGTCTCCACCTGACCGCGCAACAGCCAGTTTGCCAGGGTGGGCGTCAGGGTGCGGGATAGAATGAACGAAGCGATCATCGCGAAGATAATCGACTCCGCAAGCGGCACGAACAGATAGCCGGCGACGCCGCCGAGTTCGAACAGCGGTAGCCACACGATGCAGATGCAAAGCGTGGAGACGAAGGTGGGCACGACGATCTGGTTCGCCGCGGCGATGATCGCTGCGGACAGGTCGGGTGGCGCTCCATCCTCCCCCGGCTCCTCGAGGTGTCGATTGATGTTCTCGATCATCACGGTGGCGTCGTCGACCAGGATGCCGACCGCCAGGGCCAAACCGCCAAGCGTCATGACGTTGATGGTCTGCCCGAGCCACGAAAGGGCGATGATGGAACTCAGGATCGACAGGGGGATCGAGAGCGCGACGATGAGGGTCGACCGCCAACTGCCGACGAAGAGCAGAACCGCGAGGCCCGCCAGAATCGCGGCGGTGACCATCTCTTGCACGACGTCCGCGATCGACGCCTTGACGAATTCGGACGCGTCGTTGAGCGGCGTGATGGTGACGCCCTTGGGGAGTGTTTTGAGCAGCGCCGGAAGCTTGGCCTTGACGCCGTTGACGACGTCGAGCGTGGAGGCGCCTCCGATTTTCAGAATCGTGAGAAGGACGGCCTGCTGGCCTTTGACGAGAACGACGTTCTGCTGCGGTGGCCCGCTCCTGTGGACGTAGGCGACGTCGCCAAGGTAGACGACGGCGTTGCCAACCTGCTTGATCGGCAGTCTGTTGAAAGTGTTGATCGCGATCGGCGTCGAGTTGGTGACGACGGTGTAATCGATCGGGCCGATCTTCTGGTCGCCAGCCGGCAGAACGATGTTCTGAGAAGCCAGGGCTTTGCCGACGTCCTCCGCGCTCAAGCCATGCGCCAGCAGTTTTGATTGATCGATATCGACCTCGACGTATTCCTGGATCCCTCCATAGGGACTCGGGATGGCGACGCCCGGAACCGTGATCAGCGCGGGCCGGATCACGTTCGTGGCCAGGTCGTTGACCTCGGCCGGCGTCATGTTTTCCGCTGCGATCTGAAGATTGAGAACGGGGACGGAAGACGCGTCGAATTCCAGGATCTCTGGCGGCGTGATGCCAGCCGGCAGTTGCTTGAGCACAGTCTGCGAGGATGCCGTGACCTGCGCCTGTGCGGCGGCGACGTTTGTGCCTGGCTGGAAGTAGATCTTGACGACGCCGCTTCCGTAATAGGATTGGCTCTCGATATGCTGGATGTTGCTGACCGTCGATGTCAGCGTGCGCTCGTGATAATAGACGACCCGCCCTGACATGTCGGACGGCGCCAAGCCCGTATAGGTCCAGATCGCCGCGACGATCGGAATGCTGATCGCGGGGAAGATGTCGGTCGGCGTCTTGAACACCGAGAATCCGCCGAACAGCAGAATCAGGATGGCCATGACGACGAACGTGTAGGGTCGGCGAAGCGCGATAAGAACGATTGCGTTCATGTTCAGCCAGATGTCGTGCGCGGGGTGTGGTCGAGCCAGCGTCATCGGCGCCCGCCGAATGTTGTCGGCGCGGGCACATCTGCGGCGGACTCATACACAAAGGGTTTTGTCGATGTCGAGGCGCTCAGGGGCGGACGGTTCGAGCCTGGCGCCGGCCGCGTCAACGTGCCTCTATTCGGTCGCCACCTCTACCGCTTCCGAAATCCTGTGATCGTTTCTTCAATAAGCTGAAACACTTCGGGGCCATTGCGATGGGCGTCGACAAGCTCGCCGCATGCTGCTTCGCCCTCGTCAAACTCGTCGCAGGATGCGAATTAGGAGTCGGAGACCTAAACCAAAACGTCGCCGCCCCTAAACGAAAGTCCATTGGATAAACGCCAATGCACCGCCACGGATATGCCCTGCCTGTCATGTCCCTCGAGTGGAACGGACACACAGCGCATGCCGCGGACGCTTCATCCGACTCGACGGCCGCGAGTGACGGCGTGACGCGCCATTCGGCCGGCATGGCGCCCTCGCAGCCCGTGGCGCCGGCTGCATGGCGCACCAAGCCCAGCTACGCTATCCTGACCACCCAGGATCACGTAATAAGCCCTGAGCTTCAGCGCTGGGTGTATGAGCGTTCCGGCGCAAAGGTCACCGAAGTGAGCGCAAGCCACGCTGGTCTTTATCTCCCAGCCGGACGCGGTTGCGGCGAAGGAGGACGATCGACCGGTCTGATCACTCAGTCGTCCCAGAGCGCGCATCCTTTGCCGTCCACCGGCGTGCAAAGTATGTGCCCTTAGGAGTCCGCGCGCACGAACCGCCGGAGCATGATATGGCCGCCGTCCTCAGCCCCGATCCGTCTTCGGCTAAGCGCTGGCATCGCCGGCATGCCGGGCCGGTGCGCGTCACGCATTGGATCAATGTCCTCTGCTTCCCGCTCCTCCTGATGAGCGGGCTGCAGATCTTCAACGCCCATCCGGCGCTCTATGTCGGCAATCGCTCCGATTTCGACCATCCAACCCTGGCGATCCTGGACCGCCAGTCGGAGCGCGGCATCGTCGGAGAAACGGTGATCCTCGGCCATTCCTTCGACACGACAGGCGTGCTCGGCGCCTCCAGCGAGGACGGACAGATCTCGCCACGTGCGTTCCCGAGTTGGATCACGATCCCGAGCTACCAGGATCTCGCGACTGGGCGGCGCTGGCATTTCTTCTTCGCCTGGCTATTGGTGCTGAATGGCCTCGCCTATCTCGGCTGGGGCGTCGCCAGCCGGCATTTCGGCAGGGATCTTGTCCCCAGCCGCATGGCGCTTGGCCATATCGGGAGAGAGGTGCTCGAACATCTGCGCCTGCGCTTCCCGCGCGGCGAGGCGGCGAAGCGGTACAATGTGCTGCAGCAGCTCGCCTATCTCCTCGTCGTCTTCGTGTTGTTTCCGCTCATGATCCTCACCGGCCTCACCATGTCGCCCGGCATCGACAGCGCCGCGCCGCAGCTTCTCACGATCTTTGGAGGGCGCCAGACGGCGCGGCTGATCCATTTCGTCGCCGCATCGGGCCTTTCGCTCTTCGTCATCGTGCATCTCGCGATGGTGCTGGTCTCGGGCGTCTGGAACAATCTGCGCTCGATGGTCACCGGCTGGTACGATCTCGGCAATCCTGGGATGACCGATGATGTCCAGTGATCGTTTGCATCGTCGAGACCTGCTGAAGGCGCTTGCCGCGATCGGCGGTCTCGCGGTGTCGGGCTGCGACCGCCTCGCGAGCCAGCCGCGTTTCCGTTCGGTCCTCGATTCCGCAAACATCCTCACCTACAAGGTGCAGCGCCTCCTCATCGGGGCGGATCGCCTCGCGCCGGAATACAGCGAAGCCGACATCTCGCCGGCGTTTCGCGCCAATGGCTCGACCGACCCGCAGGACGAGGAATACCTCAATCTCGTCGGCGATCATTTCGCCAATTGGCGCCTTAGGGTTCACGGCCTCGTCGAGCACGAATTGTCGCTCTCGCTCGAGGAGCTGCGCGCCTTGCCCGCGCGCACCCAGATCACCCGGCATGATTGCGTCGAGGGGTGGAGCTGCATCGGCAAATGGACTGGCGTGCCGCTCGCGGAAATCCTATCGCGCGCAGGCGTAAGGCCAGAGGCCCGCTTTGTCGTGTTCCACTGCGCCGACACCTTGGACGATGGCGACGATATCGGCGTCGATCCCGAGAGCATCCGCTACTATGAGAGCATAGACATGATCGACGCTGCGCATCCGCAGACGATCCTCGCCTATGACATGAATGGCGAACCGTTGACCGTTCCCTACGGCGCGCCGCTGCGGCTGCGCCTCGAGCGGCAGCTCGGCTACAAGATGGCGAAATACATCATGCGCATCGAGTTGGCGCCGAGCCTCGCCGATCTGCACGGCGGCCGCGGCGGCTATTGGGAAGATCGCGGTTATGAATGGTACGCAGGGATCTGAGTGGTTCCCCTGGTCGCACGTGAGGCGCCTTCAATGGCTCCGCCACAGCCAATCCGTTATCGAGGAGCGGCATGTCTTGACGCAAGAATAATGGGTATGCTTTTCTACTACGAGCTTAGGTGAATCCGGGATCGGAGGGCACGCCTCGTTCATGCGTTCGCGAGCGTCGACGCGTTGCCGCTACCGCCTCGCCGCCGCCCCCATTTCGGGGGGTGTTTCCATGACGCTGAGGAAACTATCCGTTTCTTAAGGGTGCCGCTCGAGGCGACTTTCGGGAGCGCTGTTCCCGGTAACCCCTCGTCGGAGAATTGCGCCTTCGGCGCCAAAAGGGGGGTGTACGCGTGCCCAACGGGAGAGCGATACCGGAGGAATGGATCAACGTGCACGTGCCGGACGTCATGGCCTGGCATGTCAAGCGTCTGGACGCCGCCGGCGTCGAGTTTCCCGATCGCGTGACGTCGCAGGATGATAAAGAAACGGCGTTGTACCGGCTGCTGATGGACCAGTATGGCACTTGCGCCTGCGGCGACGTCGGCCCGGACCTGTCCCTCATAACGGTGGCGTTCGACCCCGACACGAAGACGATCCTCGCGTGGGCCTGCTGTGACTGCTTCAGCCAGCTCGACAAGCTCCGCAGATACGCCGCCGCCCTGCGATCGCGCCAAAATTCAGATTGGCCGGATGTGCGAAAGGGGTTCGCAGCGCAGGACTGCGGAATCGTGAGCATAAGAGCTGAACCGCAGTCCGGCTGATCGTTGGGATTCGAAACCTACGCCGAAGCGCCTGATAGATCGTGGATGCGAGCTGAGGGACAGACTTCGCGCGCGATTCCGCAGAGGTGGCGGTGGTGGGTGAGGTAGATGACCTGGCCCGATCGAGCCATGTCGCTGAAGAGGCGGAACGTTTCCTCGGCGCGAAAATCGTCGAAGGTCTCCATGATGTCGTCGGCGATGAACGGGATCGGCGTCCTGTTCCTGGCGAATTCGAAATAGCCGGCGGCGCGCAGAGCGAGGTAGAGCTGAAACCGCGTCCCCTTGGACATCTCGGCGACGTTCTTCGAGCGTCCGTCCGCGCCAGTGGCGATGAGAACCTCGCCGTCCTTGCCGGGTTGGCTAGTGAGGTTCGCGTAGGCGCCGCGGCTGATGAGGCGCAGCGCTTCCGACGCGCGCGCCATCATCGAGCTGCGATGCTGCTCGCGATAGAGACGCAGCGCTTGCTCCGTGGCGAGAATGCCGGCGCGCAGTTTGAGACAGCGGCGGGCGCCGTCTTCGATGGCGAGCAGTGCGGTGCGGCGCCGTTCTTCGATCGCGGCGGCCTGACCGTCGCCGCCGATCGCGTCGATCTGGCGCTGCGCGTCGTTGTGGGCGGCGTAGGCGTCGCGCCACTCGTTCTCCAAATGCTCGGCCTGCGCGCTGAGCTCTGCGAGTTCGCCGCCGAGCGCAACCGGATCGACGTCGCCTAGCGCGGTCTCGGCCTCATCGAGGGTCGGCAGCGCCATCGTCTCGACGATCTCGCCGGCGATCTCGGCGATCTCATTGCGGAGCAGGTCGCGCCTTGCGAGTTGATCCAGCGTCTCGGCGACGGCGACCAGCGTCGAGACGCCGAAGTGCGACGTCATGTCCTGCTTGCGCAGCGTGAGGCTCTGCGCGTGCGCGTCGAGTTCGCGCGCCGCGGCGTCCAGCTTTTCCAAGTCGCTTGCACGCTCGGCCTTCCTGTCGCGTTGCACGCGCGCGTCGCGGACGCGATCGGCGATCTGACGGTGGAGGCCGAGCGGCTCGCTCTCGTCCGGCAAGTCTAAGTCCCTTGCGAGGCTGGCTACGGCGCTTGCGAAGGCCTTGCGATCGGTTTCCATCTTGCTGATGCGCTCGTCGAGCGAGGCTCTCTGTTTCACCGTCGTCGCAAGATCGGCGGCGACGTTGAGCGCGCCTCGCACGTTGTCGACGGTCGGCGTCGAGCCGCCTTCGCCGAGCCACGTCGAGCGGACGGCCTCGTCCCAATTGGCGGCCCATTGCGCGCGCTTGCGCTCGGCGGCCTCCGACGCCTCTTTGCGGGCCTCGAGGTCGCGGCGCCGGTCGTCCAGGGTTTCGCGACGTTGGCGTCGTTTGGCCTCGCCGTCGAGCGCGAGTTGCGCAGCGGCGAGAAGAGCGGCGTCGTCGACTGGATCGGGGCAGGGAAGTTGGAGCGCCGCCAACGCAGCCGCGAGGCGCGCGCGGAGCCGGTCAGCGTCCTTCTCGGCCGCTGCGAGATCGGCCTCGCAACGCCGCAACTCGCGGCCGACGCCGAGCGCCTTCTCCCGGCGGCCGAGCCACGCTTCGAGCGAGGCGGGCGGCCAATTCTCCGGCAGCAGCGGCGAAACCGCCGCGATGGCGTCGCGCATGGAGTTCGCAAGCGCGTCCGCGTCCGCGGCGGCTCCGGCGCGTTGGCCTTGCGCTCGCGCGCATTCGACCTCGGCGACCGCGAGCGCTCGCGCGTTCTCCTGCAGTTTGGTGAGATTGGCGAGGTGCGCGAACCGCCCGGCGGCGGCGGCGTCGTCGCGCCGCAACAGCGCTTCGAACTGATCGGCCGACGCGCCGTCGAGCCGCTTGCGGTGTTCGGTCCAGGCGCGCTCCCGTTCGCCCCGGATGGCGTTTGCGTCCTCGTCCGTCACCAAACCGGCGATCGCCGCCAACGCGCTTCGCTCCGCCGTCAGGCGCGCGATTTCGCCCTCCAGACGGTCGATTTCGCTCGCGCGCTTGGCGATGCGATCTTGCGCCGCGTCCGCTTGCGCTCGCCAGGATTGGAGCTGATGCGCCTCGGGGACCGTGAGGCCGACAAGGGCCTCCGGCTCGCCGCGCCACGGCGCTAAGGCGGCCAGGGCGTCCGCGAGCGCCGCGCGGCCGTCTTCGACCTGGCGCAAAGCCAAACGTTGACGGGCGGCGTGATCGCCGTTGCGCAGCGCATCGGCGGCCTCCTTGAGCCGAATGAGCAGCGCTTCGTCGGCGCCGCTCGCAGAGGCGTCAGCTGCGCCGAGCGCGTCCGCCGCCGCCGCGAGGCGCCGACGAGCGGCGTCGAGCTCGCCGTCGGCTTGCGCCTTGGCGGCGTCGAGGCCGGACACCGTTTCGATCAGGCCGCGCAGGCGCTCGACCGCGGACGGCGGCAGCACGAAGCGCTGCGGCTCCGGGTCGTCGTCATGTCCGATCTGCCGAAGAAGGCGCCCGATCGTGAGATCGAGTTCGCGGCGCTCGTCGTGGCGCGACGGCAGGTCTTTGTCGGCGGTGAGGGCGCGCGCCTGGGCGGCAGCGAGCGCCTCGAACCTTCCCGCCACGCCGAGCGCGGCGGCGTCGACGACAATGGCGTCATGTTCCACCAGGATCTGCGCGCGTTGATCGCGGTTCGCTTGCGCCTGCGTCTGGGTCTTGATCTCGTCGTCGCGCAAGCGTGCGACCTCTTCGCGCCAGGCGGCTGGCGCCGTGGGAAGCGCCTCCAGCGGGGCGCATTGGGCGTGCAATCCGTTCAGCTTGTTCAAGCGTGGACGCGCCGCCAGGAGGCGCTGAATCTGCTCCTTCCGAGCGAGCAGGTCGCGGCGCTTGGCTCCCGCCTCGTCGTAGCGGGATTTGGCGTGCTTGGCGGCAGCAGCGAGTTCGGCGTGTTTGGCCGCCTGCGTGTCGATCTGCTCGCGCTCTCGCTTGAGCTCGCCGAGCTGTTTCTGGAGTTCGTGGAGTTCGCCGCTGCGCGCATTCGGACGGTAGAAGCCATCGGCAAGTTGGCGCGCTTCGTCGAGGCTGCGCGAAAGGTCGGCGAGCCCGGAGCTGCCGGAAAACAGCAATTGTCCGAGGTCGCCCTGCGCCTTGAGAATGGCCTCGCCGCCCTTTTCCAGCGTCTCGTCGTCGAGCGAGAACATCGTCCGGTAGGCGTCTCGGTCGATGCCGCCGAGTTCTGCGAGGATCGCATTGTCGGCGAGGGACTGTCCGTGGAGGTCGAGAAGGCTGTTCTGCGGACGTTTGATGCGCACAAACTCGCGCGGCCCGTCACGCAACGCGATCGCCGCGCCGATGCGCATCGTCGGGTAGGGGTGCAGAAATCCGTAGGGCGACTGGAGCGGAATTGCGTAGAGCAGATCGAGCCACGCCGCGAACAGGGTCGACTTGCCGGCCTCGTTGGGGCCGTAGACGACATGGAGATCCGGCGCTCCGGCTTCGGCGTCGCCGAAATCGACGACACGGTCGGTGAACTTGCCGTATCGAGTGAGATCGAGCCGCTTGAGGCGCATCAGGCGGCCGTGCCGTTTTCGCGCGCTTGCAGGCGCGCCAGCATGTCCTCGACGCCTTCGGTGGCGAGGCGGGCCAGCGTGTCGGTGAATGCGGCCGCGTCGGACCCGAACGCCTCGCGGCACTCGGGCGGCAGCTTCTTGCTGAGTTCCTCGGCGAGGTCGACGAGGTCGGCGCGGAAAGCGTCGCTCTTGAGCACGTTGTCTTCCATCAGCCGTCCGAGCTCGCCGACGGGCCCGATGCCGTCGCTTGCGTTCGCGCTTGGGGGCCGGCAGGCGACGTCGAGCTGTTCGACCCAGCAATCGCCGGTCCGAGCGGCGCGCTGCTGAGCCTCAGTCGTGAGAAGATCGGCGTCGCGGCGGATGCGCCACGCCAGCGGGGTCGCTCCGGTCAGGCGAAGGCGCGTCACCAGATGCGCCGAGCGGGCCCTTTCGCGGGCCGCTTCGAGCGCGCGAGAGATGGCGCCGGCGAGATCGCGCCATTCGCTGACGCCGTCGACGTCGACCTCGACGCGCTCGAACTCGGCCTGGCTCGTCAGCCGCTCTTCGAGACGCACGCTCCGGTCGTCGCCTATGGTGACGAGCGTCGCCGTCTTCGCGCCCGCTTCATTGACGTCACGGCCTTGCGGCGCGCCCGGCATGACGACGGTCGCGGCGCCGCGATAGACGGCTCGCTTGTGAATATGGCCGAGCGCCCAATAGGCGAACCCGGTCGCGTTGAGATCCTCGACGCTGCAAGGGCCGTAGACGTCGTGTCCCGGCGACCCGCCGAGGCTGGTGTGCATCAGCCCGATATTGACGGCGCCGGCGACGGGGGCCTTGTATTTGGCGACAAGGCTTTCGGGGGCTTGGGCGTGCGTGTAGCTCAACCCATGGATCACGACCGGAAATTCGCTCGCCGCGCGCTCGACGGACGCCACGTCCGCTCTGCCGCCGAAGACCTTGACCCGCTCCGGCAGCACCAGTTCGCGCGTGATTTTCGAGAGCGCGTCGTGATTGCCACGAATGACGAAGGTCGGGATGTTCGCCTCCGCGAGCCGACCGAGCTGATCGGCGAGGAAGCGCGCGGTTTTCATCGAGGTTTGGTCGCCGTCGTAGAGATCGCCGGCGAGCAGCAAAGCGTCGACCCGCTCTTCGAGGCAGAGGTCGACGATGCGCATCAACGCCGTCCGCGTCGCGTTTCCGATCAGGGAGGCAAGCTCCGGGTCGCGCAGCGAGAGCGAACGCAGCGGCGAGTCGAGATGGACGTCCGCGACATGGAGGAAACGAAATGCGGCGATCGGCGCCTCCGTTCGTAAGGGTCTGGTCCGGCGACGCCAGCGGGCAGGGCCCCCGAATCGGTCCGAATCGAATCGCCGCAACATACCACGGGGAATGGCGAAGCTCCGGCCGCGGGATGTCTGCCCACCGCCTTTTGACGATCGTCAATTCCCGTCGCGCCCGCTTGGCGCTATGGTCTAGAGCTGACATCCTCGATTGTCAGGAGTTGCGGGCGCATGGCTGCCGCCGATCCCTACGACCTGCTTGGCGTGGCGCGCGACGCTTCGCAGAAGGACATCCAGAAGGCTTATCGCCGGCTCGCCAAACAATCCCATCCCGATCTCAACCCGGGAGACAAGACCGCGCTGGGCAAATTCCAGGAGCTGAACGCCGCCTACGACATTCTCAGCGACGAGACCAAGCGGGCGCAGTTCGATCGCGGCGAGATCGACGCATCGGGCGCAGAGCAGCCGCAACGGCGATACTATCGCGATTTTGCACAAGGGGATTCGGGTTCGCCACGCTACGAAACGTCGTCCGGCTTCTCCGACTTCGCCGACGCGGACGACGTTTTGTCGGCCTACTTTTCGCGCGCCGGGCGGCATGGATTTCGACTGCGCGGCGAGGATCGGCGCTATCGTCTCGAAGTGGATTTTCTCGACGCCGTCAACGGAGCGTCCCGCCGCATCACCCTGCCGGACGGGTCTTCGCTCGACGTCGTCATTCCGCCAGGCGCGCGCGACGGCCAGACCCTGCGCCTCGCCGGGAAGGGCGAGCCGGGCCCAGAAGGCGGCGAACCGGGCGATGCTTTGATCGAGATCGCCGTCCGGTCGCACCCTTTCTTCAAGCGTGACGGTTACGACATCAATTTGGATCTGCCGATCACCCTCGGCGAGGCGATGCTGGGCGGCGAAGTGACCGCCCTAACGCCCACGGGTTCGGTCATGGTCACGATCCCCAAGGGCTCGAACACCGGCAGGGTGCTTCGCCTGAAAGGCAAGGGCGTCCCGCGGCGCGACGGAACGCGAGGCGACGAACATCTGACCTTGCGCGTGACGCTGCCCGAGCCTCCCGATGCCGACCTGGAGGCCTTCGTGGCGAAATGGTCGGCGGAACACCCTTATGATCCGAGACGGCGGATGGGAACGTGATGTTCGACGACCTTGAATTTTGCCGCCAGCTCGGCGTTCAGCAGACGGCGCTCTCCCTCTGGATCGAAGAGGGCTGGATTCGCCCCGAATCCTCCGCCGGCGTCTGGCGGTTCTCCGCCATCGATCTCGCGCGCGGCCGGCTCATTGTCGATCTGCGCGGAGCGATGGGCGTTAACGACGAGGGCGTCGCCGTGATCCTGCATCTCGTCGATCAACTGCATGGGCTTCGCAGCGCGCTGCACGGCATCGCCGCGTCGCAGGCGACCCCGAGCGGGCGCTCGTGATGGAGGCGTTATCGGGGCTGGGCTCGACAGGGGCGCGATAAAGCGCCGCCCTTTCGTGAGGCGGCGCAGGTGAAACGCTCAAATGACGGCGCTTCTCAGAAAGCCGCGTGCGGAGCGTCTGCGCTCGGACCCGCCTCGTGCCGGGCGCGCAGCCTGAACGCGAGGACGAGCAGAAGCACGCCGAAGACCAGCGCATAGCCGCCGAGCCACCACGTCAGCACCAGCGCGCCGATCAGCGGAGCGATGATCAGCAGCACGCCGTAGAGGATCGAGACCAATCCTCCGAGCACGAGCCACCACCGGCCGTGATCCAGTTGGAGACGGAACGCCGCGACCATCATCAGCGCGCCGGTGACAAGCGCCCACGCCGCGATCACGAGCACGAACGTCAAGATCGTCAGACCCGGCCAGACCACCGCAACGGCGGCGGCGATGAGGTCGACGACGCCTTCGAGGATGAGAAGGCCCCATCGCTCGTGTCTCTGCGCCGAGCGAACCGCCGCCGTAATCGCGAAGATGCCGTCCAACAGGGCGTAGGCAGCGAAGACGAACACCAGGGACAGCATGGTCGCGCCGGGCAAAACAAACGTGACGATGCCGAAGATGATCGCCAACGCCCCGCGCAGCGCGATCGCCCACCAGTTGCGCGCGAGCGCGTCGCTCATCTGCAGGTCTATCTCGGAACCGAGCGCGTGCGCGCCCCCTACCGTATGGCTCGAGCTCATGTCAGGCTCCCATTTCCATGACCGCCAGGACATTCCACCAGATCCACCCGATCTCTGGGTTTCCTTGATTGGCGTCACCATACCTCTTCCAGCCGCCCGATGACAGCCGTGGGGGAAATGGGGCGTGCGTGAATAACGGAAGCGAGGTGGCCAACGTCGGTGTAGCCGAGGGCGCGATCCCTAGACGCAGCGGCATCCAGGAGGGGCACAGCCTGGATCATCTCGCGTGAAGGCGGGGCAGGGGGAGAGAGAAGCTGCTTCGAACAGCTAAGCTACGGCCTCGTGTCGCGCGGCTCGATCCGGTCGTAACGACGGCTCTAGGCCGCGTGGCCGGCGCGCGGCCTAACGCCGAACGAATCGAAGATCGTCTCGCACATTCGCACCACGCCGGCGCTCGGGCCTTCGGCGCCGACGCTGCGGCGGCTGACGCGCGCGCCCTCCAACAGCAGGAACAGCGCGTCCGCCAGCAAATCCGGCTGGGTGGAGCCGGCGTCGCGGCAGAGATCGGCCAAGCGATCGCGCTGGCGCTTCTTGAAGTCTACGATGACGTGAAGCGCGGGATGTCCGGCCTCGGTCAACTCCACCGCGGCGTTCGCCAGATCGCAGCCACGATCGTCCGCGGCGACATATTCGGCCGCTCGGCGCACCCAGTCGCGCAGTTGGGCAAGCGGATCGTCGGGATTTGCCGCCTCGATCTCCGCCCAGATTGTGTCGGCGTTTTCCGCCGTCCGATTGAGACAGGCGATGATGAGATCGTCCTTCGAGCCAAAATGACGGTAGAGCGTCATCTTGTTGGTGCCGGCGGCTTCCGCGATCGCGTCGACGCCGACGCCGCGAAAGCCGTACCGATGAAACATGTCTTGCGCCGTCGTCACGATTCGCTCGCGTGGCCGGCCTTGCCGAGCTAAGAGTCCGGCGCAAAGGTTCGCTTCGGGCATCTCGGTTGTTTTTTCTTTCGCCATTGCTCTTGACCGGGACGTTACCGGCCGGTAACTAGGGGCTGTTACCAACTAGTAACATTCGGCCGCGGCGAAAGTCAATGTCGGGGCCGGCGCGACATCGGGCCGCAGCCAGGCCCATCGCGGGCAACGTTTGGGAAGATTCCGCCATGACCCAAGGGCCAGAAAATTTCGGGCTCGATGAGCTCCTTGCCGATTCGCTCGTTCGGGCGACGATGCGCGCCGACGGCGTCGAGCCGGCGGCGCTCGAATCGCTGATGAAGACCGTGGCGCGCAGCATCAATTCGCGCCGCGTCGGCTTCGCTGTCGCCAAGTCCGCGCCGATCGCCAAAACGGCGAGCCTGCCGCCTGACGCGCTCGCGGTCCCGTTCGCGCGCGGCACGCTGCCCTTCGCCGGCGACTTCGCCCCGCCGCGGGGCTTGCGCGACTGCTGCGCACCGTGCTGGTGACCGCTTCATGGTGAATTTCTTTATCCAGCGTCCGATCTTCGCGTCAGCGATCGCCATCCTCATGGTGCTCGCCGGCTCGATTTGCTATTTTATGCTGCCCGTTTCGCAGTTTCCCGACATCACGCCACCCCAAGTGGTCGTCACCGCCGATTATCCCGGCGCGAGCGCCGAGGTCGTCGCCGACACGGTGACGACGCCGCTCGAGGAGCAGATTAACGGCGTGCAGGGCATGACTTACATGTCGTCGGCGAGCTCGAACGACGGCTCCTCGACCATCACCGTGACTTTCGACGTCGGCTATAATCTCGATATCGCCGCCGTCGACGTGCAGAACCGCGTTGCGCAGGCCGCCTCCTCGCTGCCGGCGATCGTCAATCAGGGCGGCGTGACGATCAAGAAGCAGAACCCGAACTTCGTTCTGATCGTCAATCTCACCTCGCCCGACAAATCGGTCGATCCCGTCGCGCTCTCCAATTACGCCTATCTTCAGATCGTCGATCCGCTGAAGCGGCTGTCCGGCGTCGGCGACGTTCAGATCTTCGGCGAGCGCCGCTATTCGATGCGCGTCTGGCTCGATCCCGACAAGCTCGCCAATCTCGGCATTACGGCGGTCGACGTGCAGAACGCCATCGCCGAGCAGAACGTTCAAGTTGCGGCGGGCAAGATCGGCCAATCGCCGGCGCCCCCCGGCACGCCGTTCGAAATGCAGGTCAACGCCACGGGCCGCCTCGCCAATCCCGAGCAGTTCTCCGACATCGTGGTGCGCGCGGATCCCGCGAAGGGCGCGGTGGTGCGCCTGCGCGACGTCGCGCGGGTCGAACTCGGCGCGTTGCAATATTCGTCGAGCGCCTATTTCGGAAAGGATCCGACCGTCGTTCTCGCCATCTTCCAGACGCCGGGATCCAACGCGCTCGATCTCGAGCAACGCGTCAAGGACAAGATGCTGGAACTGTCGAAGCGGTTTCCACCCGGCATCAGCTACGCCATGCACTACGACACGACGCGCTTCGTCTCGGCGGCGATGCGCGAGGTCGTCATCACCCTCCTCGAGGCGCTGGCGCTCGTCGTTCTTGTCGTGTTCGTCTTCCTGCAGAGCTGGCGCACGACCATCATTCCGACGATCGCTATTCCGGTGTCGCTGATCGCGACGCTCGCGGTGATGCAGGCGTTCGGCTTCTCGCTCAATATGCTGAGCCTGCTCGGGATGGTGTTGGCGATCGGCCTCGTGGTGGACGACGCGATCGTGGTGGTCGAAAACGTCGAACGTCAGCTCGAGGCCGGGCTGCCGCCTTTGGCGGCGGCCAAGAAGGCGATGAGCGAAGTCACCGGTCCGATCATCGCGACCACGGCGGTGCTGATGGCGGTCTTCGTGCCGGTCGCCTTCATACCCGGCGTGTCGGGGCGCCTCTACAACCAGTTCGCGTTGACGGTCGCGATCTCCGTCGGCATATCCGCGTTCAATTCGCTGACCCTCAGCCCCGCGCTGAGCGCAGCGTTCCTGCGCCACCGTCCGGCCGTCAACTTCGCGCCGTACCGCTGGTTCAACGCCGGCTTCGATCGCCTCTCGCACGGCTATTCCGGCATTGTGGCGGGGCTCATCCACCATCGTTGGGTTCTGCTCGGCCTCTTCTTCGCCGTGGTCGGCGCCACCTATGCGGTCTCCTTGCACATCCCCTCCACCTTCGTGCCTGTCGAAGACCAGGGCTATTTCTTCGTCGTCGTCCAGGGACCCGACGGCGCGTCGCTCGAGCGCACCGACGAGGTCGCCAAGAAGGTGCGCGACATTCTTCAGAGCACCCCGGGCGTCCAGATCGCCGGCTTCATCAGCGGCCTCAATTTTCTCACCAACGCGGCACAGTCGAATTCGGCGGTGGAATTCGCTGTCCTCAAGCCGTGGGACGAGCGCGGACCCGATGAGAGCGCCTCGAAGCTCGTCGCCTCGGTGCGCACCAAGCTGCTCGGCATTCCCGAGGCCTTCGCGCTGAGCTTCGATCCGCCCTCCATTCAGGGCCTTGGCACCACCGGCGGCTTCGAGTTCGAGGTCGAGGATCTCGCCGGCCACGGCAGCGTTGCGCTCAACGCGGCGACCCAGGCGCTGATCGCCGCGGCGCGCAAGCAGCCGGAGCTCAATCCGCAGCAGATGTTCTCGTCGTTCTCGACCTCGACGCCGCAGTTCAACTACGACCTCGACCGCACCAAGGCGAAGCTGCTGGGCTTGAGCCTGCCGGACGTGTTCAACACGCTGCAAATCTATCTCGGCTCGCTCTACGTCAACGACTTCAACCTGTTCGGCCGCACGTTCCGCGTGACCTTGCAGGCCGACAAGGGGGCGCGCGCCGCGGCGTCCGATCTCTCGCGTCTCTATGTCAGGAACGCGAGCGGCGGCATGGTGCCGCTGGACACGCTCGGCAGCCTGAAGCCGATCGTCGGCCCCGAGACGGTTCCCCACTACAACAATTACGCTTCGGCGCTGGTCAATGGCGGACCCGCGCCGGGCTACAGCTCGGGGCAGGCGGTGGTGGCGATGGAGCGCGCGGCGGCCGAAGCGCTGCCGAAGGACTTCGGCTATGAATGGACGGGCGTCACCTTCCAGGAGTTGAAGGCGGGCTCGATAGCGACGATCGTGTTCACGCTGGCGATCGTGTTCGTCTTCGTCATCCTCGCGGCGCAATACGAGAGCTGGTCGATGCCGTTCATGGTGCTTTCCTCGGCGCCGCTCGCCATCTTCGGCGCCCTCGCCGCGCTGTGGCTCAGGGGAATGCAGATCGACGTCTATTCGCAGATCGGATTCGTCATGCTGATCGGGTTGGCGGCGAAGAACTCGATCCTGATCGTCGAATTCGCCAAGCGCCGCCGCGAAGAGGGGCTTGGCATCGTCGAGGCGGCGATGGAGGCGGGCCGGTTGCGCTTGCGGCCGATCCTGATGACGGCCTTCGCCTTCATCCTCGGCGTGCTTCCGCTGATGTTTGCGAGCGGCGCCGGCGCGGCTAGCCGCCAGTCGATCGGCACCACCGTGTTCGGCGGAATGCTCGCGGCGACGACGCTGACGCTGATTTTCGTTCCCGTCTTCTATGCGCTGATCGAGCGCCTGCGCGAGCGGCGCGGAGTGGAGGCCAAGCCGTCGTCGGATCGTCACTCCGAGATTGGCCTCGCCCCCGAGCCCGGCCCGGCGGAATAACAAGGACCTTCCCATGCGAGTTCGGAAAGTCATCCTCGGAACCGCCGCGGCGCTCGTCGCAGCGTCGGCCGGCGTGTATGTGGTCCGCCAGAATGGCGGCTCCGTCCCAGGCCGCGCGGCTGCGGCGCCGGCGGGCATGATGATGGCGATGCCGGTTCCGGTGACGCCCGTTGTCAAACGCGACCTGCCGATCTACCTCGAATATCCCGCAAGGATGGAGTCGATCCGCAGCATCTCGTTGCAGGCGCGCGTGCCCGGCTATCTCGCGGCGCAGGTCGCGCCTGACGGCGCCGACGTCAAGGAGGGCGATCTCCTCTACAAGATCGACCCGCGCGACCTCCAGGCCGCGCTTGACCAAGTGAAGGCGCAGGAGGCTCGCGACGCCGCCTCGTTGGATTACGCCCGTTCCAATTTCGACCGCGGCTCGGAGCTGGTGAAGAGCGGCTTCGTGGCCAAGGACGCCTACGATCAGCGCTCCAGCGCGCTGGGTCAGGCCGAGGCCGCCGTCGCCATGGACCAGGCGGCGATCCGCACCACCCAGCTCAACCTGGGCTATGCGGAAATCCGCGCCCCCTTCGTCGGCCGGCTTGGCCGCAACCAGGCGCCGATCGGCACGCTGGTGAGCGTCGCCGGCGCGCCGCTCAACACGCTCGTGCAGCTCGATCCGATTTACGTGACCTTCAATCCGAGCGAGACCGAACTCGCCGAGATCCAACAGGCGCGCGCGGCCGGCAAGGTCGAAGCGGAAGTCTTCACGCCCGGCAACGACAAGCCGCGCCAGCGCGGCGAGTTGACCTTCCTCGACAACAACGTCGATCGGTCGACCGGCACCATCACCGCCCGCGCCACCATCGCCAATCCCGATTCCTCCCTGCTGCCGGGGGAATACGTCCATGTCCGCCTTCGCGTGAAGGAGACGCCCGACGCGTTGATGGTTCCGCAGATCGCCATCGGGTCGAGCCAACTCGGCAAATACGTCTATGTCGTCGGGGCCGACAACAAAGCGGCGATGCGCACGGTCACGCTCGGCCCGGCGGACGGCGATCTCGTCAATGTCGTCGGCGGCGTCGCCGAGGGTGACAAGATCATCACCGGCAATTTGCAGAAGATCGGCCCGGGCTCGCCAGTGCAGCCGCTACCCGCCAAGCCGCAGGGCTGAACGAGTGAACCCCTTCTCCCGCAAGGGGAGAAGGGAATAAGGCTTAGCCCAGTTCGGCCGAGGTTTTCCAGAGATTGACGCCGCCCTCGACCGCGTAGCGGTCGATCTCGGCCAGCTCCTCCTTGCTGAAGCCGAGGTTCTTCAGCGCGCCGACGGCGTCGGCGACCTGCTCTGGCCGGCTCGCGCCGATCAGCGCGGAGGTGACGCGCCCGCCGCGCAGCACCCAGGCGAGCGCCATCTGTGCGAGCGTCTGGCCGCGGCGCTGGGCGATCGCGTCGAGCTGACGAACGCGCTCGAGATTGGCTTCGCTGAGCATGGCGGGAAGCAGCGACTTGCCCGCCGCTGCGCGGCTGTCCCCGGGAACCCCCTTCAGATATTTGTTCGTGAGCAACCCTTGAGCGAGCGGGGTGAAGGCGATGCTGCCGATCCCCTCCTCGTCGAGCGTGTCGAGCAGGCCATCCTTCTCGACCCAGCGGTTGATCATCGAATAGCTCGGCTGGTGGATCACGCAGGGCGTGCCGAGCCGCTTGAGGATCGTCGCCGCTTCCCGGGTGCGCTTCGAGTTGTAGGAGGAGAGGCCGACATAGAGCGCCTTGCCCTGGCGCACGGCGCTGTCGAGCGCGCCCATCGTTTCCTCGAGCGGCGTCTCGGGGTCGAAGCGATGCGAGTAGAAGATGTCGACGTAGTCGAGCCCCATGCGCTTCAGGCTCTGGTCGAGGCTCGCCAGCATGTATTTGCGGCTTCCCCATTCGCCGTAGGGGCCGGGCCACATCAGATAGCCGGCCTTGGTCGAGATGACGAGCTCGTCGCGATGGTCGCGCAAGTCGGTGCGCAGGATCTCGCCGAACGCCGTCTCGGCGCTGCCGGGCGGGGGACCGTAATTGTTGGCGAGGTCGAAGTGCGTGACGCCGAGATCGAACGCCTTGCGGCAGATCGCGCGTCCCGTGTCGGCCGGGAAATCGAAGCCGAAATTGTGCCACAATCCAAGCGAGATCGCCGGCAGCTTCAGGCCGCTGCGGCCAGAGCGATTGTACATCATAGCGTCGTAGCGGGTCGGCGCAGGCTGATAGGACATCAATGTCTCCAAGGCGAATGCGGCGCTCTTTTAGCGCCGCACGACTTCATTCCAAAGACGGCGCCGGTCAACTCGCCTTGAGGATACGGAAGCCCTCGATCTCCTTGACGAGGGGAAGAGTCTTCCAGCGGTCGCCGTCGTGAAGGATGATCAGGCGGCCGAGGTCGCCGGCGATTTCCTTGTTGATCCGATCGATCGTCTTGAGCTGGTCCCAGACGCTGCCGATGCCGGCGCCGAGTGGCACGTAGACGCCGTCGTGGTTATGGCCGCAGATATTGCGCCTCGAGTAGATGCAATCGCCCGACACGACGAGCTTGCCCTTCGCCGTCTCGATCAAAACGAACTGTTGTCCGAGCGTGTGCCCCTCGCCGAGCCTGACGTGAATGCCGGGAAGCACATTGTCGGCGTCGCCGTCGATGAGGTTCAGCCGGTGCTCCACCGAAGCGTCGAACGCCGTGCGCAGATCGTCGGGGTTGACCACTTCGGTGAGGAAGCCGAACTGGCGCGGCAGCGCCATGGCCTCGATCCAGCTCAGCATCTCGCGCTTCTGCAGGTGCAGGCGCGCGTTGGGGAATTTCGAGATCGAGCCCATGTGGTCGAAATGGGCGTGGCTGATCACGATGTCGGTGACCTGTTCGGGCGCGACGCCCAGCTCCGCCAACATGCGCAAAGGCGAAATCCAATAGGGAACATTGAATTTGATCGCCATCTTCTCGCCGCCGGCTTCGCGCATGAAGCCGCAGTCGACCAGCGCGATGGTGTCGGCGCGGCGCGCGAGGATGAAGGAGAACGGCACGTTCATCACGCCGTCGGCATGCGCGCCTTGGACGAGGCTCGCCACCGGCTGATCCTTCGAGCGCGCGTACTCGATGACGTGGACGGACCAGTCCGCGTTTTCCGAGGTCGTCATCAATGTTTCTCCCGATTAGACCATATGGCAATGAGGTGGCGTCGTCATTGCGAGGAGCGCAGCGACGAAACAATCCACCGTTCCGCTTGGCGCGGCTGGATTGGCTGGCTGCGCTCGCAATGACGGCATCGGTTCTAGCTTTCCGCGATCGAGCGCCCGAGGCTCGAAAGCCCGACGGCGACGATGAGAATGGCGCCTTGCAGCACATACTGCGAGAAGGTTGGCGCGCCGAAGATGTTGAGCCCGTTGAAGCCGAAGGCGATGATCAGCGCGCCGATCAAGGTGCCGATGATGTGGAATTCGCCGTCGCGCAGTGTCGCGGAGCCGAGGAAAACCGCGGCGAAGGCGGTCAGCAGATAGCTGTCGCCCGCGCTGGCGGTGCCGCTGCCGAGACGCGAAGCGAGCAGGACGCCGGTCAGCGCCGCGCAAACGCCTGATATCACGAAGCCGAGGATCTTGATCCGGTCGACGTTGATGCCGGTCAGGCGCGCTGCGCCCGGATTGCCGCCGACCGCCTGGATCTCCTGGCCGAGCGCGGTGCGTTCGACCAGCAGCCACAGCGCGCCGAGGACGCAGACCATGATGATGATGTTGTTGGGAATGCCGAACAGCCAGCGCCCGAGCGAGATTTGCAGGAACGCCTCCGGCACGCCGGCGACGATCGGCACGCCGGCCGAATAGGCGAAGGCGAGGCCGGTGAGGATGGTTCCGACGCCGAGCGTCGCGATCACCGAATTGACGCGGATCTTGGTGACGATAAAGCCGTTGATCAGGCCGATCACGGCGCCCGCCACCAGCACGATCAGGATCGCGACCGGAATCGGCAGGTGATCGGCAACGATCAGTCCCGTCACGAGAATGCCGTGCAGGCTGGCGGCGAAGCCGATCGTGAGATCGAGCTCGCCGACGATCACCGCGAGCGTCAAGCCGGCGGCGATGATCATCGCCAGCGAAGCCTGATTGAGCACGTTGACGAAATTGCCGGTGGTCGGGAACGCGTGCGGCGACAGCACGGAGAAGGCGGCGATCATCGCAACAAGGCCGATGATCGTGCCGTAGCGGGCAAACACGCCGAGAAAGGATTTCGCGCCAGGGGACAGGCGTCGGTTGGATGCGGCGATTGGGGTCATGGAATGCTCTCCGCCGTGGACGGCGCGCCGGCGTAACTGGCCTCGATGATCGCGTTGCGTGAGAGAGCGGCGCCGCCCAACTCCTGCACGATGGCGCCTTCCGCCATCACCAGCACGCGATCGCAAAGATCCGGCAGCTCCTCCGGCTCGGAGGAAACGACCAGCACGGCCATGCCCTGCTCGGCGAAACCGCGGATCAGCTTATGGATTTCCCCGCGGGCGCCGATGTCGACGCCGCGCGTCGGCTCGTCGAGCATCAGGACGCGCGGTGCGCGTATGAGCCAGCGGCCGAGCACGACCTTCTGCTGATTGCCGCCGCTGAGGCGGCCGACCGGCGTCTCGACGCTTTGCGTCTTGATCATGAGGTCGCGCACGGCGTCGTTGCAGAGCGCCTCGCGCTTGCCCGAATCGATCATCGGAAAGCCTGCGCTGCGCACCATCTTGGCGAGATTGGCGAGCTGCATGTTGAAAGCGACGCTCTTCGTCAACACGAGGCCCTGCGCGCGGCGCTCCTCGGGCACCAAACCGAGCCCCGCCTTGACGGCTTGGGTCGGGTTCTTGGGCGCGAACGGCTCGCCGTTCAGCCACATCGCGCCGCCGTCGACCTTGTCGGCGCCGTAAATCAGCCGGATCAGTTCGGTGCGCCCTGCGCCGACGAGGCCGCCGACGCCCAGCACCTCGCCGCGACGAAGCTCGAAGCTGACGTTTTTCACGCGAGGCAAGCGCGTCAGTCCGCTCACCTTCAAGACGACGTCCTTCGTCCCGAGCGGCTTGGCGGCCTTGAGGGGCGTTTCGACCGCTCGGCCGACAATCGCTTCGACGAGGTTCGAACGGTCGAGCTCGGCGCGCTCGATGCGCTTCACGGACTGTCCGTCGCGGAATACGGTGACGGCGCCGCACAGGTCGAGAATTTCATCGAGCCGGTGCGAGACGTAGAGCACGGCGACGCCCGAGCGGGAGAGGTCGCGCACGATGGCCGCCAGTTTCTCGCTCTCGCTCGCCGAGAGCGAGGCCGTCGGCTCGTCCATCACGATGAGGCGCGCTTTGCGCACCAGCGCGCGGCAGATGCTGATGAGCCAGTTCTCGGCGGTCGACAGACCCTTCACATTGGCGAACAACGGCGCCGAGATGCCGACGCGCCGAGCGATCGGCTCCACGTCGCGCGCGATGGCGCGCCAATCGATCATGCCCAAGCGCGTCGCTTTTGGCACGCCGAGCATGATGTTCTGCAGCACGTTCATGCCGGGCACGAACGCAAGTTCCTGATGGATGAAGTTCATGCCGAGTTCGGTCGCGCGATGGGGCGTCGCGATCTCGACCGGGGAACCGTCGAGCACCACGCTGCCGCGATCGGGCTGGGCGAGACCGGCGAGGATTTTGATCAGCGTCGATTTTCCCGCGCCGTTCGCGCCGACGAGCCCATGAACTTCGCCGTGGTCGACCGTCAGCGAGACGCCCTTCAGCGCTTGCACGCCGCCGTAGGCCTTGGCGACGTCCTCGACTCGCAGCAACGGAGGCGCCGTCGGCGCCCCCGCGATGATCTTCGTTTCAGCGTTCAACACCAAAGGCCGCCGTTTGTTACTTCTGGCCGGTCGCGTCGGGATGGTCTTTGATAAACTGGCCCACATTGGCCTGGGTGATCAAGGTGGCCGGCACTTCGACCGCCTTCGGCTTCCAGCTGTCGCCGGCGGCTTTGATCTGCTTGAGCAGCTTCACCATTTGATAGCCTTCGGTGTAGCTGTCCTCCCAGGCGGTGGCGGTCATATGGTGGTTCTTGATGTTCTCGATCGCCTGGGCGTTTCCGTTGACGCCGTACACCTTCACGTCGTCGCGGCCCTGCTGGCGCAAGGCGCCGATCGCGCCGATCGCCGGATCATCCCAGCAGCCCCAGATCGCCAGATTGCCGCCCGCGGGATGCGAGGCGAGCCACGCGTTGGCGTATTGCGCGCCGTCCTCGAAATAGCCGGGAATGCGGACCTCGTTTTTGGTCACTTTGATGTTCGGGCTCTTGGCCAGCACCTGGTCGAGCAGCGTCTCGCGGTTGCGGCAGACTTCGCCGGTGCGGTAGGCGAGCACGAGCAGATCGCCCTTGCCGCCGAGGTCCTTCACCATCTGATCGATGACGGGCAAAGCGACCGGCGCGCCCGAGCCGTTCGTGGCGGCGACCGAGCCGCCGAGGCCGCCGCCCCAGGTTACCACAGGAATCTTGGCGTTCTTGGCGGCGTCCAACCCGGCGCCGATCGAGGACCAGGGAAACACCATGTCGATGATCGCCGCGGCGCCGCGCTGCGCGAAATTCTGAATCCCAGCGTTCGCCTGATCGGCGCTGCCGGCCGCGTCGACGACCGAAACGGTCCAGCCGTCTTCGTTGGCGGCGGCTGTGGCGCCGGCGATGTAGCGCGCGTTGTTGGCTTCGGTCGCGGAGATCGACACGATCCCGAGCAAAGGCTTGTCCGCTGCTTGCGCCACGCCGGCGGCAAAGATGCAGCCGACGACGAGCCATCCGATCGTTGAGCGTTTCATTTCGTACTCCCTTATGCCGCGCTATGCCGCGCTGTTAAATTGGCGAACACTGGCTAACCGTTTCGTCAACATCCGCGATCGGGCAGTCCGTGACAAGAGGGGTTTTGGCAAAATCGCCGAAAAATTGCGCTGGACAGCGGAGGTGATTTTGCCGAAACTTGGCGAAACGTTTAGCTGGGTGTTCGGTGGCAACGATCAGAGACGTCGCGCGGGCCGCAGGTGTGTCGACCGCGACGGTCTCCGCCGTCATCAACGAGACGGCCTATGTGAGTCCGCCGCTCCGCAAGCGCGTGCTTGCGGCGATCGACGAGCTGAACTACGCGCCCATGCATGCCGCGCAGAACCTGAAGAGCGGCCGCAGCGGGCTCGTTGCGCTCGTCGTCGCCGATCTCTCCAACCCGTTCTTCGCCAAGATCGTCTGCGCCGCCGAGGCGGCGGTCGCCGCCTGGGGCTATTCGCTCGTCGTCTTCAACAGCGACGAGAAGCCAGACAACGAACGGCGGATCTTTTCGCGCATTCGCACTCTCTCCTGCGACGGGGTGGTGCTCTCGCCCGTCGGGTCGTCGCTGCGGTGGGACCAGCGGGATCTCGAAGGCGCGGCCATTCCGATCGTCCTGTTCGGCCGCGTGGTCGACGACGACCGGTCGGACACGGTGACGATCGACAACATCTCCGCCGCCAAGCAGGTCGCCAACTACCTGCTCGACCTCGGTCACCAGCGCATTGGCACGATCACCGGGCCGCTCCATTTGACGACCGGCCGCGGCCGCCTCGATGGGCTTTTGCAGGCGATGCAGGCGCGCGGCCTCGCGCCACAGCCGGGGCATGTGCGGTCGGGCGAGTTCCGCGAGGACGTCGCCTATTCGGTCGCGCGCGACATCCTGGAGCGCCCCGACCGGCCGAGCGCGCTCTACGTCGCCAACGGCGTCATGGCGCTCGGCGTCATGCGCGCGATCGCCGATCTCGGCCTGAAGTGTCCGGAAGACATATCGATCGCCTCCACCGACACGATTCCCGGCATCGGCGGCCTCAAACCGAGACTGACCCGCACGGAGCATCCGGTGACGGACATGACGAACGAAGCGCTTCGCCTGCTCGTCGAGCGCATCCGTCGCGGCAACGATCTGCCGCCGCGCAACGTCGTCTTCGAGCCGGCGCTCGTGCTGGGAGAGAGTTGCGGCCCTGTAAATCGGTGACGTTCGCCCCTCGGGCCTTGCGCGCAAAAGGTTCCACGCGTCGCCCCATTCCTCCGATCAGAAAAATGTGATCGCCGCCCGCGCGCTATTGCGAGGCCAAGGCAAGTTCGTCATGCGAGCAGGGGCCTCTAGGGTCCGTGCCACAACGGCCGATTGGCGGAGGAGGGATCCCGCGCCGTCCGTTTGGCGATGGGGCCCGCGCGAAAGGTGAGCTATGTCCGAGTTCGAAGGCCTGCCAGCGCCCGCGCGATATTGGTCCGCGCTGACGATCTGGCTGGTGCTGACAATGGCGGTGCTCGACGGCGCCATCGCCAACGTCGCTCTGCCGACGATCGCGCGGGAGCTCTCGGCCGCGCCGGCCTCCTCCGTCTGGGTCGTGAACGGCTATCAGCTCGCCATCGTCGTCTCGCTGCTGCCGTTTGCCGCCCTCGGCGAGAGAATTGGCTATCGCCGGGTGTTTCTCGGCGGCGTCGTCGTCTTCACCGCCGGCTCGGCGGGATGCGCGCTCTCGCACACCCTCGCCGCGCTGATCGCCACGCGCGTCGGTCAGGGGCTCGGCGCAGCGGCGGTCATGAGCGTGAATGGCGCGCTGCTGCGCTTCACCTATCCGGCGCGCCAACTCGGGCGCGGCATCGGTTTCAACGCTCTGGTCGTCTCGGCTGCCGCGGCGCTCGGGCCGACGATCGCGTCAGGGATTCTCTCGGTGGGGCCCTGGGAATGGCTGTTCGGCGTCAACGTGCCGATCGGCGTCGCAGCCTTCCTGATCGGCCGCGCCTGGCTGCCTGAGAGTGCGCGTTCGGGGAGCTTCGACGTCGTCAGCACCGCCCTCAACGTGCTGACTTTCGGGCTCCTCTTTACCGGCGTCGACGCGTTGACGCGCCGCGGCAACTCTGAACTCGGCGCGACGGAGCTCGTTCTGGCGGTCATCGCGGGCGTCGCTTTGGTGTTCCGCTCGAACGGGCAACCGAGGCCGCTCGTTCCAATCGACCTTCTGCGCAACAAGCTGTTCGCGATGACGGTCCTCACATCGATCGCCTCGTTCACCGCCCAGACCTTGGCTTTCGTTTCGCTCCCTTTCTACTTCCAGGGGGCGCTGCATCGCAGCCAGGTCGCGACCGGTCTCCTGATGACGCCGTGGCCTGTGGCGGCGGGGCTCGCCGCTTTCGTGGCCGGTAAGCTGGCCGATCGCTATTCCGCCGCGATCCTCAGCGGCGGCGGCCTCGGGCTCCTCGCGCTTGGCCTGTTCTCGATCGGCCTGCTGCCGATGGACTCGGGGTCATGGGCGATCGGTGGTCTGATGGCTGTTTGCGGCCTCGGCTTCGGCTTCTTTCAGTCGCCCAACAACCGCACCATGCTGTCCACGGCGCCGCTCTTGCGCAGCGGCGCGGCGGGAGGCATGCTCGCCACTTCGCGCCTGACCGGACAGTCGATCGGCGCGACGCTGGCGGCGATCGCGTTCCGCTTCGCGGGCCATGCCGAGATGATCGCGCTCGTGACAGCGGGCGGCTTCGCCCTCGCTGGGGCCTTCGCCAGCCTGTCGCGTCTTCGCGTTCAGGCATTGTCGATCAAGCCGCACGAGAGGCCCGCGCCAATCGGCCTTTCGTCGGGAGGGCGGGACGTCCCTTTGCCCCGGTCGCGCGGGCGCAAGTGAGGGTGAGGTTCGCGGATAGAACGATCCCAGGCGCCAACTCCAACTTTACTCAGAGGAGAACTCCATGAGTAGCAAGGAGGATCTTCGGCCAAGGTATCCGATGAATCGACGCGCATTCGTGAGCATGGCGGCTGCGGCTGCGGCAGGCGCCGTCATCCCAGGGGGCGCCGCCGCCGCCGTTGCACAACCCGCAAAGGCCCGAAACGTCGTCCTTGTGCACGGGTTGTTCGCCGACGGGTCATGTTGGTCCGAGGTGATTGCACGATTGCAGGCAGCGGGGCTCAATGCCACAGCCGTGCAAAACCCGCTGACAACGCTGCCCGAAGCGGTAGCGTCGGCCGAGCGCGTGCTGGCGCGAATGGACGGTCCGACAGTCCTAGTTGGGCATTCCTTCTCCGGAATGATCGTGACAGAGGCTGGTATGCATCCGAACGTGTCGGCTCTTGTCTACGTAGCGGCGCGAGCGCCGGATGCAGGCGAGGATTACACGGCGCTGGCCAAGACATATCCGACGCCCCCGGCGTCCGCCGGGATCGTCTTCGACGGCGATGAGGGACGTCTCGGCGAGGAAGCGTTCGTGCGCGATTTCGCCGGCGATCTGCCGGAAGCGAAGGCGAAGGTCCTCTACGCGGTCCAAGAGCCGTTCCACCGGGCTCTGCTCACGGGAAAGACGACGCATGCGGCTTGGCGGTCGAAGCCGAGTTTCTACGCCGTTTCGACGGAAGACCGGACGATCAATCCCGAACTCGAACGCTTCATGGCCAAGCGCATGGGCGCCAAGACCATCGAAGTGAAGGCCAGCCACCTTTCGCTGATATCCCACCCCGACGAGATCACCCGGTTGATCCTGGAAGCGGCCGGACAGCCCGCTTAGCGTATGCCCTAGCTACACATCGACGAATTGATGCGTCCGCTGGCTGAGGAGAATCTGAAGCCGCTCGTCGCGACGCATCCGGATTGTGAGCCGGACCCTGAGGCCGCTCGGATCGTTGTCGAGAAGGTCGATTTCGCCGTCGTGGCGCAAGGCGATGTCGCGCGCGATCGACAATCCGAGGCCGAAGCCGCGCCCTGAGGAGGGCCGGGCGCTGTCGGCCTTGAAGAAAGGCTCGAACACCTTGCTGCGCAGCGAGGCGGGAATTCCCGGGCCGTCGTCGCTGATCTCGATCTGCGCTGTCCTCTCGTCGATCAGGCGCAAAGTGACGGCGACGGTCGTGCCGTGTTTGGTCGCGTTGTCGACCACGTTCGTCACCGCGCGGCTCAGCGCGTCGACGCGGCAGACGAAAGCGAGCCGGTCGGGCCCCTCGTAGGATACGTCGAAACCGATGTCGACGAACTCCGCGCAGATCGTCTGCACCATGCTGGGCAGGTCGACGAGTTGGGACGATTCGGACCGCCCCCCGTCGCGCAAATAGGCCAACGTCTCGCTCAGCATGTCGTTGATGGTCGCGATGTCGCGCATCATGCTGTCTCTGAGGCCCGCGTCGGCCAAGCGCTCGGAGCGAAGGCGCAAGCGTGTGAGCGGCGTTCTGAGGTCGTGGCTGATGGCCGCGAGCATCTGCGTGCGTTCGTTGACCAGCGTCGAGACGCGCCTGCGCATGTCGTTCAGCGCCTCGGCGACCTCAGCGATCTCGCGCGGTCCTTTCGCGTCGATCGGAGCGTCGTCGGCAGTCGGGAGCCTAAAGGAGCGCGCCGCCGAGGCGATCGACGACAGCGGAGCGGTAATAAAGCGCAGCGCGTAAAGCGATAGGAACACAATGATGAACGTGACGATCGCAAGGCCACTGACGATCTCAGTGGCGAGGAAGTTGCGCAGACGAACGTGCGGCGTCGCGTCAAACAGCAGCCCGGCGTCGCCGATCTTCACCGCGATGGCGTCATGCCCGCCGAGGGAGGGCGCGCCTGGAAGCGGCGTGATGCCCCAATCGTTCGCCAGCATGGCTTTGACCGAGCGCATGAAGGCGGGATTGTGCGGCGTGACGTTCGGGAGCGCCCCGAGATTGGCCGCGGGGGTCGCTTGGACCCTCATCTCCGGCCAGCGGTGTTCTTTGAGAACCCGCGCCAAGTCTTCCGGCGATCGAGCAGCTTCCGTGTTGTGGACGATCGCTGCGATGCGAGCCGCGGTCGTGGCGGCCACCAGCTGGGGATTCGCGCCGGCCTGCGCATTGAAAAAGAAGTACATGAGAACGGCGGCGGCGAGGCCGACGCCTAGCACCACAGCGGCGATGACGATGCCTGTGATCTGGGCCGTGATCGACCGCAGCGCCAGCCGCTCCGGAACCTTCATGAGCCGACCTCCACCTGTGGCGTGAACACATAGCCGCCCAGGCGCACCGTCTTGATGAAGGTTGGATCGCGCGGATCCGGCTCGATCTTCTGGCGGATCCGGCTGACATGGACGTCGACGCTGCGCTCGATGGGACCAGCGAGGCCGCCGTGCGTGAGCTCCAGCAATTGCTCGCGCGATAAGACGCGGCCGGGGTTCTGGCAGAAGGCGAGCAGCAGATCGAATTCGGCGCTCGTCATCGTCACCCGGGCGCGATCCGGATTGTAGAGCAACCGCTCCGAGGGGTAGATGCTCCAATGGGCGAAGCGGAAAGGGCGCAGGCGGTGCTTGTGGGACGGCTCGGCGGCGGCGACGCGCCGCATCAGCGCACGGACCCGGGCGATCAGTTCGCGTGAGTTGAACGGCTTGGTGATGTAATCGTCGGCGCCGATATCGAGCCCGCCGATGCGGTCGACGTCCTCGCCGAGCGCCGTCACCATGATGATCGGCACGCTGGAGGCCGCCCGCAGCCGGCGGCAAATGCTGAAACCGTCTTCCTGCGGCAACATGACGTCCAGCAGGATCAAATCGATCGTCTCCCGCGTCAGGGCGACATCCATGGTTGATCCCGACGTGGCGGCGCAGACCGAAAAGCCCGCTTCAGTCAAAAGCTCTTCGAGCATATTGGCGATGAAGGGATCGTCCTCCACCAGCAGGATGCGTGCGGGCTCGCCGTCGTCGGGGCTGAGAGGAGCAGGCGAGATCGTCGTTTCAAGCATCATGAACCTCGCTGCTTCTGTCGCCCAAAGGAGCGAGCGAGTCAGCCGCTGTTTTGTGTTTTTTTGTTTCGGCCGCGCCGATCAAGCGGTTCAGGCGAGATCGACGAGGACGCCGCGAGCGGCCGACCGCAAAAGCCGCTTCTCCGCTTCCCAGCGGCCGGCGGCGTCAATCTCCTCGAGGAATTCCACCTTCCCTCCGGCGAGGGTGGCGACCGGCAGGCCGTCCCGGAACACGACCCGATTGCCAGTGAGCGCGGCGAGGCGCGGGCCTGGCGTCAAAACGCCAAGGAGATTGAGCGGATCCGCCGCGGAGAGCGACACCCATTGCTCGGAATGCGCACGGCGGCGCGTTTCGCGCAACAGGCCGACCGCCTCCGGCAAAGCGTATTGCTCGCCTGAAAATCCGGCGACGAAACGGCCGCCGCGGATTTCCCCGCGCGCTTCGAGGCGGCGATAGACGCGCAAGAGATCGCGCCAAGGCGGCAGCCAGCCGCCCTCGCGGCCAAGCATCCGGAAAAACACCACGCCGTAGCGGCGCAGCAACGCCTGCGCGGCGTGCTCGATGGCGGCGCTTCGCATCGCTTCGTCGATCTGCTCAGGGCTCGGGCGGCGGACCAGGCTCCAACGGCCGCCGCTCTCGATATCGAAGGCGAGCACGCGGCCGCGGCGTTTCGCGCCGGCGATCGGCCGACGTTGGCTCGACGGCACGAGGAGCGCCCTGAGGCCGCCGAAGCTGTCGGACGTCGCGAGCCCCTGCGCGACGAGCTCGGCCAGGGCCTCCTCCGCTTGCGGGCGCAACAGACGGGCGGCGTCCGCGAGTTCATCGAAGAACAGCGCTCCCTGCGCGTTCAGGCGTTCGAGCGCGGCCCGCGCTTTGGGCGACACGCGGGCTGCATCCGCCGTCGGCGCGAGCGCCATCCAGAGCGGCCCGCGGCGCCGGTCGATCAGCGCGATCGGCGCGGAGCCGACCGGGCTCGCCGGGCGGGCTCGCTCCGTTCCGCCGCCGGGCGACAGACGCGCCCAGGCGGTGCGCCCGGCAAGGCATTGGGCGTCGAGCCAGGAGGGCTGATAGTCGGCGATCCGCGCCGGCAGGATCTCGGTCTCCCAGGCGCGCGCCGGCGCCTCGAAGCCTTCGAGCCCTGCCAGCGCTGCGGGCAGGGCGTCCGGACCTTCAAGACGGGCGTCCTCGGAGACGTGCTGCCATGCGAAAAGGAATCGCAAGAAGTCGCGCGACGCGACCGGCTCGATCTCGGAGCGCAGGCGACGGATCGTATAATGATGGATGCGGGCAAGCAGGCGCCGGTCGCACCATTGTTCTTCATTGGCCCCGGGAATGAAGCGGCCGCGCAGGATCGTCCCTTCCGCCTCGAGCGCGAGCAAGCCGGGGGCGACGGCGGCCGGATCCACCCCCAGCGAACCGGCGAGGGCGGACGCGGTGGTCGGACCGAGACCTTCGAGCCGCCCGCGCAAAATTTCGACCACGGCCAGGTCGGGCTCCCACACTGCGGCGGCGTGCTCGGCCGGCGGCGCGATCGCCGGCGCGAGCGGGGCGTTCGGCCAGAGCACTTGGAACTGGGTCAGCCGTTCCGCAGGAATCCACAGCCTCGCGCCGGGCGTCTCGAGCCGGGTGACGCGCTTGTCGCGCGCGAGCGCGGCGAGCCAGTCGCGCCAGTCCGGCGTCCCCCGGGCCTCTTCTTCGGTAAGGCAGCCGAGCCAGAGGAGCGCGTCATGAAGCTCCTCGGCGTTGGTCGGCTCGGGCCACGCTTCGCCGCGGACCCGCGCGATCGCGTCCGTGTCCAGCCGGCCGAGATCCGACGCGCTGTCGGGATCCTGCCAGCGGCGCGCCATGACGGCTTGCGTCCGCCGCTCCTCGAGCGGCGCGTCGTCGAGGAAGGCGTAGGGGCGCGCCGACAGCGCTTCGAGCGCCAGCGGCGAAGGCTGCGTCAGGTCGCGGCAGACAATGTCGACCTCGCCAGCCTCAATGCGCGCGAGCAACCGCTCCAGCCCGTCGACGTCCATCGCCTCGTGCAGACAGTCGTAGATCGCCTGATTGGTCAAGGGATGGTCGGGAACCTCGCGCTCGCCGACGAGATTTTCAGCGCAGGCGATCTGATCCGGAAAGACCGCGGCGACGAGATCTTCCGCCTGCATGCGCAGGAACTGCGGCGGGACCTTCTTGCCGCCGCGAAAGCGCGGCAGCGCCAACGCGACGCCGGCGACCCAGCGCCAGCGCGTCGTGAACATCGGCGCGTCGAGCATCGCCTGGATCAGCACCGCGCGCACGCTGCTCGAATGGAGATAGCGGGCGACGTCGCTAAGATCGAAGCTGTGCGCGCTCGTCAGCGACAGCACGATATTGTCCTCGGTCGCCGCCGCCTGCAGCTCGAAATTGAACTTGCGGCAGAACCGCTTGCGCAGCGCGAGGCCCCAGGCGCGGTTGAGACGACTGCCGAAGGGGGAATGGATGACGAGCTGCATGCCGCCCGCCTCGTCGAAGAACCGCTCCAAGACGATGCGGTCCTGCGTCGGCAGGCGGCTCAGCGCTCCAGCCCCGGCGGCGAGATAGTCCGCGAGCTGCTCGGCCGCGGGCGCGCCCAGGCCGAGCGTCTCTTCAAGCCAAAGGCGCGTGGTTTGGCGGGACGGGTCGGCGCGAAGCCGATCGTCGATGTCTTCGCGCAGGCGCGACACCGATTGGGAGAGCTCGTCCGAGCGCCCCGGCGCCTCGCCGAGCCAGAAGGGAAGCGTCGGCGGCTGGCCGCGCGCGTCTTCGACCCGCACCGTGCCCCGCTCGACGCGCAGGATGCGATAGGAAGCGTTGCCGAGTTGGAACACGTCGCCTTGCAGACTCTCGACCGCGAAATCCTCGTTGACGCTGCCGATGACGTGGTTCTCCGGCTCCAAGAGCACCTGATAGTCGGCGGTGTCGGGGATCGTGCCGCCCGAGGTGAGCGCCGTCGTGCGGGCGCCGCGCCGGGCGCGCAGCACATGGTTGACGGCGTCGCGGTGAATCAAGGCGCCGCGCCGGCCGTGACGGGTGGAGAAGCCCTCCGCGAGCATGCGCACGACGGCGTCGAAGTCCGCGCGCGGCACGGCCCGGAACGACCAGGCGCGACGCAGCCGATCATAGAGCGCCGTCTCGTCCCAGTCCTGCGCCGAGACCTCGGCGACGATCTGCTGGGCGATGACGTCGAGCGGCTGGCTCGGGATTGTCAGCCGGTCGAGTTCGCCGCGGCGCACGCTGTCGAGCAAGGCCGCGCATTCGACGAGATCGTCTCGCGAGAGCGGAAACAATCGCCCCTTTGGCGTTGCGTCGATCGCATGGCCGGACCGCCCGACCCGCTGAAGAAAGCTCGCGATCGACCGCGGCGAGCCGATCTGGCAGACCATGTCGACATCGCCGATGTCGATGCCGAGTTCCAGCGAAGCGGTGGCGACCAGGGCCTTGAGTTCTCCGCCCTTCAGCCGCCGCTCGGCGTCGAGGCGGCGCTCCTTGGCCATGCTGCCGTGATGCGCGGTGACCGCGCCTTCTCCGAGGCGTTTCGACAATTCCCCGGCGATGCGCTCCGCCATCCGGCGCGTGTTGACGAACACGAGCGTCGTCCGATGCGCCGCGATGAGCTCCGTGAGACGCTCGTAGATCTGCGCCCAGACTTCGGCCGACATCACCGATTCGAGCGGCGCGCCCGGAACCTCGATGCCGAGATCGCGCGGCCGCTGATGCCCCGCGTCGATGATCGCCGGCGGCGCGATCGCCGCGCCGACGAGGAAATTGGCGACCGCCTCGATTGGCTTTTGCGTCGCGGAAAGGCCGATCCGCAGCACCCGGTCCTCGCACAGGGCGGCGAGCCGTTCGAGCGAGAGGGCGAGATGAGCGCCGCGCTTATTCGGCGCGACCGCGTGAATTTCGTCAACGATCACGGATCGTGTCGTCGCCAGCATCTTGCGCCCGGATTCCGAGCCGAGCAGCACGTAAAGCGATTCCGGAGTCGTCACCAGAATGTGCGGCGGCCGGCGGCGCATCCGGTCGCGCTCGCTGGAGGGGGTGTCGCCAGTGCGGACCCAGGAGCGGATTTCGACGTCCGGCAAGCCGCTGCGCCGCAGTTCTTCGCGGATGCCGGCGAGGGGAAGCTCGAGATTGCGGTGGACGTCGTTGGAAAGCGCCTTCAGCGGCGAGACATAGACGACCTGCGTCGCATCGGTCAGCTTGCCCTCCAGCCCCTGGCGGACGAGATCGTCGATGGCGGCGAGAAAAGCCGCCAGCGTCTTGCCGGAGCCCGTGGGCGCCGCAATCAGCGTATGACGCCCGGATTTGATGGCGGGCCAAGCCTCCGCCTGGGCAGGCGTCGGCGCGGCGAAACGCCGCGAGAACCACGCCGCGACGGCGGGATGGAAGCCGGCCGGGATGGCGGCGCGCGCGGGCGCCCGCGCGGCGCGCCGCGTCGGCCGGCGCTTCGCCGCAACGATCGTCTCGGGATCCTCCAGCACGCGCGTGTTTGCTTTCATTGCCCTTTGGCGGCTTTGCGTTCGGTGCTCCGCTCTGCGGAGCCGAACCTATATGGGGGCTCGGGGGCGCTTCGTCAGCCGGCCCCCTAGATGTGAGCAATCCCCAGAGCGCGGCCATTCTACCAAATCGCCGGGTCTAGTCATTTCTACACCGCGGCGCGCAGAGCCGCCACCGCCCACGCTCGCGCGTTATGCGCGCGTGGAACCGAGGGCGGGCCGACGGCGTTGTCTGCATATCGCCGTCGCTACGCGCGGCCGACCCAAGCCCGCGAAATCGTGAGACCATGGCTACATTCGCTCACGCGTTGCCGTTCGGCGCGAACCTGATCGCTGACAAGCGCGTTCGTTTTCGCTTATTTGCGCCGGCGCAACGCTCGGTATCGGTGGATATCGAAGGCGCGCCCAGTCGCATTCCGATGCGCAAGCTCGATAGCGGCTGGTTCCAGGGCGACGCCCTTTGCGGCGCTGGCGCGCGCTATTTCTATGTGCTCGAGGATGGAACGCGCGTTCCCGACCCCGCTTCACGCGCCCAGGCGGGCGACGTTCACGACCGCAGCATCGTGGTCGATCCCAAGGCCTATTCGTGGATAAACGCGAACTGGACTGGAAAGCCCTGGCCAGAAACCGTTCTCTACGAATTGCACTGTGGGCTCTTCGGCGGCTTTCGCGGCGTCGAGCGCGAGCTTCCTCGCCTCGTGGAGCTCGGGGTCACGGCGATCGAGCTGATGCCGATCGCCGATTTTCCGGGCCGTCGCAATTGGGGCTACGACGGCGTGCTGCCCTTCGCGCCGGACGCTTCCTATGGCTCGCCCGACGATTTGAAAGCGCTCGTCGACGCGGCGCATGGCCTTGGGCTGATGGTCTTCCTCGACGTCGTCTACAATCATTTCGGTCCCGACGGGAACTATATCGGCCGGTACGCGCCCTCGCTGTTCCAGAGCGACCGCTCGTCGCCCTGGGGCGCCGCGATCGATTTCCGCCTCCCTGCGACGCGCCAGTATTTTCGCGAGAACGCCCTCTATTGGCTGTTGGAATATCGGTTCGACGGGCTGCGGCTCGATGCGGTTCACGAGATCGGCGAGCCCGACTGGCTTGACGAACTCGCCGCGCATGTTCGCGCCAAAGTCGAGCCCGACCGCCATGTCCATCTCGTGCTCGAGAATGATTTCAACGCCGTGAGCCACCTCGAAGGCGGCTTCGACGCGCAGTGGAACGACGACGTCCACCATGCGCTGCACGTCCTGCTGACCGGCGAAACGGAAGGCTATTACGTCGATTACGCCGAGGAGCCCGCCGCCAAGCTGGCCCGGGGGCTGTCGCAAGGCTTCATCTATCAGGGCGAGCCGTCGATGCATCGCGGCGGCCGGCGCCGCGGCGAGCCGAGCGGCGCGCTGCCGCCGACCGCCTTCGTGATCAACCTGCAAAACCACGACCAGGTCGGCAATCGAGCCTTCGGGGAGCGGCTTACGGCGCTGAGCGATCCCGAGGCCCTCGAAGCGGCGACGACGGTGCAGCTTCTCGCCCCGCAGATCCCGCTCATCTTCATGGGCGAGGAGGCGGCGAGCCGAACGCCGTTCCTCTACTTCACCGACCATTCCGGGGATTTGGCCAACGCCGTTCGGGAAGGACGGCGGCGCGAATTCGCGAAATTCGCCAACTTTGCCGATGCGAAGCTGCGCGAGGCGATTCCCGATCCCAACGCCCCCGCCACGTTCGAAAGTTCGAAGCCTCGTCCCGACCCCGAGCGCGGCGAGGGGCGCGGCGTCCTCTACCGGCGCCTGCTCGCGCTGCGCCGCGCCGAAATCGTCCCCCGTCTCAAGGGAGCGCATGCTCTCGCCGCCGCCGCGACCGGGCCGGCGTCGGTCACGGCGAGCTGGCGCATGGGCGACGCAGCGATCCTGACGATCGCCGTCAATCTCGGCCCAGAGCCGGCGTCGATCGAGGCGCCGCGCGGCAGGCTTTTGTTCGAGAGCCGCAGCGGCGCGGGCGAAGCCGCGAAGGCATGCCGATTGCCCGGCCGATCGGCGGTCGCGTTTCTGGAGGCGGCGCCGTGACTGAGACGGATTTGAACGACAAAGTTTCGGGCGAGAAAGACTCGGTCCGGCGAGACTTGAGCGAGACGGAGTCGGGCCAGAAAGATGCGGGCGAGCAGGCCCCGGGCGAGCAGCCCTCGGAGGAGCAGGCCTCGGGCGAGAAAGACTCCGGCCAGCAAGACCTTAGTGAGAAGGACTCGGGGGAGACAGACCTGGACGAGGAAGGCCCGGGCGAGCAGGCCTCGGGCGAGCAGGCCTCGGGCGAGAAAGACTCGGACGAGAAAGACCAGGACGACAAAGACTCGGACGACAAAGACTCGGACGAGAAAGACTCTGGCCAGCAAGACCTGGGCGAGAAGGACTCGGGGGAGACAGACCTGGACGAGGAAGGCCCGGGCGAGCAGGCCTCAGGCGAGAAAGACCCGGGCGAGAAAGAGCGAAGCGAAGCGGCTTCAGGACCAACGCCGCCAAGTCCCCCACGCGCGACGATGCGCCTCCAATTTCATCAGGGCTTCACCTTCGACGACGCGGCGCGCCAAGTTGAATATCTCGACGCGCTGCATGTCAGTCACCTCTACGCTTCGCCGATCTTGAGCGCGCGCCCCGGCTCGATGCACGGCTACGACGTCTTCGACCCGACCAAGGTCAATCCGGAGCTCGGCGGCGAGGAAGGATACCGCCGGCTCGTCGCCGCGCTGCGAAGGCTCGGCCTCGGGATCATCGTCGATATCGTGCCGAACCATATGGCGGTCATCGGCGCGGACAACGTCTGGTGGCGAGATGTGCTGCAAAACGGGCAGGCCAGCGCATACGCCAAATATTTCGACATCGATTGGGCGCCGGCGGACGAGACGTTGCGCGGCAAGGTGCTGCTGCCGTTCCTCGGCCGCCCCTATGGCGAGGCGCTGCGCGAAGGCGAAATCTCCGTTGGCCATGACGCCGCCGGGGATCGCTACGAGGCGCGCTATTTCGACCATGCTTTTCCGCTCTCGCCGAAATGCCGGCAAGCTCTCGAGCAGCTTGGCCTCGACGCCTTCAACGCGCCGAACCGGGAGGCGCACGCCCGGCTGCACGCGCTTCTCGAGGCCCAGCATTACCGGCTCGCCTGGTGGCAGAGCGCCAACGACGCCATCAACTGGCGGCGCTTCTTCGAAATCAACGAGCTCGCCGCTTTGCGGGTCGAGGACGAGGAGGTGTTCGAGGCGACCCACGCCACGCTTTTCCGCCTCTTCGCCGAGGGCCTGATCGACGGGTTTCGCGTCGACCACATCGACGGCCTCGCGGATCCGCGCGGCTATTGCCGCCGCTTGCGCGGGCGGCTCGACGAATTGGCCGAGCGCCGCCCGCAAGGCGCGCCGCGTCGGCCTTACATCGTCGTCGAGAAGATCCTCGCCACCGGCGAGCGGCTTCCCCAGGATTGGGGCTGCGACGGCACGAGCGGCTACGACTTCATGAACGAAGCAGCCAGCGTCCTGCACGATCCCGCGGGGGAGGCCGCGCTCAACATGCTGTGGGCGAGCGTGAGCGGCCGATCGGCGCATTTCGTCGACGAGGAGGAAAGAAGCCGGCGTGAGATGCTGGAGCGCGCCTTTGCGGGTCAGTTCGACGCGGCGGTCGCGGTTCTCCACCGGCTTTCGCATGCCGAAATTGCCGCGCGTGACGTCGGAGCGCCTGCGCTTCGCCGGGCGCTCGCCGAGATTCTCGTCCATCTGCGCGCTTATCGCACGTATGGCGATCCGCAGATCGATCACAGCATCCTCGACGCCGCCGTGGCGGGGGCGAAGCGCACTTGCCTGCGCCGCGATCGCGCAGTCGTCGAGCGTCTCGCCGCTTGGCTCGGCGGAGGGAAGGCGGCCGCGGGCGCCGAGGCGTTGCAAACCGAGGCGGTGCGCCGATTTCAACAGCTCAGCGCGCCGCTCGCCGCCAAAGCGGTCGAAGACACCGCCTTCTATCGCTATGGCCGGCTGCTCTCGCGGCTCGACGTCGGCTTCGACGCGGCGCGTCTGGCGATATCGGTCCCGGAATTTCACGAGGCGTGCGCCGCGCGGCTGCGCCAGTTTCCCGACACGATGCTCGCCACCGCGACGCACGACCACAAGCGCGGCGAGGACGTGCGCGCGCGGCTCGCGGTCCTGAGCGAACTCGCGACGGAATGGGCGAGCAAGGCGCGGCATTGGATCGAGGCGAGCGCGCCGCTTCGCCACCGGTTCGAGAATGGCCTCGCGCCGACGCGGGCCGACATCGCCATTCTCTTGCAGACGATCGTCGGTGCCTGGCCGCTCGCGCTTGGCGTCGACGACGCGGAGGGTCTTGCCGAATTCGCCTCGCGAGTCGCCGACTGGCAACTGAAGGCGTTGCGCGAGGCCAAACTTGCGACGGATTGGGTCTCGCCCGACGAAGCCTACGAGGCGGCCGCGCACGGTTTCGTCACCGGCCTTTTCGCCGGCGAGCCGCCTGGCCTGCTCGCCGACATCGCAAGCTTCGCGCAGCGCATCGCCCCCGCCGGGGCCGTCAATGGGCTGACGCAGACATTGCTCAAGCTTACCACCCCTGGCGTTCCCGACACCTACCAAGGCGCGGAATTCTGGGACTTCAGCCTGGTCGATCCCGACAACCGGCGCCCCGTCGATTTCGACGTGCGGCGCGAGGCGCTTTCACGCCAAGCTCCCATGGCGGAACTCGCCGGGGATTGGCGCAGCGCGCGCATCAAGCAGGCGGTGATCCGCAGCGCTCTCGCGCTGCGCCATCGACGCCCTGAGCTTTTCGCGCGCGGCGACTACGCGCCGTTGACCGTGGAGGGGCCTCAGGCGGATCATCTGATCGCCTTCAGCCGTCGCCTGGGCGACGCCTTCGCCGTAGTTATCGTCTGCCGTCTGCCCTCGCGCTTGGTCGAGGCCGAGGGGATCGTCGTTCCATCCGATGCCTGGAACGGGACGTGCGTGCGGCTGCCGCCGCAGATGGTCAATGCGTCGGTGCGCGACGCTTTGACCGACGAGGAATGCGCCTTCGCCGTCCCCGAGGTCCCGGTCGCGACGATCCTCAATTGGCTGCCGGCGGCGTTGCTGACCAACGTCTGAGAGTCTGGCGTCGAAAACGCAACGTTCGGTACGGAACTTCAGATTGCGCCCGGCGTTTGTGCCTTCGGCTTGGCGCACGCGCGCGGCTTTCGAGGGAGAGCGAACATGACGAATGGCGAACCCAACAAGGCGAACAGCGAATTTAGAGAGCGGCGCCTCCGCGAGATCGCGCATCGGATCTGGGAGGAGGAAGGTCGGCCGGAGGGGCAGGAACAGCGCCACTGGCAGATGGCGAAAGACATTTTGGGCAACGAGAAGATCGAGGGCGAAGATAGCCCGGACGATGAAGAGGAGCCTTTAGACGAAGAACGGCCCCGGTGACCGCCAGCTCCTCGAGCTAGCCGAGACGCCCGAAGACCTTAGCGCAACGCCCGAGTGGGACGACGGCGCGCCATTTTTTCTCGTTCCCAGGAGGCGTCCGGCGCCATGGCGTCCAACATTCTTCACCTGACTACCGGTTCGCCTTACCCACTCGGTGCGACCTGGGATGGGCTCGGGACGAATTTCGCGGTGTTCTCCGCCCATGCCGAGCGGATCGACCTCTGTCTATTCGACCCTTCCGGTCGCCGTGAGATCGGCCGAACGCCGCTGCCGGAGCGAACGGACGAAGTGTGGCACGGCTATCTCCCCAACGCGCAGATCGGGCAACTTTACGGCTATCGCGCCTACGGCCCGTACGATCCGAGCAACGGCCATCGTTTCAATCCGCACAAGCTGCTGCTCGACCCTTACGCGAAATTGATCGCGGGCGATCTCAAATGGTCGGACGCTCTCTTCGGCTACCGCCTGCAGTCGGCGCGAACGGACCTCTCGTTCGATCGACGCGACAGCGCGCCCGGAATGCTCAAGGCGGTGGTGACCGACGACAGCTTCAATTGGGGCGACGACAGGCCGCCGAACGTCCCGTGGCACGACACGGTGATCTACGAAGCCCATCTGCGCGGGCTGACGATGCGATGCGAGTCTATTCGCCCGCATGAGCGCGGCACCTTCGCCGCGCTCGCGAATGAAAATGTCATCGACTACCTGAAGCGGCTCAAGATCACCGCCCTCGAGCTGATGCCGATCCACACCTTCCTTCACGATCGCCACCTGCTGGAGAAGGGCCTCAGCAACTACTGGGGCTACAACACGATCGGCTTTTTCGCGATCCATCCCCGCTATCTCGGGCGTGGCGGCGCAAACGAGATGCGCATCGCCATCCGGCGGCTGCACGCCGCCGGGATCGAGGTGATCTTGGACGTCGTCTACAATCATACGGCGGAGGGGAGCGAACTTGGGCCGACGCTCGCCTTCCGCGGGCTCGACAACCGCAGCTACTACCGCCTCGTCGATGGCGCCCCACGCCATTGCGTCAACGACACCGGAACCGGCAACACCCTCAATCTCTCCAACCCGCGCGTCTTGCAGATGGTGATGGACTCGCTGCGTTATTGGGTGACCTCGTTCCACGTCGACGGCTTCCGCTTCGATCTCGGCGTCACGCTCGGCCGCGAGTCTTACGGCTTCGACCCGGGCTCCGGCTTCTTCGACGCGCTGCGACAGGACCCGGTGCTTGCGCGCGTCAAGCTGATCTCCGAGCCCTGGGACATCGGCCCCGGCGGCTATCAGCTCGGCCAGCATCCCCCGGGCTTCGCAGAATGGAACGACCGCTATCGCGACACGCTCAGGCGCTACTGGCGCGGCGATCCTGTGCAACGTCAGGATCTCGCCTCTAGGCTCGCCGGATCGAGCGACGTCTTCGACCGCTCCGCGCGCCGCCCGTGGGCGTCGGTCAACTATATCGCCTCGCACGACGGCTTCACGCTCGCCGACACGGTGAGCTACGCCGAACGCCACAACGAAGCGAACGGTGAGGACAATCGGGACGGCCACCAGGACAACAATTCCGCCAACTGGGGCATGGAGGGTCCGACCGACGACCCCGCAATCGTCGACGTCCGCGCAAAAGTGCGACGCGCGATGCTGGCGACCCTGCTGTTCTCGAACGGCACGCCGATGCTGCTCGGCGGCGACGAGGTGGGCCGCACCCAGAAGGGCAACAACAACGCCTATTGCCAGGACAACGAGATCTCCTGGATCGACTGGAGCCGGCCGCAGTACCAATCCACCGACGCGCTAACGGACTTCGTCGCGCGGCTGATCGAAATCCGTCGCGGCCATACCGCGTTGCGCTCGCGCCACTTCATGCACGGGCAGGTCGAGCCCGCCCCGGGGATCAAGGACATCTCCTGGTTCGATCAGCGCGGCGAACCGATGACGGTCGAGGCCTGGAACAACAATGACGAGCGCGTGCTGACGCTGCGGCGCGCGAACCGCGAAGGGGATCGGCTCAACGTGCTGACGCTGTTTCTCAATCCGACTGGCGAAGCTATGACGTTCCGTTTCCCCCCGCCTGGGCTCCCGGGGCGCATTCTCCTCGACACCAATGATCCGACCGCGGGCGAGCGAGCTCTCGAAGCGGAGACGGTGGACGTCGCCGGGCACAGCGTCGTGCTGGCGCTCTCATTGCGGGACGTAGCGCCGCCGCCGGCCCCGGCTGACGCCACATCAGCATAACATGATCCATCGCGGCGCAAAGCGCTGCGCAGCGGGATCGAGACGCGCTATAACGGCCCGCTCGCTGGCGGCTCGGCGCGGCCGGCTATGAGGCCGGCCGTTGGCGGCGACCCGAGCCCGAACGACAATGGAGAATTGCATATGGGTACGCACGTCACATTCAAACGTCCGGACGGCGCCGAGGCGAAGGGCTATCTCGCCAATGCAGCGCGCGGCAACGCGCCGGGCGTCGTCGTGATCCAGGAATGGTGGGGCCTGCAGGACCAGATCAAGGGCCTGGTCGACCGCTTCGCGCTCGCCGGCTTCGACGCCCTCGCGCCCGATCTCTACAAGGGCGTGGTCGTGCCCTATCATGACGCCGACGCGGCCGGCAAAGAGATGTCGTCGCTCAACTTCATCGACGCGACCGAGCAGACGGTGCGTGGCGCCGTGCAGTTCCTCAAGCGCAATGGGGCCAAAGTCGGCTTGACCGGCTTCTGCATGGGCGGCGCGGTCGCGATCATCGGCGCCGCCAAGATCCCCGAATTGACCGCCGCGGTCAGCTTCTACGGTCTTCCGCCGACGGAAGCCGCCAAGCCCGGCGACGTAAAAATCCCCCTGCAAGGCCATTTCGCCAACCGCGACGATTACATCGTCCCCTCGGCTGTCGACGGGTTCGAGAAGGCGATGAAGGATGCGGGCCTGCATCCCGAATTCTTCCGCTATGACGCGGATCATGCTTTCGTGAACGAGCAGCGCATGTCGGTGCACGATCGCGAGGCGTCCGAACTCGCCTGGGAGCGCGCGACGGCCTTCTTCAAGAAGCATCTCGGCTGAGGCGTTCCGCGCGCTCGCGCGTCATGGCCGGGCTTGTCCCGGCCACCCACGCGGCCTCTCACCCCGGGCGGCGCCACGCCTCGAGAACTTCGCCGAGCGTCGCCATCTCGCCGGTCGGTCCGATCGCGGACGGCGTTCGCGAGAAGCGCGGCGCCGGCGCCGGTTGGACGACTCCATCGACGGTCACGAACGTGCCGCGCGCCGCCAGATGCGGATGGCTCGGCGCTTCCGAAAGCGTCAGCACCGGCGCGAAGCACGCGTCGGTCCCTTCGAGCAGCCGACTCCATTCGTCACGGGTCCGCGTCAGGAAGAGCGCCTCCAGTTTGGCGTGCAGTCGTGGCCAAACGACGGGGTCGTCCCGCCGGTCGAAGTCGGGATCGTACTCGAGGCCGACGAGCTTGCGGAACACCGCATAGAACTGCGGCTCGAGTGGGCCGAGCGCAATGTGACGCCCGTCCGCGCAGGCGTAGGCGCGATAAAAGGGCGCGCCGCCGTCGAGCAGGTTCGCGCCGCGCCGATCCGTCCATCGACGCTGCGACGACAATTCCGAGAACATCGCCATCAGCGAAGCGGCCCCGTCGCAGATCGCACAGTCGACGACTTGGCCTTCACCGGTCCGCGCCGCCGAGAGCAGCGCGGCAAGCAGGCCTGCGACGAGATAGAGCGAGCCGCCGCCATAGTCGCCGACGAGATTGAGGGGAGGAATCGGCCCGTCCTCGTCGCCGATCGCCGCCAACGGACCGGCGATGGCGATGTAATTGATGTCGTGGCCTGCGGCTTGCGCCAGCGGCCCGGTCTGGCCCCAGCCGGTCATGCGGCCGTATACGAGGCGGGGATTGCGGGCGAGCACGACTTCCGGCCCGAGCCCTAAGCGCTCCATCACCCCAGGGCGAAAGCCTTCGATCAGCGCGTCGGCGCTTTCCAAGAGGCTGAGCACCCGCTCGGTCTCGGCGGCGTCCTTCAGGTCGACGGCGACGCGGGGACGGCCGCGCGAGATCACGTTGCGCGAGTAGGGGTCCGCGCCGGCGGGTCGGTCGAGACGGATCATCTCCGCCCCCATGTCGGCGAGCAGCATGGCGGCGAAAGGGCCAGGCCCGATGCCGGCGAATTCGACGATGCGCAGGCCGGCGAGGGGACCGGCGCGATCGCGCGCCGGCGCGCTGTAGGAGGAGGGCATCGGCAGGGGGCCGCTCAGCGCGGCGCCATGCGAATGGCGCCGTCGAGCCGGATGACCTCGCCGTTCAGCATGGCGTTGCCGATGACGCTTTCGACGAGGTGGGCGTATTCGTCGGGCCGGCCGAGCCGGCTCGGGAAGGGCGTCTGCTTGCCGAGCGATTCCTGGGCGGCGGGCGGCAGCGATTCGAGCAGCGGCGTCAGGAACAGCCCCGGCGCGATGGTGACGACGCGAATGCCGAATTGGGAGAGGTCGCGCGCGATCGGCAGCGTCATGCCGACGATGCCACCCTTGGAGGCGGAATAAGCAGCCTGGCCGATCTGGCCATCGTAGGCGGCGACCGAGGCGGTGTTGACGATCACGCCGCGCTCCTCCCCGAGCGGCTCGGCGCTCGACAGCGCCGCCGCGAATTTCGACAGCACGTTGAAAGTGCCGATGAGATTGACCTCGATCACCCGTTTGAAGGCGTCGAGCGGGTGCGGCTGGCCGTCGCGGCCGACCGTCTTCTGCGGCGGCCCGATGCCGGCGCAATTGACGAGGATGCGCGCCTTGCCGTTGAGACCCTCGGCCTCGGCGATCGCCGAGGCGACGGCCGCCTCGTCGGAGACGTTCACCCTGGCGAACCGGCCGCCGATCTCCCGCGCCGTCGCTTCGCCGAGATCGGCGTTGAGGTCGAAAATTGTGACTTTCGCCCCATTGCGCGCCAGCATCTGGCTGGTCGCGGCGCCCAGGCCGGACGCGCCGCCGGTGACGATCGCCGCTACTCCCTCAATCTTCATGTCGGGTTCCTCCTGATTTCCTGCGGCTCAACAGACGCGTTCGCCGCGCCGCCGTCAACGCCCGCGGTAAGCGCCTCAGGCGCGAGTTGCGCCATCCCGAGGGATCGGCGAAGATGCTTGCAACGTCCGAGCGTTGTGGGCTTGCGGGGGAAGAGGTGCGTCCACACGACGCGAACCTGAGGAGAGACATATGGCCCCGGACAACGTGGTCATCGCTTCCTATGCCCGCACGCCGATGGGCGCCTTCCAGGGCGCTTTCGAAGGCGTTCGCTCGACGCAACTCGGTTCCGTCGCCGTCAAGGCGGCGGTCGAGCGCGCCGGGGTGGATCGCCACGCGATCGAGCGCATCTACATGGGCTGTGTCCTGCCGGCCGGGCTCGGACAGGCGCCCGCGCGCCAGGCGGCGGTCGGCGCAGGGCTGCCGCTGTCGACCGAAGCGACGACGATCAACAAAATGTGCGGTTCCGGCATGCAGGCCGTGATCATGGCCGCCGAGGCGATCGGCGCCGGCGCGATCGACGTCGCCGTCGCCGGCGGCATGGAGAGCATGACCGGCGCGCCCTATCTCCTCGCCAAGCATCGCGCCGGCGCGCGCATCGGGCACGACCAGATCATCGATTCGATGATGATGGACGGGCTTGAGGACGCCTATGCGCCGGGCAAGCCGATGGGCGCCTTCGCGGAGGACGCCGCGCGCAGCTACCAGTTCAGCCGCGCCGAGCAGGAAGCCTATGCGCTCGAAAGCCTCAATCGCGCCCGCTCGGCGATAGAAACCGGCGCCTTCGAGGCCGAGGTCGTCCCCGTGCCTGTGCCTGTCAAAGGGCGCGGAGGCGAGATCCTCGTCGCGGAGGACGAGCAGCCCGGCAAGGCGAAGCCCGAGAAAATTCCCTCCCTCAAGCCCGCCTTCGCGCCAGGCGGCACGATCACCGCCGCGACCTCCGCCTCGATCTCCGACGGCGCCGCCGCGCTGGTGCTCGCGCGCGAGAGCAGGGCGCGCGAAGCGGGACTCAAGGTCGTCGCGCGCATCGTTGCGACCGCCGCTCACGCCCATGAACCGGCGCTGTTTACGACGGCGCCCGTGCCGGCGATCCGCAAGGTGCTCGCCAAGGCCGGATGGAGCGTCGGCGACGTCGATCTCTTCGAGGTCAACGAGGCCTTCGCCGTCGTCGCGATGATCGCGATGCGCGAACTCGGCATCCCGCACGAGCGCATCAATGTGAACGGCGGCGCGACCGCGCTCGGCCACCCGATCGGCGCCACTGGCGCGCGCATCATCGCGACGCTCGTCGCGGCGCTCGAAGCGCGTGGACTTCAGCGCGGCGTCGCGGCGCTCTGCATCGGCGGCGGCGAGGCGACCGCCGTCGCCATCGAGATCGCCGGGTGAACGAGGAGCGTCGATGCGGATCAGGGCTGCCGTGCTCGAGGAGATGGGCGTCGCGAGGCCCTATGCGGCGTCGCGCCCGCTGAAAATCCAGGAGATCGAGCTCGACGGGCCCGGGCCCGGCGAAGTCCTGGTGCGCATCGTCGCCGCCGGCCTTTGTCATTCCGACCTATCGGTCATCAACGGCGACCGGCCGCGGCCGCTGCCGATGGCGCTCGGCCACGAGGCGGCCGGAATTGTCGAGGAGATCGGGCCCTTCGTCGATGATTTGAAGCGGGGCGATCGCGTCGTTTCCGTGTTCGTGCCGAGTTGCGGTCATTGCGGCCCCTGCATGGAGGGGCGACCCGCGCTCTGCGAGCCGGGCGCCCAGCACAACGGCGTCGGCGACCTCCTCAGCGGGGCGCGCCGCCTGCATCGAAACGGCGCCGCGATCAATCACCATCTGGGCGTCTCGGGATTCGCCGAATATGCGACGGTCTCGCGCCGATCCCTCGTGAAGGTCAACGACGAGGCGCCGCTGCATATCGCCGCCTTGATGGGCTGTGCGGTGCTGACCGGCGCCGGCGCGGTGTTCAACACCGGCGACGTGCGGCCGGGCGGGACGACCGCGGTGATCGGCCTCGGCGGCGTCGGGTTGGCGGCGATCCTCGGCGCTGTGGCCTGCGGCGCGGAGACGATTGTCGCGATCGATCGCCTCGAGAGCAAACTCGATTTCGCGCGTGCGCTCGGCGCGACCCATGCTTTCAATGCCGACGATCCGGACGTCGTCGCCAAGGTGAAAGAGGCGACGAAGGGCGGGGTCGATGCGGCGTTGGAATTCGCGGGGTCGACCAAGGCCCTCGAACTCGGCTACGCGATCACCCGTCGCGGCGGCGTGACGATCACCGCCGGCCTGCCCAATCCGAAGGCGCTCCTCGCGCTGCCGGCGGTTTCGCTCGTCGCGGAGGAGCGCACGCTGAAAGGCAGCTACCTCGGCTCGGGCGTGCCGGCCCGCGACATCCCCCGCTTCCTCGGCCTCCACAAGCGCGGCAAGCTGCCGGTGGAAAAGCTGCTGACGCATCGGCTCAAGCTCGATGCGATCAACGAGGGGTTTGATCGGCTCGCTGACGGCGAGGCGGTGCGGCAGGTGGTTGAGTTCTAAAGGGATTGGCTAGGGCCCCGTCTTGGCCGGGCTTGGCCCGGCCATCCACGCCTCACGGGTTGCATGTTGGTATGACCGGGAAGGCGGGGTCTTTTCCATGCGCGCGGTGGCGCCGCGGCGCCGCGTGGGTGGCCGGGTCAAGCCCGGCCAAGACGTTTGAGGCCATAGTCGGCGCCAAAACGCCCCGCTTCGGCTGGCTTGCATTCGCCGCTTTTGTCGCCTTCAAAGCGCGCTCTGCATTTTCCTGGAGCAAGCGATGCGCCGTCGTCAATTTCTGTTCGGAGCCGCCGCGAGCCTGGCCGCATCCCCGGTCCGCTGGAGCTTCGCTCAGACGCGAGAGGAGAGCCTGCGGGTCCTCAGCGAGGCGGGTCCCAACTCCTTCGACCCCATCGGCGTCGGCGTCAATCGCAACGCGATCCAGTTGCACTGGAACGTCTACGACCGCCTCGTCGCCTTCGGCGCCAAGACGCGCGACGACGGGACGCTCTACTACGATTACTTCGCAATCGAGCCCTCGCTGGCCGAGCGCTACGAGGTCTCGGGCGACGGTCGGACGCTCACCTTCCATCTGCGCCGCGATGCGACGTTCCATGACGGCTCTCCCGTCACTGCCGAAGACGTGAAATGGTCGCTCGACCGCGTGCTGGCGAGCCCGATCGGCCAAGCGCAATTCAAGACGGGCTCGCTCGCCAGCCCCGAGCAGTTCGCCGTCGTGGATGCGCAGACGCTTACGGTGACGACGCCGAGGGCGGACCGCTTCACGTTGCCGAACCTCGCGCTGACCTATCCCGCGATCATCAATTCCAAGCTCGCCAAGGCTCATGCGACCGACGCCGATCCTTGGGCGAGCGAATGGCTCAAGACGAACGTCGCCGGCGGCGGCCCCTTCAAGCTCGACGCCTTCACGCCCGGCCAGAGCTATCAACTGTCCCGCTTCGACGGCTGGAAGAGCGGGCCGGCGCCCGGCTTCAAGCGCGTGCTGTGGCAAATTGCGCCGGCCGCGCAAACGCGCCGCAACGCGCTGGAGAAGGGTGACGCCGATCTCGTGCAGGATCTGCCGCCGCAGGAC
>DASXGX010000151.1:0-3551 GCA_036488815.1 Roseiarcus sp.
CATCGAGATCGATCATGTCCCAGCGAAGCTGAGACCGATCCGCCTTGATGACCCGCGCCTCGCCCATGATTCGCCCCCGCCCCGTCGAGCGCGAGTGAATCACGGACAGTCCGCAAAGCCAATTTGTTCACACGCTCGAAAGCGGGCATCCACGAGCCAAAGGGCGAAGGCCCGCGGCGGCTATCTGGACCCCCCGTTCGCGGGGTGACAGGACCCGGGGGCGATTTCTCGCGGTTGCAAAACGCGGTAAGCTGGCGCCTCCTTCGACGAGGAGGCGCCGCCATGGAGAATCCGGCTTCGGAGACCCGCGTTCAGATCATCCCCTACATCTTCTATCGCGACGTGCCCGGCGCGCTCGATTGGCTCGCCCGCGCATTCGGCTTCACCGAGACGATGCGCTCCGCGACGCCGCGCGGCGGCGTGCACGGCGAAATGACGTTCGGCGGCCACACCATCATGATGGGACAAGGCGTCGCCGAGCGGCGCATGATGAGCGCCGACGAGGCGCAGGCCGCGACGCAGGGCGTTTTCATCTATATCGCCGACGTCGATTCGCACTACGCGCGCGCTCAAGAGGCCGGCGCGACGATCGATACGCCGCCGCAGGACCTTCCCTACGGGCGCAGCTACGCCGCGCGCGACCCCGAAGGCCATCCTTGGTTCTTCACGACGCCCCCGTCGTGAGCCGGCGAAGTCCTCACTCCCCGTAAGGCGTCCAGATGTTCTTCACTTGTGTGGCGCGGCGCAAGTATTCGCGCCCCTGAGCTTCGCGCCAGTCGATCGGCGCGGCGCTCGTCCAGGTCGCCTTGAGGTTCGTGGCGGACGCGGCCTCGACCACCTTGGCGCCGTCGCTCGAGCCGACATACCAGAGCGCATCGACGCCGTCGTGTTCGGCGAGCGTCTTGGCGAGCGCGAGCGAATCTCCGGTCACGATGTTGACGACGCCGCCGGGAACGTCCGACGTGTCGAGGACCGAGTAGAAATCCGTGGCGCTCAGCGGATACGCGGCGGACGGCGCGGCGACGACGCAATTGCCCATCGCGATCGCCGGCATGACGAGCGAGACGAAGCCGAGCAGCGGCGCTTCGCTGGGGCAGACGATTCCCATCACGCCCCACGGCTCGTTCATCGCCAGCGTGACGAAGCGGGTCCGCGTCGCATGGACGGCGCCGTCGAATTTATCGGCGAAGCCGGCGTAATAGAAGGTGCGTCGCACCGCGGCGGCGACCTCCTCCTTCGCCTCGGCGGGCGAGGCGCCGGTCATGGCGCGCAGACGCTCGGTGAATTCGGCGGCGCGCGCCTCGAGATTTTCGGCGACGTAGTAGAGCACCTGCGCGCGATTGTGCGCCGTCGCCGCGCCCCAGCTCGCCGCCTTGCTCGCGGCTTCGACGGCGTTGCGAATGTCCTTGCGGTTGCCGAGGCCGGTGAGGCCGACCGCCGCGCCTTTGGCGTTGAGGACGGCGTAGCTGTAGCCGGAGTCCGGCCGCGCCTGCTTGCCGCCGATATAGAGCTTGGCGGTGCGGTCGATCGCGTCGGCGCCTGAAGGCGCCTGGCCGGGCGAGGCGGTCAGCGTCGCAGCGGCCTGCGCTTTGCCGTTGGTCTTTCCCTTGGGCGCATCGGCGACGAGATATTCCGCGAGCCCTTCGCGCCCGCCCTCGCGGCCGAAGCCGCTTTCGCGGTAGCCGCCGAAGCCCGCGGCAGCGTCGAACAGATTGGTCGAATTGATCCAGACGACGCCCGCCTTGACCCGCGCGGCGACTTCGAGCGCGCGATTGACATTTTCCGTCCACACCGAGGCGGAGAGGCCGTAGCGCGTGTTGTTGGCGAGCGCGATAGCCTCGTCAGGCGTGCGGAACGTCATCGTCACCAGCACGGGGCCAAAAATTTCCTCGCGCGCGAGAAGCGAGGCGGGCTCGACGTCGGTGACGAGGGTCGGCGGATAGAAGCAGCCTTTGCCCGGCAGCGCGCCTTCCGAGCGCCAGACCTTGGCGCCCTCGCGCTCGCCCTGATCGACGAGCCGCCGGATCCGTTCGAGCTGGACGGGAGCGACGATCGCGCCGACATCGGTCGATTTGTCCAAGGGATCGCCGACCCGGAGAGTGGCCATCCGCTTTCGCAGCTTGTCGACCAGTTTGCCGGCGATCGATTCCGCCGCCAGCAGGCGCGAGCCGGCGCAGCAGACTTGGCCCTGGTTGAACCAGATCGCATCGACGACGCCTTCGACCGCGCTGTCGAGATCGGCGTCCTCGAAGACGATGAACGGCGATTTGCCGCCGAGTTCGAGCGACAGCTTCTTGCCCGATCCGGCGGTCGCCTTGCGGATGGCGCGCCCGACCTCGGTCGAGCCGGTGAAGGCGACCTTGTCGATGTCTTCATGCGCCGCCAGCGCGGCGCCGGTCGCGCCGTCGCCGGTGACGATGTTGACGACCCCCGGCGGCAGTCCCGCCTCGATGCAGATCTCGGCGAAAGCGAGCGCGGTGAGCGGCGTGAATTCAGCCGGCTTCAGCACCACCGTATTGCCGGCCGCGAGCGCGGGCGCGATCTTCCAGGCCAGCATCAGCAGCGGGAAGTTCCAGGGAATGATCTGGCCGCAGACGCCGACCGGACGATGGCCGGGAAATTCGCTCGAGATGAGCGAGGCCCATCCGGCGTGATGGTAGAAGTGCCGGGCGACGAGGGGGATGTCGATGTCGCGCGATTCGCGGATCGGCTTGCCGTTGTCGACGCTTTCGAGCACGGCGAGGAAGCGTTCGCGCTTCTGCACATGGCGCGCGAGGGCGTAGAGATGGCGCGCGCGCTCATCGCCGCTCAAGCCCGCCCATTTGGCGAAGGCCTTGCGGGCGCTGGCGACCGCGGCGTCGACGTCATCCGCCGTTCCCTGCGAGACGCGGGCGATGCGCTCGCCGGTCGCCGGATTGTTCACGTCGAACAAGGCCGCCGGCGCGACGAAGCGGCCGCCGATGAAATGGCCGAAGCCGTCGCGATGCGCGGCGAGCCAAGCGCGCACATGCTCGTCGCTCTCAGGCGAGGGGCCGTAGTCCATCGTGCGCAGAATGTCCGTGATCTTTCCCATCATGCGCTCCTTCGAGAGTGCGTAAGTCCCTCATCCGGCCCTTCAGGCCACCTGCTCTAGGCGAATGCGTAGCATTCGTCCGCTCCCGCTCGCGCCCGACAAACGCTTTGCGTTTGCGGTGGAGAAGAGTCGGGGTGAGGGCCGTCACGCCATCGCGTGACGATAGTTCGCCGAATAGCGGCCGGTGGCGTAGTGGCTGAGCTGGCGTTCGATGTCAGTGAGCAGCGAGCTCGCGCCAATCCGGAAGAGGTCGCTGCGCATCCACGGCAGGCCAAGCTCTTCCTTCATCAGGATCAGCCAATTGAGCGCGTCCTTGGCGGTGCGCAGGCCGCCCGCCGGCTTGAAGCCGATGTCGAAGCCGGCGAGGTCGCGATAGTCGCGCAACGCGCGCAGCATCGTCAGGCTCACCGGCAGGGTCGCGTTGACGTCCTCCTTGCCGGTGGAGGTCTTGATGAAGTCGGCGCCGGCCTGCATCGCG
>DASXGX010000153.1:0-50172 GCA_036488815.1 Roseiarcus sp.
TCTATCGTCACGCCGTCGACTTCGACACGAACATCGAACGCGACGACCTTCTGACGGTTGAAGCTGTCGTAGGGCGAGAGGAAGCGCGAGAAGACGGGGAACCCCATCGCTTCGATCTGCGCCACGTCGCGCACGCCGCCATCAGTCACGATTCCTACCGCCCCTCTCCGTATGGCCGCCGTCGTCAGCAATTCTCCCCAGATGCCGGATCTCTGGGAATTGCCGGTCGCGCAGACGACGAACTCATCCGCCTGCAAGCCATCCACAGCCTTGAGTTCAAGTTCGTAGGTGGATGGATCGTCATGCGAGAAATTCATCCACAGAAGTGTCTTGGCGCGTCCGACGGCCGTCGCCCGGACCGTGCGGGCGACGATGCCCGGCCGCAACGCCTGACGCCTCAGGCCATGGCTGTCCAAAATGTCCAGGACCAGCGCCGTACTCAGCCGTTTCGCGGATTGCGTCCATGACTTGGTCGTCAATGACTCGGCAATCCGTGACTCGGCGGTCGATCCGATAGCGCTGGCGGCCTGGCTCACGGTGCTTCCTCTTTGGCTTCGCTGGATGGAACGAGACTAGCGATGGCATGCCGGCGGTCTCGCCTCGATCTTCCCCGAGTATTGACAGCCCGAATAGACCAGAGGCATTTTTCCGCGTAAAGGAACGAGGATTTCGTATCACGAAAAAATCAGGGCTCACGGGTATGCAAACGGCTCCCCCAAATGGAGGGTACATCGTCGCCCCAGTCTTGAAGGCGATAAAGGTGCTGGAATTCATCGGAGAGAGCGGCAGGGACGTCTCCCTGACGGAGGTCGCGAATGCCTTGGGCATGCCCAAGACCACCGTCTTCCGTTACCTCCAGACGCTGAGCGCAACCATGTTCCTGCGTCACGATGTCGGCCGGGACCGCTACGGCATCGGCATGCGATTCCGGACCCTCGCGCGGACCGACAACAGCCTGCACCGCCTGCGCCAGGTGGCCGTTCCGGTCATGAGGGACTTGAACCGCACCTTCAACGAAACCATCAACCTCGCCATCGAGTCTGACGGCGAAATCGTGTACATCGAGATTATCGAGTCGACCCGTACCTTGCGCATGCAGGCAAGGGTCGGCAGCAGGGATCCGCTGCACACCACATCGCTCGGCAAGGCGATCCTCGCCTATCTGGGGGACGCCGAACGCGACGCGATCCTCGCCGGGACGCTGTCCGAACAGACCTATCGTTCCGTCATGGATTCGAACGTGCTTCGCCGCCAGTTGAAGGAAGTGCGCAATCGCGGCTACGCCGTGGAAATCGGCGAGAACGAGGACGGCGCCATGTGCATCGGCGTCCCCATTCTCGACGATCTCGCCTATCCGATGGCCGCCCTCAGCCTGTCCGCCCCGGAGCAACGCCAGACCGCCGAACTCATCGCCAGCGCCAGCGACGCCCTGAAGGTGGCCGCCCAGACGATCGCACAACGAATCGCCGATGGCGTAAACCTATGAGGGCACGACACGCCCCGGGCTCAACAAACGCCCCGGATCGAAGGCGGACTTGACGCCGCGCAACAGGTCGAGATGAAGAGGCGAGATCCTCTCGAGGAAAGCGGCCCGTTTCGTGATTCCTATGCCGTGTTCCGCGCTGATCGAGCCGCCGAACCGATCGACGACCTCGAAGATCGTTTCCTCGCATCGATGCAGATAGCCCGCCACTTCGGATGGAAGGAGGCGGCTCGGCGGCAGAACGTTGTAGTGGATGTTGCCGTCTCCGACATGCCCATAGCGCAGCAGGATCGCCTGCGGCGCCCGCTCGGCAAGCAGGGCGTCCGTTTCGGCGATAAAGCGTGGAATCGACGAAATCGGCACGGAGACGTCGGTGCGCAGGTGGCGTCCGTGACGGACCTGCGCCTCGATCATTCCCTCCCGAATGCGCCAGAACGCCGCCGTCTGGGCTTTGTTGGCTGCAACGGCGCCGTCGACGACAAGCCCATCGGCGACGAGGCTTTCGAGGAATTTTTCCATCATGGCGGGAAGATTCGCGAGCCCGCTGGCCGCGGCCTCGAGCAGGACATAGGCCGGCGATGGCGCCCGCAGGGGATCGCGCAGGTCCGGCATGACCTGCATGGCCAGTTCGACGCCGTTTCGCGGAATGAGTTCGAAGGCGGAGAGAAGATCGCTGAGATCGCGTCTTGCCAGGCCGTAGATCTCCATGGCGGCGGAAATCGACTCCACCGCGAGAAATGCCGTCACGACCTGGGTCGGCCGCGGAAACAGCTTGAGGGCCGCGGCGGTCACGACGCCGAGCGTGCCTTCCGAGCCGAGGAAGAGCTGCTTTAGGTCATAGCCCGTATTGTTCTTGCGGAGATTGCGCAGGCCGTTCCAGATCTGCCCATCGGCCAGGACCGCCTCGACCCCGAGGACAAGGTCTCGCATCATGCCGTAGCGCAGCACGTTGAGACCGCCGGCGTTCGTGGCGATGTTGCCGCCGATCTGGCAGCTGCCCTGGGCGCCGAGCGCCAACGGGAAATAGCGATCTTCCTCGAGCGCGGCTTCTTGCACAGACTGCAGCACGCATCCCGCCTCGGCGATCATACTGAAGTTGAGCGGATCGATTTGCCGGATGCGGTTCATGCGCTCGAGGCTGACGATGACCTCTTCCGACGCCGGCGACGGCGTCGCGCCTCCGACGAGCCCCGTGTGCCCTCCCTGCGGCACGATCGAGACTTGCGATGCAGCGCAAAGCCGCACGACCTGGGCGACTTCCTCGGTCGTCCGGGGTCGCACCACGAGCGCGGGACTCCCGACATAGTCGCCGGACCAGTCGCGGCTGTAGCGAGCTCTCGCCTCCGGATCCTCCACGATCAGAGCGGGCTCCAGCGCGCCACGAACCATGTCGATGCGGGAAGCGATGTTCTGTTTCATGATTTGAATCGATCCATTCCGAATAAGCCGCGCACGCAGCGCGTACGTTCCGGCGCTGGGATACCGCACGATTTTGACTGCCCACGCCACGCGTCGCAACCTGATCCGTTGGACGCGCAATATTTTTCCATGCAGCGAAACGCCGACTGGTATCCCCCGATGGCGGCCTCTGTTGTTCTGAGCTGGACGGAAGATCCGGCAGGCGGCGGCCCGGCCGAGGCAAGGCGTCAATACGCAGAGGGTGGATCGTGGAGAGACCGGCATGACATTCGCTTCTTTCTTTTGCCGCATCGGGTTGATTGGTTTCATCGGCGCCGGCCTGTGCGTGCCGGCCGCCCTGGCGCAGGACGCCAAGAGCCCGGCCAAGGGTGGACTCCTGGCGAAGATCAAGAAGCGGGGCGTGCTGACCGTGGGCATCGCTCCCGACCCGCCGTTCGAGGACCGGACGCCGGATGGCAAGTGGGTCGGTTTCCTGCCGGCGCTCGAGACGAAGTTCGCGGAGTCGCTGGGCGTCAAGGTCGAGTTCGTGCCCACCACCTTCACGACGATCGTCGCGGGCCTCCAGGCCGGCAAATATGACCTTGCCGGCGCCGACCTGCACATGACCGATGAGCGCAAGCGGGCGATCGACTTCAGCGATCCCTTCTACGCCTCTGGAACGTCGTTCTTCCTCCGGGCCGACAAGGGCAAGACCTACAAGGACCAGGAAAGTCTCAACTCGCCGGACGTCACCATCGCCGTCATCACGGGCTCCTCGGATGACACGGTGGCGCGGGCCGCCCTACCGAAGGCGAACCTCTTGACGCTTCCCAATGTCGGACCGGGCGATCTCGTATTGCAGGTGAAGACCGGCAAGGTCACCGCCGTCGGCCTTTCCAGCTATTTCGCACCGGCTCTCATACAGCGCTTCGGCCTCGTCATGCGGCCGGATACCGCCGAGGGCGTGGGATCGCTGCCCGAAGCGTGGGGTGTCCGCAAGGACACGCCGGACCTCACCGCGGCCGCGAACAAGTTCCTGGCCGATGCCAAGGCGGACGGCGCCATCGCGGCTCTGGAGAAACAATATTTGACGCCGGACGCCTTCATCAAGGCGTTCTCCCTCGGCGGCGCACCCTAGGCATTTCGACAGACCTTTCGCTCGCGGAAATGCGGCGCAGAGGAGCGTGGAGCTGTTTTTCCGAATCCACTCGATCCGAAAGCGGCTCCAGCCGTGACGATCCGATGTCAAAATACGCGCGGAAGAAGAGCCGGCCGGAACGACGAACCGGTTCCGTTTCGTCGCAGTCGCCAGGCTCCCGACGATCTTTTCGTCGGCAATCGGGTCCGCCGGTTGCCGCCCGGCTTGGAAACCCGGCCTCCGAGGCGTTGAGATATGGACTACACATTCGATTGGCCGATCGTGCTGGCGCCCCAGACGATCATGACCATCCTCGGCGGGCTGAAGCTGACGTTGCTGGTTTCCGCCCTGGCCCTTGTCTTCGGATCAGCGATCGGATTGGCCGCCGCGATGGCGCGCCATTCGGGCCGCATGCCCTTCGCGCAGATCGCCTATGTCTATGTCGACCTATTCCGGACGACGCCGCCCTTGGTGCAGCTCGTCTGGATCTATTATGTCTGCCCGCTGCTGCTCGGCATAAACCTTTCCGCAGTCGCGGCGGGCGTCATCGCGCTGTCGCTCAATTCGGGCGCATTCCTGGGCGAGGTTTTCCGCGCGGGCATACAATCCGTCGAGCAGGGCCAGCATGACGCGACCGCGGTTCTTGGACTATCGCGGTGGCAGACCTACCGCCACGTTATCCTGCCGCAGGCGCTGCGGCGAGTAACGCCGGCGGTGACGAATATCTTCATGTCGCTCCTGAAGGATTCAGCGCTCCTTTCCGTGATCGGCGTGACCGAATTGACCTACGGCGTACAAAGCGAAGTTGCGCAGACATTCCGACCGTTCGAGCTCTATACCGTGCTCGCCGCCGTCTATCTTGTCCTCACCTACCCGTTTTCCATCCTTACCTCGATCCTCGAACGCCGGTTCAAGGAGGGCTGAGCAATGACGCAAACCAATGCCGCAGCCGACCTTTCCCGTAAGGAAGCCCGGAGCCAGGAGCCTCCTGCGGTTCAACTCAGGCAGGTGGAGAAATCGTACGGCCCGGTGCACGTGCTGCGGAAGATCGACCTGGCGGTCGGACGCGCCGAGCGTGTCGTCCTGATCGGAGCGAGCGGCAGCGGCAAGTCGACGCTGCTGCGTGTGGTGGCGGGGCTGGAGCAGATCCAGGCCGGCGAGGTCCATGTGGATGGCTCGCCCATCCAGATCGGCCGGCCGAAGCGCGATTCCCTCGTGAAATCGAGTCGCTCGGCCGGGGCGCGGGCCGAGATCGGCATGGTGTTCCAGCAGTTCAATCTCTTCCCGAACATGTCGGCGATCGAGAACGTATGCCTTGCTCTGCGCCTGGTCAGGGGCATGACACGACCTGAAGCCAAGGCGATCGGCGAGCAGATGCTGGAACGCGTCGGGCTGCTGGACCACAGGAATGCCGCCCCCCAAACGCTTTCGGGAGGGCAGAAGCAACGCGTCGCGATCGCCAGGGCGCTCGCCATGCGTCCTCGGATCATGCTTTTCGACGAAGCGACCTCGGCGCTCGATCCGGAACTCGTCGGCGAGGTCCTCGATGTTATGCGCGAACTCGCCGACGAAGGCATGACGATGATGATCGTCACCCATGAGATGCGCTTCGCACGCGACGTCGCCAGCCGCATCGTCTTCATGGATCAGGGGACCATCGTGGAACAGGGCATCCCCGAAGCAGTCCTGACCAATCCGCAGCACGAACGGACCAAGACCTTCCTGCACCGCGTCCTCGATCACTAGAGCATTTTCAGCTCACATGAACAGGGTCGCAAAGCGCTGCACGCGAACCGGCTGCGCTGGACGCGGCTTGGCCAAATTGGCGCGATCAATTGTGCCCCGCGCGGCCGGAGTTCGGCGCGCCGATGGACGAAGCCGAACTCGATGGGCTTGCCTGCACGAGCCTCCCCGCGCCCATCGCGCCGAGCTACGCTCGACCAATCCAATCAAGCCCTCAGCGGCTTTGTCGAGAGCGAAAGGTCTTGTAGCGTAGCGCCAAGCCGCGCCCGGCTGTTTGGAAATTTCCGCATTCTCGCTTAGTCTATTTTCTCAAGGCTTTGGCATTCGTCGACGCCTGATGTTTGCGGTTCTCCATGGCCCTGGTCAAAACGTCAAAAATCGCCTCGCGCAAGCCGCGGATCGCGGCTCCGCCGGGGGAGGCGCCCGCTGTCGGCGCGATCAGACCGCGCTCCACCCAGCGGAAGGGGCCGAGCGGCTTCAGCAGCGACGCCTTGTCGGAGCGGATGGCGGCGGCCACGGAGGAACTGGCGAGCGGTTTGTCGCAAGCTTCCTCGGCCGCAACCGAGTTGGGCGGCGCGATGGCGCAGATCGCCAGCGGCGCCGACGAGGCTGCGAGCGCCTCGTCGGCGCAACTCGCGGTGATCAAGCAGATCTTCGATGCGCTGCGGGCGATGCGGGTCGAGGCGGAGGCTTCGCATCGCCGCACCGACACGGTGCAGGCGCTTCTCGCCGACGCGGCCGCCCAGATCACGATGTCCGCGCGCGCGATCGAGCGCAACGCACGCCGGCAGGAGGCGTCGGTCGAGATCATCGCCGAACTCGAGCGCCGCGCGAAGGACATCAGCGAAATCACACAGACCGTCAGCCGCATCTCCGACCAGACGAACCTATTGGCGCTCAACGCCGCGATCGAGGCCGCGCGGGCGGGGGACCATGGACGCGGCTTTGCGGTCGTCGCCGACGAAGTTCGCGCCCTGGCGGAAACGTCCGACAAGAATTCGCAGAGCGTGAAAAGCCTCGCAGAAGCGATCCAATCCGACGTTCGCGGCGTCGCCGCCAGCGTCAAGGACACCGCGGAGACCGCGGTCGGCGAGGCGAAGGCGGCGGCGTTCGTCGTGGACGCGCTCGGCGCACGGCGTGAAGACATGCAGCGCATCGCCGAAGGCAGCCAGGACGTATTGACCGTCGCCCTGCAAGCGGAGCGCGCCGCCGGCGAAGTCCAGAAAGGCGCCGAGCAGATCGCGGCGGCGGCCGAGCAGCAATCGGCCGCCTCGAGCGAGGCGCAATCGGCCGTGCAGCAGCAGGCGAAATCGCTCGAGCAGGGCCAAGCGGCGGCGCAGAGCCTGGCGAAGCTCGCCGAGCGCTTGCGCGACGGCAAGGCGGACGCCGGCGCCGCCGACCAGATCGGCGCCGCCTCGGAAGAGCTCTCCGCCACGATCCAGGAGATGAGCAGCGCTGCGAGCCAGATCATGGCCGCTGTCGAACAGATCAATCGCGGCGCGCATCAGCAGGCCTCGGCAACTCATCAGGCCTCCGCGGCCCTTAATCAGATCGAGAAAAGCGCCAAGCACACCCAACAGACGGCGCGAGAAGCGAACGAACGGGTCGAGACGATCGAGGCGACGCTAGTCGATGGACGGCGAGGGGTCGAGAAACTGATCGACGGCGTCGTCGAAGCGCTCGCGAAGACCCGCTTGAGCGCGTCGACGATCGGGAAGCTCGAGAACGTCGGCCGGCGCATGGAAAAGATCGTGGACGCGATTGCGCTGATCGCCGTTCAGACGAGCATGTTGGCGGTCAGCGGCTCGGTCGAGGCGGCGCGCGCGGGCGAGGCCGGGCGCGGATTCGCGGTTGTCGCCGGAGACATCCGCGAGCTCTCGCGGGAGTCGGCGGAGAACGTCGATCGCGCCAAGGATTCGGTGCGCGGCGTCCTGGATCAGATTTCCGCGTTGAAGCGCGATCTCGAACAAAGCATTGCGACGGGAGAGGCTGAAGTCCAGAACAACCGGACGGTCTTCTCCGCGCTCGAAAAAATCGACGCCGAGCTTGCCGTTTTGAGAACGGCGTACGGGGCTGTGGTTCGCATGGCCGATACGATTCTTTCGAGCGCATCCGAAACCGCGGCGGCCGCGCGGCAGATCGCGGCGGCGGCGGAGGAAGGGGGCGGCGCCGCCCGCCAGGCGGCCACGGCGTCCACCGAGCAGGCGCAGGGCGCCGACGACCTCGCAGCCGCGATCGAGGAGATCGCCGCGCTGGCCGAAACGTTGAAGCAGCAAAATGGCTGAGCCGACGCCGTCGCCCGTTGCTGACGGCCTCCAGCGGTTCCTGACGTTTCTTTCGAGCGGCCGGCTCTACGCGCTTCCCGCGCAACAGGTCGCGGAGATCATCAGAACGCCGGCGGTCGCGCGCATGCCTTTAGCGCCGGCGGCGCTGATCGGCGTCGCCAATTTGCGCGGTTCCGTGTTGCCGCTGGTCAGCCTAAGAGGTCTGCTGGGCCAAGAGGGCTCACACACGGAAGGAACGCGCGCGATCGTGCTGAGCGGCGCCTCGCCGGCCGCGCTCGCCGTCGACGCCATCGAAGCGCTCGTCACCACGGCGGCGGAACGCGTCGAGACCCGGCACGGGGAGTTAAGCGAGGAGCCGGGTGAGAAGATCGCCGGCGCCTTTCCCGTCGACGGGCGCGGCGCGGCCAAGATTCTCGACGTTCAAGCGCTGCTTCAAAGCGCCTTCGCCCAGCGTGGCGAGCGAAAGCGCCAACCGCTCGCAGCCGCCTCGCGCCAGAGCGAGCGCGGTTCCCTGCGCCAGGCCGCCGAAGCGGAAAACCTCCTCACTTTCGATGTCGCAAATCAGGAATATGGTCTGCCGTTGTCGGCCGTGCGGGAGGTCATGCCCGCGCCGCGGAGCGTGACGGAGATCCCGCGCACCGAGGCGCTGGCGCTCGGCGTCGTCGCCTATAGAGACCAGTTGTTGCCGCTCCTCTCGCTGCGCGGACTTCTCGGTTTCGCGTCGGTCTCGGCGACCGACAAACGCGAACAGGTGCTGGTGACGATGGTTCGCGGCGGGCTCGTCGGCTTGGTCGTCGATCGCGCCCGCGCCATCGTCTCCGCCGAGCGGCGTTTAACGGAGCCGGTTCCGGCGCTGCTTGCCGCGCGGTCGGGCGGCGAGGCGCGGTTGCAGGCGGTTTATCGCGGCGAGGAGGGTCGTCGTCTCATTTCGATTCTTGCGCCCGAGCAGCTCTTTCGGGAGGACGTCATGCAGCGATTGGGTTCGATCGAAGGCCCATCGGCGCCGCAGCCCGCTGTGGCCGCGGCGCTCGAACGTCAGTTCGTCATCTTCCGGCTGGGCGATGACGAATTTGCCCTGCCGGTCGACGCGGTCGAGGAAGTCGCCCGCGTTCCCGACCGGATCACCCGCATCCCCAAGACGCCCGGCTTCCTCGAAGGCGTTGTCAATGTGCGGGGCGAGGTCCTGCCGGTGGTGGACCAACGGCGCAGGTTCAACATGCCTCGCTTCGAAGGCGCCGGCCGGCGCCTCGTCGTGGTGCGGACGGACCGTCGCCGCGCCGGACTTATCGTGGACAGCGTGTCCGAGGTGCTGCGCTGCGCCGGCGAGGCGATCGGGCAGCCGCCGGACCTGACCGACGACATCGCCCGGCTGGTGCAGGGCGTCATCAATCTGGTGGAGCAGGCTCGGATCGTGCTCGTGCTGGATCCGGTCGAGCTGCTCACACGGACCGAACATGAAATGCTCGACGCCTTCGAACCCAAGGCCAAGGCCAAGGCGGCCCCGTGATCAAGGTTCTGGTGGTCGATGATTCCGCGTTGATGCGGAAGCTGTTCGAGCGGGTGCTGTCCGGCGAGCCCGACATGGAGGTGCGCCTCGCGCGCAACGGCCTCGAGGCGCTCGCCCAGTTGGACGCCTTCAGGCCGAACGTCGTTACGCTCGACATCAACATGCCGGAAATGGATGGGCTCGCTTGCCTCGACCGCATCATGATCGAACGGCCCTGCCCGGTCGTGATGGTGTCTTCGCTGTCGACCGAGGGCGCGCAGGTGACCCTCGAGGCCCTGCGGCTGGGCGCGGTCGATTTCGTTCCGAAGCCGGAAGGCGCGATATCGCTCCACATGGACGTCTTTGGGCCGGAGCTGATCGCGAAGCTGCGAACGGCCGCGGGCGCCAAATTGAAAGCGAGCCTGCGGTTGCGCGAGCGCGTGCAGCATCGCATCGCCGCGGCGAGATCGCAGCGTAAGACAGCGGAGCCGTCGGACGCGCCGCAGGAACGAACACTCAGCGGGCGCGTTATCGTCGTCGGAACCTCTACTGGCGGCCCGCCCGCCCTGGAGGCCCTGCTTTCGCCGCTGCCCGCAACCTTTCCCTGGCCTATCGTGATCGCTCAGCACATGCCTGCAAGTTTCACCGGGCCGCTGGCCCGCCGCCTCGACCGGCTGTGCGCCCTGCAAGTGGCCGAGGTCGATCGTTCGCTCCCCCTCGAGGCGGGGTTCGCTTACGTGGGACGGGGCGACGGCGACGTGGTGGTTTCCCGACGCGGCGGCGAGGCGATCGTGGCGCCCGTCGCGGCGGAAGACTACCCCTGGCGGCCAAGCGCCGATCGCCTCGTGCGAAGCGCGATGGCCCAGTTCCGGCCCGAGGAAGTCGTCGGCGTCCTGATGACCGGCATGGGCAACGACGGCGCCGACGCCATGACGAAGCTCCGCGCCGCGGGGGGAACCACGATCGCTGAAGCCGAAGAGACCGCGGTCGTGTGGGGAATGCCGGGCGAGTTGGTCAAGTCCGGCGGCGCGACCTGGATTCTGCCAGCGCACAAAATCGCCGACAAGCTGCTGCAACTGGCGTCTTCATGCCGCTGATCCGACGTACGCCTGAAAAAGCGCCTCCCCCCGGCGAGGCTGGCGAGGCCGACCTCCAGAGCGCCTCGGCGGGCGTGCGCTGGGCTGCGGCGCGGGCGGCCGCGGACCGTCCGGAATCGGTCCCCGCTTTGGCCGAAGCGCTCCGCGGCGAGACCGATGCGCGGGTGCGCGAGGCGATCTTTACCGCATTGGCGCGGATCGGCTCCCCCGAAAGCATCGATGCGGTTCTTCCGTTCTTGAGGTCCGACGACGCCTCGCTTCGAACGGCGGCGTTGGACGTGCTGCGCGCGGCGCCGAATTCGCTTGGCGCGCGCATCGAGGCTCTGCTCGCCGATCCCGACGATGACGTTCGGCTGCTCAGCTGCGAGCTCGTGCGAGCAATGGATCCGCCGAGGGCGGGACGGCTTCTGCTGTCGCTGATCGACGCCGACCCGGCGGCGAACGTCTGCGCGGCGGCGATCGAGGTGTTGGCGGAAATCGGCGATAGGGACGCTCTGCCCGCTCTGGCTCGCTGCGCCGCACGCTTCCCGAACGATCCGTTTCTCGCGTTCGCCGTCAAGGTTGCCTCCGACCGGCTCAACATATGAGCCGTCGGTGATGGAAGATCCGTCCATCACAGAGCCCGAATACCGCCGGCTCGCCGACTATCTCTATCGTCGCACCGGCATGATCTTCACCGAGTCCCGCCGGTATTTCGTCGACCGCCGGATCGCCGACCGGATGGCGGCGACGCGTTCGACATCGTTCGCGAGCTATTTCGCGAAATTGCGCAGCGATCTGGACGGAGAAATCGAGCAGTTCGTCAACGCGTTCACCGTCAACGAGACCTATTTCTACCGTGAGGACCATCAGCTTCGGTGCCTGACCTCAAATCTGCTGGCCGAGCGGCTGACCGGCAAATCTTCCGGCGAGGCCATCCGCATATGGTCCATCCCCTGCTCGACGGGAGAGGAGCCGTATTCGATCGCGATCTGGCTGCTGGAGAATTGGCCCCAGGTCGATTCCTACGACATCGAAATCGTGGCGTCCGACATCGACACGGCCGTGCTTTCGGCGGCCCGCGACGGCGTCTTCGGCAAGCGGGCCCTCAGCCGCCTCGCGCCAGAACTCGTCGACCGCTACTTTCAGCCGCTTGGAGAGGACCGCTGGCAAATTCGCAGCGAATTGCGCGACTCCGTCCGTTTTTCCGCCGCCAATATCGTAGAGCGCGGAGAAACACGCCCGCACGGGCTATTTGATGTTATCTTTTGCCGCAACGTGCTGATCTACTTCGACGACGCATCCCGTCGGGTCGCCGCGGAGAACCTTTATGAGAACCTTGCGCCGGGCGGGTTCATCTGTCTGGGACACAGCGAATCGATGAGCCGTATTTCGCCTCTTTTCGAAGTGTGCCGTTTCGCGGATGCGATCGTCTATCGACGGCCGATGGGAGACGCGCATGGCTGAGCCCAAAACGCGGATTCTCGTGGTCGAAGACGCCGCTTTGGTGCGACTTTACTATCGCAAGATCCTCGAGCGCGCGGGGTACGCGGTGGAAGAGGCGCTGAATGGCCTGGAGGCCCTGGAGCGCGTCCTGAACAATCCGGCGGATCTCGTCATCGTCGACGTGAACATGCCCCAGATGGACGGCTTGGCGTTTCTGACGGCGCTGCGGCGGCAGTCCTCGCCCGCGAGCGGAATCCCTGCGCTGGTCGCCAGCACCGAGGCGGGCGCGCACGACCGTCTGGCGGCACGCGCCGCCGGAGCGAATTTCTATCTCGTCAAGCCGATCAGCGAAGGCGTCCTGAAGGAGTGCGTCGCGATGCTGTGCGGGATTCCCGAATGAACGAATTCCTCGAGCAGTTTCTGGTGGAATCGCGCGAACTCGTCGACCAGGCGACGAGAGAATTGCTCGCGCTCGAGGGCGCGCCCGAGGAAAAGCAGAAAATCGACAGCGCGTTCCGCGCTTTTCACACGTTGAAGGGCTGCGCCGGCATTGTCGACTTCTCGGCGATGTCTCGCGCGGTCAACCGGGCGGAAGAGGCTTTGTCGGAGGTGCGCAGGGGGGACGCCTCGGCGTCGCCAGCCCTCGTCGGCGATTGCCTGAACGTGGTCGATCAGGTGGTGCAGTGGCTGGACGAGATCGAGGCCTCAGGCGAATTGCCGTACGCGCCCGACGCCGCCGCGCACGCGGCGATCGCCCGATTCGCCGAGCATGAGCCGAGGCCGAGGCAAACCGTGCCGGAGGAAGAGGCGCCGTCCGAGCCCGCCAGCCTCGATCTGACCGCGGTGGCGCGCCGCCTGCTGGAAGAGCAGCTTCTCGTGATCGCCGATGGCGATCCCGCCGGGCGGACAGGGAGAGTCGCCGCGGGCGGCCGGGTCGCCGGCAATGTCCTGCGCCGTCTCGCGCTGAGCGCCGAAGCCCGGAATGTCGACCGCGCGGTCGCTTCCTTCCTGGCCGACGGCGACGCCGGACCCTTGATCGAAGCCATCGCGGGATCGCTGGAAGCGCATCAGGCGATCGCCCCGATCGTCCCGGCCGTGGCGCGGCCCAGCGCGGCGGCGCGCTCGTTTCGCGTCGACGCCGAGCGGGTGAATGCGCTGGTCGCGTTGACCGGCGAACTGATCGTCGCCAAGAACGCGATCGCGCACGTCTCGAGATCGGCGGACGAGGCCGGCAACCCGCTCGCGCCCGTCCTGAGGGCCGAGCGCGCCAGGCTCGAACGTCTCCTCGCGCGTCTGCAAGAGACCGCGTTGAATCTGCGCGTCGTCCCGCTTCGCAGCGTTTTCGAGCGGTTCCAGCGAGTCGTGCGCGAATTGGCCATCGACCTCGCAAAACCGGCGGTCCTCGTGCTCCAGGGCGACGACACCGAAGCGGACCGAATGATCGTAGACATGCTGTTTGAACCGCTGCTCCATATCGTGCGCAACGCCATGGATCATGGCGTCGAGTCGGCGCCCGAGCGAGCGGCTGCCGGAAAGCCTGCGATCGCGACCATCGGGCTGCGCGCGCATCGCCAGGGACCGCATGTCCTCGTCGAGGTCGACGACGACGGCAGGGGCGTCGACGTCGCGCAGGTCCGCCGGGTGGCGGCGGAGCGCAAGGTCATGAATAGCGCGGCGCTCTCCGGCGCAAGCGACGCGGAGATTCTCGATCTGATCTTCATGCCCGGCTTTTCGACCAAGGACGCGGTGTCCGATCTTTCGGGGCGGGGCGTCGGCATGGACGCTGTTCGCGCCACTGTCGAACGGATCGGCGGCCGGGTGAGCGTGGAAAGCGACCCAGGCCGCGGCAGCCGGTTCAGACTGACCTTGCCATACAGCCTGATGGTCACGAGCGTCATGACCGTGGAGGCGGGAGGCCAGACGTTCGGAATACCACTCGACAGCGTCGTCGAAACCCTGCGTCTCCCCCGCGAGCGCATTCATCCCATCGGAACCGGCGGCGCCTTCGTATTGCGAGATCGCACGATCCCACTGATCGATCTTGGGCAAAGCCTGGGCGCCACGGGCGAGCGAGCCGGCGATTCGGACGCCCTGGTCGTCGTCGCATCGATCGCCGGCCAGGTCGGGGCTGTCGAGGTCGATCGTCTCGGAGAGCGCATGGAAGTGATCCTCAAGCCGCTCGACGGGCTTTTGGCGGGAGTCGGCGGCGTCGCCGGCGCGACGCTGACGGGCGACGGTCGCGTCCTGCTCGTCCTCGACCTTCAGGAGTTGCTCGGTTGACGAGGGCTGTTCGGCGCCCTGGTCGATACGGTAAGGTCGGGCGAAATTCCCGAACCGTCCTATTGCGCTTAGGGAACTTTCGGGCTGATCGAAGCATTATCATCTCGGGGGAGTGTAAAAACGTATGAAAGTGCTCTTGGTTGACGACAGCAAACTGGCGCGCATGGCCATAGCGAAGGCGCTGAACATGGTTCGTCCAGGCTGGGTCCGTATCGAGGCGGCGAACGCCGAGGAGGCGCTCGCGCAGCTCCGGAACGCGGAGCCGGACCTTGCGATATTCGATTTCAATATGCCGGGAGACGACGGGTTCACACTCGCGACGGCGTCCAGCGCGCTCCGTCCGGGCATGCCGATGGCGATCATTTCGGCCAATTACCAGCAAGAGATTGTGGAGAGGGCGCACGCGCTCGGCGCCACGTTTTTGCCCAAGCCCATCACGAACGAGGCGCTAGAGGAATTTTTCGTGAGCGCCGAACAAAAGCTGAGAGGAGCGTGAGCTTGTCCAATCGCGACGCCTCGCTCGACGAGCTCGAACTGGATGCCTTCACTGAACTCGTCAATCTCGGCGTCAGCAGCGCGGCGGTCAGCCTCCGGGAAATGGTGGGTCGGCAGATTATCCTCTCGGTCCCCAGCGTCGTCCTGGTGGAGCGTGGGCGCGCAGTGGAAATCCTCCGCGGCGCCGAGCTCAATAAGCTCGTCGCGGTGCATCAGGTCTTCGAAGGCGACATAACCGGGCGGGTCCTGCTGATCTTTCCGGAAACGAAGAGTCTCGAGCTCGTCCGGGCGGTGACGAGCGGGGATCTGCCCCTCGAGGATATCATCGATCTGGAACAGGAGGCGTTGGCGGAGACGGGCAACATCATTCTCAATGGTTGCCTGTCGACGATCGCCAATCAGCTCCAGCGAACTCTCAAGATATCCTTGCCGGAAATCCTGCATGGCGACAGCGAGGAGCTGTTTTCGCTCCCGCCGCCTCCCGAGGCCGGCGGCGCGGTGCTGTTCGTCTATATCAATTTCGCCGTGCACGAAAAGGACATCCAAGGGTACATCGCCCTGTTCATGGATCTGCCGTCGCTGGCGACGCTCAAACAACTGATCGCTGGATACATCCAGCGGACGACGGGCCATCCAGGCTTGGAAGCCAATGACTGACGGGGAAGTCGACTCGCGAACCGTGTTCGACTCGATCGATACGGGATTGATCCTCCTGGACGCCGACCAGCGCGTCCTACAATGGAACTCCGCGTTTTCCGCCATGTGCGGGCTGCGCGCCGACGTCGCGCTGGGACGAAGGTTGGACGACGTCTTTCCGGACGGCGAGCCTGAGCGATTGCGCTATGCGATCGGCGCGGCGCTGAAGTCGGGCGTCTCGAGTCTCCTGACGCATTCTCTTCACTCCAGGGTCTTTCCGCTGAGGACGCGCGCCGGCCGGACGCTGGTTCACGACGTCACGGTGAGCGCGATCGGCAGCAAATCGAGATCCTGCCTCATCCAAATCATCGACGTTACGGTTGCCGCGGGGCGCGAGCACGTCTTGCGGGAGCGGCAGAACGCGCGCTACGACGCCGTGGTCGCCAGCGCCGCGGATGTGATCGTAACCTTCGACGCAAAAGGCGTCATTCAGCTCGCCAATCCCGCCGCGCGCCGTCAGTTCGGCTACGGGGAAGGCGAACTTCTGGGAAAAAATATCGACATCCTCTTTCCCGGCGAGGACGCGTGGACGCGCACGCGCTGCGCCGTCCTGAACGATCGCGCGGTTCGGCAGCCCGTCCAGCTCATGGGCCGGCGAAAGGACGGCTCGCCCAGCCACCTGGAGTTATCGTTGTCGCGCTGGCAAAGCGAGAAGCGCATTTTCGTCACCGCCATTCTTCGCGACGTGAACGAGCGTCACGCTGCAGAAGAGGAGCGCAGGATCGCGGCGGAGTCGCTAGCCGAAGCGAACGCGACGTTGGAGCAGCGCGTCGCCGAGCGAACGTCCCAGCTCATGCAGGCGGAAGAAGCGCTTCGACAGAGCGCCAAGATGGAAGCGATCGGCCAATTGACCGGCGGGATCGCACACGACTTCAACAATCTCTTGCAAGGCGTCATCGGCGCCTTGGACCTGGTCCAGAGGCGTATCGCCGCGGGACGCATCGGCGACGTCGACCGTTTTCTCGATGGCGCCATGGCGTCGGCCAAGCGCGCAGCGGCGCTGACGCACCGCCTGCTCGCGTTTTCGCGCCGCCAGCCGGTCGATCCGCGTCCCGTCGACATGAACGAGTTGATCGCCGCGGTCGAGGACTTGCTGCGCCGTTCGATCGGCGAATCCATCGCGATGGAGGTCGTTCGCGACCGCGACCTGTGGCTTGTTCGCTGCGATGGACATCAGCTCGAGAACGCCCTGCTTAATCTGTCGATCAATGCCCGAGACGCCCTGCCCGACGGCGGAACGCTGACCATCGAGACCTCGAACGCCACGCTCGGCGCCGAGGAGGCCAAGCTGTGGGAGCTTCCAGCTGGCGAGTACGTGTCGCTGCGCGTCAGGGACACCGGCGTCGGCATGCCGCCCGACGTGAAGGCGCGGGCATTCGACCCCTTCTATACGACCAAACCGATCGGACAGGGAACCGGACTCGGCCTGTCGACGATCTATGGCTTCGTGCGCCAGTCCGACGGATCGATCCGCATCGACAGCGAGGAGGGCAAGGGAACGACGGTTCAGTTGCTTCTGCCGCGGTACTACGGCCAGAAAGAGATCTCTGTGGCGACCGACCGGACCTCCGATGACCAGGAAGAAGGGACAAACGATGTCATCCTGGTCGTGGAGGACGACGCTATCGTTCGCCTCCTCATCGTCGATGTCCTAAACGATCTGGGCTATCGGACGCTCGAGGCCGTGGATGGGCCGAGTGCGCTTCGGCTTCTTCTATCCCCTCAGAGAATCGATCTCCTCGTTACGGACATCGGGCTGCCCGGCCTCAACGGGCGACAACTGGCGGACGCCGCTCTGGAAAAGAGACCGGGGCTCAGGGTCCTCTTTATGACCGGCTACGCGGAAAATGCCGCCAGCAGCTCCTTTCTCGCTTCCGGGATGGAGATCGTCGCGAAGCCGGTGACGATGGACATCCTCGCTCGGAGAATCCGGGAGATCATGAAGCGCTGAGCCGACATATCTTTCCATGGCCCCTGCCCCGCTCGGTTCGACCGACGCGCCGCGATCGAGCGGTGGCTGCCAACGGAGATCACGGACGTACGAGGCGCCCGACCGCTTCGATCAGTGTTTTTCCACGCAGATGGGTTCTCGTCACGCTGAGAACGAGTTCCAGCAGATGCTCCGGCGGGATGCGATCCGTGACCACTCCGGCCTTCTGCGCCGCTGCGATCGCGGCGATCTTGTCCTTCGTCGCGCGCTCCGCCGCTGCCGGGATCGGGGAATGTCCCGCCTTCTCTAGTTCGTACCATGACGCCAGGCGCAGCACTTCTGCGTGCTTGCCATAATGCTCCACGAGACTGGCGAATCGAACATTGCCGAAATAGGCGTAGGTGGCCTGTCCAGATCTCGCTAAGCCGCTGGATAGGTGTAAAAAGTCGCTCGGGGGTCAGCTTCTCTTAACGCCGGGCATGCCACTACACCGCAGCGTATTTCTCCCGGCGCGAGATTCCGTTTGAACGCGTTCCTGTCTTTCCCCGGCAAGCTCTCCCGCCTGGCCCGCCGGCAAGCCCTGCTTTTCATAGCCGCAATTGTCCTGATTGGAATCGTACTGGCTGGCGGCACTTGGCTGGCCGATTTCCTCCACGATCGACAGATCGGCGAAAGCGCTGAAAACGCGAAGACCGTCTCATTCGTTCTCGCCCAAGAGCTCGACCAGTCACTGCAGTCCGTTTCCTCTTCGCTGTCGCGGGTGGTCGAGCGCCTGCAAAGCGCCAAGCCGGCCTCAGCCGGCGACTTGAATGCCCTGGCGACAAACAGACAGGTCGGCGCGTTCGTGCAGGAACAAGCGACCCCCCGGATCGAAGGGATCGCCATAGCTGGAGCCGATGAGGGCGCGAGCGTCGAGCAGCGGGCGTCACGGGCCTTCATGGGGCGTCTGCGGTCCGCCCATCCGGACGATGTGCTCGTGTCGAGTCCGCTCGAATCGACGACGAGTTCCAAAGGGATCGAGATCTCCAAGCGCGTTTCCTCGCCGACTGGCGCCTTTCTCGGCGCCGTGACCGCCACGCTGAAGCAGGAGGCGATCGGCGATCTTCTCCAGCGGTTCATCGTGGGGAAGCATGGATCGATTGCGCTGTATCGTACGGACGGCGCGATGATGACGCGCGTCCCCGCGGTGGATTTCATGCTCGGCAAGGACATCACCAAGACTCCGGTCTACACGCAATTCGTATCCGTCGGCCGCGATGGCGTCACGCAGTCGGCGAGCGCCATTGACGGCGTCAATCGAATCTTCTCGATTGCAAAGTTGCCCCATTTTCCGCTCTCGACCGTCGTGACCGTGGCGACAAGCGACGCGCTCGCCAATTGGCAAACGCAATCCCATTGGATCGCGTCTGGGGCGTTCGTGCTTGTGATCTTGATCGCCGCAGGCGCCGTCAAGCTGGCGATCAACGTCGACCACATCTCGGAATCCAGAGAGAGCGCGGCCGTCCAGCAACAACTCGCGATCCAATACAAGCAGTTCAACAACGCGATGGACAACATCGTGCAGGGCGTCGCCTTGTTCGACGCGAAGATGAAATTGATCACCTGCAATCGGCGCTACGCGGAAATCTATGGCCTTCCCGCCGAAATGACGCTTCCCGGCGCCGCGAACGCGGAAGTTTTGTTCCAGAATCGCAATGCTGACGGCGACGGATATTGGTCGGCCGAATCGCGCACGGAAACCGATGGCGGCATCATCATCGTCAATGAGCTGTCGGACGGACGCACCATTCTGCAACGCAAGAAGAAACTCGCCGACGGCGGATGGGTGTCGACCCACGAAGACATCACCGCTCGCCGCCGCGCAGAGGAAAAAGTGCGGGAAATGGCGACGAAGGACCCGTTGACCGGTCTTTCCAATCGATTTGAGTTCCGACAACGTTTGGATCAGTGCATCGCCGAGGTGCGGCGCAAAGTCGGCAAATTCGCCGTCTTCTATCTCGACCTCGACCAATTCAAAGCCGTGAACGACAGTCTCGGCCATCCGTTCGGCGACAAGCTGCTGCAGGAAGTCGCGGCCCGGATCGCCGCCGAGGTGCGCAGCGGCGACACGATCGCCCGGCTCGGCGGCGACGAGTTTGCAATCATTCAGCGCATCGAGAACACGCTCAACGATCCCGTCCAGCTCGCGCAACGCGTGATCGCTTCCGTCAGCGAGCCCTACATGATCGACGGCAACACCATCGTCATCGGGGCGAGCATCGGCATTTCCATGACGCCGAACGACAGTCTTGTCGCCGATGAATTGATCCGCGGCGCGGACATGGCGCTTTACCAGTCCAAGGCGCAAGGACGGGGCAACTACAACTTCTTCAAGACGTCGATGGACGAGCAGATACGCGCGCGCCGCCAGATGGAAGACGATCTGCGGGCGGCGATCGCGGGCGATCAGTTCAGCCTCCACTTCCAGCCGGTTGTCTGCGCCAGCGAAAGGAACGTCAAATCGTTCGAGGCGTTGCTGCGCTGGGAGCATCCGGTCAAGGGCAACATTCCCCCTGGCGAATTCATTTCGCTCGCCGAGGAGGTCGGCCTGATCGTGCCGATTGGAGAATGGGTGATCCGCGAGGCGTGCAAGGAAGCCGCCAAATGGCCGCGCGAGATCAAGGTGGGCGTCAACGTGTCCGCGGTGCAGTTCAAGTCGGCCGGCTTGATCCAGGCGATCTCAGCAGCGATCAAAGCGTCCGGGATCGATAGCTCACGCTTGATCGTCGAAGTGACCGAGAGCGTGATGATCGGGGATACGAGTCAGGCGATCGCGGTTCTCCATTCCATCCGCGATCTGAACATTCTGATCGCCATGGACGACTTCGGGACCGGCTATTCGAGCTTGAGCTATCTCCACCGTTTCCCGTTTGACAAAATCAAGATCGACCGGTCGTTCGTCAGGGAACTCGGGGAGCGACAAGACAGCGTCGCGATCGTGCGGGCAATCACTAGCCTCGCCAAGGCGCTCGGCATGGCGACGGTCGCAGAAGGCGTCGAGACCGAAGACCAGTTCGCCTGCCTCGAAACGTTGGGATGCGACGAAATTCAGGGCTTTTTGATTAGCCGCCCGATGCCGGCAGCCGAAGTTCTGAACTTTCTCGCCGCGGGCCCCGAGGAGCAGCCCGCTATCTCGGTCGCGGAGCCTGCGTCGGGCGAGACGCCGGCAAAGGGAGAGCCCACCCGCGCGCCCTCGAGCGTGGTGTGGTCGGGCTCCGCGCGCAACGCCAAGCGCGCCCGGACTTCGAACCCGAGGTGGCGGCTGTTGGGTTGATCCGACCCGCAGCTTCCGCTTGCAACAGCGCTGATTTGACATACCCTGCCCTCAGTCGGTCGCCTGAACCGACACCGAGGGAGGATGCCGATGCTCACACGCCGCCGTTTGGTGCAAGGCGCAGCTTTTGTCGCCGTCGCGCGGTTCGTACGACCGAGCTTCGCCGATAGCGAACCCATCCCAATCGTCTTCGTCCATGGCGACAGCGATCTGGCGGCGACCTGGCTGACGACCATCTGGCGTTTCGAGAGCAACGGGTACCCCCGCGAAAAACTGTTCGCGATCAGCTTCACCGACCCTCAAGCGCGCAGCGACGATACGGTTCCTCAAGCCAACCGGTCTTCGACGCAGGATCAGCTCCGCGAGTTGACCGCCTTTATCGATGACGTGAAAAAGAAGACCGGCGCCGCCAAAGTGGCCATCGTCGCCCTTTCGCGCGGCGGCTATTCGACGCGCGGCTATGTCGCAGCCAATCCGTCGAGCGTTGCTTGCGCGGTTCTCGGCGGGACGCCCAATCACGGCGTTTTCGCCGCCGACGCTGCGCTCGGCTCCGAATACAACGGCCGCGGCCCCTTCCTGACCAAGCTCAACGCCGGCGACAACGAAGTGACGGCGGGCGTTCCTTTCCTCACGCTGCGCAGCGACGGATATGACCTCTATGCGCAGCCGGACGCCCGCTACATCGGCAATCCCGGCGCGCCGACCAACGTCACCGCCGAAGGCCCGGCGCTCAAAGGGGCGACGAACCTCGTCCTCGACCATGTTGATCATCGCGGGACGGCGCTTAGCCCGGTCGCCTTCGCCGAAATCTATAAATTCGTCGTCGGGCGTGCGCCCGAGCGGATCGCGATCACGCCCGAAGCCGAGATCGTTCTCGATGGAAGGGTCACGGGCGTCGTCGACGGCGTGCCCACCAATCGACCGGTCGAAGGAGCGAAGGTCGATATCTTCCGCGTTTCGCCCGAGACCGGAGAGCGGCAGGGCGAGGCCATACACTCGAAGACGACCGGCGCCGACGGAGTCTGGGGGCCGGCAAAACTCGATTCCGCCTCGGCGCTCGAATTCGTCGTCGCAGCTCCGGGCGCGCCGATCACCCATATCTACCGCTCGCCGCTGCCGCGCTCTTTCGCCATGCTCGACCTGAGACCCTCCGCCCCGCCGTCAAAGGAAGACGCGGACGCTGCGGCGATCGTCACGATGGAGCGGCCGCGCGGTTACTTCGGCTTGCCTCGCGATGTGGTGCTGCTCGACGGGAAGACGCCCACGGACATCTCTCCGGGCGTGCCCGCCGCTTGGCATGCAAAACTCAAGCTGACCGACGCCACTCCGCGGCCAATCATCGCCGAGTTCAACGAGGAGCGGATCGTCGCGCGGCCGTGGCCGCTCAAAGACAATCACATGACCATCGCCGAGCTGACCAACTAAGGCGGGTTGTCTCTGGGCTTGTCGCGATGGGCGCTGAAGCGTTCTGCAGGAACCGTCTTTGCGAGTTCGCCAGCAAGTCGCAAGTCGCTCCGTAGGCGCCTAATTCAGCGAACGCTGCGATCTCTGGATCGCGGCGCTTCGCTGGCGACGACAACAGGGATCTGGCGCGCTCTGGAGCTTGCTTCACTGCCGCTGGTCTTGGTGGGGATTATGTCGCCGGCTATAGCAGCGGATCGTGCGGGCGGAAGCTGTCCTCCTCCCGAGCCACGCCGACGACAAAGCGGCGACAGCCGCCAAAACAAGCATTTGGATAAACATGAACAGCGCCCTCGGTTTCGCATTGTTACAACGTCGACAGGGGCGACCCGTTCCATGCGGGCGGACGGCCGCGCGCGGCGGGACTGCGCCCTACCCCTCCGCGGACAGCGGCCTCGCCACTTCTTCGAGCGGCCGGCGCTCGGCGTCGACGGCGAAACGTGCGGCGACAAAGGCGCCGGCCAGCATCAAGACCGCCGCGAGGGCGTAGCCGGCGAACACGCTCTCCCTCGATCCGCTGGCGATCAGCACGCCGAACAGGAATGGCGCGGCGGCGCCGCCGATCCCGGTGCCGATCGCATAAAAGATCGCAATCGTCAGCGCGCGGATCTCGATCGGGAAATTTTCACTCACGGTGAGATAGGCGGCGCTGGCGGCGGGCGAGGCGACGAAGAACACCAACATCCAGCCGAGGGTTTGCGTGAGCGCCGAGAGAAGCCCTAACTCGAACAGCGCGCCGCACGCAATCAGCAGAATGCCGGAGAGGGCGTACGTGATCGTCAGCATCCGCCGCCGCCCGACCGTGTCGAAGAGGCGCCCCAGCGCGACGGGCCCGAGAAAGTTGCCGGCGGCGAACGGCAAGATGTACCAGCCGATGCGGTCCGACGGCACGCCGTAGAACTTCGTCAACACCAGCGCGTAGGTGAAGAAAATCGCGTTGTAGAAAAACGCCTGAGCGGCCATCAGGGTGAGGCCAAGGAAGGCGCGCCGGGGATAGACGCGAAAGATCGTCGCGAGCACCTCGCGGATCGGCGTGTGAGTGCGCGAGCGCAGGCGGACGGGCGGCGCCTCGACGGTTGCGAGCTGCGCGCCAGACTTCACGAAGCGCTCCTCGATGCCGGCGACGACCGCTTCCGCCTCCTCTTCGCGACCGTGGATCGCAAGCCAGCGCGGACTTTCGGGGATCCACATCCGCATGAAGAACACGCCGACGCCGAGCGCCGCGCCGACGAAGAAGGCGAGGCGCCACCCGAAGTCGGGATCGAATAGGGAAGGCTTCAGCAGAACCACGGCGACCAATGCGCCGAGCGCCGCGCCGGCCCAGAAGCTTCCGTTGATCAGGAGATCGAGGAAGCCGCGGAACCGCGCGGGAACGAGTTCCTGAATGGTCGAATTGACGGCGGCGTATTCGCCGCCGATGCCGCAGCCCGTCAGGAAGCGGAACAGGAAGAAGCTGGCCGCGCTCCAGGAGAGGCCGGAGAGCGCAGTCGCAATGAGATAGACCGCGATGGTGATGAAGAACAGCTTCTTGCGGCCGAGCCGATCGGTCAGCCAGCCGAAGAACAGCGCGCCGCAGACCGCGCCGACGATATACGCGCTGCCGGCGAAGCCGACGTCGGCGTCGCCCAGGCGCAATGTCGGACTCGCTTTCAAGGCGCCCGAGATCGAGCCCGCCAGCGTGACCTCGAGGCCGTCGAGAATCCAGGTGATGCCAAGCGCGACGACGACGAGCACATGGAAGCGTCCCCACGGCAGGCGTTCGAGGCGGGCGGGAACCCGCGTTGCGACGACGCCAGGGGCCTCGGAAGCTGGCGAGCCGGAAAGGGCCGGCGCCGCCGGCTTCGAAACGCTCATCGCTCGCGCCCTCGTTGCGGCCCGCCTCGGCGGCAGCCCGGATGGCCGGGTTAACGAGTCCTGGATGTAGTCCGTCCGCGCGCGCGGACAAGGCGGCCGCTGCGCCCCCCTTATCAAGCGCCTGCGGCCGAGCCGGCTGGACGCCCGCTTTCCCTTCGACATGACAGCCGCCGCGGCGTGCTCCAAAAGACGGATTGCAACCGCTTTTGCGGCGTCGCATGTTGCGACGCAACAGCGCCCAGGAGACGCCCGTGCCGCTCGACGACCTCGCCTCGCAAGCCCTCGACGCCATGCAGAGCCTTCTCGCGCGCGCCGTCTCCGCCCTGCGCGAGCGCCTGAGCGAAAACGGCAAGCTGAGCGCCGCGAAGATCGAGCAGGAGCAGCATGCCGCGCATGGCCTCGCGTGGCTTGCGACCTATGTCGAAGCGATCAAGGAGTTGACCGCCTATGCGCGCCGGATGCGCGAGGAGGGCCGCTTCGGCGAAACGGAAACCCTGCTTACGCAGATCGGGGTTGGCGAGTATCTGGCGCAGATCTTCGGCGGCATACCGATGAACCAGGGCGAGATCGTGCGCCTCGCCGACTTCGGCCTGCGAAGCGCGGACATCTCGGCCTGCCGCACTGAGGCGGTCGAAACCCTGATCGCGACGGGCGCCACGCCGGCCTCGCGCGCTCGCCTTGCGGCGCTGATCGCCGAGGCCCATGACGGGCCGATCGGCGACCCCGGGCTCGAGGAGACCTTTGAGACGATCCGCGGCCAGATGCGCCGCTTCGCCGACGCCGAGGTCGTTCCGCACGCGCAGGATTGGCATCGCGCCAACGCGTATATTCCGCTCGCGGTGATCGCCGGGCTTTCCGAGATGGGCGTGTTCGGCCTGACCATCCCGGAGGAATACGGCGGGCTCGGGCTCGGCAAGGTTGCGATGTGCGTGGTGTCGGAGGAGCTGTCGCGCGGCTATATCGGCGTCGGCTCGCTCGGCACGCGCTCCGAGATCGCCGCCGAACTCATCCTCGTCGGCGGCACGCCGGAGCAGAAGCGCCATTTGCTGCCGAAAATCGCCAGCGGCGAGATCCTGCCGACCGCCGTTTTCACCGAGCCAAACACAGGCTCCGACCTCGCCTCGTTGCGCACGCGCGCGACCCGCGAAGGGGACGGGTACGTCGTCAACGGCGCCAAGACGTGGATCACCCATCCCGTGCGCGCCGACCTGATGACGTTGCTGGCGCGCACCGACCCGCACGAGCCCGGCTACAAGGGCCTTTCCATGTTCCTCGCCGAAAAGCCGCGCGGCACGGACGGCGACCCGTTCCCCGCCAAGGGCATGTCGGGCGGCGAGATCGAGGTTCTCGGCTATCGCGGCATGAAGGAATACGAGATCGCCTTCGACGGTTTCTTCGTTCCTGCGACCAGCCTGCTCGGAGGCGTCGAGGGCCAGGGCTTCAAGCAACTGATGGAGACCTTCGAATCCGCCCGCATCCAGACCGCCGCCCGCGCGGTCGGCGTCGCGCAATGCGCCTTCGAGCTCGGTCTGCGTTACGCCAAGGAGCGGGTCCAGTTCGGCAAGACGTTGATCAACTTCCCCCGCGTCGCCGACAAGCTCGCGATGATGGCGACGGAAATTCACATCGCCCGCCAGATCACCTATTTCGCCGGCCGCGCCAAGGACGAAGGCCGTCGCTGCGACCTCGAGGCCGGCATGGCCAAACTGCTCAGCGCCCGCGTCGCCTGGGCGGCGGCGGACAACGCGCTCCAGATCCACGGCGGCAACGGCTTCGCGCTGGAATATCCGATCTCGCGCGTGCTTTGCGACGCGCGCATCCTCAACATCTTCGAGGGGGCGGCCGAGATTCAGGCCCAGGTGATTGCGCGGCGGCTGCTCGAGGGAGCGAATTGAGCGCCGCCGCGCAGGGGGCTTAGTAGTGCTGAAGCCTCACGTGGGCCACGCCGGCCTGCCGCATTCCGAGCACGCCGGCGGCGTAGGTGGAGACATCGATGATGCGGCCGCGCGCGAAGGGACCGCGATCAACGATAACAACAACAGCGCTGCGGCCATTGTCTAGGTTTTGCACACGCACACGGGTTCCGAAAGGTAGAGTGCGATGCGCGGCGATGAGTCCGCCATAGTGAGGGTTTCGATAGTAGGTCGCTTGGCCGTATTCGTCGGCGGCGGCCGCCGATGAACAGGCGACGGCGCCTCCAAGGGCCGCAACGATCGCGCGCTTCATAGGGTCTCCTTCTTCCAGAGAACTTGCCCTCCCGCTATTCAGCCCCGGCCCTTCTCCAGTTATATTAAGCCAAAAAGACGGCGGCCCCATTTTTGTCTCAATTGGTCCGCGAATCCGTGTAAAGGAAGAGCCGCGAGCTTGGGGCGAGCTGCGCAAGAGGGCCCACATCTTGAAGATTCTCGTGATCGGGGCGGCTGGGATGATCGGCCGCAAATTGTGCGAGCGGCTGGGGCGCGAGGGCGCGCTCGCGGGCCAACGCATCGACGGGATGCATCTCGTCGACATCGTTCCCCCGAACCCTCCCTCGTTGGCGGATTTCCCCAGCAAATGCGAAGCGTTCGATCTTGCCGCGTCCTATGTCGCGCCGAAGCTGATCAGCGAGCGCCCGGACGTGATTTTCCTGCTCGCCTCGATCGTGTCGGGCGAGGCGGAGGCCGATTTCGAGAAGGGCTACGCGATTAATCTCGACGGGACCCGGATGTTCTTCGAGGCGATCCGGCGCGAGAACCAGACGTCTTCAGGCGTCTATCGGCCGCGGGTTATTTTCACCTCGTCGATCGCCGTATTCGGCGCGCCCTTCGCCGAGACGATCGACGACGAGTTCTTCACGACGCCTCTGACGAGCTACGGAACGCAAAAGGCCGTCTGCGAGTTGCTCTTGTCGGATTACTCGCGCCGCGGATTCCTGTCGGGCGTGGGGTTGCGCCTGCCGACGATCTGCGTGCGGCCGGGCGCCCCCAATCGCGCCGCGTCCGGCTTCTTCTCCAGCATCATCCGGGAGCCGCTCGCAGGCAAGGAGGCGGTCTTGCCCGTGCCGGACACCGTGCGCCACTGGCACGCCTCGCCGCGCTCGGCGGTTGGCTTCCTGCTCCACGCCGCGGCCCTCGACCTTGCCGAGCTGGGCGGGCGGCGCAACCTGACGATGCCGGGCGTCTCGGCAACGGTGGCCGATCAGATCGAAGCGCTGCGGGCGGCGGCCGGCGACGCCGCCGTGCGGCTGATCCGCCGCCAGCGCGATGAAACCGTCGAGCGCATCGTGGCGGGATGGCCCACGCGCTTCGACGCCAGCCGTGCGCGCAGCCTCGGCTTCGCCGCCGAAACGAATTTCGCGCAAATCATTCAGGCCTACCGGGAAGATGACTATGTCGGGCCTGCTGCCTGAAAATCCTGCGCTTGGCCGCCCGACCGGTCCTATCGTCGATCTGTCCGGCGAGCAGGCACGCGACGAAGCCGGCGCCCTTGGGCCGCGCTCGACGGGCCGCCGGCAAGCCTTCGGGCTCGCCGGGCGGCTGTTGCTGCTGACCATCAGCTTCGTCCTGCTGACGATGGCGCTCTGGTACAGCACGCGCATCGCAGCCTATCGCGACAATTGGATGCGCGACCGGCTGATGGTCGCCCACACCGCCATAATGCTGTTCGGCGAAACGAGCGAACCGACGCTGCCGAAGGATCTCGCGACCAAGATCCTGGAGACTGTCGACGCCCAGAGCATCGCCGTCCAACTGCCGAACGGGCGCCGTATCGTCGCGAGTTCGGGAAGCGATCCGCACGTCGACGAAACCTTCGAGGTCGGCGACGGGGCGATCGTGGACGGCAATCAGGCGACTTTCCGAACCCTCTTCGCCGAACCGGGCTCGGTGATCCGCATCGTTGGACACGTGCAGACCGACGGCGCGCTGGTCGACGTCACGCTCGACCAGACGCCGCTTATCCAGGCGCTCTGGCGGATTTCCCGCAATTTCTTCACGCTGTCGGTGATCGTCTCTGCGGTCGTGACCTGCGTGCTTTGGGCGGCGCTCTGGTGGATGGTCATCCGGCCGGTGCGGCGCCTCACCTCGAGCATCATGGCCTTCGGCGAGCGTCCGCAAGAGGCGCCGATCGACCTGGGGCGGATGCGCAACGACGAAATCGGCCGGGCCGAAACCGCGCTCGCGGCGATGCAGGGCTCGCTCTCGCGCGAGCTGAGCCAGCGCAAGCGCCTTGCCGAACTGGGCATGGCCGTCGCGCGCATCAACCACGATCTGCGCAACATGCTTTCGGCAGCGCAGCTCATCTCCGACCGCCTTACGACCATCCGCGATCCGCTGGCGCAGCGTCTGGCGCCCAGGTTGGTGGCGACGCTCGATCGCGCCATTCTGTTCTGCCAGTCGACGCTCACCTACGGCGGGGGGCGCGAACAGGCCCCCTCGCCGCGCACCTTCGACCTGCGCGAACTCGCGCGACAGATCGTGGAGACGGCGGAAGCCCAGCGGCCGGGCGCGATCGCCTATACGATCGACATTCCCCCGAATTTCGAACTGCACGCCGATCCGGACCATGTGCTGCGCGTCATCGAAAATCTCTGCCGCAACGCCGCGCAGGTATTGTGCAGCCACGGTTCGCAGAGCGGCCGGCCGCCGGCGATCCGCCTCGCCGCGATCCGCACCGACGGCGTCGCCCTGATCGAGATCAGCGACAGCGGCCCCGGTTTTCCCCCAGAGCACCGCGCACGCATTTTCGAGCCGTTCCACATGTCGTCGCGCAACGATGGCGCCGGCCTCGGTCTCGCCATCGCGTCCGATCTCGTGGCGCGCAACGGCGGTTCGATCAGTCTCGCCGAATCGAAAAGCGACGACTTTTACTGCGGCGCGCGCTTCCTGATTACGCTGCCAACGCCTGAGGAAAGTGGGAACAAGCTCATGCGGGTCGCGCGCGGAGCGTAACAACAGCGCGAGCGCGCAAAAAGACGCGTGCGCCAAAGTCCCTATGGCGTTATGCCTGCGAGCGTCTCCCTCACGCTTCAGGCCTTCATGTCCGCCGCCCCATCTCCCGCCTCCAGCACGATGACGGGCGCCGCGCTGGCCATGGCCGGCTGGGCGGTCTTCAGCCTGCAGGACGCCATCGTGAAGACGCTCGTCGTGGACCTGCCTGTCCCCGAGGTGTTGTTCGCGCGCTCGCTAATCATCCTCGTCATCTCTGGCGTTTTCGCCAGCCGGGCCGACTTCGTCGCAATGGCCAAGCCGCGCAATCGCGTGGCGATCGCGCTGCGGTCGATCATCATCCTGTTCGCCTGGTTCGCCTATTACCGAGCGTCCCGCTCGCTGCAACTTGCGGAGATGGTCACGTTTTATTTCGCTGGACCGCTGTTCGTCGTCGCCATGTCGGGCCCCTTTCTGCGCGAGACCGTCGGCCCTGGCCGTTGGCTGGCGACGATCGTCGGTTTCGGCGGCGTGCTGATCGCCGCGAACCCGACCGGCGTCGCCGATCTGACGCCGGCCCTCCTCGCGCTGTTCGCGGCGCTGTGCTGGGCGATCACGACCTTGCTGGCGCGCACCTTGACCAAGGGCGTCAGCACCGGGGCGATGATGATTGGCAGCAATCTGGCTTTCCTAATCGCCTGCGGCGCGCTCGGCCCGAAGCTGTTCCTCTGGCCGAGTCCGCGCGCCATGGCGCTGATGGGCGCGCTCGGCTGCGTCGGCTGCCTCGGCCAATATTTGTGGTTCGAGGGGATGCGCCGCGCTCAAGCCTCGCTGCTCGCGCCGCTGGAATATTCGATGCTCGCCTATGCGATCGTCTGGGGTTGGCTCATCTTTGGCGACTGGCCGCAGACGCGCACCCTACTCGGCGCGGCCGTCGTGCTCACCAGCGGGCTGTTTGTTCTGCTCTTGGAAGCGCGACGCTATCGCATCGCGGCGCGCGCGTAATGGCGTGCGCAGCCGGGCGGACACGCGAGTTTACGCGGGCCGCCTCATCCATTATCTCTCCGCCCTCTTGGGCCGCGGCGGCGATTGTCTCGAATCGTCGCACGGTCCGGGTTTCTCGATTGCCGCGCGCTGACGGCGAATATGGCGTCCCTTTTCGCCGCGCGCGCTAGGAGCCCATCATGGCTGCCCGCACGAACGCCGTCCAACGCAACGAGGCGATCTGCTTTCTGTCCTCAGAGGCCCCGGAGGCCGACGAGGCGCTCGCCACGCTCGTGGAGCGCTACGGCAATTGCTCTCCCGAGGAAGCCGACGTGATCGTCGCGCTCGGCGGCGATGGGCTGATGCTGCAGACGCTGCACCGGACAATGAATGCGCCCAAGCCCATCTACGGCATGAATCGTGGCTCGGTCGGCTTCCTGATGAACGAATATGCTGACCGCGGCCTGCGCAAGCGCCTCGCCGCCGCGCGGCCCTCGATCATCCATCCCCTGCTGATGCGCGCGACGAATGTGGCCGGCGAGGAGACGACCGCGCGGGCGATCAACGAGGTCTCGCTGTTGCGCCAGACCTACCAGGCCGCCAAGCTCACCATCACCGTAGACGGCGCCGTGCGCATGGCGGAGCTGATCGCCGACGGCGTACTGGTCGCAACGCCGGCCGGCTCGACCGCTTACAATCTCTCCGCCAACGGCCCGATCCTGCCGCTCGACGCAACGCTTATGGCGCTGACGCCGATCTCCGCCTTCCGCCCTCGCCGATGGCGCGGCGCCCTGCTGTCGGATCGCGCACGTGTCACGATCGACGCGCTCGAAGCCGACAAGCGTCCCGTCGCCGCGGTCGCCGACCACTTCGAGATCCGCGACGTCACGCGCGTCGAGGTCGAGACCGACCACGCCACGTCGTTGATCCTGCTGCACGACCCCGGGCATTCGCTCGACGAGCGTATCTTGCGCGAGCAGTTCGGAAATTGATCGCTGCGGCGCGCAGGAACGAAGGAGCGGCCGGATGGCTCGAAGCGTGACGATTCTTCAGGAGACGCTTCTCAGCCAGAAGCGCTTCCGTCTCACCCGGACGAAAGCCGAGATCGAGGAGGCGGACGGAACCCGCCGCATCGTCGAGCACGAGATCTACCATTACGGGCGCGCGGCCGCGGTGCTGCTCTATGATCCCGTTCGCGGTCTCGTCCGCCTCGTCAAGCAATTCCGCCTCGCGGCCTATTTCGACGATGGCGCGCTCGACACGATCGAGGCCTGCGCCGGGATGCTCGCCGGCGACGAGCCGGAGGCCTGCGTGATCCGCGAAGCCTTCGAAGAAACGGGCGTGCGCGTGCCCCACGCGACGCATGTCTTCGACGCCTATATGAGCCCCGGCGGCGTCACCGAGACCATCGCGTGCTTCGTCGCACCGTACAGCGCGGAGGATTGCGTGGGGGAAGGCGGCGGCGTCGACGCCGACGAGCACATCGAGATCATCGAAATCCCGTTCGACCAGGCGCTCACGATGATCGAAAGCGGCTCCATCCGGGACGCCAAGACGATCGCCCTGCTGTACTACGCGAAGGCAAAAGGCTGTTTCGACGCGCCTGCTTAGGGTCGGTTTATGTGGAGGTCGATCCGGGCGCCTACTGGCGACCGCCTCGATCGCCGGACCGCGTCGCTGCACTCGCAACGCCGCCGTCGATGTGGCGCGCGATGTTCTTCACTTGCTCGCCCCAGCCGCGATCGTTCATGCGAAACGCTTCCTCGCGCCGAGCCTCGGGGACGCGATCAAAACCGGATTCGGTGATGACGAGCCGCGTCCCCGCATCCGTCGGCTGCAGCCGGAATTCGACGAGGGTCGGCTGCTCCGCCGAATAATCCGCGTCGGGATCGATCGCGTAAGGGCGCCAGGTCAAGGCGAACAGCCGCTCCGGCTCGATCGTCTGTACCTTCGCCTGCCAGACGAGATGCTCATAGCCGGGATGCGCGATCCTGCCGCGCGCCGTCTCGCCGACCACGAACGGCCCCTCGAGGGCGACGCCGAACCATGCGCCGAACTCCTCGTGATCGGTCAAAGCGCGCCACACGCGCGAAGCGGTCGCGGCGAGTTCGACGGACTTCTCAATGCGATCGCTCATGGGCGCCCCCGGTCGCTCCCACACCTACGCCGCCCACGAGCGATCCGAAATCGCTCGTGGGCTTGCCCGTTCAGACCGCGGCGATCGGATCTACCGTTCGTCCGGGACGCAGCGATAACCGTTCCCGTTCGGCGCATTGATCCCATGGAAGCCGGGCGAGCACTTGTCGACGTACCATTGGACCTTCGTCGCCGAAGTCCTGGCCACGGGGGGAGGCGCCATCGCCGCTTGCGCGATCGTGCTCACGCACAGCAAGATCCCGACGGCGAAAGCGCTCTTCGACGCGGCGCGTTTCAACAACGTCATTTTCGTTTCTCCTGCGGGCGGCGCAGAACGCGCTCGCCGTTTCCGCATAGGTAAGCATTAAGGTCCGCGGAAAAAGGTGGCGCGCTTTGTCTTGATGAACCTCGGCAGCACTAGGCAGCCGGCCGTCAGGTCTCGGATTTTTTCGGCCGGTTGCGCTTGCGCGTCTGAACCTCGACGCGCGGGCCGTCGACGAGACGCACCACCGCGCCCCAGAGGGTGCGGATGTCTTGCTCGGTCAGCGCCATGCGATGGAACATATTCCGCAGGTTGCGCCGCATGCCGGGCTTCTTGGTGATGGGACGGAAGAAGCCGGCGTCGTCGAGCTTGCTCTCGAGGAACTCGAAGAAGTGGAGCGTCATCTCGCGCGTGGCGGGCGGCGAAGCGGCGCGTGCGACCGCCGGCGTCGGGGGCGCGTCGCCGTGCGCGTTCTTGAACCATTCGTAGCCGACGAGCAGCACCGCCTGGGCGAGGTTGAGCGAGGCGTAGGCGGGATTGGCGGGGAAGGTGAGAACGGCGTCGGCCAGCGCGACCTCGTCGTTGTCGAGGCCGGTGCGCTCAGGTCCGAACAGGACGCCGCGCTTCTGCCCCGCCTCGGCCGTCTCCGCCATCGCGAACGACGGCGCGACCACCGGCTTCATCTGGCCCCGTTCGCGCGCGGTCGCGGCGTAAAGAAAATGCAGGTCGCCGACCGCCGCCTCGAGGCTGTCGAACACGCGCGCTCCGTCGAGCAGATGCGCCGCCCCCGCGGCCGCTGCATAGGCGACGTCGCGATATTCGCCGATCCGCGGCCAGCCTTCTCTGGGATTGACGAGCCTCAGATCGTCGAGGCCGAAATTCGCCATCGCCCGGGCGCACATGCCGATATTCACGGCGAGTTGCGGGCGCACGAGGATGACCACCGGCCCCCCGGCGAACGCGGCTCTGCTCCGATCCGTTCCGGCGCCGACCATCGCTCTAGTTCGCTCCTGTGCGGGAGGCGTGGAAACGCCGCGCGATCTCGCGCGCGACGACGCCGCTGGAATCGATCGGCTCATAGGAGAAGCGTTCGATCGCGCCGGCGAAGCGCCGCACGGCGCCCAGCCGCTGCAAGGCGTCGATCGCGCCGGCGAGCTTGCGCGATCCGCCGCCCGAGGGTTCGAAGACATGCACCGGCGCGCCGGTCGCGGTCGCCTCGCCGACCATATTGGCGCTGTCGCCGGTCACCAGGACCGCGTCGGCGAGGGCGAGAAGGGAGGCATAGGGGTTGTCGCCCTGGCCGTCCCAAACGAAGCCGGGAGCGTCGCCAACACCCTGGCGCACAGCCGCGATAAGGTCCGGCGTCGTGCGGCGGGAGGGGGTCGCCGCCACGCTGTAGCCCTGAGCGACGATCGCGCGGACCGCTTGCTCGAGCCGCGCGACATCCTCGGCGGTAAAATGCTGAGCGCCGCTCGGGCCGCCCAGCACGATCGCGCAGCGCGGGCGAGGCAAGGCGGAGACCCGCGGATCGGGCGCAGCGCGAACCGTGGCCAGGCGGCGCGGCGAGAAGGGATGCGGCGAGGTCAAAGTCGTCAGGACGTTCGACCCGCGCAGCCTATCGTGCTCGGGCGTCCAGATGAGGTCCATGCTGGCGCGCGAGAAGCGCGGATCCTGGAGGTACGTGGCGAGCACGCGCGCGCCCCCTGCCCGTTTGAAAGCGCGGATATAGGGCACGGTGACCCGTCCGCAGGCGATCACGACGTCCGGCAGCGGCTCTTTCAGAAGCGGCCCGTCACGCGGATCGATCGGCCCGTAGGGCGCGAGGCGAGCGAACAGCCAGCGCGGTTCGACCGACTTTTTCTGGTAGGGGACGCCAAGCGCCTCGGCGACCCCTATCGCGTTGGTCTCGTGCCCCGCTTTGCCGGAGCCGAGCAGCAGGACGCGCACGCCCTCGTCAAGCCGCGCGTCCTGCATGGATGATTAGAGTCCCATCTGCCCCGGCAGCCATTGCGCGAAGCTCTGAGCGAGCGTCTGAACCCGGCGGCGCGTGATGTCCAATTGATAGGGCTGATTGCTGTAAGTATTGGCGCCGACCGAGGAGTAAAGCGGATAGGACCCGATCTGCTGACCGCGCGGGCCGAGCACAATCGCCTCCCCCTGGATGCCGTCGATCGCGTCGGCGACCGGATTGCCGAACGTGGAGTGCTCCGGCCCCAGGAAAACCTCGTCGATCCGCGCCACCAGCGTCGGCGCGCCGCGGTCGCCTGGCGCGAGATAGCGCGCAAAGGACTGATGCAGCGCCGCCGGCAACACGGCGGCGACCCAGTTCGCGTAGTCGTCACCCCCGTTGCTGCGCAATGGCGCGACGTCGATTCGGATCGCGCCGAAGCGCGCACCCTCTGGCGCGGCGAGCGCGACGCCCGGCGCGAGCGCGAATGCAGCCACGGCCGTCAGCGCGGCCCGGCGCGTCACAAGGCGATTACCCATGGTACTCATCTCCCGAGCTACGCCCAGTGCCCGTGCAGCGGGCGTGCTACTCAAATATAAGCCACCTTGAGGATTTCGTAGCTCTTGCCGCCGCCCGGCGTATTCACTTCCACGCTATCGCCGACCTTCTTGCCGATCAGCGCGCGGGCGGTCGGCGACGAGATGGAGACCCTGCCCGCCTTCACGTCCGCCTCCGATTCGCCGACGATCTGGAACACCTTCTCGGCGTCGGTGTCCTCGTCGATCATCGTGACCGTCGCGCCGAATTTGATGGTCGCGCCCGAGAGCTTGGAGACGTCGATCACCTCGGCGCGCTGGAGCAGATCCTCGAGCTCGACGATGCGGCCTTCGTTCAGCGACTGCTGCTCCTTGGCCGAGTGGTATTCGGCGTTCTCCGAAAGGTCGCCATGGGCGCGCGCTTCCGAGATCGCCTGAATGATGCGCGGGCGCTCGACCTGCTGAAGCCTCAAGAACTCAGCCTCCAGGGCCGCGTGGCCGGCGACTGTGATCGGAAATCTTTCCATCGCTTAACCTGCCTCGAATCCCAAAACCTTTGGCCCGCGATCGACGCCGACGCGGCGTCGGATCACGCGAAATAGTCCTGCAACGCTCGGACTTCAAGATCGCCGGCCAGAGTAGCCTTGATGCCCTCGGTGGCCGCGATGGCCCCCGAAAGAGTGGTATAGTAGGGGGTTTTTTGCAAGAGGGCGGCGCGCCGGAGCGGTTTGGAGTCGCTCAGCGAGGTCGCGCCCTCGGTAGTGTTGAACATGATCTGCACGCCGCCGTTGCGCACCGCGTCGGCGGCGTGCGGACGACCTTCCGAGACCTTGTTCACCTTCACCGCCGGCACGCCCTGCTGCTCGAGATAGCGCTGGGTGCCCGCCGTCGCGATCACCTTGAATCCCAAGGCGCAAAGCGCGCGCAGTGGCTCGACGATGCCGGGCTTGTCGGCGTCGCGCAGCGAGACGAAGATCGTGCCGGCGCGCGGCAGCATCGCGCCCGCCCCAAGTTGGCTCTTGGCGAAGGCGATCTCGAAATTGCGGTCGACGCCCATCACCTCGCCCGTCGAGCGCATCTCCGGGCCGAGCACCGTGTCGACGCCGGGGAAGCGCGCGAAGGGGAACACCGCCTCCTTGACGCCGACGTGCCCGGGAACGCCCGGCTTCAGCTTGAAGGACGCCAGGCTTTCCCCCGCCATCACGCGGCTCGCGACCTTGGCGATCGGCTGGCCGATCACCTTGGCGACGAAAGGCACGGTGCGTGACGCCCTCGGATTGACCTCGAGGACGTAGATTTCACCGCCTTTCAGCGCATATTGAACGTTCATCAGGCCGCCGACGTCGAGCGCGAGGGCGAGCTTGCGGGTCTCCTCTTCGAGACGGGCGATCGTCTCGGCTGAGAGCGAACGGGGCGGCAGCGAACAGGCGCTGTCGCCGGAGTGGATGCCCGCCTCCTCGATATGCTCCATGATCCCGGCGACGAAGACGTCCTTGCCGTCACACAAAGCGTCGACGTCGATCTCGATGGCGTCGGAGAGATAGCGGTCGAACAGCAGCGGGTTCTTGCCGAGGACGGTGTTGATCTGGCCGGTCTTGTCGTTGGGATAGCGCGCCTTCACGTCCGCTGGCACGAGGCTCGGCAGCACGCCGAGCAAATAGTCGTCGAGCGCGCTCTCGTCGTGGATGATCGCCATCGCCCGGCCGCCGAGCACATAGGATGGGCGCACCACCAGCGGCAGGCGAAGGTCGGCCGCGATCAGGCGAGACTGTTCGACCGAATAGGCGATGCCGTTCTTGGGCTGCTTCAAGCCCAGCTTGTCGAGCAGGCGCTTGAAGCGGTCGCGGTCCTCGGCGAGGTCGATCGAATCGACCGAGGTTCCGAGAATCGGCGCGCCCGACTGCTCGATCGCGTGCGCGAGCTTCAGCGGCGTCTGGCCGCCGAACTGCACGATGACCCCCTTCAGCGTCCCCGCCTCGCGCTCCTTCTGAAGGATGGCGAGCACGTCCTCGGCGGTCAGCGGTTCGAAATAGAGGCGATCCGACGTGTCGTAGTCGGTCGACACGGTTTCCGGATTGCAGTTGATCATGATCGTCTCGTAGCCCTTTTCACGAAGGGCGAACGAGGCGTGGCAGCAGCAATAGTCGAATTCAATGCCCTGCCCGATGCGGTTCGGGCCGCCGCCGAGAATGACGATCTTCTCTCGCTCCGACGGCTCCGCCTCGCACGCAGCTTTGCCGGCGAAGGGCGCCTCGTAGGTCGAATACATGTAGGCGGTCGGCGAAGCGAACTCGGCCGCGCAGGTGTCGATGCGCTTATAGACCGGCGTCACGCCCAACAAGGCGCGGGTCTTGGCGACCTCGGCCTCGGTGACGCCCGCGAGCGCCGAAAGCCGCGCGTCGGAGAAGCCGGACGCCTTGAGGAGGCGCAGATTATCCGCGTCCCCAGGCAGGCCAAACCGGCGGATTTTCCCTTCGAGCCGCACGATGTCGGCAAGGCGCTCGAGGAACCAGGGATCGATCCGCGTGACCTCGTTGATTTCCGCGACGCTCATACCCAGACGCAGCGCCTGGGTGACATTGAGCAGCCGGTCCGGCGTCGGCTTGCCGATCGCCGCGCGCAAAGCGTTGTGGTCGTCGCCCTTGCCGAGGCCCTCGATCTCGATTTCGTCGAGGCCGGTGAGGCCCGTCTCCAGCGAACGCAGCGCCTTCTGCAGCGATTCGCCGAAAGTGCGGCCGATCGCCATCGCCTCGCCGACCGATTTCATAGCGGTCGTCAGCACCGGGTCGGCGCCCGGGAACTTCTCGAAGGCGAAGCGTGGGATCTTGGTGACGATGTAGTCGATCGTCGGCTCGAAGGACGCCGGCGTCGCCCCGCCGGTGATGTCGTTGGCGATCTCGTCGAGCGTGTAGCCGACCGCCAGCTTGGCGGCGACCTTGGCGATCGGAAAGCCCGTCGCCTTGGAGGCGAGCGCGGACGAGCGCGAGACGCGCGGGTTCATCTCGATGACGATCATCCGCCCGTCCGCCGGATTGACGGCGAACTGCACGTTCGAGCCGCCGGTCTCGACGCCGATCTCGCGCAGCACCGCCAGCGAGGCGTCGCGCATGATCTGGTATTCCTTGTCCGTCAGGGTCAGCGCCGGGGCGATGGTGATGGAATCCCCGGTGTGCACCCCCATCGGGTCGATGTTCTCGATCGAGCAGACGATGATGCAATTGTCCGCCTTGTCGCGGACGACCTCCATCTCGAATTCCTTCCAGCCGAGGACGCTCTCCTCGATGAGCACCTCGTCGGTCGGCGAGGCGTCGATGCCGCGCTCGACGATCTCGATGAACTCGCTCTTGTTGTAGGCGATGCCGCCGCCGGTGCCGCCCATGGTGAAGCTTGGCCGGATAATGGCGGGGAGCCCGATGTCGTCGAGGGCGACGAGCGCCTGGGCGAGCGTCTTGATGTGATGCGAGCGCGGCGTGGCGAGGCCGATCTTGGTCATGGCCTCGCGGAACAATTCGCGGTCTTCGGCCTTGTCGATCGCCTCGGCGGTGGCGCCGATCATCTCGACGTCGAACTTCTCGAGAACGCCCATCTTCTTGAGCGACAGCGCGCAATTGAGCGCCGTTTGGCCGCCCATGGTCGGCAGCAGGGCGAAGCCGCCCGGGACGGCGTAGCGCTCGGCGGCGATGATCTTGGCGACCACCTCGGGGGTGATCGGCTCGATGTAGGTGCGATCCGCCATGTCGGGATCGGTCATGATGGTGGCGGGGTTCGAATTGACCAGGACGATGCGGTAGCCCTCGGCGCGCAGCGTTTTGCAGGCCTGGGTGCCGGAATAGTCGAACTCGCAGGCCTGCCCGATGATGATCGGTCCAGCGCCGACGATCAAGATGGTGGAAATGTCGGTCCGCTTCGGCATCAAGTCCTCTGGGTCGGCGCGCCCGCGCCGGCGCGCAAAAAAAGGCCGCGCCGCGGCTCTTCGCCGCGAGGCGTCCTCATTCGAAAGGCTTTGGACTTTCCACTTTAGGGAAAATCCCGCCCCACGGCCGCCGTCCGCCCTGGCCAGCGGCGCGCCGCTGGCCCTACTAGACGAGATTTCGGGCCGGGGGAAGAGCGCCGCAGCGCGCAAACCCTGCTCGCGAGGCTTTCACGCCCCCTGAGTGTTGATCGCCGCGGCGCCGTCTCGCCACGCTGTCGCCCAATCCGTCGCGATCATCGTAGAATCAAAATTCCAGCGGGGTGCCCTGATGACGAAGGCGATGTGCGTTCTCCTCCTCGCGATCTTCGTGGCCGCAACCTCGGCTCGGGCTGAAACGGCGCCGGCGCCCGCCAACGGGAGCGCGTTGACCCCGGCCGAAGCCGCGCGGGCGCTCGAAGTGCTCGACGATCCCGCCAAGCAGGCGCAGTTGATCGACACGCTACGCGCCCTCGCCAAGGCCGCGCCGCCGGCGGCGGGAGCGGCGCCAAAAGCCGCGGCGCCCGCTCACGCGGGGCAATTGTCCCTGAGGCCGAATGGTCTCGGCGCCCAGTTCGTGGTGCTGACGGCCCGGTGGGCGAAAGACGCCTCCCGAGAACTTGCGGACGCCGCGAGCGCGGCCGCCAACCTGCCCGCGCTCGAGGGCGAGGCCGCTGTTCTCCTCGCGGACCCCGCGGCCCGCAACGAAGCGCTCGAAGCGATTTGGCGCACCGTCTTGGTGTTCGGATGCGCATTTCTCGCCGAGGCGTTGCTCGCCTTGGTGTTGCGCCGCCAGCGCGACCGCCTCGAGGTCGGCGTACCTCGCGGGAAGGCCGAACCACATGAAGCTTCGCCAGAGGGCGATCCGTCGCCCGGCAAGAACCAGGATGCGAGCGACGATTGGCGGCTCATGCGGCGGCTCCCGCTCGCGCTGCTGAGGCTCACCCTCTCCCTTCTGCCGGTCGGCGCCTTCGCGGCGGTGGGCGGCCTCTTGGTCTTGGCCCAGCTTGAAGCGTCGGATACGACCCGCGTCATCGTTCTCGAGGCGCTTGAAGCCTACGTCGTGTTCCGCGCAATCCTGTGCGCCATTCGAATGCTCGTCTCGCCCGCGAACCGTCGACTTCGCCTGCTCCAGGTCAGCGACGCCGCCGCGGCCGACATCGAGAACTGGGCCCGCTGGGTCGCGGGCGTGGCGGTCGTCGGCGGGGCGCTCGCCGAGACCGTGCAGTTGCTCGACGCGGACAGCCAACTGCACAGCGCCATTGTCCGGGCCAGCGCCTTCGTCCTCGGCGCAATCGCATTGACCCTCGTGCTGCGTCGTCGCGCCGCGATCGCGCAAGCCATACGCCCGAGGGAGGGCGCACACGAGCGATGGACGGGGTTGCGCAACCGGCTCGCCGACACCTGGCACTATCTGGCGATCGCCGTCATCGTGATGTTCTGGCTGGTGTGGACGGTCGTACAGCAAGACGGCTTCGCGCGCTCGCTGCAACTCGTCGCCGTCAGCGTCGGCGTGCTGATCTTGGCGCGCCTCGTCTCTATCGTCGCGCTCGGCCTGTTCGATCGCGCCATCCATCTCAGTCGCGATCTCGCCGCGCAATTTCAACAGACCGGCGGCCGCGCCGGCCGCTACGTTACGCTGGTGCGCGGGCTGATCCGCTTCGCGGTCGGCTGGGCGACTCTGGTCTTGTTGCTCGAAGTCTGGGGCTTCGACGCGATCACATGGTTCGAGGGAAGGGCGATCGGCGCCCGCCTCGTCTCCGCGCTTCTCACGATCGGCGCTGCGGCCGCGATCGCAGTCTGCGTCTGGGAGGGCGTCAACACGGCGGTCGAACGGCATCTCGCGCGTCTGTCGCGTGAGGCGCGCTTCGCCCGGGCGGCGCGGCTGCGCACGCTGCTGCCGCTGCTGCGCACCACGATCCTGGTGGTCGTCGTCGGCATCGTCGGGCTGACCTTTCTGAGCGAGATCGGCGTCAACGTCGCGCCCCTGCTCGCGGGCGCCGGCATCGTCGGCATCGCGATCGGCTTCGGCTCGCAGAAGCTCGTCCAGGACCTCATCACGGGCCTCTTCCTGCTGCTCGAAAACGCCGTGCAGGTCGGCGACTGGGTGACGGTCTCCGGCTTATCGGGGAGCGTGGAGAATCTCTCGATCCGCACCATCCGGCTGCGCGCAAGCGACGGTTCGGTCCACATCGTGCCCTTCAGCTCGGTCACCAGCGTCACCAATTCGAACCGCGGCGTCGGCAACGCCGCGGTGAGCGTCAGCGTGGCCTTCGACGAGGATACCGATCGGGTCGGCGAGGCGCTGCGGCAGATCGCGGTCGAGATGCGGCATGAGGACAAGTTCAAGACCGCAATGCTGACCGACCTGCAATTCTGGGGGGTCGACAAGGTCGACGGCGTCAGCGCGACGCTGGTCGGTCAGATCGTCTGCACCGACACCGGCCGCTGGGAGGTGCAGCGCGAGTTCAACCGACGCATGAAGCAGCGCTTCCAGCAGCTTGGCATCGCTATATCCCCGCCAAACACGTCGGTGATGATGCAGACGGCCGCCCGCCCGACCGCCTCGCCCCCTGCGGCAAGCGAAGATGACTCCGGCCCCTCGCTCGATCGACCGGCCAATGTGAGATTTGCGCGCGGGTGACGAGGCGTCACTCCTCCGGCTCGGTGGCGAAGGTCAGGGGATGGCCGCTCGCGCGAGCCATGTCGGTCGCTCGCGTCGCCTTGGTCTCGGCCACGTCGCGCGTGAACACAGCGACGACGCAGACCCCGAGGCGGTGCGCCGTCATCATCACGCGATGGGCTTGCTCCTCGCTGAGCCTGAATTCCGCCTTGAGCACCGTCACGACGAATTCGCGCGGCGTATAATCGTCGTTGAGCAGCATGACCTTATGCAGGCGCGGGCGCTCGGTCTTGGCCCGTGTCTTGACGCGCGGCTTGGCGCCAATGTCGCTCATCGCCCGGCTCCGCTCGTCCTGCTGATCGACCCTCTTGATATTTCCGCCCTTCACGGTGGCGAAAATGAGGAGCGACGGGCCGCCTGCGTCAGCCGAAACGCCGGCGCGCCTTCTCGCGCGCTTTGGCGGCTTCCTCTTCGCGATCGCGCGGCGGCTGGTGCGTGTGGAGCGAGGCGATCAGCCGACGCGCGGCGCCCGCGACCTCCTCGACGGCCGCCTCGAACGCCGCGGCGTTGGCCTGCGAGGGGTGGGTGAAGCCGCTGAGCTTGCGAACGAACTGCAACGCCGAGGCCTGGATTTCATCATCGCTCGCCGGCGGCTCGAAGTTGAAGAGGGTTTTGATGTTGCGACACATGGAAACGCCTCCCTCGCGACCGTCAGCCGCGCCCATGGCGCTGCGCCGGGCCATGCGCTAACCTTGCCCTGGGCTTCCGCCTTCGCGGACCCTTTGCGAGTTCGTCGCCGATGAACTGCGCCGGTTGCGGAAGCGACATTCAGAGCGGCTTTGCGTATTGCCCGAAATGCGGCGCAAAGCAACCGCGGGCTTGCGCTCGCTGCGGGAATCCGTGTCCGCCGGATTTCGCGTTTTGCCCGAAGTGCGGCGCCGCGGTCGGCGGGTCCCCGGCGGCCGATGTCCCCGTCTCTCGCGTTCGCTCGCCGGCGCCGAGCCCTTCGCAAAATCCCGAGCATCGCCGACCCGCGGCCGCGAAGTTCGAGCCGGACGCTGACCGGCGCACGGTCACGGTCCTGTTCGCCGACCTCAGCGGCTTCACCGCCTTGAGCGAGCAGCTCGATCCGGAGGTGATGCAATCGCTTCAGAACGAGCTGTTCGAGGAATTGACGGCGGCAGTGGAGAGCTTTGGCGGCTTCGTCGACAAGTTCATCGGCGACGCGATGCTGGCGCTGTTCGGCGCGCCGGTCGCCCATGAGGACGATCCGGAGCGGGCGCTGCATGCTGCGCTCGACATGGTGAGGCGCGCGGCGCGGATCGGCGCCGAGTGGCAGGCGCGGGCGGGCTCGGCGCTCGCGCTGCACATCGGCGTCAACACGGGGCCGGTGGTCGCCGGCGGCATCGGCGCGGGCGACGCCAGGGCCTATTCGGTGACCGGGGACACCGTGAACACGGCGCAGCGGCTCCAGGCGCTGGCGGGACCGGGGGAAGCGCTGGTCGGCCCCCTCACCTACCGCCTGACCCGGCACGCCTTCGCCTATAATTCGCTCGGCGCGCTCGCGCTGCGCGGCAAGGTCGGCGCCGTCCTGGTGCACCGCCTGCTCGAACCGCTCGAAGAGCCGCGCGCCGCGCGCGGGCTCGAGGCGCTCGGCCTCAGCGCGCCGATGATCGGACGCGACGCGGAGCTCGCCCGCATCTTGAACTGCCTCGACGCCGCATGTCGCGGCGCCGCCCAATTGGTGCGGCTGAGCGGCGAGGCGGGAATCGGGAAATCGCGGCTGGTTAACGAGTTCCTCTCCCGAATGCGCGACGATGCCCGCTTCGCCGAGGTGGCCGTCCGCCGGGTCGCCTGTTCGTCGCTCGGCGAGCAATCCTACGGCACGCTCGCAGCCGTGCTGCGCAGTGCGACCGGGATCGGCCAGAAGGACACGCCAGCGGAGACCCGCGACAAACTCGCCGCCCTGATGACGGAGCTTCGTCTCACGCCGGACGAAGGCGATCGCCTCATGCCGCTTCTGTTCTATGTGTTCGGGCTCGGCGAGCCGGACATCGCGCTGCGGCATGTCGAGCCGGAGCAACTGCGTCGGCAGATTCTGTTCGCGATGCGCACGATCTTCGAGCGGCGGCTCGCGCTCTCGCCGCTGCTGGTCGTCATCGAGGACCTGCACTGGGCCGATTCCACGTCGCTCGAGACAATGCGGTTCCTGATCGACCGGCTCGAGAGAAGCCGGCTAATGCTGGTGGTGACGCATCGCCCGCTGTTCGAGGCGGACCATCTCGACGCCTGCCGAACCGGCCTCACCGCGCTCCGGCTCGCGCCTTTGGAGCCCGCCGACGGACGGCGCCTGCTGTCCGAATTGTTCGGCGCGGGTTGGAGCGACATCGCGCGCGACCTCAGCCAGCGCATTCTCGAGCGCGCCGGCGGCAATCCGCTGTTCGTCGAGGAGATCGTGCGCGGCCTCATCGAGGTCGGCGCGCTGACGCGAGAAGGCGCGCATTGGCGCATCACGAAGCGGGAGGCGGCGGCGGAGATTCCCGTCAACATTCACGCCATGCTGCTCGCGCGCATGGACCGCCTGCCTCAGGAGGCGCGCAGGCTGGCCCAGGAAGCGGCTACGATCGGCCCGCGCTTCGACGCCGCCTTGCTCAAGACCATCGCCGCGGAACCGAGGAAAGTGGATGCGGGCCTCGATCTCCTCTGCGACGCCGAGATCCTCGAAGAGGTCGTCGGCGTCAGTTCGGTTTCGCCGCAGGCGTATCGCTTCACGCAGACGATGCTGCACGACGTGATCTACCAGAATCTTCTGCTCCAGCGGCGCACGGAAATGCACGCCCGCATCGGCGACGCCCTGGAGCGGCTGCATGGAGAACGCCCGGGCCGGCTCGAAGATCTCGCCCTGCTCGGCCATCACTTCAGCCTGACCGACGCCAAGACGAAAGGGGCTCGCTACCTGGCGGAGGCCGGCGACCGCGCACGGGAGATCTACGCCAACGACGACGCCATTCGGCTCTATCGCCAGGCGCTCGCCGCGCTGACGAGCGCCGCCGTTTTCGGCCCCGAGCGCCTCGCGCTGTGCGAGCGCATCGCCGATCTTTGCGCGCCCGCCGGCCAGCGCCAGATCGCCCAGGAGCACTATCAAATGGTGCTGACCGTGTACGGCGGCGCCGGCGACCGTCCCGCTTCGGCGCGCATCCTGCGCAAGCTCGGCCGCCTGCTATGGGACGCGGGCAAGCGCGACGAGGCCGAGGCGCACTACGGCAAGGCCGCCGAGCTCTTGGAGGGGACGGAGGCGACGATCGAGCGGGCGCATCTGATGCAGGAGCGCGGCCGTCTGGCGTTCCGGATGGGCGATCAAGCGGCGGCCGCGAAATGGGCGGACGAAGCGCTCGGCTGCGTCGAGTCGTTCGCCGCGGAGGTCGGCGCGGAGGCCGGGATAGAGGCCGCGCGCGCCACCGCGGAAGCGCTCAACACCAAGGGCGTCGCCTTGGCGCGGCTCGGGCGCAATCGCGACGCGCTGCGCGAGGTCGAGCGGAGCGTCGCGGTCGCCGAGGCGGCCGGCCTCCTCGGCGCCGCCTGCCGCGGCTACACCAATCTCGGCGTGCTCTACACCGTGATCGATCCGAGACGCGCCATCGAAGTCAGCGAGCGCGGCCTCGATCAAGCCCGGCGGATCGGCGATCTCGGCTTCCAGGCCCGTCTGCTCGCCAATCTCGCCGTCGCTTATTGCACCTTCACCGACCGCTGCGCGAAGGAGGGCGTTCCGGCGGCCGAGAAGGCGATCGAGATCGACCGCGCGCTCGATCAGCGCGACCATCTGCCGGTGCCGTTGATCGTGCTGGGCCAGATCCACCAGTGCCACGGGCGGCCGGATCTGGCGAAGCGCCTCTATCACGAGGCGCTCGACGAGGCTCGCCGCACCGGCGAGCCGCAAATGCTGTTTCCGTGCTACGATGGACTGGCGACACTGAGCCTCGACCTGAACGACCTCGCCGAGGCCGACCGCTATTTCGCTCTGGCGCAGCAGGTTTGCGCCGATCATGGACTTGAACCCGACTCTCTGATCGCGCTGCCGTTTCTCGATTAGTCGGGGCATGCTGAAGGTTCGTCAACTCGACGGAGAAGGAGATCGAAATGTCCGAACGCCTTTCCGACAGGCCGGTGCAACCGGGCGAACAAGCGCCGAACTTCGTGCTCGACGCGATCACGCGAGAAGGCAAGATCTCGCTTGAGGATTTCCGCGGCCGCAACCCCGTCCTGGTGGGCTTGTTCCGCGGTTTGCACTGCCCCTTCTGCCGGCGTCACATCGTGGCGACCGCGCAAATCGGGGGCGCTCTGCGCGAGAAGGGCGTCGAGAGCCTGACGGTGGTCAATACGCCGATCGAGAGGGCGCGGCTCTATTTCCGTTACCATCCGCTGCCCAACCTGCTCGCGGCGTCCGATCCGCAACGCGCGTCTCATCGGGCCTTTGGGTTGCCCACGATCGAATTCACGGAAGGCGAGAACGATTGGCCGCGCAAGGTCAGTTTCGATGTCGCGAAGTCGATGCAGATCGAATTGCCCGACGAATTGCCGGAGCCGATGGACCCGTTCACGGCCTCCGCCATTCTCAATGAGAAGGACCGCTACGAGGTCACCGACGACGACGAGCGTATGATGGCGAGCGGCAGCAACGGGCAATTGATCGGCCAGTTCCTGATCGACCGGGAAGGGGTCGTGCGCTGGATCTTCACGGAGTACGCCGAGGACGGACGCAATATGTTCGCGGCCCCCACTCCGAATGAATTGATGTCGGCGGCCTCGCAGATCGCGTAGTCGGGCGGAGCGGGACAGGCGCGCGTGTCACCCCGCGAAAAGCGGGGGTCCAGACGACCGCCGCCGGCCTTCGTCCCTTTGGCCCTGGGCGCCCGCTTCGCGCGGGCATGACAAGGGTGCGCCGGCTGCGTCGCTATCGCCTCAGGAGCGCGCGCCCTACCTCGCGTACAGCCCCTTGTAGGTCTCGCGCAGCGCCGCCTTCTGCACCTTGCCCATCGCGTTGCGCGGCAGTTCGTCGGCGAAGATCACCCGCTTGGGCGCCTTGTAGCGCGCGAGGCGCCCTTCGAGCGCGGCGAGCACTTCGGCCTCGGTGAGCCGAGCGCCCGCTTCGCGCACGACGACGGCCGTGACGCCTTCGCCGAAGTCGGGATGCGCGACTCCGATGACGGCGCTCTCGACGACGCCGGAAAGCGCGTCGATTTCGACTTCGATCTCCTTGGGATAGACGTTGAAGCCGCCGGAGATGATGAGGTCCTTGGCGCGTCCGACGATATGCACGTAGCCGTCCGCGTCGATCTTGCCGAGATCGCCGGTGATGAAGAAGCCGTCGGGACGAAACTCGGCCGCCGTCTTTTCCGGCATGCGCCAATAGCCCTTGAACACGTTGGGTCCTTTGACCTCGATGACGGCGACGTCGCCTTGCGCGAGTTCGGCGCCAGACTCGGCGTCGGCGATGCGCAGCGAGACGCCAGGCAGGGGAAAGCCGACTGTCCCTGGCCGGCGTTCGCCATCATAGGGGTTCGACGTGATCATGTTGGTCTCGGTCATGCCGTAGCGCTCGAGGATCGCGTGACCCGTCTTCTCGCGCCAGCGCTGATGCGTCTCGGCGAGCAGCGGCGCGGAGCCGCTGACGAAGAGCCGCATATGCGCGCTGGCCTCGCGCGTAAGGCCGGGATGCTCGAGCAGGCGGGTGTAGAACGTCGGCACGCCCATCAGCGCGGTGGTGCGCGGCATCGCGTTCAACACCGCGTCCGCGTCGAAGCGTGGCTGGAAGATCATCGTCGCGCCCGCCAGCAGCGCGACGTTGGTGGCGACGAAGAGGCCGTGGGTGTGAAACACCGGCAGCGCGTGGATGAGCACGTCGCGATCGGTGAAGCGCCAGAGATCGACGAGTACGCTCGCGTTCGACGCCAGATTCTCGTGCGTCAGCATCGCACCCTTCGAGCGACCGGTCGTGCCTGAGGTGTAGAGGATGGCGGCGAGATCGTCGGCCTCGCGCGGAACGGTCGCGAAGTTCGCCGAGGCGGCCGCGATGCGTCCGGCGAGCGTGCCGTCGCGCTGCGCGCCCAAACTCTCCACCGCCTTCAGGCCGAGCTTGGCGACGAGGTCGCGCATGGCTACGAGCGAAGCGGGACGGCAGACGGTGAGCGCCGGGGCGGAATCGGAGAGGAAGTATTCGAGTTCGGCCAGCGTATAGGCGGTGTTGAGCGGCAGCAGCGCGGCGCCGGCCTTCAGACATGCGAGGGCCAGCACGATCATGTCGGGCGACTTGTCGATCTGCACCGCGACGCGGTCGCCGGGCTCGACGCCAAGTTCGGCGAACGCATTGGCGGCCTGCCCGGCGCGGGCGAACAATTCGCCATAGGTCAACGATGCGCCGTCCGGCGCGTCGAATGCGAGCTTGTCGAGCCGTGGCGCGCGGGCGAGGAATTGGTCGAAGAGATTGGCGGACATGGGGATTGCGGCGCCCTCCATTGGCTTGACGAATCGGGCGCGGCGCGCGCTGATGCGGGCGTTGACCCTTGTTGTGACGTTGCATGCGGCTCCGGCCGTGGAACGCAGCGGGGCGAGTATAGACGTCGCGGCATCCGACGCCAGAGAGACTCGGCGCCAGCCGTTGCGGTCGCGAGTTCCGGGCGAGGGAGGCGCGGACGATGGCGGTGAAGGAGAAGGCGCTGCGCGCCGCGATTGTCGCGCAATGTCGCGCGCTCAACGCTTCCGGTCTCAACCAGGGCTCCGCCGGCAATATTTCGGCGCGGCTCTGCGAGGCGATGCTGATCACGCCGAGCGCCATCCCCTACGACGCCATGCGGCCGGAAATGATCGCGACGATGCCGCTCAATGGTGAATACGGCGCTTGGTCGGGGCCGCTCAAGCCGTCGACCGAGTGGCGCTTCCATCTCGACATCCTGCGGGCGCGGCCCGACGTCGGCGCGATCGTGCATTGCCACCCGCCCTACGGCACGGCCCTCGCAATGCTGCACAAGCCGATCCTGGCGGCTCACTACATGATCGCGCTGTTCGGCGGCCCGATCGTCGAATGCACGAAATACGCGCCCTACGGCACCAAAGAGCTTTCCGATCTCGCAATCGCCGGCCTCGCCGACCGCCATGCCGTGCTGCTCGGCAACCACGGCGTGATTGCAACCGGCGCGACTCTCGAAAGCGCGATGCATCGCGCCATCGAACTCGAGGCGCTGGCGCGCATGTATTATCTCGCCATCGCCATTGGCCGCCCCGCGATCCTCTCCGACGAAGAGATCGCCCGCATCGTCGAGCGTTTCAGGAGCTACGGCGGCGGGACCGACGCGCAGAAGGCGCCGGCGCCGGTCAAGAAGCGTGTTGGGGCCGAGGCGGCGGCGACGAAGCGCGGCACGAAGAAGGCGACGGGCAAGAAGGCGCGATCGCGGCCGGCGAGAGCCGGCTAAGCGGACTTTTTGCGTTATCGCAGCGGACTCTTGAAGTTCATAAGCGTATTATGGCTGCTAACTTGCAATGCTATTTGGTCGATAAAACTACACCAGACTGAAACTATGCTTGATTGCCGTTGCGAGTAGCGTAGTGACGAAGCAATTAATTCTTAAGTTTGCATTGACAGCATCACTGAGTTGCTTCTCTCCGTTCGCAATGACGAGTATGGGTCAGACAAAACGCAGAATTCGCTGGAAGGCGCCACCCGATCCGCGCCGCGATTCCACCAAGATCGAACTCTATTCTTTCTTCAAAGAATCTATGATTCAGCGGTCGTCAATATCGATGGCCGCGGCGATCCGTCCAACTCCGTTTCATGTCTGCATGGACTTACCATGGGAGGAGCGCGTGAAGTACATGATCGAATACACAATTCGCAACTCCGGCCTCACCCACGAGCAGAATATGGCGGGCGAGGAAGCCCTCCTCAATGCTTTCGGCAAATGGAGGCCGGAGGATGGCTTGAATGTCCAAGCATTCCTGTCCAACCTCGGTAACGGCGGCTACGTGCTGGTCGAGGCCAGCGACCCCAAGATCGTCTACTCGTTTGTCGCAAAGTTTAACTATTGGAACGATGTTGACGTCGTCCCTGTCATCGACGTGCAGGAGGCCGTTGAACTCGCTCGGCCAGCCCTCGCGTGGGCCCGGAGTTCGTCAAAAGGATGAGGATTGTCTCGCCGGCCTGGGTCGTGGTGGTCAGCTGCGACGCACCATTAACAGTTGCGCCGCTGTCGAGGCCGCAATCACAGCCGGCTCCTTGCCTTCGAGGCCGGACACGCCGATCGGGCAGGTGAGCGCCGCGAGCTCAGCCTCTGTCCGGCCGGCCGCACGCAACTGGCTGACGAAGCGTGCGCGCTTGGTCGCCGAGCCGATCAGGCCGACAAAGGGGAGGCGCTCCCCGCGCAGCGCAGCGTCGACGATCGCGAGATCGAGCGGATGCGAATGGGTCATCACGACGACCAACGCGCCGTCCGGAGCGTTCGCCAGCTCGGCCGTCGGGTCGGCCGCATGGACCAGGGTCGCGTTGGGCGGCGCGCGCTCGGGGAACGCGTCGACGCGGGAATCAATCCACCGCAGTTCGAAGGGCAACGGCGCCAGCGCCAGCGCCAGCGCGCGTCCGACGTGGCCGGCGCCGAAAAGATAAACGGGGGTCGCCTGCGTCCCATATCGCTCGCGCCAGGCGCCGCGCTCTGACGGCGCGTCAGCTGTCTCCCCGGCTTCTATCGCCCGCTCGACG
>DASXGX010000007.1:0-7090 GCA_036488815.1 Roseiarcus sp.
TTCAATCGCGAGGGCGAGGAGATCGCGCGCTATCGCAAAATCCATCTCTTCGACGTGACGACGCCCGACGGCGCCTCCTACAAAGAGAGCGCGACGGTGAAGGCCGGCGAGGCCGTCGTCACCTACGATTGCGAGGGCGTCACGATCGGCTGCTCGATTTGCTACGATTTGCGCTTTCCCGACCTCTTCCAGGCGCTCGCCGAGAAGGGCGCGCAAATCATCGCTTTGCCGGCCGCCTTCACCCTGCAGACGGGCAAGGACCATTGGGAGACCCTGCTGCGCGCCCGCGCCATCGAGACCGAAACCTATGTCTGCGCCGCCGCGCAAACCGGCAGCTTCACCGTCGGCAACGAGCAGCGCCAGACCTACGGCCATTCGTTGGTCGCTGATCCCTGGGGCCACGTAGTCGCCAAGGCCTCCGACGGCGTCGGCCTCGTCTCCTCCCGCCTCGACATGGCTGTGGTCGATCGCGTCCGCCGCCAGATTCCGGTGGCGCAGCACAAGGTTCGGCTACCGCCGGCCTGATAACTTGACGGGGCCGCAAAATGTGGCGACGGCGCCCGATAATTATGTTTTGCCGCTGAGGCACTTGCGCCAATATGTCGCAATCGGGCGCGGCCCAAGGCGCCAGCCCGCAACCGGCGGGATGTGCGCCCATGGCGGATGACGAACTCGATCTCTCCACGCTCTCCGACGACGATCTCGTCGCGCAGATGCACGACGACCTCTACGATGGCCTCAAGGAGGAGATCGAGGAGGGCGTGCGCATCCTTCTCGACCGAGGCTGGGTCCCCTATGACGTGCTGACCAAGGCGCTCGTCGAGGGCATGCGCATCGTCGGCATCGATTTTCGCGACGGCATTCTGTTCGTGCCGGAAGTGCTGATGTCCGCCAATGCGATGAAGGCGGGCATGGCGATCCTGCGTCCGTTGCTCGCCGCCACCGGCGCCCCCAAGATGGGCAAGATGGTGATCGGCACCGTGAAGGGCGACATCCACGACATCGGCAAGAACCTCGTCTGCATGATGATGGAAGGCGCCGGTTTCGAGGTGTTCGACATCGGCATCAACAACGGCGTCGAGAAATATCTCGAGGCGATCGAGAAGCATCAGCCGGAAATTCTGGGCATGTCGGCGCTGTTGACGACCACCATGCCCTATATGAAGGTGGTGATCGACACCCTGAAGGAAAAAGGCATCCGGGACGATTACATCGTGCTGGTCGGCGGTGCGCCGCTCAACGAATCCTTCGCCGAAGCGGTCGGCGCCGACGCCTATTGCCGCGACGCCGCCGTCGCGGTGGAGACGGCCAAGTCGCTGCTCGCCCGCCGGCAGGGCTCGCATCAATCGCTCGAACGGGCCTGAAGCCGTCCGCCCCGGCGCGGCCCGACCCTGAGGCGTTCCGATGGAACCCGACGCGACACAGGAAGACGAGACGGAGGCCGAGCCGGTCTGGGGCGCCCGGCGCGTGGGCGCTTGGCGCGTTCTCGTCATCGCCTGCGGCGCGCTCGCACGGGAGATTCTCGCGCTTCGCGACGGGCCGCTCGGCGCTTTCGACGTCACCTGCCTGCCCGCGAAGCTGCATAACCGGCCGGCGCTCATCCCCGAGGCGGTGCGCCGTAAAATCCTGTTGAACCGGGCCGCCTACGACCAGATCCTCTGCCTCTACGGCGACTGCGGCGCGGGCGGCGCGCTGGACCGCGTCTTGGCGGAAGAAGGGGTCACGCGCATCGCGGGGCCGCACTGCTACGCTTTCTTCGCTGGTGAAGCCGCCTTCGCCGAGATGATGGAGGAGGAGCCGGGCACGTTCTTCGTCACCGATTTCCTTGCCCGCCATTTCGATCGGCTGGTGATCGAAGGCCTGGGCCTCGACCGCTTTCCTCAGTTGCGCGACGATTATTTCGGCCATTACCGGCGGCTGGTCTATCTGGCGCAGACCGACGACCCGGACCTCACCGCGAAGGCCGAGATCGCGGCGCAACGGCTCGGCCTCGCGTTCGAGCGCCGCTTCACCGGGCTTGGCGGCCTCGCCGCATTCTTTGACAGCGCCGGACGGCAAACGGAGGCAGCGCCATGGCAAGCCTGATCGTCCTCTACTGGCGCGACATTCCAAGCCAGGTGATCGTCAAGGCGGGACGACTGAGCGCCAAGCGCGAATTGTCCGAGCGGTTCGTGCGCGCGATCGACGCCGCCGCCATGCACGCGAGGGCCGTCAGCGCCGACGCCTATCTCGCGGATTGGCGCCGCAGCGCGCCGACGCCCTGCGGCGACGATCTCGAAGCGGAGGCCGACGCGGCCGCGCAACGGCTCGAGACCGAGTACGATACGCATCGGCTGGCCCAGATCGCCAAGCACGACGGCCGCGAGGGCTGACGATGAGCGCCATGCTCACCCCCTCCGCGTTCGAGCCGCGCGGCCGGCGCCCGCCGCCCGCCGGCTCGGTGCGCCGGCGGTTGTGGAGCGTGCGCCACGCCGCGCTGCTGGAGCGCGTCTACGAGGCCTTTGAGACGACGCTGGTGGCGCTGGCGCCTGTTCTGACGCGCATCGGCTTCCAGCGTCTCGAGCGGCCGTTCGCCTTCGTCGAGCGTCACGTCAAGGGGGCGCTGTTCGACTGCCGCATGTGCGGCGATTGCGTTCTCTCCTCGACCGGCATGTCGTGTCCGATGAACTGCCCAAAGGGGTTGCGCAACGGCCCTTGCGGCGGCGTGCGCGCCGACGGGGGATGCGAGGTCTATCCGCAAATGCCCTGCGTCTGGGTCCAGGCCTTCGAGGGAAGCCGGCGAATGCGCGGCGGCGTGAAGATCGCGACGCCCCTGCCGCCGGTCGACCAGCGCCTCAAAGGCTCCTCGGCCTGGCTTCGGGCGGCCCGCCGCCGCCTCGGCGAGGCGGCATGACGGCGCTCTCGCCCCATCCGCACGACATCGGCGTCGATCCCGGCGCGCCGCTTGTCGATCTGCCCGGCCACAGCTCGCGAGGCCGGCTCGAACGGGTGCTGCGGCGCGGCGAATTCGCCGTCACCACCGAGCTCGACCCGCCCGATTCCGCCAATCCGCAGGACGTCTACGATCGCGCGCAGATTTTCGAGGGCTGGGTCGACGGGATCAACGCGACCGACGGTTCAGGCGCCCATTGCCACATGTCGAGCGTCGCCATTTGCGCGCTGCTGACGCGCGTCGGTTATTCCCCGGTGCTGCAAATCTCCTGCCGCGACTACAATCGCATCGCCATTCAGGGCAACGTGCTGGGGGCAGCCGCGCTCGAAGTCGGCAACATCCTGTGCCTGACCGGCGATGGCGTGCAATGCGGCGACCATCCCGAGGCGAAGCCCGTCTTCGACCTCGACTCGACCTCGCTGCTGCAGGTCATCAGGCGTATGCGCGACGAGGGGTCCTTTCTCTCCGGGCGCAAGATCACGACGCCGCCGCGCGTCTTCATCGGCGCCGCCGAGAACCCTTTCGCGCCGCCTTACGACTTTCGCGTCCTGCGTCTCGCCAAGAAAGTCGCCGCCGGGGCGCAGTTCGTGCAGACGCAATATTGCTTCGACTATCCCCTGCTCGCGCACTTCATGGAGAAGGCGCGCGACATAGGCCTCGATCGCCGCTGCTTCATTCTCGTCGGCGTCGGCCCGCTCGCTTCGGCCAAGACGGCGCGTTGGATGCGCGCCCACGTGCCCGGCGTGCATATCCCGGACGCGATCATCGCGCGCCTCGAAGGCGCCAAGGACCAGCGCGCCGAGGGCAAGCGCATCTGCATCGAGATGATCCAGCAATTGCGGGATACGAAGGGCGTCGCCGGCGTTCACGTGATGGCCTATCGCCAGGAGCGCTACGTCTCCGAAATCGTCCACGAATCCGGCGTTCTGAAGGGCCGCGCGCCATGGCGGCGGGACTTCATACCCAAGATGCAGGCCGTCGAATCGCTGGGGGCGGGATGAACCTTGCCGTCATTGCGAGCGAAGCGAAGCAATCCAGCGATCGCGACGCCGCCGGAAAGGACGACCGGTTGCAGCGCAAGCCTGACGCCGCCTCGACATCTGGATTGCTTCGCTCCGCTCGCAATGACGTTCGGGGCCTACAAGGACCATCGCGCCATGACTGAAACTCTCATCTCGTCCGCAAAGAAGGACGTCGTCATCGGTTTCGAACGCCGTTTCGTGATGATCGGCGAGCGCATCAACCCGACCGGGCGCAAGCTGCTGGCGGCGGAGATGGCTCAAGGCGACTATTCGCGCGTGGTCGCCGACGCGATCGCGCAGGTCGAGGCCGGCGCGCAGATGCTCGACGTCAACGCCGGCATCCCGCTCGCCGACGAACCGCGCATCCTCGCCGAATGCATCAAGCTGGTGCAGGAGACCGTCGATGTTCCGCTCTCGATCGATTCCTCGATCGTCGAGGCGCTGGAGGCGGGACTTGCGGTCTATAAGGGCAAGCCTCTCGTCAACTCCGTCACCGGCGAAGAGGAGCGGCTCGAGCGCGTGCTGCCGCTGGTGAAGAAATACGGCGCGGCGGTGATCGCCATCTCGAACGACGAGACCGGCATTTCCGAGGACCCCGACGTGCGCTTCGCCGTCGCCAAAAAAATCGTCGAGCGCGCCGCCGACTACGGCATCAAGCGCGAGGATGTCGTCGTCGACCCGCTCGTGATGCCGGTCGGCGCGATCAACGACGCGGGCGCGCGCCTCATGCATCTGCTGCGGCGCTTGCACGGGGAGCTGAAAGTCAACACGAGCTGCGGCGCCTCGAACTTCTCCTTCGGCCTGCCGAACCGGCGCGGCCTCGGGGCGGCCTTCATGCCGATGATGATCGGCGCCGGTCTCACTTCGGCGATCATGAACCCGCTGCACGCCGAAGACATTCAGGCCATTCTCGGCGCCGACGTCGTGATGGGCCATGACGCCAATTGCGGCGCCTGGATCCGCAAATTTCGCGAGCCGGCGCCGGAAGGCGAAGCGGGCGCCGGGGGGCGACGCGAAGGCGGCCGCCGCCGTGCGCGGGCAGGCGCCCCATCTTGAGCGAACCTCTCGTCGTCTTCACGCCCTCCGGCAAGCGCGACCGCTTTCCCGAGGGCACCAGCGTGCTGGACGCCGCGCGCAAGCTCGGCGTCGATCTCGATTCGGTGTGCGGCGGGCGCGGCATCTGCGGGCGCTGCCAGATCGATGTGGCCGAAGGCCAGTTCGCCAAGCACGCCATCGCCTCCGCGCGCGACCATGTCACGCCTTGGAACGATGTCGAGCAGCGCTACGCCGACAAGCGCGGCCCGCTGCCCAAGGGACGGCGGCTCGGCTGCCAGGCGAAGATCTGCGCCGACCTCGTCGTCGACGTGCCGGCCGAGAGCCAGGTTCATCGTCAGGTCGTGCGCAAGCGCGCCGAGGCGCACGCGATCGAGATCGATCCGGTCGTCCGCCTGCATTATGTCGAGGTCCGCGAGCCCGACATGCACGATCCCTCCAGCGACTTGCGGCGCCTGGAGGCGGCGCTGCGGGAGCAATGGGAGCTCACCGAGATCCGCTCCGATCTCGGCGTCCTGCGCGATCTGCAAAAGACGTTGCGCGCAGGCGGCTTTAAGGTGACCGTCGCGCTGCGCGAAGAGCGCGACATCGTCGCCATCATACCCGGCTTTCGCGACCGCGCTTTCGGCGTGGCGTTCGACATCGGCTCGACCACGATAGCGGCGCATCTCTGCGATCTTGCGACCGGCGACGTCGCCGCCTCCGCCGGCGCGATGAATCCGCAGATTCGCTTCGGCGAAGATCTGATGAGCCGCGTCTCCTATGTGATGATGAATCCGGGCGGCGAGGTCGAGCTGACGCGCACCGTCCGCGCGGCGATGGACGGGCTGATCGGCGAACTCGCGACCGAAGCGGGCGTCGAGCGCGGCGAAATCTTCGAGGCGACCGTGGTCGGCAACCCGATCATGCACCACCTCTTTCTCGGCATCGATCCGACCGAACTCGGCGGGGCGCCGTTCGCGCTGGCGATCGACGGCGGCTTCAACGCGCGGGCGTCCGAACTCGGCCTGACGATCGCTCCCGGCGCCTTTGTCTACACCCTGCCCTGCATCGCCGGCCATGTCGGCGCCGACGCCGCCGGCATGACGCTCGCGGAGGCGCCCTATCAGCGCGACGAACTGACCTTGCTCGTCGATGTCGGCACCAATGCCGAGATCGTCCTGGGTCACAAGGGCCGCATGCTGGCGTGCTCGTCGCCGACCGGGCCCGCTTTCGAGGGCGCGCAAATCTCGTGCGGGCAGCGCGCCGCGCCCGGCGCGATCGAGCGCGTGCGGATCGACCGCGCGACCTTCGAGCCGCGCTACAAGGTGATCGGCTCCGATCTCTGGTCGGACGAGCCGGGCTTTGCCGAAGCGACGGCGACGACGGGCGTCACGGGCGTCTGCGGCTCGGGGATCATCGAGGCGGTCGCTGAAATGTATCTCGCCGGGGTCGTCAGCGAGGATGGCGTGATCGACGGCGCGCTCGCCGCCGTGACGCCGCGCGTCGAGGCGGTCGGGCGCACCTTCTCCTACGTGCTGCGCGAGGGCGAGCCGCGGCTCGTCATCCACCAGACCGACGTGCGCGCCATCCAACTCGCCAAGGCGGCGCTTTACGCCGGCGCACAATTGCTGGTCGAGCGCCTCGGCGCTGGCTCCCCCCAGCGCATTTCGCTCGCGGGAGCTTTCGGCAGCCACATCGATCCGCTCTATGCGATGGCGCTCGGCATGATCCCCGATTGCGATCTGGCGAATGTCGCCGCGGCCGGCAACGCGGCCGGAGTGGGCGCGCGCATCGCCTTGCTCAATCGCGCCTCGCGCGCGGAGATCGAAGAGATCGTGCAACAGATCGAAAAGATCGAGACCGCGATCGAGCCCCGCTTCCAGGAGCATTTCGTCGCCGCAATGGCGATCCCCAACAAGACGGAGCCGTTCCCGAATCTCGCCAAGGCGGTCGCGCTTCCCGAGCGCAAGGCGCCGGCGGAGACGGGGCGGCGAAGGCGGCGGTAGAACTTCGTCATCCGCTCCCGCCTGCTAGCGTCGTGGCCGGGCTTGTCCCGACCATCCACGGCCTGCCGTCGCTCGTCAATTGAAAGGTTGGACCG
>DASXGX010000033.1:0-33877 GCA_036488815.1 Roseiarcus sp.
GTCACCATTCATGGACATGGCGCGCATGAAAAACCTCATCACCGACGTTCCGGGCCTTCGGGTCGGCAATGCGGACGACGCGCGGCTGGCCTCGGGGGTGAGCGCGGTGCTCTTCGACGCGCCGGCGGTCGCGGGGATCGCGACGCTGGGCGGCGCGCCCGCGCTGCGGGACGGAGCGCTGCTGTCGCCGGAGATGACGGTCGATTGGGTCGACGCGCTGGTGCTATCCGGCGGATCGGCCTTCGGTCTCGACGCCTCGGGCGGCGTGATGGCGCTGCTCGCCGACCAGGGGCGCGGCTTCGCCGTCTCGCCCTCCGCGAAGCGGGTGCCGATCGCGCCTGGGGCTTCGCTGTTCGACGTCGACAATGGCGGCGACAAGTCCTGGGGCCGGCGCGCGCCTTACGGCGACCTCGGCTACCGGGCGGCGGCGAACGCGGGCGACGACTTCCCGCTGGGGACTGCAGGCGCGGGCTATGGCGCGACGACATGCGACCTGAAGGGCGGGCTCGGCTCGGCGAGCGCCGTCACCTCGCAAGGCTATCTCGTCGGCGCGCTCGTCGCGGTGAACGCCGTCGGCCGCGCGACCCGGGGCTCCGCGCCGAATTTCTGGGCTGCGCCCTATGAGCGCGGCGCCGAGTTTGGCGGCCTCGGCGCGGGCGCGGCTCAGGCGCCGGACGCGCTGGAGATGCGGCTAAAGCGCGACGAGCCCGCCAATACGACGATCGCGGTCGTCGCGACCGACGCGCCGTTGGACAAGGGGCAGATGACCCGGGTCGCGATCATGGCCTCGGGCGGCTTGGCCATGGCGCTCCGCCCGGCGTTTGCGCCCGCCGACGGCGACGTCGTGTTCGCTGCTTCGACCAGGCGCGCGCCGCGGGCGCCGAACCTGCGCGACCTCACCGAGATCGGCCTCGTCGCCGCCGAATGCCTCGCCCGCGCGATCGCCCGCGGGGTCTTTGAGGCGACCGCCCTGACCTTCCCAGGGGCGAAGCCGAGCTGGCGCGAGCAATACGGCGACCGGTGAAGGCGCTCGCGCCTGGCGTAGCGCTTGCTGCTGTTAGATGTAATCGGCGCGACTCCCTCTCCCCGCGCCCCGCGCGGGGAGAGGGTTGGGGAGAGGGGCCGGGTGATTGGCCGCACGCTTGCGGCTACTCACCAAGCCCCTCATCCTGACCTTCTCCCCGCAAGCGGGGAGAAGGGATCCTCTGCGTCAACCTAACAGCAGCGCGCTCTAATCGAACGCCGCGACCACGGTTTCGATGGGAAGGAACAGGATGCGGCTGTCCTCCGGGTATTCGATGAATTCCGCGCATTTGAGGTAGAAGCGCTTTGCCGCCTCATCCTTCGCGTGGACCAGCACCGCCCGTATGCCGATGCCTTTCGAGGCGACCGCGGCGCGCCGCAGCGCGTCCGAGAGAATATCGGCGCCGAGGCCCTTGCCCGCATGGTCAAGGCTGACCGCAAGCCGACCGATCACCGAAACCGGAATCGTATCGGGGGCATTGCGCCGCATTTTGCCGGGCGCCGCCGCGCGTTCGACCGCTCCGACCGAGATGCAGAAATAAGCGACCACCCGATTGCCGTCGCAGGCGACATAGGTGCGCGAGAAGCGGCTTTCATTCTTCAAAGCCCAATTGCGCAGCCACTCGTTCAACGCGGGCGTGCCGCAGTCGAAGCCCGACAGATCGTGGTCGGCCGTCAGGGGAACGGGGGCCGACAGGCGGGGTTCGGCGCCTTCCGCCTCGTCTTCTATTTCCGCCACGCCGGAACTCGGCGCATCAGCGATTTGAGCTTCGGCCTCGGCGCGGGCGGATTGTCGAGCGCGTGCATGAAGGCGTCGTAGCGGTCGGGTTCCAGCGCGAACAGCCGCTGGTCGAGCAACACGTCGACCGCGTGCCGCCGGGCGCTCTCGATCATGAACTCCGTGCGCGTCTTCCCCAGGATCGCCGCCGCGTCGTCGATGAGCTGGCGGGTGTTGGCCTCGATCCGAAGGTTGATGCTGCCCTTGGCGCCATTCAGTCTGCGCGCCGCGGCCGCAACGGGCGCAGCGTGAAGGCGTTCCGAAGATGTGCGGGCTTTTGGCATGATTGGAATATGGCTTGCGTATCTACGTTGTCAATACAGGAGCGCGTTCGCTCAGTCGAACCTGTCCGCCCGGAACGGCTTGGGGTCGACGAATGGCTCTTCCCCCGCCATGAGCTGCGCCAGCAGCGCGCCGCTGACGGGACCCAAGGTCAGCCCGAGATGCTGGTGGCCGAAGTCGAACCACAGCCCCTTGTGGCGCGGCGCCGGACCGATGACCGGCGCCATGTCGGGCAGGCACGGGCGCCGGCCGAGCCACGGCTTCTGATCGCGCCGCTCGGCGAGCGGAAACAATTCGCGTCCGAACGGCTCGACGCGGTCGAGATGTGCGCTGGAGGGCGGGTCGTCGCGGCGGGCGAATTCTGCCCCGGTCGTCAGGCGCACGCCGCGCGCCATCGGCGTGATCACATACCCCTTTTCGAGATCGAGCACCGGCCGGCCGAGCGCCGCGCCTGATTGCGGCGCGTAATGCATGTGATAGCCGCGCTTGGCGCCCAGGGGCAGCGAATAGCCAAAAGCCGACGCGAGGTCGCTCGACCAGGCGCCGAGCGCGACGACCGCCTCGCCCGCCTCGAGCGGCCCCGCTTCGGTCGCGACCGCCCAGCCTGCGCCGGAGCTCTGCAAACTCAGCGCGTCGCCCTGGACCAGCCGACCGCCTCGGGCGAGGAAGAGTTTCGCATAGGCGTTGACGAGCGCGCCGGGATCAGGGGTCGTCAGCGGCTCGGTGAAATGAACCCCGCCCTTGGCGACTTCGCTCAAGTGCGGTTCGAGCGCCAGCAGCTGGGCGCGATCGAGCCGAACGGTCGGAATGCCAAACGGCTTGGTCTCCTCCACGTCGGCGAGCGCCATGTCCTCGCCGCGCGACGTGCGGAACACCTTGATCCAGCCGCCCTCGCGAAACAGCGCCCCTGCGCCCGCGGCCTCCGCAAGGACGCGATGTTCGGGCAGACAGCGCGTGACGAGACCGCGCATCGCCATCGCCGTCGAACGGCGGCGTCCGTCCGAGGAGGCGAGATAGTAACGCCACAGCCAAGGGCCGATCGAGGGCAGCGCGGAATAGCGGACTTGAACGCGCGGATCGAGATTGAGCGCTCCGAGTGCGATTTCCCTCGGCGCGCGCGGGAAGACATAGGGAAAGACCGCCTCGCTCTGGACGATGCCGGTGTTGCCGAAGCTCGTCTCGCCGGCAACGATCCCGAGTCGATCGACGATCGCCACCGCGCGCCCGCGCGCTTGGAGATGCAAGGCGGCGCAGACGCCGACGATTCCGGCTCCCAGAACGACGACATCGGTCTTTTGCGGCGGCACGCGAGGCTCCCTCGAGGATGGCGCCGCCAATGTGCGCGGCGGCCGCGCGTTCTGGCAATGGGCGCCGCCGTCTCACGGTCTCGATCTTTGCCGAGGCTTCCTGTAGATGAGCGGCCAATGAGGGACCGCTCGCGGCCCCACGCCCGCCCATATTCGGGGCCAATGCCGACTTCCCAAGAGCCCACTTCCCAAACGGACGCCTTCGCATGATCCCGCGTTATTCCCGCCCTGAGATGGTGGCGATCTGGTCGCCGCAGACCCGCTTCAAGATCTGGTTCGAGATCGAGGCCTACGCCTGCGACGCGCTCGCCGAGCTCGGCGTCATCCCCAGAGAGAGCGCCCGCGCTATCTGGGAGAAGGCGGGGAACGTCACCTTCGACGTCGCCCGCATCGACGAGATCGAGCGCGTCACCAAGCACGACGTCATCGCCTTCCTGACGCATCTGGCCGAATTCATCGGCCCCGATGCGCGCTTCGTGCATCAGGGGATGACGAGTTCGGACGTGCTGGACACGTGCCTGGCGGTGCAATTGCAGCGCGCGAGCGACATCCTGATCGCCGACGTCGACGCCCTGTTGGCGGCGCTGAAGCGGCGCGCTTACGAGCACAAGCTGACCCCGACGATCGGCCGCTCGCACGGCATTCACGCCGAGCCGACCACCTTCGGCCTCAAGCTTGCGCTCGCCTACGCGGAGTTTTCGCGCGCAAAGGCGCGCCTCCTAGCCGCTCGCGCGGAAATTTCGACCTGCGCGATCTCGGGGGCGATCGGCACTTTCGCCAATATCGATCCGAGGGTTGAGGAATACGTCGCCGAAAAGCTCGGCCTCACGGCGGAACCGGTCTCGACGCAGGTCATCCCGAGGGATCGGCACGCCGCCTTCTTCGCGACGCTCGGCGTCGTCGCCTCGTCGATCGAGCGGCTGGCGACCGAAATCCGCCATCTCCAGCGCACCGAGGTCCTGGAGGCGGAGGAATTCTTCGCCGAGGGGCAAAAGGGCTCCTCGGCGATGCCGCACAAGCGCAATCCTGTTCTAACGGAAAATCTCACCGGCCTTGCGCGCATGGTGCGATCGGCGGTGACGCCGGCGCTCGAGGACGTCGCGCTCTGGCACGAGCGGGACATCTCCCATTCCTCGGTCGAACGGATGATCGGCCCGGACGCGACGATCACGCTCGACTTTGCGCTCGCCCGGATGACGCAAGTCGTCGACAAGCTCGTCGTCTATCCCGAGAACATGCGCAAGAATCTCGACCGGCTCGGCGGTCTCATTCACTCGCAGCGCGTGCTGCTCGCCCTGACGCAGAAGGGCGTCTCACGCGAAGACGCGTATGCCTTCGTGCAACGGAACGCCATGCCGGTGTGGCGTGGCGAGGGCGACTTCCTGAGTCTCCTCAAGGCCGACAAGGACGTCGCCGCGGCGCTGAGCGCCGCGGAGCTCGAAGCCCTCTTCGACCTCGACTATCACCTCAAGCACGTCGACACGATTTTCGCACGGGTGTTTGGGGAGTGACTGCCCTCGCAAAGAGAGGCGGCTCATGCGCGAGCCGCCTCTCTTGAGTTCTCTACCGTAAGACGGGACCGTGTTTGCGAGCGACGCGAACCAATCAAGTGGGGTTGCTTCGCCCCTCGCAACGACGCTTCAACCTAACGCCAGTTTCAAGACGGCTGGCCGGGCTGCTGCCGGCGCCGCTCGTTCATGAACCGCTCGAACTCCTCGCGGTCCTTGGCCTTACGGACATTGTCGAGATACTCGCCGAATTCGCGTTGAGCGGCCTCCAGCTTGCGCCGCTCTTCCTCGAGCCGCGCCAGCTCGGCCTCTCTCCATTCGTCGAACGCGGCGTTGCCGCTCGTCGGGCGCCAGGGGTGCATTCCCCGAGGGCCGGACCACGGGCCGGTCGCCATCGCCGAGCGGGCTTCGCGCCACTTGCCGGCCATGAAGCCCTGCAAATCTTCGCCGCCGTTCTTCCGTTGCCAGAACTTATAGGCAAGGATCGCCAGGCCGATCGGCCAAAAAACAATGAATCCGAGGATCATGGCGACGAGTTCGAACGGCGTCCAGCGGCTGCCGCCGCAACGTCGCCACGTCATGCCCGACCACTCGCCCGGCCCGAATTCCCGCGCGCCGTTCGACCCGCCAACAGTGCCTTGCGCCGTGCTCATCGAGAGCCTCCGTGATGTGCGCCGGGACCGCGTTGCGGAGCCCAGCGGGCAAGACATTGGGACGCTGCGGCCTGCCCGCAAGACCATGAACTTCAAATATCGACATGGACGCCGCAGCCGGGATTGCTTGCGCGGCCCGAAGCGGAGTTTATATCAGCACGCCTTTTGTTCCCGGGAGAAGCCGATTTGCTCCGCTACGCCCTCGCTGTCCTGATGTGTCTCGCCTGCACCGCCGCGCAGGCGCAAACAGCGGAAAAGACGGTTCCGCAAAGTCCGGGCGAGGTGCGGCTTTCCTTCGCGCCGGTGGTCAAGAAGGTGCGGCCGGCGGTCGTCAACGTCTACGCCTCGCGCGTCGAGACGATGGCGCGCAACCCGCTGTTCGACGATCCGATCTTTCGCCAGTTCTTCGGCCAGCAGGGCCAGGAATCGCGCGTGGCGCAGTCGCTCGGCTCAGGCGTGATCGTCGATCCGAGCGGGCTCGTCGTCACCAATAATCACGTCATCGAGGGCATGACCGACGTGAAGGTCGCGCTGTCCGACCGCCGCGAGTACGCGGCCAAGATCGTCCTGCGCGATCCGCGCACCGACCTCGCGGTGCTGAAAATCCAGAGCGACGAACGTTTTCCCGTGCTCGAGCTCGGCGATTCCGACGCCATCGAGGTGGGCGATTTCGTGATCGCGATCGGCAATCCGTTCGGGGTCGGCCAGACGGTGACACAGGGCATCATCTCGGCGCTCGCGCGCACCCAGATCGGCATCAACGACTACGGCTTCTTCATCCAGACGGACGCGGCGATCAACCCGGGCAATTCGGGCGGCGCGCTGGTCGATCTCGACGGGCGGCTGGTCGGCGTGAATTCGGCGATCGTCTCGCGCTCCGGCGGCAGTGTCGGTATCGGCTTCGCCATTCCGGTCAACATGGTCAAGAGCGTGATCGCGGCGGCCAAGCACGGCGGGGTCGTCAAGCGGCCCTGGCTCGGCGCGAGCCTTCAGAACGTGACCAAGGACATTGCGGATTCGATCGGCCTCGACCGGCCGGCCGGCGCCCTGGTCGCCAACGTCTATCCCCACGGCCCGGCGGCCGAGGCCAATCTCAAGCGGGGCGACGTCATCACGGCGGTCGACGGCCAGCCGGTCGACGATTCCGGCGGGGTCGGGTTTCGCCTCGCGGTCAAGCCGCTCGGTGGGGTGGCGACGATCACGGTCCTGCGCGACGGCAAGACGCTCGCCCTGTCCGTCAAGCTGGCCGCCGCGCCGGAAACGCCGCCACGCGACACGATCCGCATCAGCGGCCGCTCGCCTTTCCAAGGCGCGCAGGTGATGAACGTGTCGCCTGCGGTCGCGGAGGAATTGTCGCTCGAGAACATCACCGAGGGCGTCGTGGTGACCGATGTCGCCGACGGATCGGTGGCCGCCGACGTCGGCCTGCAGAAAGGGGACCTCGTGCTCGAGGTCAACAGCGCCAAGATCGCGACGACCCACGATCTCGAAGCGGCGAGCGCGCAGCGCGCCCGCTACTGGGATCTGATCCTCCAGCGCGGCGGCGAGGTGATTCGCTCGCGCATCGGCGGGTAGGCGGCGTCCCCGTCATGCCCGCGCAAAGCGGGCATCGAGGGGTCGAACGAGGAGGCCTTCGGCGGCTGTCTGGTCCCCCGCTTTCGCGGGGCGACAGCAGCGCTGCGTCAACCAAATTGAAAAACGCTTCGGCAGCTTTTTCCGGCTTCCTACGCGGCCTTCGCCGACGCAGCCTTCTTGCCCCGCGCCAGCCGGCGCTTCAGCGAGGCCCAGAGCGCCCGCATCTCGCTGGCGGCGGCGCCGCTGGGATTGATCTCGGTGACGCCGAGGCCGTGGCGCGCCGCCTCCTGATAATCGACGCGCGCGAGCACGAGCGGCGAAATGAGACCTCCCATCTCTTCGAGCGCGGCGACGGCGTTGTCGACGCGAGCCGACTGCTGGGCCGGCGGGCATTGGTTGAGAAGGAATACGAAGTCGCCGTTGGTCGCCTTCAGTCCGGCTCTCGTCTGCGCGCTCGCCCACAGATCGAAAATGCTCGGACGGGAGGGGATGACATTGAGGTCAGCCTCCCGCATCGCCGCCGTGGACGCCGCGCCGTCGGCGCCGGGCGTGTCGATGATGACGAGCGTGACGCCTTTTTTGGCCAGGGCCTCGACCACCGCGGGCAGCTTGGCCGGAGTCGCCGCGACGACTGCGATGTCGTCGAACTCCCGGGTCTTCGCCCAGCTCAACAACGAAGCCTGCACATCGAGATCGATCACGCAGACGCGCTCGCCCGCTTCCGTAGCGGCGACCGCGATCGAAGACGCCAACGTGCTTTTCCCAGACCCGCCTTTTTGAGTAACGAAAGCGATTGTGCGCATGGATTTCCCGCCCTCTTTTCCTCCACGGCTTCAGCCCACACCGCGGCGAAGCAATGGTAAAAAACCTCCTATTCTTGCGGCCGTTATGGTTAATAAATGGTAACGATGCGCATCGGAAAGTGTAAAACTCGATTGTTTCCGTAACGGAGCAAGTCAACACTCGTATCGGTGGGAGCGTCCGCTGCGTTTCGACGCGTCATTCGCCGTCCAGCGGAGCAGCGCCCTTCGGCTTTCCCTCGGCCGACAACACGATCTTTTCGATGCGCATCTCGGCGTTCTTAAGCAATTGATCGCAATGCGCCTTCAGCGCCTCGCCACGCTCGTAGAGCTTGATGGAGTCCTCGAGCGCCACGGCGCCCTTCTCGAGCTTGTCGACGATCGATTCGAGTTCGGCCAGCGCGGCCTCGAACGGCATTTGGGCGATGTCTGAGGGCGTTTCGGTCATGGGGCGATCCTTCGAGCGCAAACGTACGGGGCGTCCAAGCCGATTAGCGCGCCGGGCTCACAGCGGCAAGGCGGTCGTCTTTTTCACGGTGCGCAGCGCCATCGTCGACTGCACGCGCGAGACGCCAGGCAATTGCGTGAGAATGTCGGTGTGGATGCGCTCGAAGTCGCGCGCGTCGCGGTAGGCGATGCGCAGCAGATAGTCCGACGCCCCGGCCAGGAGGTAGCATTCCATGATTTCGGGGTGTCGGCGCACTTCCTGCTCGAAGCGATCGAGCGCCGCGCGCCCCTGCTGGTCCAACGTCACCGAGACGAACGCCGCGCCGGACAGGCCGGCCGTGACCGGATCGAGCAGCATGACATAGCCCGCAATGAGCCCGGCCTCTTCGAGCAGGCGCACGCGGCGCAAGCAGGCGGATTGCGAGAGGTGGACGCGTTCGGCGAGATCGGCGTTGGTGAGCCGGCCGTCGCGCTGCAGCTCGCGCAGGATCGCCCGATCGCGATCGTCGATTTCATCAATTCGCATTCTCTCTCTCGAATCGGTGGTTTGTTCGCATATTATGCCGACGACGGCCTATCACGGCCGCATTTGGGAGAGATATTTCCCCGGCGCCGCAGGATCATGAGCCTTCCAGCGAAGGGAGAATTGCGATGCTGATCGGGGTGCCCAAGGAAATCAAGGATAATGAGTTTCGCGTCGGCTTGACGCCCGCCTCGGTCGCCGAATTGACGCATCACGGCCACGCCGTCCTCGTCGAACGGGGAGCCGGCGTCGGCTCAGGCCTCTCGGATGAGGAGTATGTCGCCGCGGGCGCGCAACTCGTCGACGCCGCGCCGACCATTTTCGAGCGCGCCGAGATGATCGTAAAGGTCAAGGAGCCGCTCGCCGCCGAGCGTAGGCTGCTTCGGCCCGGCCAATTGCTCTACACCTATCTGCACCTCGCGCCTGATCTCGCGCAGACCAAGGATCTCCTCGCCAGCGGCGCGACCTGCATCGCCTATGAGACCGTGACCTCGCCGAGCGGCGGCCTGCCCTTGCTGACGCCGATGTCCGAGGTCGCGGGACGCCTCGCGCCACAAGTCGGCGCCCATGCGCTCGAGAAGGCGCAGGGTGGCCGCGGCGTCCTGCTCGGCGGCGTGCCCGGCGTGCCACCGGCCGAAGTCGTCGTGATCGGCGGCGGCGTATCCGGCACCCATGCGGCGACGATCGCGCTCGGCATGGGCGCCAATGTCACCCTGGTCGACAAATCCAACGACGCGCTGAAGCGCCTCGCGGTGCAATTCGGCACCGGCGTGCGCACAATCTATTCGACGCGGGCAACAATCGCCGAACTCGTCACGCGCGCCGACCTCGTGATCGGCGCCGTGCTGGTGCCGGGCGCGGCGGCGCCGAAGCTGGTGACGCGCGCGATGCTCTCGACCATGAAGCCGGGCGCGGTGATCGTCGACATCGCAATCGACCAGGGCGGCTGCTGCGAGACCTCGCGGCCGACGACGCATTCCGACCCGACCTATGTCGTCGACGGCGTCGTGCACTACTGCGTCGCCAACATGCCCGGCGCCGTGGCGCGCACGTCGACCTTCGCGCTGAACAACGCGACGCTGCCCTTCGCGCTGGCGCTCGCCGACAAGGGTTGGCGGCAGGCGCTCAAGGACGACGTCCATTTGCGCAACGGCCTCAACGTGCACGACGGCAAGCTGACCTGCCAGCCGGTCGCCGAGGCGCACGGCCTGCCGTATACGCCGGCCGCGAGCGTGCTGGGCTGAACGGCGTTATCGGCCACCGGCCATGAGGGCGGAAGCGCCGGGCAAAAGACCGGCGGCGCGAAAGAAGGTCTTCACGAACGCCCGCTCGAGCCATCGCTCCGCATGGAATTGCGCGGTGGCTCGCAGCGATGCGCGCACTGCCGCGAAGCCGTGCTCGATCATCGCGCGTTCGTAGCCGGCGAGGGCGTCGACAAGACCCCTTTCGCCGCGCTCGACTGCGACGAGCGCGGCCCGCAATTGCGCCGCGTCCCAAAGCGCCGTGTTCGCGCCGACGCCGCGGAATGGCGGCATGTTGTGCAGCGCGTCGCCCAGCAATGTGACGTTGCAGGTCTTCCACGGCGCCACCGGCGTCGACGTCTTCACCGAGAGCGCGCCAATCGTCGAAGGATCGGTTCGTTCGATCATGCGCCGTAGCATCGGATGCCAATCGCCCGTCAGTTGCTGAACGGACCTCTTCAAGTCGGCGCCGGTCAACGCGTCCTCGTCCGGGGGGAAGCCGAACTTCGCGCGGCGGGCGGTAACGGCCCACATGACGTATTCCTCGCGATCGGCGATCGCTTCGTCCGCGCCCTCGAGGTCGCCATACTGAACTGGGCTGCAGAACATGAAGCATCCCCGGGGGCCGAGGATCGGGGTCGGCCCTCGCAGAATGTCAGGCGGCGTCGCCGCGCGCACTTCATCGGTCAACGGCAGCTTGCCGGCTACGCCGACGATCCCGGTGTCCCGCCGTTTCGCTTCCGGCAGCAGCAGCGCGCGGACACGCGAATTGGCGCCGTCGGCGCCGACCAGCACATCGCCTCTCGCCGTCGAACCGTCCTCGAAACGGGCGACGACGCCTCCGTCCGTCGCGGTCTCATATCCGGCAAACCTCTTGCCGAAATGCACGGTTCGCTCGAGTCCACAGAGGAGGACGCGCCGGAGGGTTCGCCGGCTCACCGGCCGCTCCGCCTGCGAGGAGTCGCGGGCGCGATGCGCGAACTCGATGGCGAGCAGGCGATTGAGGCGGTGATCGAGGACGGTGACGGCCTCGCTCGGTTGCGCGGTATTCCGAGTGAACTTTTCGAACAGGGGACCAGGCAGGCAGGTCTCCAAGGCCTTGCCTCCCGTCGCGTTGATGCTGAGCCTGTAACCCTGCGGCTGCTGTTCAGGCGAGTGGTCGCGTTCGAACACCTCGACGGCGACCCCGTCACGTTTCAGGCCTTGCGCAAGGCAGAGGCCGCCGGCGCCGGCGCCGATGATGAGCACTTTGAGCGGTTCGCTGGTCATCCAAACCTCCCGGCGAGCGGCCCCGAGTTCGAGTTGGGAAAAGCCGTTGCGCGAAGGCCGCTTTGTATTTATGTACTTAACAGTCCATAAATATAATATCTGTACCGACATGTCTACTAATAAGAGCGAGCGCAATCCGGACGCCGCATTCCCGTCCGGGCGAAGGGGCCCCGGGCGCCCCCGCGACCTGGAAAAGCGCGAGGCTATCCTCGCGGCTGCAAGCGCGCTTTTTTCCGAGCGCGGCATCGCCGCGACCACCATGGATCTGGTTGCCGAGCGCGCCGGCGCCGCCAAGATGACGATCTACGCGCATTTCGCGGACAAACCCGCGCTGCTCGCGGCGGTGTTCGAGCGCAACACCCGAGATATCCGCTTACCGGAATTCGCCGAGGGCGAGGACTTGCCATCCTCCCTTGCGCATCTCAACGAATTCGGCGAGTGGCTCGTTCAGTTCCTCACTCGGCCCGATATCGTCAAATCGGCGAAGACGATGGTTGAGAGCGCCGATCTTCACCCGGAACTCGCCGCGGCCTTCTACGCGGCGGGACCGGCCGCGATGATCGGCCGAGTGTCCGACTTCCTGCGCTCGATCACCGCGCGCGCGCTTCTCTCAGTCGAGGAGCCTGAGCTCGTCGCCGAGCAATTGGTTGCGGCCTGGCTCGGCGTCAGCCAGCTCCAACAGAATCTCGGCGTCGCCGGCCCGCCGTCCTCAGAGGCGATCGCCAAACGCGTGCGGGCCGCGACGGGCGCGCTGGCGCGCGCATGGCCAGCGCGGCGCTGAACGTTACCGGGCGATAATCAGCGCGGCGGAGGGCGAGCGTACGATGGCGCTCGCCTGCTGCGCCGGCGCTGGCGGCAGGTCGCCGCGGCCGTTGAGGGCGCCCGGCGCCCAGTTGAGGCCGCCCTTCATCGCGTAGAAGATATGATTGCCGATGCGATCGACGCGCCTGAGATAGGGCGCCCAGAACGGCATGACGTAGGTCGCGTGGTAGTTGAGCGCCTCGGCCACCTTGGGATTGAAGGTCTTCCCGCTCACGACCTCCCCAGCGATGCGCGTCGCGACGGCCCAGGGGCCGGGTTCCTCGATGCGCAACGAGCGTCCCTCGCAGGCGAAGGAGAACTGGCAGGCGAACGGCCGGTTGCGGTCCTGATAGACGACGCCGCAGACGTTGGTCGGGAAGATGCCGCTGCGCACGCGGTTGAGCACGACCTGCGCCACCGCAGCCTGGCCCGCTTCCGGCTCGCCGCGCGATTCGAAATAGATCGCCTCGGCGAGACAGCGCATCTGGCGCGCCGAATCCTTGGGGTCGATGAAGGCGGCGTAATTGGGCTTGCCGCCTAGGTCGGTGCGCGGCGCGACGGTCGTTTGCGCCATCGCAGGCGCGGACGGCGCGACGACGATGAGCTTGCCGTCGCTCGGCGTCGGCGTCGATGAGTTCAACGCGGTCTCCAGCGGCACGGCCGGCGTCGCGCCGTCGCCGAACTGCGGTTCCGGCCGCGCATCGGCGTCGGACGCCCCGGGAGCGGGGCTGCGGGAATCGGGGGCGTCGGCGTCCGCCGCTTCGTCGACCGGCGCCGGTTGATTGCGATGCGCGTCGAACCCCGGGCGAAGCGGGATGAAGGGGTCGCTCTTGTCGGTGCGGTCGACCTCAGGGAAGGCGCCGCGGCCAACTTTCATAGCTGTCTTCGGTTCGATCTCGTCGGGGATCGCCGCCAAGTCCTGGGGGTCGCCGAGCGTGAGGCTCGCCGGTTCGATCGCGGCGTCGGAGTCGTCGAGAGCGCCGAGCGGCGCCGGCAGCGCACTGGCGGCGGCGAGCAGCGCCTGGCGAACAAACCCCGCGTGCTCCGCTTCGTTCTGGGCGAACCGCGAGCCGCCCTCTTGCGGCTCCTGGCCGGCTTGCGCGGTGATCGAGACGAGAAGTCCGAGGGCGATACCCCAAGGCGCTACCGTCCAACCAGCCCAGGCTAATCGCGAACGCCCCATACGCAACCCACGCCTGTTAGAACGCCATCGCCGAAAACCTCGGCTCGTCCTCGCGCTTCATGCGCAATTGGAGCGTCGTTTTTCATATCGGTTTAAGGTTTCCGGCGGGTTACCGGCGCGCGGGGCTGTCCGTCCCGCGATGGGTCAGACGTCAGAACGTCGGCGGCGTACAGGCCGAGACGAGCACGAGTTCATCGTCGCCGGCGTTGCGGAAGGCGTGCGGCTTGCGGCTGTCGAAGCAATAGGCGTCGCCGATCTGCAATTCGTAGCGCCGACCGTCGACCTCGAGCGCGAGGCGCCCCTTGATGACGACGCCCGCTTCTTCGCCCTGATGCGACAGCATCTTGGCGCCGGATTGCGCGCCGGGCTTGTAGCGCTCGTAGATCATCTGCAACGCGCGCCCCTTCAAATTGGCGCCGACCTGGCGATAGGATACGGCTCCGCCGGCGATCTCCGTCAGTTCGCTGGCGCGAAAGACGACTTGCTCGCTCTGGTCCTCGGCGGCGGCGAAAAAATCGCCGATGCTGATCCCGAGCGCGGAGAGGATCTGGCGCAATGCGGAAACCGAGGGGCTGACGTGATCCGCCTCGATCATCGAGACGGTGGCGTTCGAAACGCCGGCGCGACGCGCCAATTCGCGCTGCGAGAGCCCTAGGCGAAGGCGATGCGCCCTGAGGCGCGGGCCGACTTCGAAGTCGCGTTCGCGCGTGTTCATGCGTTTGACATTTAGAACAGGCTGAACAAGCAAGCAACTGGACAATCGGCTTCTGTGGCGGCATTGTTCAGAAAATCAATCAACCTGGAGAAACGACCGATGTCCACCGCCGCGCAACGCGCCGAGATTCCCAACGATCTCGAAGCGTTCTGGATGCCCTTCACGCCCAACCGGGCCTTCAAGAAGCGGCCTCGTCTCATCGCGCGCTCCAAGGACATGCATTATTACACGCCGGAAGGACGCGAGATCCTCGACGCGACCGCGGCGCTGTGGTGCTGCAACGCCGGCCACAACCGGCCGACGATCGTCGAGGCGATCCAGCGCCAGGCGGCCGAGCTCGACTTCAGCCCGACCTTCAATTTCGGCCACCCAAAGGTGTTCCAACTCTCCTCGCGCCTCGCCGAACTGGCGCCGGGCGACCTCGATCACGTCTTCTTCGGCAACTCCGGTTCGGAAGCCGGCGACACGGCGCTCAAGATCGCGCTCGCCTACCACAACGTCCGCGGTCAGGGTTCGCGCCAGCGCCTGATCGGCCGCGAGCGCGCCTATCACGGCGTCGGCTTCGGCGGCATCTCTGTCGGCGGCATGGTCAACAACCGAAAATATTTCGGTTCGATGCTCGCCGGGGTCGACCACCTGCCCGCGACCTACAATCGCGAGCATCAGGCCTTCACCAAGGGCGAGCCGGAATGGGGCGGCCATCTCGCCGGCGCGCTCGAGGGCATCGTCGGCCTGCACGACGCCTCGACGATCGCCGCCGTCATCGTCGAGCCGATGGCCGGCTCGACCGGCGTCCTGCCGGCGCCCAAAGGCTACCTGCAGAAGCTGCGCCAGATCTGCGACAAATACGGTATCCTGCTGATCTTCGACGAGGTGATCACCGGCTTCGGGCGCCTGGGCTTCCCCTTCGCCGCCGAGCGCTACGGCGTCGTCCCCGACATGATCACCTTCGCCAAGGGCGTTACGTCAGGCACGGTGCCGATGGGCGGCGTGATCGTGCGCAAGGGCATCTACGACGCCTTCATGAACGGGCCGGAGCACGCCATCGAGCTCTTCCACGGCTACACCTATTCCGGCCATCCGCTCGCTTGCGCGGCCAGCCTCGCGGCGCTCGACGTCTATCGCGACGAGAAGCTGTTCGAGCGCTCCCGCGTCCTGGAGCCGAAGTGGTACGATGCGCTGATGACACTCAAGGGCCTGCCGAATGTGTTGGACATCCGCTGCGTCGGCCTCACCGGCGCGATCGATCTCGCGCCCTCGACCGGCCCAGGCGCCCGCGGTTATGCCGCGCTCGAATATTCGTTCCACGAGGCGAACATCATGCTGCGCCTCGCCGGCGACACGATCGAACTGACCCCGCCGCTCATCATCAGCGAGAACCAGATCGACGAAATCGTCGACAAGGTGGGTCGGACGATCAAAGCGGTGGCGTAAGCCAATTTCCGGCTTGCCCGCCGTCGCGCTCACGGCTGCGGAAAGCGTGCATCCAGGGCGCGGGCGCCTCGTAACGAGAGGCTCGTGGCCGCGGCTCTGGACTCCCGCGTTCGGGGAGTGACAGGAGATTGCGGCTAATCGTCTCCATCGATTGAAACGAGCGCAACAACTCGTTGGATCGATTGTTTCCAAAAGAGGATGATGGACGAAATCCGGCTGGAGTTCGTCCGATGGTCCATCTCGAGGTTCAAGTCGCCCCCACCCCCCGCCTGGGCCCGGTCGTCACTCTGGCGCCGGGCCTCGCTCTGACGGGGGGTATCGCCGCCCTCGCCTACGCTCTTCGGCTCATTCCTGGGATCTCGGCGCTGAGCCCGATGATCCTCGCCGTGCTCATCGGCGTCGTCGTGCACAACTTCATCGGCGCCCCGGCGGCGACGCGGCAGGGCGCGGAGTTTTCGCTGCGAAGGCTGCTGCGAATCTCGATCGTACTGCTCGGGCTGCAGATCACCGCCCGGCAGGCCGCCGACCTCGGCCCGGGCGCGCTCGCGATGATTGCGACGGCGCTCGTCTCGACGCTCGGGTTCACCGAGCTGATGGGCCGGGCGCTCGGCGTCTCGCGGGGACTCGCGCTGTTAATCGGCGTCGGCACGTCGATTTGCGGCGCGTCGGCGGTGATCGCGGCGAAGGCCGCGACCCGCGGCGACGACGAGGACGCCGCTTATGCAGTCGCCTGCGTGACGGTGTTCGGCACGCTGGCGATGTTCGCCTATCCGCTCGCGCAGACCTTCCTCCACCTCACGCCCCGCGCTTACGGTCTGTGGACCGGAGCCTCGATCCACGAAATCGCCCAGGTCGTCGCTGCCGCTTTTCAGGACGGCCAAGCGGCCGGCCAATTCGGGACCATCGCCAAGCTGACGCGCGTCGCGATGATGGCGCCGGTCGTAATCGCGCTGAGCGAAATCTCGGTCCGGCTCGGCTTCGGCGAAGGCAAAGGCGCCCGTCCGCCCTTCCCCTGGTTTCTGATCGGCTTCCTCGCTTTGTCCGCGTTCAACAGCGTCGTCGACATTCCGCATGCGCTCGCCGCGCCGATCGGCGTCGCCACGACCTTCCTGCTGTCGATGGCGATGGCGGCGATGGGCCTGCATACGGATCTCGGGCGCATCCGCGCTCGTGGCCTGCGTCCTCTCGCGCTGGCGCTTCTCGCCTCGCTGTTCATCTGCCTGGTCAGTCTGCTAATGGTGCGACTGATCCCTTAGGGCGAGCTCGGTGACGCTGGAGCAATTGCGCGTTTTCATCGCCGTCGCCGAATGCGAGCACGTGACGCGCGCGGCGGGCGTGCTGAACCTGACGCAATCGGCGACCAGCGCCGCCATAGCCGCGCTCGAAGAGCGGCACGACGTCAAACTGTTCGACCGCATCGGCCGGCGCATCGCCTTGACCGCCGCCGGCCGCGCCTTCCTCATCGAGGCGAAGGGCGTTCTCGCCCGCGCCGGCACGGCCGAACAGACCCTCGCCGATCTCGCCGGCCTGCGAACAGGCGAACTGACGCTCGCCGCCAGCCAGACCGTCGGCAGCTATTGGCTGCCCGGCCGCATCATCCGCTTCCATCATCGCTACCCCGGCGTGAAGGTCACGCTGAAGATCGGCAACACCGACGCCGTCGCAGCGATAACGAGGGACGGCGAGGTCGACATCGGTTTCGTCGAGGGCGAGGTGACCGATCCGGCGCTGGCGGTCACGCGGGTCGACGAGGACGAACTGGTGATCGTCGCCTCGCCCGCGCATCGGGTCGTTCTCGATCGGTTCGACCTCCCCAGTCTGACGGCGACGCCCTGGGTGGCCCGCGAGACCGGCTCCGGCACGCGCGCGGCCTTCGAAGCCGCGGTGGCGGCCGTTGGCGTCGACACCGCCCGCCGACGCATCCTGGAACTGCCGTCTAACGAAGCGATCCGCACCGCAGTCGAAGCGGGCGCTGGCCTCGCCGTGCTCTCCCGGCTGGTCGCCGGCCCGTCGATCGCGGCCGGTACATTGATCGCCGCGCCGATCGCCTTGCCGCACCGCAACTTCTACCGGCTGCGCCACAAGGAGCGCTACGAGTCGAAGGCGGCGCGGGCGTTCGTGGGGATGATCGACGAAGTCGGAACTGGGTAGAGAGGGCTGCAGTTCCGCTGACGGAATTCTGCAGCGTTCGCAACGCCCAGGCGTCTTGCCCGGCCTTGTGCCGGGCATCCACGCCGTCCCGCTGCGGCCAATTCGGAAGGCTACGATGAGGAGGACCCGCGTGGGTGGCCGGGTCAAGCCCGGCCATGACGGCTTGGCATCGAAGAAAAGGGCGGCGCGTCGACCGCGCCGCCCTTGAATTGAGGAAGCGATACAGGCCGCGGGGCGGCTTACGCCTCCGCCGGCGCCTTGTCGGCGACCGGACCGGAATCCTTGCCCTTCGCCTCGACGTCGCGGTCGACGAATTCGATCACCGCCATCGGGGCGTTGTCGCCCTGGCGGAAGCCCGCCTTCATGATGCGGGTGTAGCCGCCGTTGCGTTCCTTGTAGCGCGGGCCGAGCACGTCGATCAGCTTCTTGACGAGATCGGCGTCGCGCAGACGGGCGATGGCGATGCGGCGGGCGTGCAGGTCGCCGCGCTTGCCGAGCGTCACGAGCTTCTCGACCACCGGGCGAAGATCCTTCGCCTTCGGCAGCGTGGTCATGATCTGCTCATGCTTGATGAGCGCCTGCGCCATATTGGCGAACATCGCCTGGCGGTGTTCGGCGGTGCGGTTGAAGCGGCGCTTTGCGTGTCCGTGATACATTCGGCTCTCCTGTTATGACGGCCGCCGTGCCACGGTACGGCCGTTCGTTTTATTTCCCCCTTCTCCCGCGAGCGGGAGAGGGCTGGGGTGAGGGTGCCCTCATCCGGCCGCTACGCGGCCACGTCCTCAGTAATGCTCTTCGAAGCGCTTGGCGAGCTCTTCGATGTTCTCCGGCGGCCAGCCCGTCACTTCCATGCCGAGGTGCAGGCCCATCTGCGCGAGCACTTCCTTGATTTCGTTGAGCGACTTGCGGCCGAAGTTCGGCGTGCGCAGCATCTCGCTCTCAGACTTCTGGATGAGGTCGCCGATGTAGGTGATGTTGTCGTTCTTGAGACAGTTGGCTGAACGCACCGAGAGCTCGAGCTCGTCGACCTTCTTGAGCAGCGCCGGATTGAAGGCGAGCTCGGGGATCGCATGTTGCGCCTCTTCGCGGCGGGGTTCCTCGAAGGTGACGAACACGGCGAGTTGATCCTGCAGGATGCGCGCGGCGTAGGCGAGCGCGTCCTCCGGCGAGATGGCGCCGTTGGTTTCGATCGTCATCGTCAGCTTGTCCTTGTCGAGATCCTGGCCCTCGCGGGTGTTCTCGACGCGGTAGGAAACCTTCTTGACCGGCGAGAACATGCTGTCGATCGGCATCAGGCCGATCGGCGAATCCTCGGCGCGGTTGCGCTCGGCGGGGACATAGCCCTTGCCCGCCGTCACGGTGAATTCGATGCGGATGTCCGCGCCCTCGTCGAGCGTGCAGATGACGAGGTTCGGATTGAGGATCTGGATGTCTCCGGTCGTCTGGATATCGCCGGCGGTGACCGCGCCGGGACCGCGGCGCTTGAGGATGAGGCGCTTGACGCCCTCGCCCTGCATCTTGACGGCGATGTCCTTCACGTTCAGCACGATGTCGACGACGTCCTCGCGAACGCCGGGGATCGACGAGAATTCGTGCAGCACGCCGTCAATGTGGACCGACGTGATCGCGGCGCCCTGCAGCGAAGAGAGCAACACGCGGCGCAGCGAGTTGCCGAGCGTCTGGCCGAAGCCGCGCTCGAGCGGCTCGGCGACGACGGTCGCAATGCGACGGGGATCGTCGCTGTGAACGACTTCGAGCTTCTTGGGCTTAATGAGTTCTTGCCAGTTCTTCTGAATCACGGCTGAAGCCTTCCATTCGGAGGGGGTGGGAGACGCGCCGCACGGCGCCGGCCTCCCACGAAGAAACGTCAGACGCGACGGCGCTTGCGCGGCCGGCAACCGTTGTGCGGGATCGGCGTGACGTCGCGGATCGAGGTCACGTTGAAGCCGGCGGCCTGGATGGCGCGCAGCGCCGACTCGCGGCCCGAACCGGGGCCAGAGACCTCGACCTCGAGCATCCGCATGCCGTGCTCGGCGGCCTTCTTGACCGCGTCCTCGGCGGCCATCTGGGCGGCGAACGGGGTCGACTTGCGCGAGCCCTTGAAGCCCATAGTGCCCGCCGACGACCAGGAGATCGTGTTGCCCTGCGCGTCGGTGATGGTGATCATCGTGTTGTTGAACGTCGAATTGACGTGGGCGACGCCAGAGACGATGTTCTTGCGTTCACGGCGGCGAACGCGGGTTGCTTCCTTAGCCATTTGTCCGTCCTTGAATCGCGCCCGAGGCGCGGAAAAGCCTCAAACCCTCAGTGCGCGACGATCACTTCTTCTTGCCGGCGATCGCCTTGGCCTTGCCCTTGCGGGTGCGCGCGTTGGTGTGCGTGCGCTGGCCGCGGACCGGCAACTGCTTGCGATGGCGCAAGCCGCGGTAGGCGCCGAGGTCCATCAGGCGCTTGATGTTGATGGCCACCTCGCGGCGCAGATCGCCTTCGACCATATAGTCGCGGTCGATCGTTTCGCGGATTTGCAACACTTCGGCGTCGCTGAGCTGCGCAACGCGGCGTTCCGGCGTGATGTGAACCTTCTCGCAGATTTCTTCGGCTTTCTTCGGACCAATGCCGTGGATGTACTGGAGCGCGATGATGACGCGCTTGTTGGTGGGAATGTTGACGCCAGCTATACGAGCCACTGTCCATCTCCATTTCGGCTGTGCGCGGCTTTGCAGCCGGTTCAGCAGTCAAAACGCCCTCGACGTCCGGTGGAGACCGGCCCTTGTCGAGAGACCCGAAAGCGCAAAAAGCCCCATGCGCGCGATAAGGCGCCGGGACCCAGAGCGATCAGGATCGCGCGTATATAGAGAGACGGCGCCCAGGCGTCAACTGCGCCCGGCAATGGCGGCGGCGCCGCCTCAAAGCGGGACGGCCTGGGTCCGGAGACGCACCCCGACATCCTGGCCTCTGGGCCAAGCGACCGTAGCGTCGAAGACTTCGTCGCTGCCCTGGTCATAGAGGCGAAACCGCCTCGGCAGATCCACGTTGGCGAACAGTCTCAGCCGGGCGCCGATTCGAGAGCGATCGAAAATCGAGCAATCGCTCAGAAGTTTGCTCTGAAGGTCCAGCAATATGCCCGCGCGCAGGCGTGTGCGCAGCGCGGCTCAATCCGCAAATCTCGCTAAGCCGCGCGATTGGATTTGTCGGGTGGGGCAGGCGGAACACGCATGAGCCTTCCTTGCGCTACAGGCCCGCGCCGCGCATTTCCAAGGAGAGGCGTGAGACGGGAAAGCTCATAGCTTGATTGCGATGGGGAATCCGTCCCGATCGACAAAAGACCTAACGTGCGGTGTCGCCGGCCCTGGAGTTTCTCACGGTCAGCGCGTTGTGGTGCATTTCGCCGCGCTCTCTAACGGTTCGTCGCCGTATTGTCTTTCACATAGACCGCGTAGTTGAGCGACTCGGGCTTAATAAAGCGATCGACAAACCATTTGTCGAAACGGTCGGTCACAAGTTTGCTTCCTGCAGGCGCAGGCGGCAGCGTGCCAAATTCGGTTTGGGCGCGAATGAGCATGTCGGCCCCCTGGGGCCACTCGTCGGTCTTGCCGGGCTTCCCGAAAAACAGCAGTTTGATCGTCTTCAGCGTGTCGATGTCGTCGACCGCCTGGATCAACGGCGGATCCATTGCGATCTTTCGCTTCTGTTGAACCCCGTCCCTGATCAACGCCGATATTTCGGATTTGAGCTGAGCTTGCTGGGGAAGGAAGATCAGCTTGTCGACACAAACCAATAGGATCGTCAGCGCCGCGGCGCCGGCGAAGACGATCATCGCCCCGGCGACGATGCGTTCGTACAGCGTTTCGCCGCGTTGACTGAGCAGTGCGGCGCTCGCCAGCGCCAGCGCCGGTACGACGACGCAGAAATTGTAGTACGTCGCCGGGATACGGACAGACGTCATGACGACAACGATCGTGAAGACGAGCACGGCGAGCCCCGTCACGACCAACGAAAACCGACCGACCGTCGCCGACAGGCGCAGGACCCTTCCGAATGCAAAAATCAGCGGTATCGCCATCAAGGCCAGCAACGGCGCCATGCGGCTGAAGACGAAATATTTGATCAGCCCGCCGGTGTCGGAGCGGTTTGCGATCACCGTGCTGGCCTCGCGGATGCCGGAAATCCAGACCGCGGGGCCGAAGGGATAAATGTATTCGAGGCAAATGAGGGCCGCGCCGATCGCGCACAGTCCGATCAGGCCGAGGCGAAGACAAATGTTGAGCCAGGACGATTGGTTTTGCTCGAAAATCGCCGTCGCCATCGACGCGATGAGGACACAGAACACCCCCGCCACCGGATCGGTCACGGCGGCCACGCCGCCGATGACCCCCTGCGCCGCCGCTGTCGCCCAAATCTCCCGCGACCGCCACCCGACCCAGGACATTGCAAGCAGGAGATTCATCTCCAGCGAGGCGAGCAATTCGGGGCGCGCGGAGAACTGAAACGACATCACGAGCCCGATGGAAAAGAGCGAAAGCTTCAACAGCGGGCGCGGATTGATCGCGAGCACGCACAGCGTCCACACGATCAAATAGATGAACTGCAAAATCGACAGACCGTACTTTACGCAATTGAGCGTCGTGCACGGCGCCAATTTGGCGACGACGAGCGGCTGCAAAAATCCGTGCCAGTTGAACAGGGACGTCGGGATCGGCGACACCCAGAGATTGGTGAACCCGAGACCGTTGATCCAGGAGTAGCTAACGAGCGCGAACCATCCGTCATCGTATTTCGGGAATACCGGATGGATGTCCATCACAATGATGAGGGCGGCCGACAGGGCGAGGAAGGCTGCGCCTTGGGCCGCCAGGATGATGCGCCTTTGATGAAGCCAATCTCTTCGAGGCGTCAAGCAACGACCCTCCGACGACATGAAGGACAGGCGCGATCCTGGCGTAGCGTATTGGCACACCTTCCGCCGCGCAACCCGGGGCAGCCGCTTTTGGCCGGCGGCGGCTTTTGCGCCCGGGCCGTGGTTGCGGTATTGCGGCCCCTCGCCGCTGCAATCGCCAGGAGAAACCCGTGACCCGCAAGATTCAACGCCGCGGCGGCTTCAGCCCGCAGGACTCGCGCCCAGCGCCGAAGGCGGCGCCAGGGCGTGAAAAAGCATCCGGCCGGGAAAAAGGATTTGGCGGGCAAAAAGAACTCGGCCGGGAGAAAGGGCTTGCTCGCCCCGAGCGGCCCGAGCCGCGCCCGGACCATCGCGAGGCGCCGCGGCGCCACCCGTCTAAGCGCGAAACGCGCGCCGCCGACGTCGTGCAGATCTACGGTTTTCATAGCGTCGCCGCCGCCCTGCGCGCGCCGCGCCGCAAACTGATCCGCCTTTACGCCACCGCCGCCGCCGCGGAAAAGCTGGCGCCCGACATCGCCGCCCGCGGGGTCGAAGTTCGCATCCTCGAGAACGAGGAGATCGCACTCAGGGCGCCGCGCGAAGCGGTGCATCAAGGGCTGCTGCTCGAGGCGCGCCCGCTCGAGCCGATCGACATCTCCGAATTGCCGGCGAACGGGCTCGTGCTGGTCCTGGACCAAATCACCGATCCGCACAATGTCGGGGCGATCCTGCGCACCGGCGCCGCCTTCGCGATCGACGCGTTGGTGACGACCGAGCGGCACTCGCCCGAGCTCACCGGCGCGCTCGCCAAGTCGGCGTCGGGCGGCCTCGAGCACGTGCCGATCTGCAGTGTAACCAATCTCGCGCGGGCGATGAGCGAACTCGGCGATCTCGGCTACTGGCGTGTCGGCCTCGACTCGGAGGCGCCGGAACCGCTCGGGGCGCTCTCCCTCTCGCGGCCGCTGGCGCTGGTTCTCGGCGCCGAAGACAAGGGCCTGAGGCGGTTGACGCGCGAACATTGCGACGTGATGGCGCGTCTCGATCTGCCGGGCGCGATCAAGAGCCTCAACGTGTCGAACGCCTGCGCCATCGCGCTGGCGATCGTGAACGGCAAGCTGGCGAAGGCGGATTAAAGCCGCTGCGTTTTTTGAGGGAGCAGAGCCCTCGCGGGCGAGGGGCTTTGCGGCGCGATGGCGGTCACGCCAAACGCCCTCAATTGCTCAGCGACGGGACCGTGTGCGGGTAATTGAGGTCGTAGGTCTTGTTGCGCAGCGGGTCGAGCGGCGTGCCTTCGGAGGCGTCGAAGGCGCGCGGGCGAGGCGCCGCCGGCGCCCCAGCAGCGTCCAGCCCCGCGACGCGAGAGGCGTCGCTCGAGGCGGCGGCGGAAGCCGCGCCGTTGCCGTATTTGGCGATTCGCGCCTTCTGCTCCGCCAGCGCAGCCGGCGAAAGCGGAATCTTCATCAGCGTCGCCGTCATCGCGCCGGCGTCGGCGTCGGCGAAGGCATCGCCCTGGGGCGGGGCGTCGTTGACGCCGGTGACCACGGCGCCCATGTCGTCCAGCGACTTGCCGCTCACCTTGGAGGCGGAAAGCTCCCCGTTTGCGCCGAGCAGCGCATCTCGAATCTTGCGCCGCGCGCCGAGCTTGGCCAGCCGGGGAGCGAGCGCGCCGGTTTCAGGCGGCGGCGCTCCCAAAGGCGCGACGGCGCCGTAGACCTTCGGATTCGTCGCATCGAGCGCGCCGTGGGTGGCGGGTCCCGGCGTCGCGTCCGGCGCGAGCTTGTCCTTGGAGTCCTGCTCGATCTGCCGCCAACGGGCGACGTTCTTGAGGTGCTGGTCGAGCGTCTCCGCGAAGGCGTGTCCGCCAGTTCCGTCCGCAACGAAATAGACGTCCTTGGTCGGCGCCGGATTGGCGGCCGCCTCGAGCGCAGCCCGGCCGGGATTGCAGATCGGACCCGGCGGCAGTCCATTGATAATGTAAGTGTTGTAAGGCGTCGCCTGCGCGAGCTCCGCTTTCGAGATCGAGTGGCCGAGCGTTCCCTTGCCGAACACGAGGCCGTAGACGATCGTCGGATCCGACTCGAGCTTCATCCGCCGGCGGAGCCGGTTGATGAAGACGCCGGCGACGCGCGGCCGCTCGTCGGGCTTCCCGGTCTCCTTCTCGACGATCGAGGCGAGCGTGACGAGTTCGCCCGGCGATTTGATCGGCAGATCGGGCGCGCGCTTGGCCCAAATCTCGTCGACCATCTTGGTCTGCGCCTTGGCCATCACGGAAAGGAGCGCCTGCCGCGTTTCGCCGCGTGCGAATTTGTAGGTCTCGGGCAGGATCGAGCCCTCGCGCGGGGATTCCTTCACCTCGCCGATCAGCACGTCGTCGTCGCGAAGGCGCTGGACGATTTGGTCGCTGGTCAGGCCCTCGGGGATGGTGAGGGAATGCAGGACGACCTTACCGGAAAGGAGCTGGGCCTCGACCTGGCGCATGCTGACGCCCGCCTTGAAGGCGTATTCGCCCCGTTTGAGCGCGCCGCGGCTGCCGTCGAGGAGGGTCATCGCCGAAAACCAAATCGAATTGTCGATGACGCCGCCGCGCTCGAGCTGGTCGGCGATCGGCCCGCCATCGTCTTCGCGCGCGATCACCACGACCTTGTCGGCGGCCAGCGGGCCGGGCTTGCGCACGTCGATCATCGCCCAGGCCAAAAGCCCAAGCCCCGCCAAGGCCCCAATCAGCGCAAACGAGAGGAAGCCGCTGACGCCGGAAAAACTCGAGCGCCGCTTGCGGCGAGGCGGGGGAGCCGGCGGAGGGGACGAAGAGTCGCCCTTGCGCTTGGGAGAACCGAAAAGGCTGACGCGCGCGCGGGGCGCGCCGCCGTCCGCCCTGTTCGCGTCATCGCCCTGACTCGACGTATCGCTCATCCGGGCCCGCCGTCGTTCACTTCGTCAATCCGCTCGCCGCCTTGCGCCACGCCGCCACTCTAGTCGATTTTGCGGCGAAATGAAGAGTCCACCGGCTAGGCGGTCAACTCGGACGGCTCACCGAAGATCAACGATGCGTTGGTACCCCCAAAACCGAAAGAATTCGACAACGCCACGCGAATCCGCCGCTTCTTGGCGGCATGGGGCGCAAGATCGATCGCCGTCTCCACCGAGGGGTTGTCGAGATTGAGGGTCGGCGGCGCGATCTGGTCGCGCAGGGCGAGGATCGAGAAGATCGCCTCGACCGCTCCGGCCGCGCCGAGCAAATGACCGATCGACGACTTGGTCGACGACATCGTGACCGTCGCCGCCGCGTTGCCGAGCAGGCGCTCGACCGCGCGCAATTCGATCTCGTCGCCGACCGGCGTCGAGGTGCCGTGCGCGTTGACGTAGTCGATGTCGGAGGCGGTGAGGCCGGCCCGCTTCAGGGCGGCGCTCATCGAGCGATAGCCGCCGTCGCCGTCCGGCGAGGGCGAGGTGATGTGGTAAGCGTCGCCGGAGAGTCCGTAGCCGATCACTTCGGCGTAGATGCGAGCGCCGCGCGCGCGCGCATGATCGAGGTCCTCGAGCACGACGCAGCCCGCGCCTTCGCCCATCACGAAGCCGTCGCGATCGCGATCGTAAGGCCGCGAGGCCTGCTTGGGCCGATCGTTGAAGGAGGTCGAGAGCGCGCGACAGGCGGCAAAGCCCGCCAGAGACAGGCGATTGACCGCCGATTCCGCCCCGCCGGCCACCATCACCTTGGCGTCGCCGAGCGCGATGAGGCGCGCGGCGTCGCCGATCGCATGCGCGCCCGTCGAGCAGGCGGTGACGACCGCGTGGTTGGGGCCTTTGAGGCCATGGGTGATCGAAACGTGACCGCCCGCGAGATTGATGAGGCGGCCAGGGATGAAGAAGGGCGACACGCGGCGCGGGCCCTTTTCGTGCAGCACGATCGAGGTCTCGTAGATGCCTTGCAGGCCGCCGATGCCAGAGCCGATCAGGACGCCGGTCTCGACCTGATCCTCGTAGGTCTTCGGCGCCCAGTCGGCGTCGCGAAGCGCCTGAGTCGCGGCGGCCATCGCATAGACGATGAACTCGTCGACGCGGCGCTGCTCCTTGGGCTCCATCCAATCGTCTGGATTGTAGGCGTCCGGGGCGGAACCGCGCGGCACTTGCGCCGCGATCTGGCAGGCGATGTCGGAGACGTCGAAGCTTTCGACGCGCGCCGCCGCCGATTCGCCCGCGATCAGTCGACGCCAGGTGGCTTCGACGCCGCAGGCCAAGGGCGAGACCATGCCCAATCCGGTGACCACGACCCGGTTCATCGCCTCTCCTTCGCTTTATTCACCAGTCCGCTTTCCGCACTCGGTGTCGCGTTCAACGCATCGCCGAATGCGACAAGGGCCGGACTTTCGCCGGCCCTTCGCCTCTCACACGCGGAGCGCGCGCGGTCTGACGCGCTTTATTTGCCGGCCGAGGCCTTCTCGAGAAACTTGACGGCGTCGCCGACCGTCACGATCGTTTCCGCCTGATCGTCCGGAATCTCGACGCCGAACTCTTCCTCGAAGGCCATGACGAGCTCAACTGTGTCGAGCGAATCGGCGCCGAGATCGTCGATGAAATTGGCGTTGTCGACGACCTTGTCGGCGTCGACGCCGAGGTGCTCGACGACAATCTTCTTTACCCGCTCCGCGACATCGCTCATTTGCCTTTTTCCCTGTTTCGGCCGGACGTTCTAACCGGCCCTGTGATTGTTGATTCCCCCAAGTCGAACGCGAAACGAACGACCTGCTACAAACCGCCTCCGGCCAACGCCGCACTGCGGCTAGCCCCGCCGAAACCCGGTCCCACGCGGATGACCCCCCGACACGAATTCATGTCGCGTCGGATACAAATCGGCTCGATAGCATATCTCTCCGATCATGGCGAGAGGCCGCCCGGTCGCCCTTTCGGCGTTGCAATGTCTCCGCAATCCCTTCAAATCATTGCCATTCCACCGTTGACATGCAGCGTCTGGCCGGTCACATAGCCGGCTTCGGCGCTGGCGAGATACACAACCGCGGCGCCAATGTCGTCGCCCGCCCCGAGCCTTCCCGTCGGGACCGAAGCGAGGATCGATTCGCGCTGCTTTTCGTTGAGCGCGTCCGTCATCGGGCTCGCGATGAAGCCCGGCGCGACGCAATTTACGGTGATCCCGCGGGTCGCGACTTCCGCCGCGAGCGCCTTGGACATGCCGATCATTCCCGCCTTCGCCGCGGCGTAGTTGCCCTGCCCCGGGTTGCCGGTGACGCCGACGACCGAGGTGATGCCGATAATGCGGCCGTGGCGGCGACGCATCATGCCTTTCAGGCTCGCGCGCGCGAGGCGAAACGCCGCCGTGAGATTCACGGCGAGCACGGTATCCCACTCGGCGTCCTTCATGCGCATGAAGAGATTGTCGCGCGTGACGCCGGCGTTGTTGACGAGGATGTCGAGCGAGCCCATCGCCGCCTCCGCCGCGGGGACGAGCGCTTCGAGCGCGGCCGCGTCGGAAAGATCGCAGGGCGTCACATGGACGCGCGATCCAAGCTCGCCAGCCAGCGTCTCCAGCGCCTCCTTGCGCGTGCCGGAAAGCGCGACGGTCGCGCCCTGCGCATGCAAAGCGCGCGCGATGGCGCCGCCGAGGCCGCCCGAAGCGCCGGTCACCAGCGCCGTTTTTCCCGTCAGATCGAACACGCTTGTCGCCTTTCCGTTCGCCGGCCGTTAGGCCGTGCGCTCCGCCGCCAAAGCGGCGACGTCCGCCGGCGCGCCGACGCTCGTCGCATTCGCGCCGTCAGCGATCCGCTTGACGAGGCCCGCCAGCACTTTGCCGGCGCCGAGTTCGACAAAGCGCGTCACCCCCTGCGCGCTCATATAAAGGACGCTTTCGCGCCAGCGCACTGTTCCCGTCACCTGCGCGATCAAATTGTCGCGGATGGCGGCGGGGTCGCTGACCGCGCTCGCGGTGACGTTGGCGACGATGGGCGCCTTGGGCGCGCGGATCGGCGTCGCCTGCAACGCCTCGGCCATCGCCTCGGCCGCCGGACGCATCAACGAACAATGGAAGGGCGCCGACACCGGCAGCGGAAGCGCGCGCTTGGCGCCCCTGTCCTTGGCGAGCGCCATCGCGCGCTCGACCGCGGCTTTGGTTCCCGAAACGACGACCTGGCCGCCGCCGTTGTCGTTGGCCGCCTCGCAGACGCCGCCCGACGCGGCCAGCTCGGCCGTCGCCTGCGCGGCGATCGCGGCGACGTCGGCGAATTCGAGGCCGAGGATCGCCGCCATCGCGCCTTCGCCGACCGGAACAGCCTTCTGCATCGCCTCGCCGCGGATGCGCAGCAGACGCGCCGCATCCTCCAGCGTCAGTGCGCCGGCCGCGCACAAAGCGGAATATTCGCCGAGCGAGTGGCCGGCGACGAAAGCGGCGTCGCGGCCGATGTCGAGCCCCGCCTCGCTCTCGAGCGCGCGCACGGCTGCAAGGCTCGTCGCCATCAACGCGGGCTGCGCATTGGCGGTGAGCGTCAGCTCGGCCTCCGGCCCCTCGAAGATCAGGCGCGACAGCGATTGCCCGAGCACCGCATCGATCCGTGCGAAAACTTCGCGCGCGGCTGGGAACGCTTCGGCAAGCGCCTTGCCCATGCCTACGGTCTGCGACCCCTGCCCGGGGAAAACCAAGGCCGTCGTCATTCCTAACCCATCGTTAATAAAGCCGGCGCGGAAAGACACGGCTTGCGCCGGACTGTCAAGAGCGGCGGCGAATTGTCCAGAGGTTTGAACGCCGTGAGGCGGAAAGTTCCTGGGGATTTGCGGATCATTGGCCGGCGAGGCCGGCGACTCGCGCGAGCGGCCCGCCTTATCCTCGAGTTAACCATGCCGCTCTAGGCTGAAGGCTTCGACCTGCCTCTAACCGCTCGGGCTTGCGAATGAACGCGCTGGCTTTTCAGGCATGGACCGCCGTCGGCGAGGCGGCGTGGCTCAACGGCGAGCGAGCGCGGGCTTATCTGCGCATCCTGTTCGTTTTCAGTCTCGCAGGCGCGCTCGCCTGGATCGCGCTCGCACACCACGGGATCGATCGCGCGGGCAAGCCGCTCGGCACGGATTTCGTCAGCTTCTGGACCGCGTCGGAACTCGCTCTCAATGGACAGCCGGCGCAGGCCTACGACGTCGCCGCGCATTGGAGCGCGCAGCGGACGCTGTTCGGCGCGGACATCGGCTATTCCGCTTTCTTCTATCCGCCGCCCTATCTCCTGATGTGCCTGCCGCTGGCGACGCTGCCCTATTTCTGGTCGCTCGCCGCATGGCTGGGGGCGACGGGCTACGCTTATTGGCGAGTCGTGCGCGCCTACGCCGGCCCGAGCATCGACGCGCTGGCGATCCTCGCGTTCCCGGCGGTGCTCGAGAATCTCGGTCACGGCCAGAACGGCTTTCTGAGCGCGGCGCTGATCGGCGGCGGCGGCCTGCTGCTCGACCGGCGACCGATCGTCGCCGGCCTCTGCCTGGGCGCGCTCGTCTACAAGCCGCACCTCGCGCTGATGATTCCGGTCGCGCTGATCGCCGCGCGGCGCTGGTCGACGCTCGCGGCGACGGCGCTGAGCGCCGCCGGCATCGTCGCCGCCTCGTGGTTCTGGTTCGGCGAAACGGTCTGGCGCGCCTTTTTCGCCATAATGCCGCTCGCACGCGCGTCGCTCGAGCGGCATCTCGTCGGCGACGAAAAGATGCAGAGCGTCTTTTCCGCCGTCCGGCTGCTGCATGGCGATCTGACTTTGGCCTATGCCGCGCAGGCCGCGGCGGCGCTGGCCGTTGCGCTCGCGCTCTTTGCGCTGAACAGGCGCCGCTCGGCGGCGGAGGGGCCGGCGATGATCGCGGCGGCGCTGATCGCGAGCCCCTTCCTGCTCGACTACGATTTCACGCTGCTGGCCATTCCGCTCGCATGGCTCGCTCGCGAAGGCATGCGGAGCGGCTTTGCGCGCGGCGAGAAGGTCGTCCTCGCTTTCGCCTATATGCTACCCCTCTATTCCAGGGTCGTCGCGGGCGGCCTCAACCTGCCCGTCGCGCCGTTCGTCCTCTGCGCAACATTCGGCTTCGTTGCGTTGCGCGCGGCCAAGACGGGTTCGGCGACGGTCTTGCCTACGGCGGAAGAATCGTAGAGGGACACATTCCGCGCGGCTGCTCCCGCGCAGCAAGCAACGAGACAACCGACGTGGCGCCAGCTCCCGGCAAATCCTGCGGCCCGTGCACCCTGTGCTGCTCGGCCCTGCACATTCCCGAGTTGAACAAGCCCGCAGGGCCGGCCTGCGAGCATTGCGCCTCCGGCTGCGCGATCTACGCCAGCCGGCCGCCGGTCTGTCGCGACTTCGAATGCGACTGGCTGACCGAACGCTCGCTCCCTGTGACGCTGCGACCGGACCGCGTCGGCGTCATTCTGATGGAGGCGGACGAAGGCGACGAATATCGCGCGGTCTGCGCGCCGCAGAAGCCCTTCGCGTGGCGCAACCCGATGGTCTTCGCCCATCTCGTGCGGCTGGCGAAGTCCGGCCGGACGGTCGTCGCCAAGGCCGGGCTCAACTCCTGGCGGATCTTCGGCTCCGGCGAGTGGGGCCCGACGGTCTGATTCGAATTCTCCGTTCTGCGAGACCAATCCGACCAGCGTCGGCGACCCTGAGGGCATGGCGTCGGCCGGAAACCGGTGCTATGGACCGATCGAGGGAAATCGTCTCGGCGATCGTCGCTTGTGAGGGATCGGAGACGCGCGCGCGAGAGACAGGAGGCCCGAGCGGCCATGAAGAAAGTCGAAGCCATCATCAAGCCGTTCAAGCTCGACGAAGTCAAAGAGGCGCTTCAGGAAGCCGGGGTGCAGGGCATCACGGTTCTGGAAGCCAAGGGCTTCGGGCGCCAGAAAGGCCACACCGAGCTCTACCGCGGCGCGGAATACGTCGTGGATTTCCTTCCCAAGGTGAAGATCGAAGTCGTCGTCGCCGACGAGGATCTCGCCGCCACGGTCGAGGCGATCCGCAAAGCGGCGCAGACCGGCCGCATCGGCGACGGCAAGATCTTCGTGTCCCACATCGACGAAGCCATCCGCATCCGAACCGGCGAGACCGGCTCCGACGCGCTCTAAGGCTTCTTCTCCAACCCGCCAAGCGCGCATTTTCCGGGCTTCCCGCCGCTCCCTGCGGCGGGCGGTAGACTGAAGACAGCAGAAAGGCACACCATGAAGACCGCCAAGGACGTTCTCAAGGCGATCAAAGACAATGATGTTAAATATGTCGACCTGCGCTTCACCGATCCGCGCGGCAAGTGGCAGCACGTCACATTCGACCAATCGCTGATCGACGAGGACGCCTTCGCCGACGGCCTCATGTTCGACGGCTCCTCGATCGCCGGCTGGAAGGCGATCAACGAATCCGACATGACCTTGATGCCCGACCCGACCTCGGCCTGCATGGACCCGTTCTTTGCGGCTTCGACGTTGGTCATGAACTGCGACATTCTCGACCCTGCGAGCGGCCAGCCCTACGGGCGGGACCCGCGCGGCATCGCCAAGAAGGCCGAGGCCTATCTGAAGTCGACCGGCATCGGCGACACCGTCTTCTTCGGGCCGGAAGCCGAGTTCTTCGTGTTCGACGACGTGCGCTTCAAGGCCGACCCGTACAACACCGGCTTCGAGATCGACTCGGTCGAGCTGCCGACCAACTCCGACACGCCCTACGAGGGCGGCAACCTCGGCCATCGCGTGCGCACCAAGGGCGGTTACTTCCCCGTGCCGCCGCAGGATTCGGCGCAGGACATGCGCGGCGAGATGCTGGCCGCGATGGCGCAGATGGGCGCCGTGGTCGAGAAGCACCACCACGAGGTCGCCTCGGCCCAGCATGAGCTCGGACTCAAGTTCGGCCCGCTGGTGACGATGGCCGACCATATGCAGGTCTATAAATATTGCATCCACATGGTCGCGCAGAGCTACGGCAAGACGGCGACCTTCATGCCCAAGCCGATCTTCGGCGACAACGGCTCCGGGATGCACGTCCACCAGTCGATCTGGAAGGCTGGCAAGCCTGTCATGGCGGGCAACAAATACGCCGACCTCAGCCAGGAATGCCTCTACTACATCGGCGGCATCATCAAGCACGCCAAGGCGCTCAACGGCTTCACGAACCCCTCGACCAACAGCTACAAGCGGCTGGTGCCAGGCTTCGAGGCGCCGGTGCTGCTCACCTATTCCGCGCGCAACCGCTCGGCGTCCTGCCGCATTCCGTGGACCGCGAACCCGAAGGCCAAGCGCGTCGAAGTGCGCTTCCCCGATCCGACCGCCAATCCGTATCTCGCCTTCGCCGCGATGCTGATGGCCGGCCTCGACGGCATCCTGAACAAGATCGATCCCGGCGCGGCGATGGACAAGGATCTCTACGACCTGCCGCCCAAGGAGCTGAAGAAGATCCCGACCGTGTGCGGCTCGCTGCGCGAGGCGCTCGCCAGCCTCGACAAGGACCGCGCCTTCCTGAAGGGCGGCGACGTGTTCAACGACGACTTCATCGACAGCTACATCGAGCTCAAGATGGGCGAAGTGTACGCCTTCGAGCACACCCCCCACCCCGTCGAATTCAAGATGTACTATTCCGTTTGATTTCGGTATTGTTGCTGAGGAAGGGCGCACGACTTCCGTGCGCCCTTTTTGTATTGGCCTTTCGGCCCGGAGAGTTGAATGAGGTTATGGCGAAGGGCGGCGAAAGCATTGCCGGTTGCGACGTTGCCGATTGTGGGGGCAGTAGCCGAGGCATCGGCCTATACACTGCACACGCTACATGACTTCTGCTCGCAGGCATCCTGCGCGGATGGTTCCGCACCTCTGGGCGCGCTCGTTGCGGATTCCGCGGGCAATCTGTACGGCACGGCCGTTAAAGGCGGCGCCGATGGGCACGGCACCGTGTTCGAGCTCCTGAAGAAATCGGAGACAGACCACCGCTATCGGGTGCTGTACAGCTTCTGTCAGAAAACTAACTGCGCAGACGGCGATCAGCCGGCATCCACGCTCATCCTTGATACGGCGGGCAACCTCTACGGCACCACAGTTGTGGGAGGAGCCGGACACGGTCTCGTATTCGAACTCTCCACCGGTGCCAGGCCCCGCCTGCAAGTGCTGCAAGCGTTCTGCCGTCAAACCGGTTGCGCAGACGGCGATATCCCAGGCGCACCGCTCACCTATGCCGGCGCCGACACCGGCGCGCTTTACGACGGTGTCTCGCCGCTTTACGGAACGACCAATGCGGGTGGCGCCCACCATAACGGCGCCGTGTTTCAACTGACGTCAGTTCCCGGGCAACGGCGACGCAGCGAGACTGTCCTC
>DASXGX010000113.1:0-2937 GCA_036488815.1 Roseiarcus sp.
GACGACCGTTCCGTCTCCGCCGAACGCGAAACGAAGAGCATTTCGAGCGAGACGACTTTCGACCGCGACATCGCCGACAAGGCCGAACTCACGCGCATCTTGCTCGCCCAATGCGATCGCGTCGCCACGCGCTTGCGTAAGGAGGGCATCGCCGCCTGCGGGGTGACGCTGAAGCTGCGCCTGGCCGACTTCACGCTCCGGACGCGGAGCCGCAGTGGGATCAGAGCCACGCAACTTGCGCCCCGACTGTTCGCTGCGGCGCGCCCGCTTCTGGACGCCCAGCCCGACGGCGTCGCCTATCGCCTGCTCGGGATCGCCGCGACGGAGCTCGGGCCTGCCGAAGGCGCGGACGAGGATGACATGTTCGTGCGCGACAGCGGCCGCGAGAAATTTCGCGAGGCGGCGATCGCCGCCTTACGCGACCGATTTGGCCCGACGGCCGTGCAGCGCGGCCTCACCTTCCGGCCGAGGCCGACCAAGTGAAGGCTGGCTCTAAGCCCTCGTCCTGAGCGACTGTCTTTGTTGTCAAGCGGGGAGGCTCCACGGCTTTCGGTCTCGCAGGATGGCGTTGAGGATGACGAGGAGCTTGCGGATGCAGGCGGTGAGCGCTTGTTTGGCGGCTTTTCCGTTAGCTCTGAGCTTTTGATAGTGCGCGGCGATGACAGGGTTGGCGCGGCTTGCGACCAGTGCGGCCATATAGAGGGCTGTGCGCACCGGGGCCCGCCCGCCGGCGATTGTTTTGCGGCCGCGTTGGGCGCCGCTGTCGCGATTGATGGGGGCGACGCCGACGAGGGCTGCGATTTTGCGCCGGTCGAGGCGCCCGAGCTCCGGCAGTTCGGCGATGAGGGTGCGCAGGGTCGCCTTGCCCACTCCCGGCACGCTGGCCAGAAGGTCTGCGTCGGCCTGCCAGGCGGGGCTCTTCCGGATCGCGCCGTCGATGTCCCGATCGAGTTCGGAAAGCTCGGCCTGCAGGAGGTCGATATGCCGGTCGATGGCCTTGAGCACGCGCGGCTGACCGGCGAGACGACGGCGGTTTTTCTCCGCCACGATCATCTCGATGACCTGTCGCCGGCGCGCCACCAATTCGCCCAGCGCCTGGGCTTCTTCGTCGGCGACGCGCCGCGCGGGCGGGCGGATGGCCTCGGCGAAGTGAGCGATCGCCGCGGCGTCGAGGCGATCGGTCTTGGCGAGCTTTCCGGTCGAACGGGCGAAGTCGCGGATCTGACGGGGATTGACCACCGCGAGCGGCAGATGCGCGGCAGCGAGCGCGCCTGCGACCACCGTCTCGTATCCGCCGGTCGCCTCGAGCGCGACCAAGGCGGGCGAAATCGCGCGCAGGCGCTCGACAAGACGCTCCAGGCCTTCGTGGTCGCGCGCGACAGCGAAGGCCTCCTCGCTTGGCCGGACGCAGATGTCCAGCCGATCCTTCGACACATCGATTCCAACAAACACATCCATCTCCCGTCCTTGCACATGCGGGCTCGCGACGCGGCCCCGGCGACTGTTCGGGATGTCAGGATGGACGGATGGGGCGCCATGCTCAGGAACGGGCTCTTGAACCCCAGGAGCGCAAGGGCTCCCATCCGCCGCCGCGATAGCCACCCTATAGCGCCGACGCGGCCAAGGGGAGATACAAGGAGCGCCGAAGGCGCGTCTCGAAGGACGGTCCAGGGCGCGGGACCGGCGGCGCCAGCTGGAGCATCCTTCGAGACGCCTGCTACGCAGCCTCCTCAGCAACCGTGTTTAGATGGTTTTCCACAGTTGGTCTCGGCGAACGAGAGTGTTGAGGAGGATGACGAGTTTGCGCATGGCCGCGACGAGGGCGACCTTTGGGCGTTTGCCGTTATCGCGAAGACGCCGATGAAAGGCTTTGATGCTTGGGTTCAACCGCACGGCGCTGAACGTGGCCATGGTGAGCGCGCAGCGAACGCTGCCGCGCCCGCCGGCGATATGCCTTTGGCCGCGCAAGGTTCCGCTGTCATGAGCGACGGGCGCGACGCCGACCAGGGCGGCGATTTTCTTATCGTCGATGGCGCCGAGCTCCGGCAGTTCGGCGATCAGCACCGCCGCAGTGATCTCGCCGACGCCCGGGACGCTTTCGAGGATCGCCTTGCGGCGGCTCAAGGCGTCGTCGGCGCGAACGGCGAGCGCGATCGCCGTGTCGATGGTGGCGAGCTGGTCCTTGAGTTGGGCGACATGCTCCTTGATCAAGGCAGCCATCGCCGGGCCGGCGTGCTCGAGGCGGTTTTCCTCGGCCACGACCATCTCGATCACCTGGCGCCGACGGGTCACAAGGTCGCCAAGGACCATGCGGCCGGCTTCGATGTGGGGAGTCTGCGCCGGCCGCATGGTCCTGGCAAATTGAGCGATCACAAGCGCATCGATGCGGTCGGTCTTGGCCAAGCGTCCGCTGGCGCGGGCAAAGTCGCGCACTCGCCTGGGATTGACCACGGCAACCGGAACGCCCGCGGATTGCAGCGCCCGCACGATCTCCAGCTCATAACCGCCGGTCGCCTCGACCACCACCAGCCGCGCGCCGCCAAGGTCGCGCGCCAACGCGGCGCACCCCTGCGCGTCATTGACGTGACGCGGAATTGGCCGCTTGCCGTCCAAGGCTACGTCAAGATGCGCCTTCGAAACGTCGATCCCGATGAAATCAGCTTCCTCGCTCCCCATCAGCCCCTCCTTGCACGCGGGTTCAAAGACCCAGGCAACCGTTCGAGCCCTTTTCAAACGGCGGGGACGCTTGCTGAGGAACGAGCCCAAAGCTCAAGGACGAAACCCATCCCCGCCGCCAATCCCGATCCTAGCCTATCGGCGACGTACAAGGACGAGGTCATCGGTTCGAACGCAACTGGCCTTAGCGCGTGGCCTCGCTTTCGCCTTCGGCCCCGCATGGCGCCAGGCCATCTCCAGCGCCGCCTTGAGTTCGGCCTC
>DASXGX010000119.1:0-29057 GCA_036488815.1 Roseiarcus sp.
CGACGGCTTACTCGCCGCCGTCGAAGCCGGCGCGACCGCGGTCATCCAACCAGGCGGATCGATGCGCGACGCCGACGTGATCGCAGCAGCCGACGCGGCGGGGATCGCGATGGTGTTCACCGGGATGCGCCACTTCCGGCACTGAGGCACGTCCCTTCTCCCGCTTGCGGGAGAAGGGATCGGAACTGCGTCGCCGCGGCCAGGCAAAGAACGCGTAGTCCCGTGCCGACCCATGCCTCCGAGGCAGGGCCGTCAGCCTACAAAGTCTTTTCCAGGCGGCGAGCTAGGGCGTAGACCCATGCCACGAGAGCGATAGGAGGCCCCCAGGAAGCGAGGCTACAAGACGCCTCCCGGGCGATGGCTTCCTAAAAATCATCAAGGAGTTGATCATGAACACGCCTGTTGTCTTGATCACCGGTGGACTGACCGGGATTGGCCGCGCCGCCGCCTTCGCATTCGCCAAGAAGGGCGCAAAGGTGGTGGTCGCCGGTCGGCGCGACGAGGCCGGCAAGGAACTCGTCAAGGAACTGCGCTCTTTGGGCGCCGAGGCCGAGTTCATCAAAGCCGACGTCCGCAAGGAGGATGACGTGCGCGATATGGTCGAGAAGACCGTCGCGCGGTTTGGCCGCCTCGATGTCGCCGTGAACAACGCCGCCACCGAAGGCGCGGTCGGCCCGATCACCGACCAGACCGCGGAAACCTTCGCGGCGACCTTCGACACCAATGTTCTCGGCGTGGTGCTCAGCATGAAGCACGAAGTGCGCGCCATGCAGGCCCAGGGAAGCGGGAACATCATCAACATCTCCTCGACCTATGGGCACGAGGGCGCGGCGAACGCCACGATCTATGTCGGCGCCAAGCACGCCGTCGAAGGCATCACCAAGTCGGCGGCGCTGGAACTCGCCAAGTCGGGAATTCGCGTGAACGCCGTCGCGCCGGGCCCGACGGACACCGGCATGCTGACCCGCTTCACCGGCACGGCGGAGAACAAAGCGGCCTTGGCGACGCAGGTGCCCTTGGGTCGACTCGGCCTCTCCGAGGAAGTCGCCGACGGCATCGTGTTCATCGCGTCGCACGAAGCCCGGTTCATCACCGGTCACGTCCTCAACGTCGATGGCGGACACAGCGCCAACTGACCCTGTTGGGCGCGGAGACTCGCTCCGCGCCGGCAGTCCTCTATATCCTCGCCTCCTCGAAGGCGCGCGCCCACATCGCGCAGATGCCGGAGCGCACGATGTCGGCGAGCGTGAACTCGATCACCGGCACCGGCAGGCGGCGCGTGGCGACGAGGTCGAGCGCGACTTTGAGGCCCGAGGTCTGATCGAGGTCGCACTGGCTGATGTCGCCGTTGATGACGACGCTGCAGTCCTCGCCGATGCGGGTGAGGAACATCTTGATCTCGGCGGGCGTCGCGTTCTGCGCTTCATCGAGCAGCACGAAGGCGTTCTTCCAGGAGCGGCCGCGCATCACTTCGAACGGCGCCATCTCGATGTCGCCCTTCTTCAGCGCGATCTCGTAGGCGCCGGCGCCCATGCGATCCTTGATCGCTTCGGTGACCGGGACCGTCCACGGCGCGAATTTCTCTTCGAGCGAACCGGGGAAGAACCCGAGCGAGCGTCCGCATGGCACATTCGGGCGCGTGAGGATGATCTTGCGCACCTGGCCTGCGCGATAGAGGTCGGCGGCGTGGGTCGCAGCGATCCAGGTCTTGCCGGTGCCGGCGGGGCCGAGCACGATCACTTGCGGGCTGCTGCGCAGCGCGTCGAGATAGTCGGCCTGATTGGCGTTGAGCGGCCGGATCGGCGGCGCGGCGCGCTCTGCTCGATGCTTCTCCTTGTAGAGCGGGATGATCTCAGCCGTATCGGCCCCGCGAGGATTGCGGCGTCTCTGCTTCTCGATACGCTTGCTCAATGACAAACTCCTCTGGCTGAAGCGGCGCGCGCGAAACGGCCAGCGCGCGGCGCCCCATGCGCGCGCAGGTCGAAAGCGAAGATGCAAGGAGAGGTCGACGGAGAAGAAACGGGATCGGGCGGCTACGTTCCGCAATACAATCGACGCTTGCGCGATCGCCCATCGAGGCTTCGTCTCCAGCCTGTCTGATGCGAAGCATCGGTGATTCGTGCGACAGTTTCATTGCCGCTGCGGAGCCCGACGCTCCCAATGCAAGCAGGATTTGCGCGTGAGGTTAATGCTTGGTTAACGCGGCCTCAGCCGCGAAGCGCGTTCATGAAGATGCGCGGCAATTTCAGCCAGCTCGGCCTATATTCGAACGCCGTCAGCAGGCGGCCGACGACATGCTGGGTGCGGTTCGTCACGAACCAGGGCGGTCGCGGCAGCAGCGTCATTTCGCCGGCGAGCACGCTGCGTGGGAAGGGACGGAACGGACCGCGCACGATCGTCCGCTCCGGCTTGTCGAACAGGAGCGCGTTGTGCACGAAGCCGACGCCGCTCTGCACGTCGTCGGGCGTATGGCCGGGGAAGGCGCCCCACGGCGCGCGCGCCATGAGAAAACCGAGCCCGGCCCAGGCGTTGACGGCGATGCAGCCATAGCGCAACTCGGCCAGCAACTCGTCGAACCGGCGATCGCCGATCTTCGCGATCGTTGCGGGATGAATAAGGATGTTCGCGCCGAGCGTGCCGCGCAACCGCTCGTTGGCGTAGCGGATCGCCGCGCGAAGAAACGCTTCCGGCTCGGCGTCTTGCAGCCGTCGAACGGCGATCGCGGGGGCGAAGACCTCGTTCGCCTCGAGCCAGCCGTCCGCGTCGCCGACCGAGGGGACGAGTACGCAGACGTCGCCGCCGCCGCGCGCGATCGTTTCGGCGCCGGCGGCATGGCTGGCGAAATCGGCCATGCGGCGCTGGGCGCCGGGATAGTACGGCGCCCGCGGCGGGGCCGTCTTCAACGTCTGTTCGATCCTGCGCAGCAGGGGAGCCGTCCGGTCCCAGCCCTCCGACACGATCAGCATCTGACAGGCGATGCAATTGAAACCGTCGTTGTGCAGCTTCTGGGTCGCGATGTGCTCGGCCTGGAATTCGAGGTCCGCCTCGCTCCATGGGCCGGGAACGACGATGGTCGGGCAGACCGCGCCGAGTTCGGATGTGATGCGGCGCGAATTCAGCCGCACGCCGTTCTGCTTGTTGTGGCGGCCCTCTTCGCCGGCGCCCCAGACGATCGCATCATGCGAGGCTTCCGCGCCCGTGATGTGGATCTCGTCAACGCCGGGATGCTCGCACAAATATTGGCCGACGTCGGCGCCGCCGCGCACGATGCGCAGCGCGCCGCGCGCGATCAACGGCCTCAGCGCGATGTCGAGCACGTCGATCAGGTAGTCGTTGACCGGGTTGAGCTTCAGGATGGTCGCCTGATGCTCGGCGAACAGCTTGTGGAGCGCGTCCAGCGGCGCAATCGAGGCGATGTTGCCAGCGCCGAGAACGAGCGCGATCTTGCCGGCGCGGGTCTCCGCGGGGCCGTCGTAAGCGCTGGCGGTGTTTTCCGCGAGATTGTCCCGCGTCACGCCGGGCTGCATCCATACCTCCGCCGTGACGCCGGAGAGGAGCAGGCGGTCCCATATCGAGGCCGGAAACACTGTGGCGCCGATCCGTCCCGCCGGCAGGTCGCGCAGCGGCAGGCCGCGCAAGAACGCCTTGTCGTCCATTCGGGCCAGCGTCTCGATCAAGGCGTTGCAGGCGGCGAGCAGCGCGTAGGGTCCGGACAGCCATTCCTCGCCGGCGAGCGGCGACCCCGGTGGAATCAGCTTCTTGCGCGTGGCGGTTGTCGTCCAGCTCTCGGCGACGCTCATCGTCGCGTCCTTGATCTCGTCGAGCAACGCGATGCGCTCGGGAACGACGGTCCGGGCCCAGGTGTCCTTGCCGACTTTGAGTTCGGCGATCGCCCGGTCCAGGGCTTGGTGCTCAAACGGCTCGACCGCAGCGAGTTGAGGCATTGTGTCGTCCTCCCCCGTCAATAAGTCGCCACGGCCGCGTGAGCGAACGTCATGGCCGCCCCTCCGGTGTCGTCTTGTCCCGCGATTTGTTTTCCCGGCCGCGCTTTGCCTCACGGTAGGCGCGCCCCCGAGGATGAGTCCAGGACGAACGTCCTGTGGAAATCATTGACATCGACAGATAACTCTGCAACATAGAGTTATCTGCAAACTCAAACGCCGTCGTTGGCTGCGCCGCGCGAGGAGAGAACGCCCATGGATAAGGCCGCCGCCGCCGCTCGCTTCGTCGTCTTCGAATTCGGTCCCCTCGTCACGTTCTGGATTCTGTCCGCCGCCTTCGGCGTGAAGGTCGCCATCGTCGGCTCGATCCTCTTCATCGCGGCCGACGCGGCTTGGCGAACGGTGCGGGGACTCGGCTTCACGCGGCTCTATCTGCTGACGAGCGGCCTGACCCTCGTCTTCGGCGCAATCGATCTGATGTCGGCGACGCCCTTCATGCTCAGCTACGAGGCGGCGGTCACCAATGTCGCAACGGGAATCGCCTTCGTCGTCGGCGCCATGGGCGAGAAGCCGCTCATCCAGGAGGTCGCGGAGAAGCGGCGGGGGCAGCCTTTCCCGAATGGCGCCGAGGTACGGCGGTTCTTCCAGCTTTTCACCTTGTTCTGGGCCGGCTATTTCTTCCTGAAGGCGGCCTTCTATCTCTGGACGGCTTCGACCTTCCCGCTGGCCGAGGCGATGGCGCTTCGTTCGGCGATCGGCGGCGTCAGCCTCGCGGCGATGATTGCGCTGAGCGTGACGCAGGGCCGGCGGCTGTTCTTCCTGTGCCGCTGGCTCGGCCTTCTTCCGCCGCCCGAAACGGCGAACGCGCCCGCGAGAGCGGCATGACGATCACGCCCGACGAAGCCGGCGCGATGCTCGCGGACGTAGATGCGATCATCGCCAAGGTCAAACTGTCTCGCATGTATCGTCGGATCGGCGAGATCACGATGCTTTGGGGCGCGATCATGCTGCTCGAGCATCTCGTCGGCATGGCCGCGCCGCGCTGGTGGCCCGGGATAGGGGAGGCGGGGGACGCGCTGGGCGTCGCGGCGACGCTTCTCCTCCTGGTCCGCGGCCGATCCGATAGGGAAGTGCGGATTCCGCTGCGTCTGCTCGGCGCCTTCGCGCTGTTCTTCGCCTTCGGATTCCTCTGGAGCGACCTCGGCCGCTTCGGCCCACGCGAACTCTCCGTCTTCTGGCCAAGCCTGTTCCTGTTCGGCTACGCGCTCGCCGGCTTATGGCTTGGTGTGGCATTCACCGCATTCGGCGTCGTCTTTTCCGGCCTCCTCCTGGCGGGATATTTTTGGGCAGGGCAGGCGTTCGATCTGTGGATCGCCCTGGTCAGTGGCGGCGGCTTCGTCCTCTTCGGCCTCTGGATGCGGCGGGCGTAAGGCGATGGCGGCGCCCGACGACACGATCCACCAGCCCGTCCGCCTGCGGATCATGGCGGCGCTCACGGCGTTGCGCCCGGAAGACGAGGGGCTCGACTTCGCCCGGTTGAAATCGCTGACCGGGGCGACCGACGGAAATCTCGGCGCCCACATCGACCAACTCGCCAAGGCGGGCTACGTCGAGGTCAGCAAGGCCTTCGTCGCCAAGCGGCCCCGCACGACCGTGCGCGCGAGCACCGCGGGCCGCGCCGCGTTCGCGCGGCATGTCACTTTCCTACGCGAGATCCTCGCGAGTTCTTGACGGCGCGCCAGATCAATTTTCGGCCCCCAAACATCGGAAAGCGTCGCTGATTCCTGCTATGAGGCGGATCTGCCCTCGCTCGGGCCAGCGAGGGCGCATCGAAGGAGCAGGCGATGTCCGACGCGTTCCTCACCCATCTCAGCTCCGTCTTGAGCGAGATCGACGCGGCGGGCCTCACCAAGCGCGAGCGGCTGATCGCCAGCCCGCAGGGCGGCCGCATCCGCGTCGCCGGGCAGGGCGGCGAGCGCGAGATGGTCAATCTCTGCGCCAACAACTATCTCGGCCTCGCCGACCATCCCGAGATCGCCGCGGCGGCGAAGCGCGCGCTCGACGACTTCGGCTTCGGCATGGCGTCGGTGCGCTTCATCTGCGGCGCGCAGACTTTGCATCGCGAACTCGAGCGGGCGATCGCCGCGCATCTCGGCAAGGACGACGCAATCCTGTTCGCCGCCTGCTTCGACGCCAACGGCGGCGTCTTCGAGCCGCTGCTCGACGCTCAGGACGCCATCATCTCCGACGCTTTGAACCACGCCTCGATCATCGATGGCGTCCGCCTCAGCAAGGCGCGCCGCTACCGCTACGCCAATTCGGACATGAACGAGCTCGAAGCGCGCCTCAAGGAGGCCGACGCGGCGGGCGCGCGCTTCAAGCTGATCGCGACCGACGGCGTGTTCTCGATGGACGGCTACGTCGCCAATCTCCCCGCCATCTGCGATCTCGCCGAGCGCTATGGCGCGCTGACGATGGTCGACGATTGCCACGCGACCGGCCACCTCGGCGAGAAGGGCCGGGGAACGCCGGCCTTGACCGGGGCGGGCGGGCGCGTCGACATCGTCACCGGCACCTTGGGCAAGAGCCTGGGCGGCGCGATGGGCGGCTTCGTCGCCGCCGCGCAGCCGATCGTCGATCTGCTGCGCCAGCGCGCGCGGCCCTACCTTTTCTCCAACTCGCTTGCGCCGCCGGTGGTGGGCGGCTCGCTGAAGGCGCTCGAAATCGCGATCGCGGCGGACGACCGGCGCGCGTCGCTCGCCCGCCACGCGAAGCGGTTTCGCGCCGGTCTCGCGAAGGCCGGCTTTTCGCTGCCGCCGGGCGAGACGCCGATCATCCCGGTCATGCTGCATGACGCGCGCCGCGCGCAGGACATGGCCGCGGCGCTCGATCAGCGCGGCGTCTACGTCGCCGGCTTCTTCTATCCCGTCGTGCCGCAGGGCGCGGCCCGCATCCGGACCCAGCTCTCCGCCGCGCTCAGCGAAGCCGACGTCGAATTCGCGATTCACGCGTTCGAGGACGCGGGCCGCGCGATCGGGGCGATTTAGATATTTGTGAGAGGGGCGTTCGTTCTCCCCGCGCGCGGGGAGAGGGGGATGCGCCGTTCTGAGGAATTTAGGAGACGCCGCAATGAAAGCTTTGATGAAAGCGAAAGCGGAGCCCGGCCTTTGGCTGGCCGACCAGCCGGCGCCCGCGATCGGGCCGGACGACGTGCTGGTCAAAGTGCACAAGACCGGCATCTGTGGCACCGACGTGCACATCTTCAATTGGGACGAGTGGGCGCAGAAGACGATCCCGGTGCCGATGATCGTCGGCCATGAATATTCCGGCGAGATCGCCGAACTCGGCGCCAATGTGCACGGCCTCTCGGTCGGCCAGCGCGTCTCGGGCGAAGGCCATGTGATCGGCATGAACAGCCGCGCCGCGCGCGGCGGGCGCTTTCACATGGATCCGCAGACGCGCGGCATCGGCGTCAACATCCCTGGCGCCTTTGCCGAATATCTCCGCATTCCCGCCTTCAACATCGTCCCACTGCCCGACGATATCGACGACGAGCTCGGCGCCATCCTCGACCCGCTCGGCAACGCCGTGCACACCGCGCTCGCCTTCGATCTCGTCGGCGAGGACGTGCTGATCGCTGGCGCGGGGCCGATCGGCATTATGGCCGGCGCGGTGGCGCGCCATGTCGGGGCGCGCCACGTCGTCATCACCGACGTCAATCCGACACGCCTCGCCCTCGCGGCCGAGGTCGCCGACGTCGTGCCGGTCGATGTCAGCAAGGAGGACCTCGGCGACGTGATGGTGCGGCTCGGCATGAAGGAAGGCTTCGATATCGGCCTCGAAATGAGCGGCGCGCCGGCCGCTTTCGACCAGATGGTCGATCACGTCGTGATGGGCGGCCACATCGCGATTCTGGGCATCCCGGCGCGCCCTGCGCCGGTCGACTGGACCAAGATCGTCTTCAAGCTGCTGACCATCAAAGGCATCTATGGGCGCGAGATGTTCGAGACCTGGCACAAGATGATCGCCATGCTGCAGAGCGGGCTCGACGTGCGCAAGGTGATCACGCACCGCCTGCCGGCGAGCGAGTTCGCACGCGGCTTCGACATCATGCGTTCTGGCCAGTCCGGCAAGATCGTGCTGGATTGGACAGGGTTCGGCGAGACGCCTTGAGGCAAACCAACGACGTCATTGCGGCGCCAACGGCGTGAGGAGGCGTGAATGGAACATCTCACGGTGCAGGCGAACGGCTGCGCGTTCCATGTCGCGCGCGCCGGGCGAGGGCGCCCGCTGCTGCTCTTGCATGGTTGGCCCGAGTTTTGGCTCACCTGGGAGCCGGTGATGACGAGACTTGCGGGGCGCTTTCAACTGATCGCGCCGGATCTGCGCGGCTTCGGCGACAGCGAGAAGCCGGCCGGGCCGTTCGGCCCGCAGGATCACGCGGCGGACATGCTCGCTTTGCTCGATGCGCTTGGCCTCGCGCGCGTCGGCGTGATCGGCCATGACGTCGGAGGCGCAGCGATGCAGCCGCTGGCGCGCATGGCGCCGGATCGGCTCTCCGGCCTGTTCTTTTTCGATTTCGTCTATCCCGGCATCGGCCGGCGGATGGGCGAGCCCGATCGGCTCGCCGAAATCTGGTATCAGTCGTTCCATCAGATGGCGTTCGCGCCGGCGCTGGTCGGCGCGACGCGCGAGACGTGCCGGGCGTACATCGGCCATTTCCTCCGCCATTGGTCGCACCGCAAGGACGCGTTCGACGACGTGCTCGAGGCCTTCGTCGACAATTTCCTGAAAGCCGGCAATCTCACCGGCGGCTTCGCTCACTATCGCGCCTCGCACGCGCCGCGCGTCGCGATGATGAAGGGCGCGGCGCCGGCCCTGCCGCCGATCGATACGCCGACCTGCGTGCGCTGGGCGGAATGCGATCCGCTGTTTCCCTACGCTTGGACCGACCGGCTCGGCGAAACCTTCACCAACCTCGATCTCGATCTCTTTCCCGGCGTCGGCCATTTCCCCCATCGCGAGGACCCCGAGCGTGCGGCAGGGGAGATATCCGAGTTCTTCGACAGGCTCGGCTAAGCCGCGCGGCCATGCCCACTCCCATTCTTCGCCGGCTTGCCCCCGCCGACGCCGAGGCGGCCGCAGCCGTCATCCGCACGGCCTTCGCCGCGCAAACTCTTGCGACCGATCCGCCGTCGTCCGCGTTGCGCGAGACGGCGACAAGCGTCCGCGCCCATCTGGCTGAGCACGGCGGCGCGGGCGCTGAAGGGGAGGCCGGTCTCGTCGGGCTCGTGCTCTGGGCGGAGCGCGACGGGGGCCTCTATCTCGGGCGCCTCGCCGTGCTGCCGCGATGGCGCGGACACGGCCTCGCGCGTGCCTTGATCGCTGAAGCGGAAGCCGAGGCGCGCCGTCGCGCTCTGCCGCGCCTGCATCTCCGCGTGCGCCTCGCCTTGGACGACAACCGCCGCCTCTTTACCGCTCTCGGATTTCAATCGATCGACGAGGGCGCCCATCCCGGCTACGCCGAGCCGACGTTCGCGATGATGGAGAAGGCTTTGGCGTAGCGCTGTTCGTTATGCCCTTGCCGCGTCATTGCGATGAGCGGAGCGACGAAGCAATCCATGCATCCGCTTGCATCGTCGGCGCCACTGTATTGCTTCGCTTACGCTCGCAACGACATCAGCGCACGGCTACACTTTTCGCCGACGCGACTTTGCGAAGGTGTCGAACGCAACCGCCAGCACGATGATGGCGCCGATGACGATTTGTTGGACGTAGGCGTTCACGTTCATCAGCACCAGACCGTTGATGAGAACGCCGATGAGGATGGTGCCGATCACGGTGCCGAATATGGTCCCGGAGCCGCCAAACAGGCTGGTGCCGCCGATGACGACCGAGGCGATGACGGTCAGCTCGTAACCGGTTCCTGCGACCGCCTCCGCCGAATTGAGCCGGGCCGACAGCACGAAGGCGCTGAGGCCGGCGAAGAAGCCCATGATCACATAGACGCTGGCGATGACGCGGTTGACGTTGACGCCGGACAATCGCGCCGCTTCGGAATTGCCGCCGACCGCGTAGACCTGGCGCCCATAGCGCGTGTAGCCGAGCGCGACATGCGCCAGGACCGCGGCGATCAAGAAAATGATGACCGGGACCGGGACTGGCCCGATCTTGCCCTGGCCCCACCAGGCGAAGGACGGCTCGAAGCCCGAGATCGGGCCGCCCGCGGCGAACAGCAGCGCGGCGCCGCGAAACGCCGACATGCCGCCGAGCGTCACCACGAAAGGCGGAACCTTCAGGCGCGTAATCGCCAGCCCCTGGATGGCGCCGCCGAGCAGGCCGACCGCGACCGCGGCGAGCGCGGCCAATTCCCAGCCATAGCCGACCCCGCCTTCGCCGACCGTGAAGCGGTTCTGCAATCCGCCTTTGGCGACCGCCGCCGCGACCAGCCCGGCAAAGGCCAGCAGCGAGCCGATCGAAAGATCGATGCCGGCGGTCAAGATGACGAAGGTCATGCCGATCGCCAGCAGCCCCGTGATCGAGACCTGCCGCATGACGTTGAAGAGATTGATCGAGGAGAGGAACCTCGGCTCCATGATCGCAAACAGGATCATCAACGCGATGAGGAAGATCGAGGGCGCGAACCGAGCCGCGAATCCGAGAACGTCTGCTCCTTTGGCGGCGTCGGCTTGAACGGCCTTCGTGTCGGTCATGGCTTGGCCTCAATGGGTCGTGGGAAGGCGATCGGGTCGGGTTTCGTGGAAGGTCATCATCGACATCAGAATTTCCTGCGTCGCCGCGCTGCGTGCGATCTCGCCGGTCACACGGCCCTCGCGCATGGTGACGATGCGGTCACAAACCGAGAGGATCTCTGGCAACTCCGAGGATATGACGATGACCGCGATCCCCGACTTCGCCATTTCGATGAGAAGGTTGTGCACCTCGACCTTCGAACCGATGTCGATCCCTCGGGTCGGTTCGTCGACGATCAGGATTTTCGGCCGCAGCGCGAGCCAGCGCGCCAGGACGATCTTCTGTTGATTGCCGCCCGAGAGGTCGCCAGCCGCCTGTTCGCGGCTCGCCATGCGGATGCGCAGGCGCTGCCGGTAGTCGTCGACGAGCTTGTTCTCCTTGCGCTCGTCGATGAATATCCCGAAGCGACTGATCTGATCGTGCGCGGCGATCGTCATATTGGTGCGGATCGCGAGTCTGAGGAACAGGGCCTGCTTCTTGCGATCCTCGGGCACCAGCCCGACGCCGTGTTTCATGGCGTCGTGCGGGCCCCGGAACGACATGGCTTCGCCCTCGATCTTGATGACGCCGTGGTCGAACGCGTCTGCGCCGAAGATCGCGCGCGCGGTCTCGGTGCGGCCGGCGCCGACGAGGCCGGCGAGGCCAAGAATTTCGCCCTTGTGGGCGCGAAGCGAGACATCGACGAGTTCGATGGCGTGCGGGTCCTGCGCGGTGCGCCGCCGCGTCAAGCCCTCGACTTCCAGCGCCACCGGTCCGGGCGTGGCGAGCGGACGCTCGCCGTAGAGGGCGCTGACGTCGCGTCCCACCATCATGCGGATGATCGCTCCCACATTCGTCGCCGCGACCATGCCCGCGCCGACGAATCGTCCGTCGCGTAGGACGGTGTAGGCGTCGCACAAACGGAACACCTCTTCGAGCCGGTGGGTGACGAAAATGATCGACAACCCCTCCGCCTTCAGTGCGCGGATGATGCCGGCGAGATTGGCGACCTCCGCCTCGCTGAGCGCCGAGGTCGGCTCGTCCATTACGATCAGGCGTGAGCGCATCGACAGCGCCCGCGCGATTTCGACGAGTTGCTGCTCTGCCACCGAGAGATCGCGCACCAAGGTCATCGGATCGCGCTTGAGGCCGATCTTCTCCGTGATCCCTTGCGTCTGTGCGACGAGCTTGCGCCAACTGACGAAGATTTTCGTGCCCGGCTCGCGTCCGATGAAGACGTTCTCGGCGATCGTCATGTTCGGCGCGAGGGTGAACTCCTGATAGATCGTGGCGACGCCGGCGCGCTGCGCGTCGTGCGGGGACGCGAAGTTTGCCGCGCGGCCGAACAATTCGATCGCGCCGCTGTCGGCCGGTTGCGCGCCGGAGAGGATTTTCAGCAGCGTCGATTTACCGGCGCCGTTTTCGCCGAGCAGAGCGTGAATCTCGCCTTCGCGGACTTCGAGATGAACGTCCTCGAGCGCGCGCACGCCCGGGAAGCTTTTGCTGACGCCGGTCATTTTGAGCGCGTGCCGCTGGCGCGCGTCGGAGCTGGCAGCCGTGTCGGCGATCATGAAACGTCCATGCGTTGGAAGGCGCGACGGAAAGTCGCCGTCCGAAGCCGAAGGGCGCATCAGCGCGCCTTACCGGCCCCAAGCGGCACGGGACGTCTGTCACGCGAGGCGCGCGACAGACGTCCGCGGCGCAACAGCGCGGAGGTTACTTCACTTCGTCGAGGCGCTCGGCCTCTTTGAGGTTCGCCTTGGTGATCGCGATCGGGGTCAGCAGAGTGACCTGCTGGGCAGGCTTCTTGCCCGACTTGATGTAGTCCGCGAGGATCTGAACGCCGAGCGCGCTCTGTTTGGCGGGGAACTGCTCGATCGTCGCCGTCAAGCCGCCGTCGCGCACCTGCGCGAGCGCCTCGGGCAGCGCGTCGAAGCCGATGATCGCGATGCCCTTCAGATTGCGCGCTTTGACTGCCTCCACGGCGCCCAGCGCCATATCGTCGTTGGCGGCGACGATGACTTGCGGCGGATTGGGCATTCCGGCCAGCGCGGCCTCAGTGACGGATAGACCTCTGGCGCGATCGAAGCCGGCGGTCTGCTCGAACACGATCTTGTACTTGTCGCCGGCCTTATCCAGCACGTTGTGGAGGCCTTTGTTGCGGTCGATCGCGGGGCTCGCGCCCGACTGCCCCTGCAGGTTCACGATCGTCGCACCGTTCGGAAAGAGCTGCACGACGAGATTGCCCTGCGCCTCGCCGCCCTTGACGTTGTCGGCGCCGACATGGCCGAGGATGCCCGTGACGGAGGGCACGCGGCGGTCGACGGTGACGACCGGGACTTTTGCGTCGACCGCTTCCTGCAGCGCCGGCGCCATGGCGTCGACTTCATTCGGGCTGAGGACGATGCCCTTGACGCCCTTTGTGAGCGCGGCCTCGATGTCGGCGGTCTGCTTGGGCGAGGACACCTGTCCGTCGCTCTCGATCACCGTGAAGCCCTGCTTTTCTCCCTCGGCCTTGAAGGCGTTCATCATGTGAACGAAGAACGGGAAGGTCAGCCCCGGCACAGAGGCAAGAATAGTGGGCTTGTCTTCGGCGAAGCTCGGGGTCGCGACAGCCAAAGCGATCAGGCTCGCGACCGCAATGCGGCGGCTCATGCGCATGGTATCCTCCCAGTTTTGCTTCCGGATTTCCGGATTTGGTTGTTGAACGCGATGCTGAAGCAGTCGCTGTTCATGGATAGATTAGCAGCGCGACAGCTGACATGTAAGCCATATTCGGCGAGCCGACGCGCGTTGCCTCTCTTCGCCGCCGGGGAGAGGACGCGACGACAGGCGAAGGGGGCCTTTGGGCTGCTTCTCGCTCTCGCGATGGCCGCGCGGAGCCTAGACCTGGGTGCTTTTTAGTCGAAGCGGCCCGCGCCACCTGTCATGACCGCGGAAAAGCGGTCCAGGAGTCACAGGAGAAAGCCTACGGCGGTTGCCTGGCCCCCAGCTTTCGCCCGGATGACAGCAGCCCCGCCCAAGTCGCATGACTGCGGACGTCAACCGAGCGCGATCGGCGACCCGGAGCGCCCTATTGCGCCGAGGCTTGGCTCGCGTCCAACGCCTTCGCCTTGGAGTCGGCGCGCAACGAGGCGAGGCGCACCAGATCGGCTGAGGCTTGTGGCCCGGGCGCGTCGAGCGAGGCCGAGCGGCGCGGCGGCAGCGGGACGTCGGTTGGGATCGGCTGTTGCGGTTCGAACACGCGGATCGCCTGGGCGCTGTCGCCGCCGCCGCCGAACCACTTTTTGACCAAGCTCTGGCCGCCGCCCGCCACGCCGCCGACGAAGCCGAACGGCGAGGACGGCGCCGAGCCGGCCGGAGGGTTCGTCGTCGCGGTCGCAGCGACCGCAGGGGGCGCGGGCGCGCGGGCGGGAGTGGCGTTCGCGTTCGAATCGGCGCTTGCGACCTTGACGACGGCCGGGATGGGCTTGCCGGTATTGTCGAGCGCAACCTCGGTCGGGCCGCTCACCAGCGCCTCGGGGCGGCTCGCATCGTCGCGGCCGGCGAAAACCTTGTTCTGGCCGCCGTCCTCGTAAACGAGGCGGATCGGCTTGACGCCTTGGGCGACCAGCGTTGCGACCGCAGCATCGTCGCTCGCCTCCTTGGCGGCGACGTCGGCCTCGACCTGCGCGTCGCGATGCAGCGCCGGGCAAGCCTCTGACGCGTCGACGTCGTGGTCGGCGTGCGCGCCGAACACATAATGCTTGCCGCAGACCAGGACGGGCGTCTCGGTCTTCGCCACTTCGAAGTGGTCGGAGCCGTTCTTCAACTCCTTCCAGAAGGCGATGTTGGGATCGAGCCGGTGCTTGGCCAGATTCTCCGCCGTCATGCGGAACGGATAGGACTGCATCTGGATGGCGCGCTGGCCGCCTCGGAAGGCTTCACGTGCGATGGCGTAAATCTCTCCGATCTGCTCGTCGGTCATCGAGAAGCAGCCGGCCGAGGAGCAGATGCCGTGCACCATGATGTCGCCGCCGGTGCGGCCGAGGGCGCGATCGTAGGCGTTGGGATAACCCACGTTGATGGCGAGATAATAGTGCGAATTCGGGTTCATCTGCCCGGGCGCGATCGTGTAGAAGCCCTCGGGCACCTGCCGATCGCCCTCCCTGACCTTGGGCCCTAGCTGGCCCGACCAGCGGCACATCGGATAGGTCTTGAGCAGCGCATACTGCCCGTCCGACTTCAACTTCCAGACTTCGAACTCGGCTTCCTGCTTGTAGGTGCGGATAACGATCGGCGCCGACGGCGTCGTTCCGATCTTGTCCATCAAGGCGAGCGTCTTTTGCGGGATCGGCGCTTCCGCGCGAGCGTTGCTGGTGGGCTCGAGCGCGTCGTCGCAAGCCGTGAGGAGCGCGCCCGCAGAAACCGCGAAGGCCAACGCAATGAGCCGCTTTCTCAAAGGAGTCAAAGTCATTGGTCCTCAACCCGCCCGGGACTCGCATAACGGATCGCGGGCAAAATGTCCATTGAGACCCATTAAACCGGCTTAACCTTTCCGCTGTCTTAAGCGGGCGAGGCCGGCGCTGGATTCAGAGTTTGCGGCCCATCGCCAGGAACTTCGCCGCTCTCGATTCGCGCATTTCCTCGCGCGACAGATTGCCCAGCGAGTCGAGCGCCGCGCCGATCGCGCGGCCCGCGGCGGCGACCGCCGCGTCGGGATCGCGGTGCGCTCCGCCGACCGGCTCGGGCACGATCGCGTCGATGATGCCGAACTTCAGCAGGTCCTGCGCGGTGATCTTCATGCTGGTCGCCGCGTCCTGCGCGCGCGAGGAATCGCGCCAGAGGATCGAAGCGGCCGCCTCCGGCGAGGCGACGGTGTAGATCGAATGCTCGAGCATGAGCACCTTGTTGCAGGCCGCGATCGCCAGGGCGCCGCCCGAGCCGCCCTCGCCGACGATCACCGCGACGTTGGGAACGCCGAGCGCCAGGCTCGCGTCGGTCGCGCGGGCGATCGCCTCGGCCTGGCCGCGTTCCTCGGCGTCGACCCCGGGCCATGCGCCGGCGGTGTCGACCAGCGAGACGACCGGGAGGTCGAAACGGTCCGCCAGCTCCATCAGACGGGCGGCTTTGCGATAGCCTTCGGGCCGCGCCATGCCGAAATTGTGGCGCAGGCGGCTCTCCGTGTCGTCGCCCTTCTCGTGGCCGATGATGCAGATCGACCGGCCGCGAAATCGTCCGAGGCCGCCGAGGATCGCGGCGTCGTCGCCGAATTTCCGGTCGCCGGCGAGGGGCGTGAAGTCCTCGACGAGGCCTTTGACGTAATCCTTGAAATGCGGCCGCCCCTGCACCCGCGCGACCTGCGTTTTCTGCCAGGGGGTCAGCGAAGCGTAGAGCTCGGCCAGCAGCTTGGCGGACTTCGCCTCGAGCTTGGCGACCTCCTCGCCGAGGGCGGGGGAATCCCCCTTCGCGGCCAGCGCGCGGATCTCGTCGATGCGCGCGTCGATGTCGGCCACCGGGGTTTCGAAACTCAAATAGGTGCGCATAAGACCTGCAATAAACGCCCCAGCAAAGGCGCGCGAAACTGGCGACAAGCGGGCGCGAAGTCAAGGCAGCGGGGGTCGGACCCGGCGGGGGACGACCGGCGTTCGGCTTCGGCCTGGAGCGGCGCGAAAGCAAAATCCTCGCCGCTTCTGTGGCAGCGCCGCCACGGAAATCAGCGAAATTCGATCGTGGCGACATTGCGGCTTCAATCGCGGCGACGATCGCGCTATGAAGGGAGTCGCGTCAAAATAAGGACATTGGCTTCTTGACCCGTTCGCACCTTCATCCCTTCGCCAATGTCGGCGCCCTTGGCGCCGTATTGGCCTTGACGGTCGCTGCGCATGCGGCCGATTTGGGAGAGAAGCCGCTCCCGCCCAGTCCGCCGCCGGCGCTTCCTTCGCTTTCGCATTGGGCGGGCTTTTACGCGGGCGCCACCTACGGAGCGGGTTATTCCTCGGTCAAGTCGAGCCAGGTTCGATCCTCGACGGCCTCCGCCTGGGGGCAATCGGCCGGCGCGCTCCTCGGCTACAACTTTCAGTATGGACCGCTCGTCTTCGGGCCCGAGGGCGATTTCGACTGGCACATTCTGCGCCCCATCAACAATGGAGGCCCCGGGCTCGGGGCGAGCGTGAACGACACGCTCGAGACCTTCCGACTGCGCGCCCGTGTGGGCTACGACATGGGGCAGTTCCTCCCCTTCGTGGCGGCGGGCGTCGCCTCCGCCAAGGTCTACGAATATGGTTATCCCTGGCCCAACCTCGATCAGGGACAGTCGCGGGAGGAAACCGGCCTGACGCTCGGCGCCGGCCTCGAATACCGTTTCGCTGCGCCCTTCATCGGGCCGGTCACGCTGCGCGGCGAGTATATTTACGATACGTATCCGTCCCAGACGTTCACGATCGGCAGCGGACCGATCCGCGCGCAGACGTCCGAGCAATTCTTTCGCGTCGGCATCATCACCTATCCCGACGCAAACTGGCGCCCGCAGGCGTCGCCCGACTTCAAGCCGGATTGGTCGGGCCCGTACGGCGGCCTTCTGGTCGGCGATCTCTGGAGCCAGCAACATACGTCCCTCAATGGGGTGTCGACCAACTTCGACGCCAACGGCGGCGAGGTAGGCATTTTCACAGGCCGCAACTTCATGTTCGGCCCGTGGATGCTTGGCTATGAAGGCGCGGCGTTGGCGTCCAACACGTCGGGCAACGGACCGCAGCCGGGCATCGCCCAAACCAGCTTCCGCAACTATTTCGAAGCGGACCTGCGCGCGCGCGCCGGCTACGCCTTCGGCCGGTTCCTGCCCTATGTCACGGTCGGCGGCGATTGGGGGCGCAGCGAGCAGTCGGATTTGGCGACGGGCTCCTTCCGCGGCCGCGTCTACACCGACAGCATCACCGCCGGTGGAGGCGTCGAATACGCCCTCAGCGAACGCTGGGCGGCGCGCGTCGAATATCTCATCGACTCGCAGATCGGTACGACCAACACCCAGCTCGACGACCTGAACCTCAGGCAGTCACGCTTCGCCCAGACCGCGCGGCTCGGCCTGGCGTATTATTTCCACTAGCCCGTGGGTTCGTCATGACCGGGCTTGTCCCGGTCAGTGGGATCCCCGGACAAAAGCTTGCCCGAAGAGCGCTCAGTCGGCGGCGAACCGGTCCCGCGAACCGTGTGCTCGCTGCGCCACGTGGATGACCGGGACAAGCCCGGTCAGGACGCGGAGGACGGGCTGGTGTTTCGTGGGCGTGGGGGCTTAGGGGCTTCTGCATTTTGGTCGTCGCGCCGACCAGCTCTTTCGTCATGCCCGGCCTTGTGCCGGGCGCCCACGCTGGGCCGACGATTCTAATGTCATAGGGTCTTCGTGACGGCGCCGCGTGGATGGCCCGGAGAAGCCCGGCGATGGACGGTGTGCGTCAACCCATCTGTAAATGGCTCTCGGCTAAGCTCAGAACGCTCACCGCGGCGGGATGATCGTCATCACAAGCTGGACTGGCGCGAAAGCGCGTCCCCATGCCGTATGGGCGAGACGGACCTCGCTTCGCGAGGAAGCCGGCGTCACGTATCGAGCGGTCGCGTCGAGGCAGTCCTTGTCTGTGGCGAGACAGATCGACAACAGGCCGTGCGCCGCGAGCCTCTCGGGCGTGACCCAAAGGCGGCGCGAATAGTCCAGGCTTTCGAAGCTGTGGGGATGATCGGGGCTGTAGAACGCGACCGCGTCCCCAAGGGCGTAGGACCCGCCGACATAGGCGAGCGGCAGTCCGGTCTTTTCACGCCAGAGCTGGGTCGCGGTCGCCGCAATCTCGATGCGGGGCTCGGTCACCTTCGGATTGTCGCTGAGCCAAACCCAGCTCGCGCCGACCGCAGCCGCGAGCGGGACCGCGGCGATCATCGCCGCGACCGCAAAGCGCAAGGCGAAGCGTTCGACGCGGACCATGTTTCGCCGCCCCAGCGCCTCGATGGCGAGCAACGGCACGAGGCTGAAGGTGCCCTGCAGCATCGGCGTGACGAGCTTCGACTGGAAGGCGAGGCACGCCGCAAGGCTGAGGACGAGCGGCGCGAGCGCGAGAATCGCGATCACCTGAATGCGCGGGTCGGACAGGCGCGCGCGGACAATCGAGACGGCCTCGCGCGGCGAGAGCTTCGCGGCGTAGAGAAGGAGCGCGATCGCGACCGCATTTTCGGCGACGGAGCCGAGCAGGGTGCTGATCGCGTTATGGAACGCCGCGGCGTAGCCGAGATGCGAAACATGGCCGAAGTAGCGCAGCGGCGGCGCGCCGTTGGCGATCAGCCATGCGACGTGCGGCGCAAGCAGCGCGAGCGCGACCGCGAGCGAAAGATAGGGTCGGATCGAGCCGAAATAGGCTTTGCGCGCCGGATGCCGCAACGCGGCGAAAAAGCAGGTGGCCCAGAGAATGAGCGCGTAATATTTCGAAAGGATCGCCGCGCCGAGCATGAGGCCGAGCCAGACCGCCTCGAGCTTCTTGGGCGTTTCGATCGACCGGACGAAGAAATACAGCGTCCAAGGCCACACGGAGACGAAGATGATGTTCGCATTGAAGCCGTAGCCCATCACCGTATAGAACGGCGTCGCCAGCAGCAGCGCCGTCGCCGCAGTACGTTCCGCGCCGCGGGCGAGAAGGCCGATCAGAAGCCAGGCGCCCCAAAGCCCGATCGTGCAATTGAGCGCCGACAACAGCCCGAACGCCCAGTTCGTGTGCGGGAACACGAGGAACCAGGCGCCGCAGATCCAGGCCCAAAACGGCGGATGTTGATTATAGCCGAGCTGGAATTCCTGACCCCAGGCGTAGGCTTCCGCCATACTCTGGTTGATGGCGGACGGGGATTCCGAAATTGCGAAATACAGCGCCCATACCGCCGCAAACAGCAGAAAATACGCCGCCGTTCCGCCCTTTTCCCGGAGAAAATCGGCGGCTCCAATCGTTTCCGAAGTCGGCGTCGCCAACAAAATCCGGCCTTGCGTCGCAGCACTCACCCAAACGTCCTTTCGCCAAAACGCGCCCGCAGCATCTGGCTGAGGATTGTGTCCGGCCGGCGGCGGCGCCTACGCGATAACGTTAGATTTCGAGATTTCGGCTCGGCTGACGGCGGCCTAGCCGTCCCCGGTCTACAGGCTCAGGCCGAAGTTCGCGCCGATGGCCTCGATGCCCGGATTGGACTGACCGAGGCCGGCGTTCGAGCGATGCTCGACGTACACCGAGATGCGCCAATTGTTCTTTTGCACAAGGCCGACCTCGATCTGCGTGCGGAATTCGAGCGGGTAGCCGAGGCTGAGCGCGCCTGGGTGGTAATAGCCCGGCATGAAGCTCATGCCGGCGAAGATCGCCTGACGATCGTTGATCGCCCAGTATTTTTCGAAGTCGACGCCCGCGCCGGCCCAGAAGTCGCCGCGAAGCGATTCGGAGACGCCGATTCTCGGCCGGAACTGCCACCAGGAGAGGCCGCCGTAAATGTAATCGGCGTGAATGTCGGGATAGAGCGCCTGCCACTTGGTGAGATGCATGAGCTCGGAACCGCCCATCATCGCGTACGAATCGGAGTTGAGCTCCGTCAGGGATTTCTGATCGATCGACTGCGGCGCGGCGAGAAGGCCGCCGAATACTCCAAGAAGAACGAATATCGGCGTCGCAACCATCCTGATGCCCCTCGATCAGAACACGTTCGAAAACTCGGCGCGGTGCGAATCGCGACTCGTGAAGCGCGCTGCGGTGACGTTCGGCGCCGACCCTCAACGCTTCATTAACCCTGCCCGCAGCCCGTACGTCCCACCAAGGTCGTCCGCGAGCGCGGCGCGAAGCCAAGCGTAAGCGGCAGGAGACCCCCAGTCAGTTCCTATTCAATTGGCGGCGCGTTTACAAGTCGGCGGCGCTCGAAGTCATCGAGACTGTCGCAGCCTCCGCGCAATCCTTGCGGCTTTTCAAAAAGAACAGGATAATGATTTTCGAGGACTGCGGCTCGGGGCTCTGGAATGACGCTTCGACTGTCGATCGAAAACATGGATCGAATGCCGGATGGGGGACCGCTTCGCGTCGAGGTGAAGGGCCGCGGGCTCGACATCGGACGCGACGCCCATCTCGATTGGACGTTGCCTGATCCGAGCCGATACGTCTCCGGCAAGCATTGCGAAATCCGTTTCCGCGACGGCGGTTACTGGCTGCACGACGTCTCGACCAACGGCACTTTCGTCAATGGCGCTCAGTTCCGCCTCGATGCGCCCTATCTGCTGCGCAGCGGCGACCGTCTGAATATCGGCCCATATATCATCGCCGTCGCAGTCGAAGGGCAGGGGGCGCAAGCCGCCGCGGCGTCGGCGTTTGCCGCGTCGGCGCCGCCGGGGCGCGCCGACGTCTGGGGCGCCGACGGGGCGGCTGCGCCGGAAGATCGCGGGGCGTTTCGCATCCAGCAGCCGCAGCGGCCAGGTCCCGACTTTCTCGATTTCGCGTCCTCGCTCGGGCCGACGACCCCGGGGCAGGAAGCGTTCGCCGCGCCGCCCGCCGCGGACGACGACTGGCTACGCGCGCCGCCCGCGCCTCCCGCGGCGCCGATCGCAGCGCCTCCGATCGCGCCTTCGCCGCGCCGCCCGCCCGCCGCGCCGCAACCCATCGCGGCAGCGCCGCCGCCGGCGCCAGCGGCTTCGCCGGCGTCCTCGGCCGCGCTGATCGCCCGCATTGCAGCGGCGGCGGGCATCCCCGAGCGCGCGATCGCGGGGCGCGACCCGGAGGCGCTCGCCGACGAGATCGGCCTCGCGCTGCGCTTGACCGCCGAGAATCTCGCGCAGCTCCTCGCCTCGCGCGCCGAGTCGAAGACCGCGATGCGGTCGGCGAGCCGCACCATGATCCGCGCGCTCGAAAACAATCCGCTGAAATTCACCGGAACGCCGCAAGAGGCGCTGGCGATCATGTTCGGGCCGCCGAAAGACGCCTATCTCGACGCGCGGACGGCCATCGAGAGCAGCTTCGCCGACATCAAGGCGCACCAGATTTTGACCTTCGGCGCAATGCAGGGCGCCTTGGAGGCCCTGTTCGAGGATCTTGCGCCTGAGAAAATCGATCGCTCGGTGGAGCCCGATCGCGGCATCGGCGCGATCGTGGGGTCCCGTAAGGCGAAACTATGGGACATCTACGTCGAACGGTGGCGCGCGAAAGCCAAGCGCGCCGACGGGCGGCTGACGGAAGCGTTCATGGCGCATTTTGCGGAAGTCTACGATCGACTGAACGAGAAGAGTTAAGCGCAAAGGCCAGCGCCGCCCGCATGGAAGGGACGGCGCAGCGAACACAGCTCGGGATGGGGGTAAGCGGGCATGTCGTGGAACGCGAGGGTTCATTGGACGGAGGGGCTTTTTCTTCGCCCGCACCATTTGCAGCAGGGCGACCGTTATCTCGAAAGCGCTGTCGAGGGCCGCACGCGCCATGTGACGCCCTATCCCTGGGGCTTCGCGGCGCTCGAGATCGATCGCGATCTCGCCCAGCAGAGCAAATTCGCGCTGCGGCGCGCGACCGGCGTCATGCCGGATGGCGGCTTGTTCGATTTCCCCGCGGAGAGCCCCGCGCCGGCGCCGATCGAGGCGCCCGAGGCGGCGGCGGGCCAGTTGGTGTGGCTGACGATGCCCGCGCGCGCCGACAATGCGCGCGAGGTGAGCCCGGAGAAGGCCGAGAACGCGGCGCGCTTCGTCGTCGGCGCCGAGACTGTCATCGACTCGACTTCCCATCTGCGCATCGAGGAAGAGATCGAGGTCGCCTATCCGCGCCTCGCCTACGAGATCCGCAAGACCGCCAAGCCGGGCTATGTCGGTCTGCCGGTCGCCAGGATTGTCGAAGTGCACGACCGCACGCTGGTGTTCGACGAAAAGTTCGCGCCGCCGCTGCTCCTCTGCGCCGCGCATCCCACCGTCGAAGGCTGGCTCGACCGCGTGATTGGCTGGATCGGGACGAAGCTCGACGAACTGGCGCGCTACGCCAGCGATGCTACGGCGGGCGGCGGTTTGCAGAGCGCGGATTACCTGATGCTGCAAATGCTCAACCGGGAAATTCCGGTGCTCAGGCATTTTCGCGTCTCACGCTACGTCCATCCCGAACGCCTTTACGAGGAATTCCTTCGCATCGCCGGGGAGCTTGCGACCTTCGCCACCTCCGAGCGGCGCGCGCGCGAATATGTCGCCTACAATCACGACGACCTCGAGAGCGTCTTCGCGCCAGTGCTGCGCGACATTCAGGACTTCCTCAGCGCCCGCCTCGACCGGCGCGCGATCCGGCTCGAGCTGATCGAACGCGCGCCCAACGCCTTCATCTCGACGATCAAGGACCGCACGCTGTTCCGCAACGCGACGCTGGTGCTCGAAGTGTCGGCGCGCCGCCCGCTGGGCGAAATCCAGCAGAACCTGCCGGCCTTCCTCAAAATCGGCCCCAACACCAAAATGAACGAGATCGTGCACGCGCATCTGCCGGGCATCAGTCTCGTGCATCTGCCGACGCCGCCGCCGGCGATTCGCGCGATCACCGATCACGTCTATTTCTACCTCGACCGGACTTCGCCCCTCTGGCCTGAGTTCAGCGTCGCCAGCGCGCTCGGCATGCACTTCGCCGGCGACTGGCCCGAGTTGCAGATGGAGCTGTGGGCGGTCAGGGAAGACAGGCGATGACCGACAACGACGATCCTTTCGGTCGTCGCGACCGAACCATCATTCGCCCCAATCCAGGCGGACGGCGCCCTGTCGCTCCGCCTCCGGGCTATCCCGCCCCGCCGCCCGGCGGCGCGCCGCCCTCTTCGACGCCGACGCCGCCGGTCAGCTATCCCGCGCCGGCCTATCCGCCTTCCCCGCCCCCCTCCGGCGCGGCGAATTGGGACGGCTGGATGACGTCGCCGACGCCCCCGGCGTCCAACCCCTATTTGCAGCAGAGCGCGCCGATCGCGCCGATGACGCCGGCGCCGGTTTCGCCGCACGTGTCCGTCGATCTCGTCACCGTCGCCGCCAATCCGATGATGCGGGCGGCGGCTTCCCTGCTGCTGCTCCTCGGCCGGCTGCGCGCTTCGCTGTCGCGGGTCGGGGCGGGGCAGTTGATGGATCAGGTCGCCCAGGCGATCCAGCAGTTCGAGATTGATGCGCGCGCCGCCGGCGTGCCGGCCGATCAGGTCAATGTCGCCAAATATGCGCTCGCCGCCTGCGCCGACGACGTGGTGCAGAATCTGCCGACCGACGACCGGCAGATCTGGACGCAGTACAGCATGCTGGTGCGCTTCTTCAGCGAGCGCACCGGCGGCGTGAAATTCTTCCAGGAGCTTGACCGCGCCAAGCAGAATCCGGCGCTCAACCTCGGCCTGCTCGAAATCATGCACGCTTGCCTCAGCCTCGGCTTCGAGGGGGTCTATCGCACCGGCGGCGGGGCCGGCGCGCTGCAAGGCATTCGGCGCGATCTCTACGAGACGATCCGCCGCGCGACCCCGAAGACAATCGAGGATCTGTCGCCGCATTGGCGCGGGCAGAGCATTGCGCTGGCGAGCAGCCGCTTTCAGGCGCCCACCTGGGCGATCTCCGCGGTCGCCGGCGTCCTCCTCCTCGGCGTCTATCTGGTGCTGCGCAACCTGTTGAGCGGCCAGGCCGAGACGGTCGCGCTGGCGATGGCTCAGGTGCATCCCGATACGGACATCACGATCGCGCGCGAAGTCGCGGTCAAGCCGCCGCCCGATCCGCCGGCGCGGACCTCGACGCAACTGGAGCGCATCCGCGCCGCGCTCGCCAACGAGATTCTCGCCGGCAAAGTCGGCGCCGACCAGAGCGCGACGACCATCTTCATCCGCATCGGCAGCGTCGTGCTGTTTCCCTCCGGCGGGGCGCAGGTCAACGCGAGCTTCGCGCCGATCGCCAAGAAGATCGCCGCCTCGCTCGACAAGGAGCCGGGCGCGATCCGCATTGACGGCTACACCGACAGCGATCCGATCAAGACGGTGGCGTTCCCCTCGAACTTCGAGCTCTCCGAGGCGCGCGCCAAATCGGTCGCGGCGCTGCTCAAGAGCGATCTCGCCAAGCCCGACCGCATCCAGGTCGCCGGCAAGGGAACCGAGAACCCGGTCGCTCCGAACGACGTCGAAGCGAACAAAGCGAAGAACCGGCGCGTGGAGATTTCGATTCCCCGCGCCGATTAGGGCTACGCCGTCCCTTCGCCCCGCGTGCGGGGAGAGGGGCGCTTACGAGGCGGGTCGGGTTTAGGAAGGGGGAGAGTTCGTTTCCATGACGCTTGTCGCCTGGCTTTGGATCGCGCTCAGCGCCGTCGCCGCCATCGTGCTCGCGGCGCTGGTCTGGCTCGCGGGGCCTCTCGTCTCGATCGGCGACGTGCAGCCTTTTGAAAGCGTCTGGGTCCGGCTCGCGGTCATCCTCGTCATCGTCCTGATCGTCGGCGCGTCGATCGCGTGGCGGATCATCAGCCGCCAGCGCGCCGCCGCGGCGCTGGAAAAGGCGATGACGGAAGCGGCGGCGGAGGAAAGCGACGCGCCGATCCTCAGGGAGAAGATGGAGGACGCGCTCGCGACCCTGAAGCGCACCGCAAAGTCGAGCGCCAGCGCGCTCTACGATCTGCCCTGGTATCTCATCATCGGGCCGCCGGGGGCGGGCAAGACGACCGCGCTGATCAACTCAGGCCTGAAATTCCCGCTGGCGGGCGACAACGCGGCGAAGGCGATCCAGGGCGTCGGCGGAACGCGCTACTGCGATTGGTGGTTCACCGACGCGGCGGTGCTCATCGACACCGCGGGGCGCTACACGACGCAGGATTCGGACGCCAAGGTCGATCGCAAAAGCTGGCTCGCCTTTCTCGACATGCTCAGGCGCAACCGTCCGCGCCAGCCCATCAACGGCGTCATCGTCGCGATCAGCATCGCCGACGTCATCAACCTCTCGGCCGCCGAAGTCACTACGCACGCCGACGCGATCCGCAAGCGCCTCAACGAACTGCACGAGGAGCTGAAGGTCGATTTCCCCGTCTATGCCATCTTCACCAAGATGGACCTGATCGTCGGCTTCACCCAATATTTCGCCGATCTCGACGAGGCCAAGCGCCAGGCGGTGTGGGGCGCGACGTTTCAGACCGCCGACAAGAAGGCCAACAACGTCGGCAAAGTCCCCGAGGAGATGGATCTGCTCATCCAGCGTATCGCCGAGCGCATGCCGGAGCGTTTGCAGGAGGAGCCCGATCTGCGCTCGCGCGCGATCCTGTTCGGCCTGCCGGCGCAGCTCAGCGCGATCCGCAAGCCGATCGCCGATTTCCTCAATCGCATCTTCGAGCCGACGCGCTACCAGACGACCGCGACCTTGCGCGGCTTCTACTTCACCTCGGGGACGCAGGAAGGCACGCCGTTCGACGCGGTGATCGGCGCGCTGCAACGCAGCTACGGCGTCGAGAGTTTTGGCGCGGCGGCGTTCTCGGGCGCCGGCAAGAGCTATTTCCTTCATGATTTGCTGGCCAAGGTGGTATTCGGCGAGGCGGGCTGGGTGTCGACCAACATGACAGCGGTGCGGCGCGCGTTCGCGCTGCGCATGGCGGTCTTCACGTTGATTGCGCTCGCGACCGTCGGCATGCTCGCGCTGTGGTGGATGAGCTACGCGCGCAACGCCTCGTTGATCGCCGCCACTCAGCGGGGCGTCGCCGACTACGCCGCCGCCGCCGCTCCGCTGATCAAGCAGAACACGGTGAACGACCCCAATCTGCTGCCGATCTACGAATTGATCGGCGCGCTGCCCAATCTGCCGGTCGGCTACGCGCATCGCGACGAGGCGACGCCGATCGCTCAGACATTCGGCCTCAGCCAGCGGGGGCGCCTCCAGGAGGCGTCCGACCTTCTCTATCAACAGGCGCTCGAGCGGCTGATGCGCCCGCGCCTCATCCTCTCCCTCGAGCAGCAGATCCAGAAGAACGTCGCCGATCCGGCTTTCGTCTACGAGGCGCTGAAGGTCTATCTGATGCTCGGCGGCAAGGCGCCGAAGGTCGATAAGGATCTGATCGTCAATTGGTTCGCGCGCGATTGGGAGGAGCGCGCCTTTCCAGGCGCGCCCTACGCGCAAGGCCGCGCGCTGCTGCGGGCGCATCTCGAAGCCATGCTCGACATGGATGCCGGCGCCGCGACGAAGGTTTCGCTCAATGGCCCGCTCGTCGAGCAGGCGCAGGCGACGCTGGCGCGGATGCGGGTCGCCGAGCGCGCTTACACCCTCTTGAAGTCCGAAGCGCACAATGAGCCGATCGACGATTGGCGCGCCTCGCAGCGCGGCGGCCCGGACATGGCTCTCGTCTTCGAGGCGGCGAACGGGGCGAGCCTCGACGCGATCCGCGTGCCGGCGTTCTTCACCTATCGCGGCTTTTACGCCGCGCTGCTCGATCCGATGCCGACGATCGCCGACAAGCTGCAAAAGGAAAACTGGGTGCTCGGCCCCTCCGGCGATCAAAGCGCGGTGAAGCAGCAATATGCGAGTCTGCTGCCCGACATTATCGACCTCTACGGCAAGGATTTCCTCAGCGCCTGGAACGTCGCCCTCGGCAATCTGCAATTGCGTCCGCTGCTCGCCGACAAGCCGAAGTATCTCGCTCTCAGCGCCGCCTCCGCGCCGACCTCGCCGATCAAGCAGATCTTCGAATCCGTGCGCGACGAGACGGCGCTGACGCGCGAACCCAAGGCGCCTCCCCGCAACGAAGGCGCCGACCAAGCCAAGAAGGACGTGGCGGAGGCCGCGGCGCGGCGCCTCGGCTCGGTCAGTCGCGAGGCGCTCGAAATCGCGATGAAGTCGCAGCGCAAGGCGGGCGATCCGCCACCCGAAGTTCCCGGCGCCGCGATCGAGGCCAATTTCAAGCCGTTCCAGATTCTGGTCGACGGCGAGGCTGGATCGCGGCCGATCGATGCGCTGCTCGCCAACCTCAATGAGCTCTATCGGCAATTGACGCTCGCCGCCGAAAACCCGACCCAGGCCAAGCAGGCGCTCGATCAGGTGGAGGTGCAGGTGGCGAGCCTGCGCTCGAATGTGACGCGCTTGCCGCAGCCGCTCGCCGGCATGATGGAGAAGGTCGCCAAGGACGCCGCCGGCGACGCCAACGCGAGCTCGATCGCCCAGATCGCCGATGCGATGGCCGAACAGGTCGCGTCGCCCTGTCAGCAGATCGTCGCCAACCGCTATCCCTTCGCCAAGAGCGACCGCGACGTGCCGATGGCGGATTTCGCGCGACTGTTCGCTCCGGGCGGCGTCATCGATCGCTTCTTCTCGAGCAATCTCGCGCCGCTGGTCAACCTCACCAACAAGACCTGGACCTGGCGTCCCAATCCCAGCTTCAATCGCAAGCTGTCGGACACCACGCTGCGCCAATTCCAGCAGGCCGCCGACATTCGCGACGCCTTCTTCCCGACCGGCGGCAGCCAGCCCAATGTCGGGCTCGAAGTGAAGCCGTTGACGCTGAGCAGCGACGCACAGACCGCGACGCTGACGATCAACGGGGCCAACGTCGTCGCCCAGCAGGGCGCCAACGCCCCCTCGACCGTGCAATGGCCGGGGGCGGGGGCCGGCGCGGCTTCGATCGTGATGGCGCCCGACTTGCCAGACCGCAAATCCAACCTCGAGCGTTCCGGCGCCTGGGCGCTGTTCCGGCTGGTCGAGGTCGGCTCCTCGATTCAGAACGGCAACGCCGTCAAGGTCAGCTTCGTCGTCGGCGGTCGCGAGGTGTCGTATCAATTCACCTCCGCCTCGCTCAACAACCCCTTGAGCATGCCGGCGCTGCGGCAGTTCAAGTGTCCCAACGGACTGTGAGGTCCAATGCCCGCCGGCCTCTTCGGCAAGCTCCCCGCCAAGCGCGATTTCGTCGCGGCGAAGGCGCCCCGCCGCTTTCTCGAGGTCTGGGAGCCGTGGCTGCAAGGGAGCGTCGCCACCGCGCGCCAGACGCTCGGCGCGACGTGGCTCGACGTCTACAACCGTGCGCCGATTTGGCGCTTCTGGTTCGGCGCGGATTTCTGCGGCGAGGCGACGATCGGCGTCTTCGCGCCCTCGATCGACGGGGTCGGGCGCTTGTTTCCGCTGACGATCTTCGCGGGCGAGGGCGAGGCGTCGCTGCCGCCGCCCGAGATCGACGCGAACGATTTCTGGTGCGAGGCGGCGGAGGCGATATTGCTCGACGCGCTCGATCCCGAGGTCTCGTTCGAGACGATCGCCGCGCGCGTCGCCGCGCTTCCGGCCCCGGCGCTGCAGCCGCGCTCGGGCGACGCGTCGGGGATCGAGCAGCTTCCCGAAGGCGGGGTCCTCGTGCGCGACATCGACCGCCAGGTGTCGCTCGCCTTTCGCGCGGCGCGCCGCTTCGGCCATCGCGACGCCTTCGCGGCGCAATC
>DASXGX010000126.1:0-6528 GCA_036488815.1 Roseiarcus sp.
TCGCCGCCTCCCCCGCTGAGATCAGACGGGCAAAGCGGCCCTGTCGTCACTGCGCTTGACGTCGTTCGACTGGATATTCGTGTTCGACTGGATGTGTATTGCGGTGTGACCCGCCCAAGCCATACTAGCGAAATGGGGTCCCCGTCCAGTAGGGACGGCGGGCGCACTGATTTTGGCGGGTTACGCGGCGAAGCAGCCAAGACTAGTTCGGCGCCGCTGGCGTGCGCGCGCGAAGCGCTTTTGATGCGGTGATCGCTTTGCGCGGACACCCACAAAAGCGGTGAGTTTACCGGAAGAGGTCGGGATGATATCGTATTTTGAAGTCCCGACGAAGGGACGGTTTCGGGCCGAAAGGAGGGCGACGTGAGAGACAACGATAAGATCGTCGCCGCCTTTAGCGCAGATCAGGTTGCTAAACTGACCGGTCTGACAATGCGCCAACTGGCGTATTGGGATGACACTGGTTTTTTCAAACCGCAGCACGCCTCGGATAATCGGCGCTCGCCATTTTCTCGAATTTATTCCTTCTCCGACATAGTGGGATTGCGCACGATCAGCCTTCTTAAGGATGGTCACGGCGTCTCTATCCGACATCTCAAGGAAACCGCCGAAACCCTATCCAAATATACCAAGCGCCCATGGTCCGATGTGAAACTCGCGGTGTGGAATCGCGAGGTTTCGTGGATTGACCCCGCGACCGGAAAGCCGGCTGGTGTAGTCAGTGGTCAATTCATTCTTTTCGAACTCATCGACGTGATCGAGGACATGAAGAAGGAGACGGAACGCCTCCGCAAACGCACGGACGACGAGTACGGGAAAGTCATTAGAAATAGGAATGTGGCCCACAACCGCCCCGTCTTCGCCGGGACTAGGATACCCATTTCGGCGATACAAAATTTTGCGAAAGCCGGATATTCAGTTGAGCAAATATTGGCTGAGTACCCTAGTCTTACGGAACCCGATATCACGGCTGCCGTAGCCTCTTTGGAGCCGAGAACCGCTGCTTGACGGCCAAGAACGAAAAATTGAAGTTCTTCCTAGACGAAGGGGTTCCAGACTCGGTTGCCAGGGCCTTGCGCGATTCTGGTCACGACGCGGTACTGCTGAGAGAAAGCGGTGTCGCGAGAGGTTCGTCGGATCAGGTTGTTTGCGCTTTCGCCGAGGTATCAGACTCAATTTTGGTCGCGCTCGATGGCGACATGAAACAACTCGCCAAAGACAACGGCGTCGGAGGCGGTCGCTTCAAGCGCCTAAATCTTCTTAAGTTATCGTGCGGCGAACCAAATGCGTCAAAACGGGTGCTTCAAGCTCTGTCGCTCATTGAGCATGAATGGGCCGTCGATAAACAGGAGCGCGAACGGCGCCTTTACGTCGAAATTGGCATCGCCGTGATTCGATCTTATCGATAACTGCGGAGTGGTCAGGGCGACAGCCTCGAACCTGCGGCCTCCCGCTTCTGACGCGGGCGCTCTACCTGCTGAGCTACGCGAACGCGCAGATGGCCATTCGGCTTCTCGGTTCAAGAGCCCATTGCTTTTTGCCGCACAAGCCTCACGGGGATAGCGGCGGCGCCTGGAGGCGACGCCGCAGAGGCGCTTTTACGCCGCGGCCTGCTTGCCGGTCGGAACCGACGCGACGGTCTTCAAGACCTGCGAGGCGATCTGGTAGGGGTCCCCTTGCGAATTCGGGCGGCGATCCTCGAGATAGCCCTTGTAGCCGTTGTTCACGAAGCTATGGGGCACGCGGATCGACGCGCCGCGGTCGGCGACGCCGTAGCTGAACTGGTTGATCGACGCCGTCTCATGCTTGCCGGTGAGGCGCATGTGGTTGTCGGGGCCGTAGACCGCGATGTGGTCCTCGCGCGCCGCCTCGAAGGCCGCCATCAGCTTCTCGAAGTATTCCTTGCCGCCGACTTCGCGCATATAGGCGGTCGAGAAGTTGCAGTGCATGCCCGAGCCGTTCCAGTCGGTGTCGCCGAGCGGCTTGCAGTGGAACTCGATGTCGATGCCGTACTTCTCGGTCAGGCGGAGCATCAGGTAGCGCGCCATCCACATGTCGTCGGCGCACTTCTTCGAGCCCTTGCCGAAGATCTGGAATTCCCACTGGCCCTTGGCGACTTCCGCGTTGATGCCTTCGTGGTTGATGCCGGCCGCGAGGCAGGCGTCGAGATGCTCCTCGACGATCTTGCGGGCGACATCGCCGACGTTCTTGTAGCCGACGCCGGTGTAGTAGGGACCCTGCGGCGCCGGATAGCCCGATGTCGGGAAGCCGAGCGGACGGCCGTCCTTGTAGAAGAAATATTCCTGCTCGAAGCCGAACCAGGCGCCGGCGTCGTCGAGAATGGTCGCGCGCTTGTTGGAGGCGTGCGGGGTCTTGCCGTCCGGCATCATGACTTCGCACATCACCAGCACGCCGTTGGTGCGCTGGCTGTCGGGATAGACGGCGACCGGCTTCAGCACGCAGTCCGAGCTATGCCCTTCCGCCTGCATGGTGGAACTGCCGTCAAAACCCCACAGCGGAAGCTGCTCGAGCTTGGGAAAGCTGTCGAATTCTTTGATCTGCGTCTTTCCCCGGAGGTTTGGCACAGGAGTATAGCCGTCGAGCCAAATATACTCGAGTTTGTACTTTGTCATCGCGACCCTCTCGCTATTTGGGTTCTCATTTTGAACTCACGTCGAATTGCCTATCGCCTGCAGGGGCCAGCGCGATGCAGCATTTTCTGTGCCAGCCTCACGGTCTCGAATTCGCGGCGCCCGCGCTGTAATCGTTGGCGCCGTGCAAAGCGGCAAAGATGATGGCGCCCATTTTGTGAGCAGTTTGTGATTTTATTTGAAGCACTTAGTGCGTTTCGTGTGCAGGTCGGGTATTGTAAAAATCGATTCGAGGCGCACCTTTCCTTTCTAAGCTGGGATCGGAGACTCGCGATGAATACGAATTCGGGCGCTCCTACTGCGAAGATTTATCAATTTCCCACGACAACTCAGGGAAAGCTCGACAAGCGCGGTCTTCGTCCTACTTCCGCTACGGACCGCCGCCAGCCGCCGCTCCCGACCGTCGAGTTCGGCAGCGGCTGGTATCACGAAGCGGCGCTCGAGGCGGAACACCCCCGCAAACCCTGACCGCTCACGCCGGCGAAACGCCGGACAGCGCCGCGCAAGCGTCGATCAGCCGATCCTGAAGGTCGGCGTCGTGGACGCTGGGGTGGGTTTGCCGCGGCCGCATGTGGAAAAAATATTGGCCGCTCACCCGCGCGCCCGGATCGTCGCTGACGGCGAGCCAGGCCTGGGTGCGGTGGGCCTGATCGAGGTCGTCGGGAGCGTTCGCCCCGCCCATCCGGGTCGCGACCCATCCCGGCTCGACCGCATTGGCGTAGCCATCGGGCCAGCGGCGGGCGAAGCCGAACGCCAGGAGAGCGTCGTGCAGCTTGCTCTCCGCATAGGCTTGCGAGCCCTGCCAGCGCCGCTTGCGCCAAAGCAGATCGTCGAGGTCCGCCGAGGCGCCGCGATGCATGCCTGAGCTCAAATAGACGAGCCGCTTCGGCCTCTCGATCAAGACCGTGAGCATGTAGGGCGCAAGCGTGTTGACGGCGAAGACTTTGGGCAGCCCGTCCTCGGTTTCGGCCCGCGGCTCCTGGTAGCCGAGCGCGGCGTTGTGAATCACCGCGTCGAGCGGGCCGAGCCGATTGACTTCGTTGGCGAGGGCACGGGTCTCGGCGATGCTGGCGAGGTCGCCGGCCACAGCGCCCTCGGCTCGCGGAACCGCCCGGAGCGCGTCGTCGGCGCGCTTTTTGTCGCGGCCGTGCACAATCACCTTGTGTCCCTGCTCGGCAAGCAGGCTGGCGGCCATCAGGCCGAGGCCGGTGGACGATCCGGTCACAAATACGCGCGCCATTTGCTTCTCCTCTTTCGGAGGTTTGCGCCGCCATCGTCGCGTGGGGCAAGATGGCGGCGGGGGCTGCTCTATCTCTGCCGCCGACGCCGGGGTTTCGGCAAGCGCTTAGCGGCGGCGAAAGGAAACGACATGGATTTGAAACTGCGCGGAAAACTGGCGCTCGTCAGCGGCAGCACGGCCGGCATCGGACATGCGATCGCGGACGCTCTGGCGCGCGAAGGCGCGCGGGTCATCGTCAACGGCCGCACGCAGGTGGCGGTCGACGAGGCGGTCGCGCGTCTGCGCGCCTCGACCGGCGCCGAGATTCACGCTTTCGCCGGCGATCTCGGCACGGCGTCCGCCGCGGAGGCGGTCGCGCAAAGCTATCCCGACGTCGAGATCCTCGTGAACAATCTCGGCATCTTCGAACCGAAGCCGTTCGAGGCGATTCCCGACGCCGATTGGATGCGCTTCTTCGAGGCGAACGTGCTGAGCGGCGTCCGTCTCGCGCGGCTCTATCTGCCGGCGATGCGGCGCGCCGATTGGGGCCGCATCATCTTCATCTCCAGCGAGAGCGCGGTGCAGATCCCGGCCGAGATGATTCACTACGGCATGACCAAGACCGCGCAACTCGCCGTCTCGCGCGGGCTGGCCGAGGCCGTCGTGGGAACGGGCATAACCGTCAACACCGTGCTGCCCGGCCCGACCAAGTCGCGCGGCGTCACCGACTTCGTCGACGCTCTCGCGAAGTCCGAGGGCAAGTCGTTCCAGGACTTCGAAAAAGAATTCTTTCAGAAAGTGCGGCCCACTTCGCTCATCAAGCGCTTCGCGACCCCGGAAGAGGTCGCCTCGCTCGTCGCCTACGTCGCCAGCCCGCTGGCCTCCGCGACGACCGGCGCCGCGCTGCGCGTCGACGGCGGCGTGATCAAGAGCGCGTTTTAGAGTCTTCTGCAGTTCGATGGGAGAGCCCTCACCCCAGCCCCTCTCCCGCGAGCGGGAGAGGGGCTTTTGCGGCGCCCAAAATCCCTTCTCCCGCGAGCGGGAGCGGACGAATGCTACGCATTCGCCTAGAGAAGGTGGCGCGAAGCGCCGGATGAGGGCCCTCCGATTCCATCACTCCGCACCGTGCCTAGGCGAGCGGTGCGAATCGGAGGCAACTGGTGAAGTGAGATACGTCTTGCTCCAACGGAACTCGTCCTGAGGCGCCGCGAAGCGACCTCGAAAGACGGATCCAGAAGGAGCCGTTGGATCGCCCCGCGCTCTCCGGGCGAAGGAGTGAGTGGCAACGAAACAGGGGGAATCGACCCGATGACATTCGATCTGATCGTGCGCGGCGCGACGCTGCCGGATGGGCGCAAGGAGATGGACGTCGCGGCGCGCGGCGGGCGCATCGTCGCGATCGAACGGCGGATCGAAGCAGGCGCTGGCGTCGTCGTCGAAGCGCATGGCCATCTTCTCGCGCCGCCCTTCGTCGACAGCCATTTCCACCTCGACGCCACGCTCTCGCTCGGCCTTCCCCGCCTCAACGTCTCCGGCACGCTGCTCGAGGGCATCGCGCTGTGGGGCGAACTGAAGCCGCTGCTCACGCACGAGGCGGTGGCCGAGCGCGCGCTGCGCTACTGCGACCTCGCGGTATCGCAAGGCGTACTCGCCATTCGCTCGCACGTCGACATTTGCGACGACCGGCTCGTCGCCGTCGAAGCGCTGCTGGACGTCAAGAACAAGGTGAAGCCCTATCTCGATTTGCAGCTCGTCGCCTTCCCGCAGGACGGCTACTTCCGCTTCCCCAGCGCGGCGCGCAACCTGGCGCGGGCGCTCGACATGGGCGTCGACGTCGTCGGCGGCATTCCGCATTTCGAGCGCACGATGGCGGAGGGCGCGGCATCGGTGACGGCGCTGTGCGAGATCGCTGGGAAACGCGGGCTGATGGTCGATCTTCATTGCGACGAGAGCGACGATCCCATGTCGCGCCACGTCGAGACGCTCGCCTATGAGGCCAAGCGCCTCGGCCTCGGCGCGCGGGCGACGGGCTCGCATCTCACGTCGATGCATTCGATGGACAATTACTACGTCTCGAAGCTGCTGCCGCTGATCGCCGAGTCTGGGATCAACGCGATCGCCAATCCGCTCATCAACATCACCCTGCAAGGACGGCACGACGCGTATCCGCGCCGGCGCGGCCTGACGCGCATCGCGGAGTTGCGCGCGCACGGCGTTCCGGTCGCGCTCGGGCAGGATTGCGTGATGGACCCGTGGTACGGCCTCGGCGGCGCCGACATGCTCGACGTTGCGCATATGGCGGTCCACGCCGCGCCGATGACGAGCCGCGAGGCGATCCGCTGGACTTTTGACGCGGTGACGGAAATCCCTGCGCGGATCCTCGGTCTCGAAGACTATGGGCTCGAGGTCGGCAAGAACGCCGACATGGTGCTGCTACAGGCCGCCGACCCCATCGAGGCGGTCCGGCTGCGCGCGGCGCGGCTCGCGGTGATCCGGCGCGGCAAAGTGATTGCGGAGAGCGCGCCGCGCGTCGCCAGGCTGTCGCTGGAGGGGCGCCCGGCGACGGTCGACGCGGCGGCCTACGCGCCGCGAGCCTGAAGCACGGCGCCAGCGCCAAGCGGAGCGATGGATTGCTTCATGGCTCCCGTCCTCGCAATG
>DASXGX010000133.1:0-43472 GCA_036488815.1 Roseiarcus sp.
CGAGAGGAGAGCCGTGAAGTCATGCGTGGCGAAGGCGAAGTCGACGCAGGCTTCGTTGCGGATCGTCAGGGCGCGCTTGCTGGCTTCGATCAGCGCATGGGTATGGGCGAAGCCCTCGACGCCGCCGACGCCGAGCCGCTCGTAGAGGCCGAGCAGCACCAGGGAGGCGAGCCCCTGCGTCGGGGCCGGCGTGTTGTAGAGGGTCGCCCCCTTGATGCGAAGGGAAAGGGGCGCGCGCCAAGCGGCTTCATAGCGGGCGAGATCGGCGCGCGTCACAAAGGAGCCAATGCGCTCCAAATCGGCCGCGATCTCGCGGCCGACGTCGCCGCGGTAAAAGTCATCGAGCCCGGCGTGGGCGAGCTGGGCGAAGGTGTCGGCGAGGCGCGGCAGTCGTCGCGTCGCGCCCGCTTCAGGGCGCTTGCCCTCGACGAGAAAAGTCTCGGCGAAGCCGGGCGCGGCCATCAGCGCGGCGTCGGCGGTCGGATCGTAACGCCCCTCGGAGGCGGAGATGGCGTAGCCTTCGCGGGCGTGCCGTACGGCGGCCTCCAACAGCGTCTCGAGCGGCAGGCGGCCGCCGAGCGCCTTGGACAGCGCCAGCGCCGCGATCCATCCGCCGATCGCCCCGGGGACAGTCAGGGCCGCCAGCGGCCCGCGCGTCGGAATGGCCGCGAGTTCGAGCTTGCGATAGGCCTCGGCGGTGGCGCGCTCGCCCGCATAGCCGCAGGCTTCGATCGCGCGCACGCGCCCGCCCGGCTCGCGGATGAGCCAGAAGCCGTCGCCGCCGATCGCGTTCATGTGGGGATAGACGACCGCGATCGTCGAGGCCATCGCGACCATCGCCTCGATCGCGTCGCCGCCTTGGGCGAGACAGTCGCGCCCCGCGGCCGCTGCGAGGCGATGCGGCGCGGCGACGGCGGCGCGCGAGAATTCAGGGGTGTCGTTCAACGGGCTGCTCAGGGTTGGAGGACGTGGCGCACCTTGCGCAAGCTGGGGCCATGGTATAGGGGGGCTCACGCCGCACGAAAAGGTTGGAGTTCTCGTGGCCGCCAACGCCCGCATCAATTGGACCAACGCGACGACGCTCGGCAGCGTCGCGGTGCTAGTCGGCACTGAACTCGTCGGCGCCGGCGGCGCGGCGGGCTGGGCGATCGGCGGGCTGTTCCAGCTCGGCGAGACGGTGACCCACATTCTCGAGGCGGTGTTTGTGCTGAGCGCGCTTTCGGCGCTGTACGCCTTCCTCAAGGCCGCGCTCGCTCACGAGCCGATCCGCAGCTAGGATCGGTCGCCTTTCCTAGCGATCGCCTCGCGCACCGCCGGCGCGACCACCGTTCCGAAAAGTTCGATCGAGCGCATGACCGCCTCGTGCGTCATGGCGCCGACGCGCATCTGCATGAGAGTGCGCTGGTGGCCGAAAATCTCGTGCTGGGCGAGAATCTTGGCGATCGCTTCGTCCGGCGTTCCAACGATCAGATGCCCGTTCGGCGCCCGCCCTTGCTCGAATTGCGCGCGCGTCAGACCCGGCCAGCCGCGTTCGCGGCCGATGCGCGACATCGTCTCGGCATAGGGTGGGTAAAAGGCTTCGACCGCCGCCTCGCTGGTGTCGGCGAGGAAGCCGTGGCCGTTGACGCCGAGCGCGAGGCTCGCGGGATCATGGCCGCCGCGCGCGCCCGCCTCCCGATAGAGCCGGGCGAGGGGCGCAAAGCGCGCCGGCTCGCCGCCGATGATCGCCAACGCCAGCGGCAGGCCGAGCACGCCGGCGCGCGCGACCGATTGCGGCGTTCCGCCGACCGCGATCCAGACTGGCAGGGGATCCTGCAAGGCGCGCGGATAGACGCCTAGCCCCTTGAGCGGCGCCCTCAGGCGCCCTTCCCATGTCACGCGCTCGCTGGCGCGGATGGCGAGCAGCAGGTCGAGCTTTTCGGCGAACAATTCGTCGTAGTCGTCGAGGTCGTAGCCGAACAGCGGAAACGACTCGATGAACGAGCCGCGGCCCGCCATGATCTCGGCGCGGCCATGCGAAAGCAGGTCGAGCGTCGCGAACTGCTGATAGACCCGAACGGGATCGTCGGAGCTCAGCACCGTCACGGCGCTCGAGAGCCGAATTGCCTTCGTGCGCGCGGCTGCGTAGGCGAGCGCCACAGCGGGCGCCGAGATCGCGTAATCGGCCCGGTGATGTTCGCCGAGGGCGAACACGTCGAGCCCGACGCGGTCGGCGAGTTCGATCTCCGCCATCGTCTCGGCGAGCGTGCGCTCGACGTTGATCGGCTGGCCAGTCGCTGGATCGCGCTCGGTCTCGACGAAGGTGTAGACGCCGAATTGCATCGCTCACAGCTCCCGGATCCCCGGCGCCTTGTATCCGCCCGCGAGGCGGCTGGCAAAGTCGGGAGCGCGAGAAAGCGGGGTGTCGACACCGCCAACACGCTCTATGCTGGCGTCTTGCGCCATAGGGAGGAGAGTGCCGTGAGCGTGAAGCCGATCAGCCGTTTTTCCGTTCCCGACCTCGCCGACGCGCCCGAGGACGTCCGTGAGCGGATCCTCCAGGTGCAGGAGAAGTCCGGCTTCGTGCCGAACGTGTTCCTCGTTCTGGCGCGGCGGCCCGATGAATTCCGCGCCTTCTTCGCCTATCACGACGCGCTGATGGACAAGCCCGGCGGCCTCACCAAGGCCGAGCGCGAGATGATCGTGGTGGCGACTTCAGCCGCGAACCAGTGCCATTACTGCGTCGTCGCGCACGGCGCGATCCTTCGCATTCGCGCCAAGAATCCTTTGATCGCCGACCAGGTCGCGATCAACTACCGCAAGGCGGACATTTCGCCCAAGCACAAGGCAATGCTCGACTTCGCGCTTGCCGTCGCGACCCGCTCGCAGGACGTGGAGGACGCCGACATCCATGCGCTGAAGGAGCACGGTTTTGCGCCCGAGGACGTCTGGGACATCGCCGCGATCGCCGCCTTCTTCGCGATGTCGAACCGGCTCGCCAACGTCGCCAACATCCGCCCGAACGAGGAGTTTTATGCGATGGGGCGGGGTGAGGGCGGGCGCTGACGCGATGGACGCGGGATCCTCGCGACCGGCGGTCGCCTAAACGCTGCGGACCGGGCCTCCATACCGCCCCAGATCGGATCGGCGGTGAGCAGGGTCAGACCGTCGACGAGGGCCGAATGCGCCCAGGGGAGCGGCTTCACGCTTTGCCGTCGAACAGACGCTCGATCTCGGATTCGCCCATCCGGTCGAAGTCGGCGGGAACGCGAATTCGCCCCTTGAGGAAGCCGATAGGGCGAATCTCGCGCGCCGCTGGCGGTTCCAGCGGCACGACTTTCACGAGCGGCTTGCCGGCTTTGGCGATAACGAACGACTCTCCCTTGGCGGCTTTATCGATGAGACGCGACAGATGCGTCTTGGCCTCATGGATATTGTAGATCTCCATTGCAGCCTCGATGTAAACTTAGCCTGCGGAGTTTAGCCCGAATTGGCCGGCGACGCAGCTTCAAGAGCACCGCCGGCCGCCCCTTACCCCTTCTTCCCCCAGCCGCCGCCGGTCGGCGTGACGATCTCGATCGCTTCGCCCGCCTCCAGCACCGTTTGGGCGCAGCCCTGCAATTCCTCACGCCGTCCGTCCTTGCGGCGCACGATGTTGTGGCCGAGCTCGCCGGGTTCGCCCCCGTCGACGCCAAAATTCGGGACGCGGCGATGGCCGCTGAGGATGGCGAGATCCATGCCCTGGCGGAAGCGCAGCCGGCGCAGCGTGCCGTCGCCGGCCTTCCATTGTCCTTTGCCGCCGGAGCCGCGCCGGATGTGGAAGTCCTCGAGCACGATGGGGAAGCGCGATTCCAGGACTTCCGGATCGGTCAGCCGCGAATTGGTCATGTGCGTATGCACGCCGCTCGCGCCGTCGAAGCCGGGGCCGGCCGGCGCGCCCGAGCAGATCGTCTCGTAATATTGGTAGCGTGCGTCGCCGAAGGTGAGGTTGTTCATCGTGCCCTGCGCCGAGGCGAGCGCGTGCAGCGCGCCGAACAGCGTGTCGGTGACGGCCTGCGAGGTCTCGACATTGCCCGCCACCACCGCCGCGGGATAGCGCGGCGACAGCATCGATCCCTCCGGGATGATGATACGGATCGGCCTGAGGCAGCCCGCGTTCATCGGGATCTCGTCCTCGACCATCACGCGGAAGACATAGAGCACCGCCGCCCGCGCGACGGGCTCGGGCGCATTGAAGTTGGTCGCCTGCTGCGGCGAGGTGCCGGTGAAGTCGACCGTCGCTTCGCGCGCTTCGCGATCGACGGTGATCTTCACTTTGATCACCGCCCCCTGATCCATCTCGAAGGCGAACTCGCTGTCTTTCAGCCGGTCGATCACCCGGCGCACGCTCTCGGCGGCGTTGTCCTGCACGTGACCCATGTAGGCCTGCACGGTTTCGAGCGAGAACGCTTCGACCATGTGGCGCAATTCGCGCGCGCCCTTCTCGTTGGCGGCGATCTGCGCTTTCAGATCGTTGACGTTCTGCAGCGGATTGCGCGCGGGATAGGGGCCGCTCGCGAGCAGTTCGTAAAGCTCCTTCTCGCGGAACCCGCCGCGCTCGACGAGCAGGAAATTGTCGATATAGACGCCTTCCTCGAGGATGTTGGTCGCGCGCGGGCTCATCGAGCCCGGCGCAATGCCGCCGACGTCGGCGTGGTGCCCGCGCGAAGCGGTCCAGAACAGGATCTTCTCGCCCTTGTCGTCGAACACCGGCGTGCAGACGGTGATATCGGGCAGATGCGTGCCGCCGTTGTAGGGCGCGTTCAGCGCAAAGACGTCGCCGGGATGAATGCGGCCCTCGTTGAGGCGAATGATCGTTTCAACCGAGCGATCCATCGATCCGAGATGCACCGGCATATGCGGCGCGTTGGCGACGAGGCGCCCCTCGGCGTCGAACACCGCACAGGAGAAGTCGAGCCGCTCCTTGATGTTGACGGAATAGGCGGTGTTCTGCAGCGTCACGCCCATTTGTTCGGCGATCGACATGAAGAGATTGTTGAAGATCTCGAGCATGACGGGATCGGCCTTGGCGCCGATCGCCTCGCGCCGTGCGGCTGCCTTCACGCGCCGCAGCACGACATGGTTCTTCGCGGTCACTTCCGCGCGCCAGCCGTCCTCGACGACGATCGTCTGATGCGGCTCGATGATGAGCGCCGGGCCCATGACATTGGCGCCGAGCGGAATGTTCTGGCGCAAGTAGACATTCGCCTCGCGCCATGCCCCGTTCGAGAAGAACCGGCTCGTCCGCTCGGGCGAGGGCGAGGCCGCCTCTCCGATCGCTTGCGCGCGTTCGTCGAATGGCGCGGCGCCGCCGATCGCCTCGACGTTCACCGCCTCGATGACGAGCGCCTTGCTCGGATCGATGAAGCCGAAGCGCGCCTTATGCGCCGCTTCGAAATCGCGCTTCATCGCGCCAGGTTCCCGGAACTCGACCTCGAGCGCGGTGTCGGCGCCGGCGTAGCGCAATTGCGCGCGCAGGCGCAGCGTGACGGCGTCCCGCGTGACGCCTTGCCCCTCGACTTCCTGCGCCGCCTCGTCGCCGAGACGCTGCAGCAGGGTGGCGAGACGCTCCAGCGCTTCGTCGCTCAGAGGCTCCTCGACGCCCTGGCTGCGATGGGCTGTGATGTCGGCGAGCCCCATGCCGTAGGCGGAGAGCAGCGAGGAGAGCGGATGGATCAGCACCGTCTTGATCGCCAACGCGTCCGCGACATCGCAGGCGTGCTGTCCGCCGGCGCCGCCGAAACAATTGAGCGCATAGCGCGTCACGTCGTAGCCGCGCGCGACGGAGATTTTCTTGATCGCCTCGGCCATCTTGGCGACGGCGATGGAGACGAAGCCGTCCGCGACCTCCTCGGGGCTGCGCCCGTCGCCAATCTCGGCCGCCAGCGCCTCGAACGCCGTACGGACGCTCGCCGCGTCGAGCGGCTGATCCTGCCCGGGGCCGAAGATTTTGGGGAAGAAATCTGGAATCAGCTTGCCGGTCATCAGATTGGCGTCGGTGACGGCGAGCGGCCCGCCGCGGCGATAGCATTTGGGGCCGGGATCGGCGCCCGCCGAATCGGGACCGACGCGAAAGCGGGCGCCGTCGAAATGCAAGATCGAGCCGCCGCCGGCCGCGACGGTGTGGATCATCATCATCGGCGCGCGCATGCGCACGCCCGCGACCTCGGTCTCGAAAGCCCTTTCGTAAGACCCGTCGAAATGCGCGACGTCGGTCGAAGTGCCGCCCATGTCGAAGCCGATCACTTCGTTGAAACCGGCGCTGCGTCCGGTCTGAGCCATTGCGACGACGCCGCCGGCGGGGCCCGAGAGGATGGCGTCCTTGCCGGCGAAGAGATGCGCCGCCGTGAGGCCGCCCGAGGACATCATGAACATGAGGCGCGCGCCGGTCCGATCGGCTTCGAGGGCCTTCGAAACGCGCGCGACATAGCGCGAGAGAATCGGCGAGAGATAGGCGTCGACCACGGTCGTGTCGCCGCGCCCGACGAGCTTGATGAGGGGCGAGCATTCGTGGCTGACGGAGACCTGGGCGAAGCCGAGCGAGCGGGCGGCCTGCGCGACGAGCCGCTCATGCTCGGGATAGCGGTAGGCGTGCATGAAGACGATGGCGACCCCGTTGAAACCCTCCGCCTTGGCGCGCGCAAGCGCGCCGCGAACGGCGTCGAGGTCGGGCTCCGTCTCGACGGTCCCGTCGGCGAGTACGCGCTCGTCGATTTCCAGTACGTCGGAATAGAGCTGGTCCGGCTTGACGATGTTGCGGGCGAAAATCTTCGGCCGCGCCTGGTAGCCAATCTCCAGCGCGTCGCGGAAGCCGCGCGTCGTCACGAGAAGCGTCCGCTCGCCGCGGCGCTCGAGCAGCGCGTTGGTGGCGACGGTGGTGCCCATTTTGACGACGCCGATCGCGCCGGCGGGGATCGACGCGCCCTGGGCGAGGCCGAGCAGGTCGCGGATCGCCTGGACCGCGGCGTCGTCGTAGGCCGGGTTTTCGGAGAGCAGCTTGCGCGCGTGGAGCCGGCCGCTGGGATCGCGGCCGATGACGTCGGTGAAGGTGCCTCCGCGGTCGACCCAGAAGTCCCATTGTCCGGACGCGGACGGGGTTCCTCGCGAAACGGAATCGGCCAAGTGACGCTCCATGAAGCTGATCGAGGTTTGACTTTGTAAGCAACTTATCGATAAGTTATCAGCATCGCAAGCGAACAGGACCCAGCAGTGGCCAAACCTCTGCAAGATACGCCGCCGGCGCATGGGGTCGGACCGGTTGTCTCGTCTGCGCACTTGGCGGCGGGCGGCAGCCCGGCGCTGTCGGAGTTCGAGTTCGGCCTGATTCTGGCGAGCCACGCCTTCCTGCGCTGGATTGTGCGGGCCATGGCGGCCGCCGGCTTTCCCGATCTCTCGCCGATCGACGTGATGACGCTGCATTCGATCAATCATCGCCAGCGGGGCAAGCGCCAAGCCGACATCTGCCTCGTGCTCAACATCGAGGACACGCACCTCGTCGCCTACGCGATCAAGAAGCTCGAGCGCCTCGGTCTCGTCAGGAGCGAGATCGTCGCCAAGGAAAAGATCGTCTCGGTGACCGAGCGCGGCGAAGCGGCCTGCCGGGTCTATCGCGAGATCCGCGAGCGTGTGCTCGTCGATCCCGTCAAGGCGCTAGGCTTCGAGGAGGAAGGCCTGTCCCACTTGGCCGGGCGCCTGCGGGCGCTCTCGGGGCAGTACGACCAAGCGGCGAGGGCCGCAGCGAGCCTCTGACGCTGTGGGGCGAGCGGTGGAACACACGCTCGTGAACGCGTCGCGCTGGCCGCGCCGATTGACTTTCGCTCCGATCCCGTCAGCTTTCGCTCCGCGCGGCGGCTCGACGCGCGCCATGGCGAGGCGGAAGAATCAATGGATTACGTACGATTTGGCAAGACCGGCATGAAGGTGTCGAGGCTCTGCCTCGGCTGCATGACCTACGGCTCGAAGACGTGGCGCGACTGGGTCCTCGAAGAAGAAGAGTCGCGTCCCTTCATCAAGCGGGCGCTGGAATTGGGGATCAACTTCTTCGACACCGCCGACGTCTATTCGGTGGGCGCGAGCGAGGAGATCGTCGGTCGCGCGCTCAAGGATTTCGCCAAGCGCGACGAAGTCGTCATCGCGACGAAGGTGTACAATCCTATGGGCCCCGGCGTGAACGCGCGCGGCCTTTCCAGGAAGCACATCATGGATGCGATCGACGCTTCGCTTAAGCGTCTCGGAACGGACTACGTCGACCTCTATCAGATCCACCGCTTCGACTATGAAACGCCGATCGAGGAGACGGTCGAGGCGCTGAACGACGTCGTGCGCGCCGGCAAGGCGCTCTATGTCGGCGCCTCCTCGATGTGGACGTGGCAGTTCGCGCGCATGATCTCGGTCGCGCGCGAGCGTGGCCTCGCCGAATTCGTCTCGATGCAGAATTTCTACAACCTCGTCTACCGCGAGGAAGAGCGCGAGATGATGAAATTCTGCGCCGATCAGGGCCTCGCGGTCATTCCGTGGTCGCCGCTGGCGCGCGGCTACCTCGCGGGCTCGGGCCTCGGCGAGACGGCCTCGACCGTGCGTGGGCGCACAGATGTTCATACCCGCGCGCTCGGACTTGGCTCGCGTCAGGACGAGACGATCCGCCGCCGGGTCATTGAAGTCGCGGAGAAACACGGCGCGAAGCCCGCCGTCGTTGCGCTCGCCTGGGTGCTCGCGAAGCCCTACGTCACCGCGCCGATCGTCGGGGCCTCCAAGCCGCATCACCTCGAAGACGCGGTCGCGGCGCTTTCGCTGAAGCTCGACGCGCGCACCATCGCTAAGCTCGAAGAGCCCTATCAGCCCAAGCCGGTCGCCGGCCACGAGTAAAGCAAGGGCGCTGCTCTCTCCCTCTTCCCGCGCCGTCCTGTCACCTCCGCGAAGGCGATCGCGAACGCGGGGGTCCAGACGGCCGCCACGAACTTCCGGCAATGAAGCGCCTGCGCCCTACGCCACTGGATGCCCGCTTTTTCGCGGGCATGACAGCCGGAGCGGGAGGAGGCGCCGAATCCGCCCAACGCCAGAAGGCTTCAGCGTGGCCGCGCCAACACCGTTGCGGCCGCCGCCGGAATCCGCTCCGGGCTCTCAATCAGCGGATCGGCGCCAGCCGCCGTGAGTTCCACCACGTCGCCGTAGCCCCACAGTACGCCGATTGAGCCAATCCCGACGGCGCGCGCGCCGAGCGCGTCGTGCTTGCGATCGCCGATCATGACGGCGCCGTCCGAGGCCGCGATGCGCTCGCGCTCGATGAGATAGGCGAGCAACTCGCTCTTGACCGCGCGCGAGCCGTCTTTCTGCGAGCCGTAAATCGCCTCGAAATATCCGGCGAGCCCGAAATGCTCGAGGATCGGCCGCGCATAGGCTTCGAGCTTCGAGGTCGCGACGAACAGCCGATAGCCGCTCGCCTTGAGAGCGTCGAGCGCGCCGACGATCCCCGGATAGACCGTATTCTCGAACATGCCGACCATCGCATAGCGCTCGCGATAGAGCGCGAGCATGGCGGCCGCCTTGTCGGCGCCGACGAGCTTGGCGAAGCTATCTTGCAAAGGCGGTCCGACGATCCATCGCAGCTCGCTCTCCTCGGGGATGCGGCGCTCGACGCCGTCCGCGGCGTTCAGCCGTTCCAGCGCGTAGCGCGTCGATCGGAATATACCGGGCGCCGAATCCGTCAGCGTGCCGTCGAGATCGAAAATAACGGAGGATTTTTTCATTTCAGAAGCACGAAGATATCGACCTGCAAGTTCGGGTCATCCGGGGTTTTTATGTCGTTGAGATATTCCTCGATGAACACGTCCTGTGCGTCGATTCCCTTCTCGTCGAGGTAAGCGGTGATCGCCTCGTAAGTGGCGTCGATGTCCTCGTAGGCGCCGCGATGCTCGAACCGCATCGCCTTGCCGACGGGGGTCTGCCCGAATTTCACCGTGTCGGAGAGCGACGTCTTGCCGTCGGGGATCGCCTCGATCGGGATTTCCGCGCGATAGGTGAAGCCGACGTCGTCGGCCTCGAGGAACACTGCGATCGGCCTGCCGGCGGCCTTCAGGCCGGCCTTGTCGAGCGCGGCGCGGACAGCGTCGATCGAACTCGTGATGGAGCCGAACACTTCGTCGCGATTGGCCTTCCCCTCGATATAGGCCGCCGGCCGTGAGACGAGCTCGCGCGTCTCGCCCATGGTGCCGCTCTCGCTGGGAGCCGGGGTCGGCGAGACATTTGGCGCAGGCGTCGGCGGCGGGTTCGGGCTCGGGGTAGGGGCGACCGGCGTCGCCTGGGCTGTCGGTGTCGGAATCGGCGAGATTGAAGGCGTCGGCGCCAGAGGCGGGGTCGACGGGGTGGAAAGCGGGGTCGTCGCCCCCGGCGCGACCGGCGAGGTCACAGCCGGCGCCGGCGCCGGGGGGCTCGACTGGACGGACGGCGTTTCTTGCTGCGCGACGGCCGGAGCGATCCAAGGGGCCGCGAACAGGACGCCGCAGGCGACGAGCGCGGCGCCCCACCAAGCTTTCCCGTGGCGGGTCATTCGAGGCTTCTCCTGCCGACTGAATCGCGCGCACTATGCGGGCAAGCGCGCGCGGCGCCAAGCCGCGACCGCGGCGCGCGGCGCCATTTCTTTTCGCGCGTGTTAAGCGGGCGCCGGTTTCGTCCAGCGCAGGACAGGCTGACGCGCCGCGCGCGTTTCGTCGAGCCTGCGGCGCGGCGCGTCATACGGCGCGCCGAGGAAGCGTTCCTTTTCCCCGGCGAGCGCGCTCATCGCGAGATCGCGCAATGTCATGATGAAGAGATCGAGGCTCGCCTTCGCCTCCGATTCGGTCGGCTCGATCAGCATCGCGCCATGCACGACGAGCGGAAAATACACCGTCATCGGGTGATACCCTTCGTCGATCATGGCCTTGGCGAAGTCGAGCGTCGTGAGGCCGGTGTCCTTCAGCCAGCGATCGTCGAACAAGGCCTCGTGCATGCAGGGCCGATCGCCGAACGGCGCCGACATCAGATCGCTGAGCGAGGCGCGAATGTAATTTGCCGCGAGGACCGCATCTTCCGACGCCTGCCGCAGCCCGTCGGCGCCGTGCGACAGGATGAAGGAGAGCGCGCGCACGAACATTCCCATCTGGCCGTGGAAGGCGCTCATGCGGCCGAACGCGGCGCTGTCGCCGGCATGCTCGACGAGCTTCAGCGCGTCGCCTTTGCGCACCACGTAGGGGACCGGCGCGAAGGGCGCGAGCCTGTCGGAGAGGACCACTGGACCGGCGCCCGGGCCGCCGCCGCCGTGCGGCGTCGAGAACGTCTTGTGCAGATTGATGTGCATCGCGTCTATGCCGAGATCGCCGGGCCGCGTCTTGCCGACAATCGCGTTGAAGTTGGCCCCATCGCAATAGAAATAGGCGCCCGCGTCATGCACCGCTTCGGCGATCGCAACGATGTCGCGCTCGAAGAGGCCGCACGTGTTCGGATTGGTGAGCATGATCGCCGCGACATCCGGGCCGAGCGCGTCGCAAACGCTTCCTGCGTCGACCACGCCGTCTGCGCCAGCGGGAACGGCGCGCACCGAAAATCCCATCATCGCGGCGGTCGCCGGATTGGTTCCGTGCGCCGAATCGGGCGCCAGAACGACCTTGCGCGTCGCCGCTTCGCCGCGCGCCACGATCGCCGCCTTGATCGCCATCATGCCGCACAATTCGCCATGCGCGCCGGCCTTGGGCGACATGGCGACCGCGCTCATGCCGGTCATCGTCATCAAATCGCGCGCAAGCGTCTCGATCAGCTCCAGCGCGCCCTGAACGGTCGAGACCGGCTGCAGCGGGTGAATGTCGGCGAGGCCGGGAAGCCGCGCCATCTTCTCGTTGAGGCGAGGATTGTGCTTCATCGTGCAGGAGCCGAGCGGGTAGAGGCCGGCGTCGATCGAATAGTTATTGCGCGACAGGCGTACGTAGTGGCGCACCGCCTCCGGTTCGGTCAGGCCGGGAAGGCCGATCTCTCCCTTGCGCTCGAGCCCGCCGAGGCGAGATGCGAAAGGCTCCGGGTCTTCGATGTCGACGCCAGTGGCGTCGAGGCGGCCGGATTCGAAGATCAGCGCCTCCTCCATGTCGAGAGCGCGATTGCCGGTGAAGGCGCCGCGACGCCCTTCGTTCGCAGAGGCCGGTCGGGTGGGGCGCCCTTGCATGTTCATGAAACGCTCCTGAATGCGTCGTGAGGCGCTGCGATCAAAGGCATTGCGCGATCGCGTCGGCGTAGGCGACGCGATCGGAGGCGGTGTTGAGCTCGGTCGAGGCGACGACGATCAGATCGTCGAGCCCCGCGTCCGGCGCCAGGCGCGAGACGGGCGCCCCGCCGATCACGCCGCGGCGCGCCAGATCTTCGATCAGCGCCTCGGCGTTGCGTGGCGTGCGGATCGTGAATTCATTGAAGAAGGCGCGATTGAGAACGCTGACGCCAGGCACTGCGGCGAGTCGGTCGGCGAGATCGACCGCGGAGGCGTGATTGACCTTGGCGAGGCGGCGCAACCCCGTCTCGCCGAGCAGCGTCAAATGGATGGTGAAGGCGAGCGCACACAGGCCCGAATTGGTGCAGATGTTGCTCGTCGCCTTTTCGCGCCGGATGTGCTGCTCGCGCGTCGAGAGCGTGAGCACGAAGCTGCGCCGGCCTTCGGCGTCGACCGTTTCGCCGGCCAGGCGCCCCGGCATTTGTCTCACATTCTTCAGTCGGGTCGCAAACAGGCCGAGATAGGGGCCGCCGAAATTCAGGGCGTTGCCGATCGACTGCCCTTCGCCGACCACGATGTCGGCGCCCATCTCGCCGGGCGAGCGCACTGCGCCGAGCGAGACCGCCTCGGTGAACACGGCGACCAGCAGGGCACCCTTCGCGTGCGCGGCGTCGGCGATCGGCAGGAGGTCCCTGAGATTGCCGAAAAAGTCAGGGCTTTGGACGATCACGCAGCTCGTGTCGTCATCGATTTGCGTGGCGATGTCCTCTGAAGCCGTGGCGTCGAGGGGCATTCTGACGATCGTGTCGCCCGCAAGCCGCGCCAACGTCGCCGCGACGTCGGCGTATTGCGGATGGAGGCCGCCCGACAGCACCGCTTTCGTTCGACGCGTCAGCCGGTTGGCCATCAGCATCGCCTCGGCCGAGGCCGTCGAGCCGTCGTACATCGAGGCGTTGGCGATCTCCATGCCGGTCAGCGCCGCGACCTGCGTCTGAAATTCGAACAGCGCCTGCAACGTGCCTTGCGCGATCTCCGGCTGATAGGGTGTGTAGCTCGTCAGAAACTCCGAGCGCTGGATCAGATGATCGACGCTTGCCGGAATATGATGGCGATAGGCGCCGGCGCCGACGAAGAACGGCAGCGAACCGGCGGCGACGTTGCGCGACGCCATTCGAGCCAATGCGCGCTCCACCTCGATCTCGCTCATGCCGTTGGGCATCGCTAGGCCGGAGAGTCGCTTTTCCGAGGGGATGTCGGCGAACAGCGCGTCGATATCCGGCGCGCCGACCTTCGCCAGCATCAGCGCGCGGTCCGAAGCGTCGAGGGGGAGATAGCGCATGGGCGGTTCACGCAAGGGTCTTGAGGAAGGCGTCGTAGTCGGCCTGAGTCATCAAGCCGTCGAGATCGCCCGAATTGACGAGCTTGATCTTCATCAGCCAGCCGCGCCCGAAGGCGTCCTGGTTGATCAGCGCCGGCTCGCTGTCGACCTCGGCGTTGACCGCGACGACTTCGCCGGAAACGGGCGAGAAGACATCGCTCGCCGCCTTGACGCTTTCGACCACCGCCGCGCCGGCGCCTTTCTCGAGCTTCGCCCCGATCGCCGGCAGTTCGACGAAGACGACGTCGCCCAGTTGCTGCTGCGCGTAGTCGCTGATTCCGACCGTGCCGACGTCGCCCTCGACGCGCACATATTCGTGATCCTTAGTGAAGCGGATATCCGACATCGGCGTTCTCCTCTCGATTGATCGTTAGCCGCGGTGATAAGCGTGCGGATGAAAGGGCAGGGCGGCGATGCGCGCGCCGAGCGGCTTGCCGCGCACCATCAGGCCGAGCGCCGCGTCGGCCGCGGCGCCGCTTGCGATATACCCCATCGCGATGGGCGCGTTGACGCTCGGGCCGAAACCGCCTGACGTCACGCGGCCGATCGGCCGACCCTGAGCGTCGACGATCTCCGCGCCCTCGCGCGCAATGGCGCGGCCATCGGGACGCAGACCGACGCGCCGGCGCGCGGGACCCGACGCGAGCGCCGCCTGAATGCGCGCCGCGCCTGGGAAGCCGCCCTCGATGCGGCGACGTTTCTGAATCGACCAGGCGAGGCCCGCTTCGACAGGATCGGTCGTCTCGTCGAGCTCGTGACCGTAAAGGCAGAGGCCCGCTTCGAGCCTGAGCGAATCGCGCGCGCCGAGGCCGATCGGCTCGATCTCGTCCTCTTGCAGCAGGCGGCGCGCGAACGCCTCGGCGTCGGCGGCGGCCAGCGAGATCTCGTAGCCGTCCTCGCCGGTGTAGCCGGAACGCGACACCTGTGTTTCGAATGGCCCGAAGCGAATCGGGCGCACGCTCATGAACGGCATGGCGGCGGTCGCCTCGTCCCCAGCGACTCGCGCCAGCGCGGCGGCGGCGGCCGGCCCCTGAACGGCGATCAGCGCGGCATCGTCGAGGCGCGTCAGGCGCACGTCGGCAGGCAGGGCAACCTCGAGCAGCGCATAGTCGACCGCCTTGCGCGCAGCGTTGACGACGAGGTTGAGGCGCCCGTCGGCGTCCGGCGATCGGGCGATCATCAGATCGTCGATCACGCCGCCGTCCGGGTTGAGAAACTGGCTGTAGCGCTGGCGCCCCTGCGCGAGCCCGAGAATATCCGCGGGGCACAAACGCTCGAGCGCGCGCGCCGTCGTCGCATGGTCGGGGCCGTCCAGCCGCGCCTGGCCCATGTGCGAAACGTCGAACAAGCCGGCGCGGGCCCGAGTCTGCAAATGCTCGGCGAGGACGCCTTGGCAATATTGGATCGGCATGTCGTAGCCGGCGAACGGCCCCATCCGTGCGCCGAGTTCGACGTGGAGACCGTGAAGGGGCGTGCGCAGAGACGCGGTTTCCGACATGGGAGACACCCGGTCAAAAGCATGAGGGCGGCCGTTGAGGCTCGACCCGCGTCGAACGCCCAGCAGCGCCCCCTCTGTCTTGTGACCTGAGAGATTTCCCGTCGCGGCGCGGCGGTTACCCCCGTCGGTGGGCGGGCGCAAACGAAGCGCCAACCGCTTTCCAGAGCGTCACCACCCAACGGTCCTGTGGCCTGAGCGTTTCCGGGGCGGTTGCGCCTTCGGCGCCGGAGAAGAGCAAGCTCTCTTCCGGACTCTTCCGCTGGGTGTCTTAACCTGACGTCGCGAACAAGCCCGAAGCCGGTCGCTTTGTCAATGCGCAGAAGCGTTGGAGGCGACGTGGCGCTTGCGGGGATGCGCGGCTTGCGCCGGACGGGCGTTGTCGAAGCCGACGGTGATCGAGTAGTCGGAGCTCAATTCCGTGCGCGTCATCGGCAGGACGATCGGATCGGAAACGAACCGGAACACGGTCTCGGCCGCGCTGCCGGTGTCCGCTTGCACCGTGTAAATCTTCGAATAGGCGGGCTTGTTGGCGTTGTTGTCCTGCACGGTGATTCGCAGCGGCGCGGTGTAGGCGCCGGGCTTGCCCGCCGGTCCGATGGCCAGGTGGCCGGAGACGCCGACCTTGAGGCTGAACTGATTGCCGCCAGGCACCGGATCGCATTCCCGGGCGGTGTTCGAGATGTCGAACTGATACCGCACCGAGGGATTCTCGGGGCCGCCGACGCGCAGGGACGCGCCTTCGTCCCGTACTTCGACCGCGGGACAGTCGAGATCTTGCGAGGAGAGGGGCAGGCGCACGATGCTATCCGGTTCGCCGGCGTGGCTCGCTTGCGCGGCCGCCACCGGACCTGGCCTTGCGTTCAGCGAGGCTGGCATGATGTTCTCCATCGAGCTGCATGCGCCGCAAAGTGATGCGGCGCCGAGAGCGAGGCTCAGTCGCAGGCGTTTGGAAAAGGCGCTCGTCATCGTCACACGTCCCCGCTGCCGCATCGGCCAATCCTCCCAAAATCACATTCGCGCGATGGCGGTCAAGGCAGTTGGTCGAAGGCTTCCTTGAAGCCCGCCAGCGAAGCGGGCACGCCGATTCCTTCTTCAGGCGTTTGGAAGATGACGAGAGTCATGGTCTTCGCCGTCCTCAGCTTCTGCAGGACCTTGTCCTCGATCACGACCTCGGCGACGCAGCCGTTCGGTAGGCAGCGCACGAAATTCATGCGCCCTACGTCTTCCTGATCCAGTTTCAAGTCGAGTCCGGTCGGCAACAACACGCCGAGCGGCGCGATGACTCTCAGCAAGCGGCTCTTATGGTCTGCTGTTTTGAGCGCGATGATCACCAGCGTGATGTTCGGCCGCTCGTCGTCGACGACGCTCTGAACGACCGCACATTGTTCCGAGGCGGCGCCCGGCGGCGTTTCGCAGCGTGTTTCCCATGAGCCGTGCTTGTCGGTGACCGCCGCCCCGGCTGGCGCCGCCGAATTGGCGAGCGCCAAAGCGAGCGCAAAAAAACCTATGCCGCCCAGCCGAATCGCACTCCACGCTCCGATTCCGCCGTCGGATTTGAACCAAGCCATGTATCCCGCTGTCCATTCGCGAATCGAGGCGATGGCCTACCAAACGTCGCGACGCTGTCAAGGTTGTCACACGGGCTCGCTGTCCGGGCAGGGCGTTGCGGCGCTTCGCATTTATGCTTTTCAAACTCGTCTTTATGGGTTTGCAAACGGGAAGAATCCGCTATGATGCCGGAAAAATTTGCGCCATATCAACGCTGAGGCGAGCGCTGCCCGCCAGACGCGTCTTTTATGTGCGAGCAAGAGGACGGGCGGGAAATGAAGGCATGCGAACGAATCGGGTTGCTTCCGGCGACGAAACTGGCGGGGAGCGCTCTGGTCGGAATGTTCGCAGCCTCGGCCGCCTGGGCTGACAGCTATGGACACGCCGAGCCCGGCCAGATCGGGTTCCAGGAGCCGGTGACCGACCTCGCGCGTTATCTCCAGTGGTTCCACAATGTGGTGCTGCTGCCGATCATCATCGCGATTTCGCTCTTCGTTCTCGGATTGCTGCTCTATACGGTGTGGCGGTTCAACGAAAAGGCCAATCCGACGCCTTCGAAGACCACGCATCACACCGGTGTCGAAGTCGCCTGGACCGTGGTGCCGGTAATCATTCTCGTCTTCATCGCCATTCCCTCGTTCCGGCTGCTGACGATGCAACTCACGATCCCGGCCGCCGACGTGACGATCAAAGTGACGGGCTCGCAGTGGCACTGGAACTATTCCTATCCAAAGGACCAAGGCGACTTCTCCTTCGACTCCTACATCAAGGATGAGAAGGACCTGAAGCCGGAGAACGGCGATTTGCGCCTGCTCGCCGTCGACAACGAAGCCGTCGTGCCGATCAACAAGGTCGTCACGCTGCAAGTCACGTCGACCGACGTCATCCACTCCTTCGTTGTGCAATCGTTCGGCATTCGCATCGACGCGGTGCCGGGGCGGCTCAACGAAACGTGGTTCAAGGCGGACCGCGAAGGCGTGTATTATGGGCAGTGCTCCAAGCTCTGCGGCAAGGATCACGCCTACATGCCGATCGCGTTTCGGGTCGTCAGCGACGACCAGTACAAGGCATGGCTCGCCGATTCGAAGAAGAAATTCGCGGCGACGGGAAGCGCTGTTCGCTACGCCGGCGCCGACGGCGCCGCCGAGCGAGAATAGCGCGCCCGACGGGCCGACCGACCAAACCTGAACAAAGACGCTGACTTTCGAGGTAAGGCTTCATGGCGACCGACGCTGCAACTCACGACGATGGTCACGCGGAGGGCCACGGCCACCCCACGGGCTGGCGTCGATATCTCTTCTCGACCAACCACAAAGACATCGGCACGCTTTATCTGATCTTCGCGGTCATCGCGGGCCTCGTCGGCTCGGCGCTCTCGGGAGCGATCCGTCTGGAGCTGATGGAGCCGGGGGTGCAGATCTTCCCCATCATCTCCGCGATCCTGGCGGGCGACGGTTCGCTCGACGCCGCCAAGAACATGTACAACGTGTTCATCACCGCGCACGGCGTCATCATGATCTTCTTCATGGTGATGCCGGCGTTGATCGGCGGCTTCGGCAACTGGTTCGTGCCGCTGATGATCGGCGCGCCGGACATGGCCTTCCCGCGCATGAACAACATTTCCTTCTGGCTGCTGCCTGCGGCGTTCACGCTGTTGATCCTCTCGATGTTCGTGGAAGGATCGCCCGGCATGCACGGCTTCGGCGGCGGCTGGGTGCTCTATCCGCCGTTCTCCTCGCTCGTCGGCACGCCTGGCCCGGCGATGGATTTCGTCATTCTGTCGCTGCATCTCGCCGGCGCCTCGTCGATTCTCGGCGCGATCAATTTCATCACGACGATTTTCAACATGCGCGCGCCGGGCATGACCATGCACCGGATGCCGCTGTTCGTCTGGTCGGTGCTGGTGACCGCGTTCCTGCTCGTGCTGGCGCTGCCGGTCCTCGCGGGCGCCATCACGATGCTGCTGACCGACCGCAATTTCGGCACGACCTTCTTCAACCCGGCGGGCGGCGGCGATCCGATCCTGTTCCAGCATCTGTTCTGGTTCTTCGGCCACCCCGAAGTCTACATCCTGATCCTGCCGGGCTTCGGCATCATCAGCCAGATCATGGCCACCTTCTCGCGCAAGCCGGTGTTCGGCTATCTCGGCATGGTCTACGCGATGGTGGCGATCGGCGCGATCGGCTTCCTGGTCTGGGCCCATCACATGTACACGGTAGGCCTTTCGCTCAACACGCAGCGCTATTTCGTCTTCGCGACGATGGTGATCGCGGTGCCAACCGGCGTGAAGGTGTTTTCCTGGATCGCGACCATGTGGGGCGGCTCGATTTCGCTTCGCGCGCCGATGGTGTGGGCGATCGGGTTCATTCTGGTGTTCACGATCGGCGGCGTGACCGGCGTCGTGCTCGCCAACGCCGGCGTCGACCGCGCGCTACACGAGACCTACTACGTCGTGGCGCATTTCCATTACACGATGTCGCTCGGCGCGGTGTTCTCGATCTTCGCGGGCTTCTATTATTGGTTCCCGAAGATCACCGGCTACATGTATGACGAGCGTCTTTCCAAATTGCACTTTTGGCTTCTGTTCATCGGCATCAACGTTGTGTTCTTCCCGCAGCATTTCCTCGGCCTCGCCGGGATGCCGCGGCGCTACATCGACTATCCCGACGCCTATGCGGAGTGGAACTTCGTCTCGTCAGTGGGCGCCCTGATTGCCGGCGTGGCGACAGTCGTGTTCCTCTATACGGTGTACGAGGCATTTGCGCGCAAGCGCCTGGCGGGCGATAATCCCTGGGGAGTGGGCGCGACGACGCTGGAATGGACCTTGCCGTCGCCGCCTCCGTTCCATCAATACGAGACCCTGCCGCGGATTACCGGCGCGGATCACTAACCTTCGTCCGGCCGGCTCTCTCGGGGGCGGCCGGATCGGAGCGCGCTCCCATTGAGGAGCGCGCGCTTTTGTAAAGTTTTGCTGATGAGCATAGTTGGCCAAGACACCTCCAGCCTCGAAGCTGTCGACCTCGGCTTCGAGGCCGGCCCGCGCGAGTACATCTCGCTGCTCAAGCCGCGGGTGATGTCGCTCGTCGTGCTGACGGCGCTGGCCGGCATGTTGTGCGCGCCCCATTCCATTCACCCAGTGATCGGTTTCGCGTCTCTGGCGGCGATCTCGGTCGGGGCCGGGGCGGCCGGGGCGCTCAACATGTGGTGGGACGCCGACATCGACATGTTGATGGCGCGCACGCGCCTTCGCGCCATTCCCTCCGGCCGGGTCTCGCCGGACGAGGCGCTGAGCTTCGGCCTGATCCTGTCCTTCTTCGCGGTGCTGACCCTCGCGGCGGCGGCGAATCTCCTGGCCGCCGGCCTGCTCGCCTTCACGATCTTCTTTTACGCCGTAATCTACACGATGTGGCTGAAGCGCTCGACGCCGCAGAACATCGTGATCGGCGGCGCGGCCGGCGCTTTGCCGCCGGTCGTCGGCTACGCCGCCGCGAGCGGCAGCGTGACGCTCGACAGCCTGCTGCTGTTCGCCATCATTTTCATGTGGACCCCGCCGCACTTTTGGGCGCTCGCGCTCGTCAAAAGCCGGGATTATGAGCGCGCCGGCGTGCCGATGATGCCGAACGTGAAGGGGCCGTCGCGCACCCGGCTTGAAATCCTCCTCTACACCCTGGTTTTGGCGCCGCTCGGCGTCGCGCCCTGGTTCACCGGCATGGGCGGCGGGCTGTACGCGGCAGCGGCGATCGTCGGCGGCGCGGGCATGATCGTCCTGGCCGGGCGCGTCTATCGAATCCGCGAGGGTTCGGCAGCGAACAAGGCCGCGATGCAGCTTTTCGGCTATTCGATCGTCTATCTTTTCCTTCTTATGGCCTTGCTCGTGGCGGAACATGGCCTCGGGTTAATTGATCGCTGGGGGCTCTGAGGGCATGACGATGGCCGAGAACCCAATCACCGCCGGTCTGACTGCCGCCCAGTTGCGCAATCGCCGCCGACGCAATGTCGCGATCGGCCTCAGCATCGCCTTTCTCGCCGCGCTGTTCTACGCGATCACGATCGTGAAGCTCGGCCCGAACGCGCTGCAGGCGGTCCCGTGACCCCCGCCATGCCGCCGGACCGTCCTCCCCTTTCTTCCGACGCCCGCAACCGGCGCGTCGGCTTCATCGTCGCCGCGACGGCGGTGGCGATGGTCGGCGCCTCCTATGCGGCGGTTCCCCTCTATGCGGCCTTCTGCAAGGCGACCGGCTTCGCTGGCACGACGCAGGTCGCCAGAACCAATTCCGGCGTCAGGGGCGCGCGCACCATCTCGGTGCGGTTCGACGCGAATGTCGCGCCCGGTCTCAATTGGACCTTCGAGCCCGAGACGCCATCGGTCACGCTACGCACCGGCGCGACGACGACCGTCTTCTTTCGCGTCCACAATCGTGACCCACGCGAGACCGCGGCCGTCGCGGTCTACAATGTGACGCCGCAAGTGTCGGGCGCGTGGTTCGACAAGATCTCCTGCTTCTGCTTCTCCGAGCAGAAGCTCGGCCCTAACGAAAGCGCCGAACTGCCGGTCGTGTTCTTCCTCGATCCGCGTCTCGAGAAGGATCACACGATGGACGCGGTCGACGCGATCACCCTGTCCTATACGCTCTTCGCGCCGAGCAAGCCGGACAAACCGGTCGCGTCGGCGGCGCCGCCGAGCGAGAAGAGCGGGCGCCTTTAGCCGCGGGGCTCGCTGGCGACACGACAAAACGAAGCAACCAACCGGCCTCGAGGCCGGAGAAATTCAAGGGGGAGTTCGATGGCCGAAGCGCACGCCAAGCCGCATCACGATTACCACCTGGTCAACCCCAGTCCGTGGCCGTTGATCGGTTCGATCTTCGCCTTTCTCACGGCAGTCGGGCTCATCCTGTCGATGCATTCCAAGGATATGGCGCTTGGCCGGTTCGGCCTGCCGCTGTTGGGCGTCGGCATCGCAGGCGTGCTCTATGTGATGGCCTCCTGGTGGTTCGACGTCGTCCATGAGGCGCAGAACGGCGATCACACGAGGGTTGTGCAGATCAGCCACCGCTACGGCATGATCCTGTTCATCGCCTCCGAGGTGATGTTCTTTGTCGCCTGGTTCTGGGCCTTCTTCGACGCTTCGCTGTTCCCCAACGAGTCGATCGAATACAGCCGTCTCGCGTTCACCGGGGGCGTCTGGCCGCCCAAGGGCACCGAAGTCCTCGATCCGCTCAATTTGCCGCTGCTCAACACCCTGATCCTGCTCACCTCGGGCGCGACGGTCACGTGGGCGCATCACGCGCTGCTGCACAATGACCGCAAGGGCCTGAAGACCGGCCTGACGCTCACCATCCTGCTCGGGCTCTGCTTCACCTGCGTTCAGGCATGGGAGTATGCGCACGCGCCGTTCTCGTTCTCCAATTCGATCTATGGCGCCACCTTCTTCATGGCGACGGGCTTCCACGGCGCCCATGTGATCATCGGCACGATCTTCCTGATCGTCTGCTTGGTGCGTGCTTCGGCCGGCCAGTTCACCCCCAAGCAACATCTCGGTTTCGAGTTCGCCGCCTGGTACTGGCACTTCGTCGACGTGGTTTGGCTGTTCCTGTTCGCTTGCATTTATGTCTGGGGCTCGTGGGGCGCGGCGATCGAGGGCGCGACCGGCTGACGCGCCGCGCAATCGGCGATGGACGCTGAGGAACGACGATACCCGCCAATGTCTCCGGCGACGACCGGACTCGCGGGCCGGTGCCCGCGCTGCGGGGAGGGCCGTTTGTTTTCCGGCTTCCTCGCGGTGGCTCCGAAGTGCGAGGTCTGCGGCCTTGACTATGCCTTCGCCGATTCCGGAGACGGACCGGCGGTGCTGGTCACTCTATTGGCGGGATTCCTGGTTCTCGGCATTGCGCTCGCAGTGGAGGTGTCCTACGAACCGCCCTTCTGGGTCTACGCCGTCGTCTTCATCCCGCTGACGCTGGTCGTGTGCCTTGGCATGTTGCGGCCGCTGAAGGGCTTCTTGATCGCTTCCCAATTCGTCAACAACGCCGCGCCGGGCCAGTTGAAGAAGCCATGAACCGGCGCATTCGCTCTCTCATCGCGCCGGCCGTCGCGACGCTGGTCGGCGTCGCGATCCTGATCGGGCTCGGCGATTGGCAGTTGCATCGTCTGGCCTGGAAGGAGGGGCTGATCGCGCAGGTGTCGACGCGCGTCCACGCCACGCCCATCGATCCGCCCGCCGAGGCCCAGTGGCCCTCGCTCAAGCCGGCCGACTACGAATATCGCCACGTGCGCGTCGCCGGCGTCTACGACGTCGCTCACCAGGCGCTCGTCTATCGCGCGCTCGAGAGCCCGCACGGTCCCTACGCGGGGCCGGGCTATCTCGTCATCACCCCGCTGCGGCTGGCGAACGGCGCCGTCATCCTGGTCAATCGCGGCTTCGTGCCTGAGGATCAGAAAGGCAAGGCCGCCTCGGGCGCGGATCAGGGAGAGACGACGGTCACGGGGCTGATGCGGTCGAGCGAGCAGCGCAATCTCTTCACCCCCGCGGACGATCCGGCGAAGGGCCGCTGGTACACGCGCGACGTCCCGGCGATCGCCCACGCCATGGGCCTTACTCGATTTGCGCCGTTCTCCATCGACGCCGACGCGAGCGCCGATCGCAACGCCCTGCCGGAAGGCGGCGAGACGGTGATCGACTTTCCAAACAACCACTTCTCGTACGCGCTGACGTGGTTCGGCATGGCCCTGGCGCTGATCGGCGTCTTCGGCGCCTATGCGGTCAGCCAGCTTCGCGCGCCCGACGAAGGCGCCGGCGCAAAGGGCGGCGGATCGCCGTAGTCAAGCCAGACTCTCGGGACTTGCGCGGGTTTGCTTACGCGTGAGAACTGGTCCGAGGCTCTGCGCGCGCCCGCATTGCGTCGTCGGCGGGGGTGGATTCCGTCGCCGCGACGCAGAAGTCGACCGCTTCGTGCAGCGAGGCGACGGTCGAGTCGGCGTCGGAGATCTCCGCGGGCTCGGAGAGATCGCTGGCGCCCCAGACGCAGACGACGATCGGCGTGCCGGGAAATCGCTTTCGTAGTCGGCGCACCGAATATCGCACGGACGCGATGCGCAAGGCGTCGAGATAGAGGATTGCGATCGCGCCGATCTCCTTCGCGTCGAACGGCGGCGCGCCGTTGGAGGAAAGACTCTGCGGTCCGACCATCCGCGCCGGCACGTGTTCGCGTTCCAGCAACTGGACGAGAATCGCGCAGGCGGCCTGGTCGAGCGGCGTTCGCCCGGCAACACAAAGAGCCCTGCGTTCTGGCGGCTTCTCCGCGGTCCCCTCGCCGTCCTCCAGCGTGGCGACGGCCGATTCGCCCTTCTGCGCCTCGCCCTCGCCGGACACGTCGACATGGTCGGCGAGATTCGCGATGAGGTGCGCGACGGAGGCGTAGACGCCTGCCTGCCGATGGGGCTCCAGCACGCCGCGATCGACGTCCGCCTGCGCCAGCGCGAGCGCGGGCATGGCGACGTTTTCGTAATAGTCGACGAGCGGCATTGATTTGAACAGGCGCTCCGCTTGGAGCGTCGCCTCGTCGGGATCGGAGGCGAGAATGCGCTGATAGAGGCTCTGCTCCGGCGAGAGGGGCGGGCGGTCGCCGAGCAGCAACTCGATGAAATTCAGGCTCTCGATATGCCGCCCGAGCACGACCAGGCACGCGGTGATCGGCGTCGACAACAGGAGGCCGGGCGGCCCCCAGATCAGTGTCCAGAACGCCGCGGCTACGATAACGGCGAGGGGCGACATGCCGGTCGTGTGACCAAACACATGCGGCTCGATCAGTTGGCCGGTCACGCTCTCGAGCACGAGGAACATCAGTCCGGTTTCGAAGACGAGGGTCCAGCCCGGCGCGACTGCGGCGGCGATCGCCATGGGAAAAGCGGCGCCGATGAACGCCCCGATATAGGGGAGGAAGCGGATGACCCCGGCGAAGATCCCCCACAGAATGGGGTTGGGCACGCCGATGAAGGCGAGCCCCCCGGCGACAATCAGGCCAAACGCCGTGTTGATCGCGGTCAGAACCGTGAAATAGCGGCTGAGGCGCATCGCGGCGTCGTCGAGCGCCTTGGTCGTCCGATGCAGATCGTGCGCGCCGATGAGCTTGATCAGACGGTCGCGCAGATCGCGCTGTTGCAGCAGAATGAAGATGACGAAGACGACCACGATCGCCGCCGTCGTCAGCGGGGGCAGCAGCGCCGAGAGAATGCTCTCGAGGATCTGGATCGGCCCCAGCGCCGGCTGGCGAACTTCGACGGGCAGCGGCGGCGTCTCCGCTGGGCCCGCCGGCGCAGCCGGAGCCGCATGCGACGGGCCTTGGCCAGGATTGAAATGCAGCAAGCCGGACGCTCGCTCCATCAGGCTCGTGGCCAGGTCGGACGTCCGCAACGACTCGATCTTGTTGTTGATGACGCGCTGGTAAGCCGGCAAATCGCCGGCGAGTTCGGCGACCTGCTTTCCGATCACGCCGCCGAGCCCGACGAGGATGGCGAAGGCCATGAAAACGGAGAGAAAGACCGAGAGGGCGTGGCCAAGGTGAAGCCGGCGCAGCGCATCCGCCAGCGGCGCCAGGACGAAGCTCAACAGCACAGCGAAGGCTATCGGAACGAGGACCTCGCGGCCGAAGTAGAGGCCGCCGATCACGACGGCGATGATGACGGCGGTGTAGGCCGCACGGGCGCGCTCGACCACGTCGCCGTGCCCACCGTCGTATGCGGCGATCGCCTCCTCATCAGGCGATTCATGAGATGTGGCCATGCGCGTGTCGCTTCGTTGGAGCGAACCCGATGAGCTAAACGCAGAGGCGATCGTGAAGTTGCGCGGCGGCGCGGCAAATGTTTGCGCCGTTTCCGCATCGCGAGGCTCGCGCCTCGGCGGGGGGAGTTGAGAGGTTTCCAAAAACCCGCTGTTTCCAGTGGGTTGATGGTGGGCGCTAGAGGGATTGAACCTCTGACCCCTACCATGTCAAGGTAGTGCTCTACCGCTGAGCTAAGCGCCCAACTCCGTCGGGCCTCGCAATCGAGGCCTCGCCGCTGCGAGTGGGGCGTCGTATAAACAATCGCTTCGTGGCGCGCAATGGCGTTTTTCCAACAATTTTCGAGGCCGATGATTGCGAGGGTGACGCTTCGGCGCGCGTTGGCGACCGATCTCGATGCGATCATGGCGATCGAGCGCACGCCGGGCTTCGAGCGCTTCGTCGGCCGCTCGACCGAGCGCGAGCATCGCGCCCTAATGGCGTTGGCGAATCATCTCTATTTGGTCGGCGAGGGGCAGGATGGCGCTGTCGTCGCCTTCGCGATCCTGCGCGATGTCGAGGACGCGCACGGCAACGTCTATCTCAAGCGCCTCGCCGTCGCGCGGCCCGGGGAAGGCCTCGGCGCCGCCTTCCTTTCGCTCGTGATCGGCTGGGCGTTCGCCCAGGAAGGACCGCACCGCTTCTGGCTCGACTGTTTCGCCGACAACGCACGCGCGCAGCGGGTCTACGAGAAGCTCGGCTTCTCGCACGACGGCGTCTTGCGCGAGGCCTATCGCGCCGCGGATGGGAGGCGCCTCGACCTCGTGATGATGGCGCTGACGCGCCCAGAATGGACGCGGGCGCTGCTGGCGACTCGCGCCCCGAATTAGGAAGCTTTGCGTATTGTCGGTCGGGTCAGCGCCGCTCCAACAAGATGAGTGCGCCCTGGACACGGCCGGGGCCTTCCGTGCGCAGGATAGCGGGCTCGACCCGCGTGACCTCGAACCAGGCCGCGGCTTTGGCGCGAAGCGCCTCGATCTCATGGGCGAAACGCCCTGAACTCAGTAGGACGTAAGGCGCCATCGCGGTGGTCTCGATGTTGAACGCGACGAGTCCGCCCGCGCGCGTGACCCTGGCGGCGCCGCTCAGAAAGCCGTCGAGATCGCCCAGATAGATGACGGCGTCGGCCGCGAGGACGAGATCGAACTGCTCCGTAGTCGTCTCGAGGAAACCGATCATATCCGCCTCGACGAGCGAATCGTAGAGCTGACGATCCGCGGCCTTCGAGAGCATGCGGGGGGAGAGATCGACCCCGACGAGCCGCGAGCGCCCGGCGCGCAGATGGAGCCCGGCGAGGCCGGTGCCGCAGCCGAGATCGAGCGCCCTGGGCAAGCTCTTGCGGGTCGCCGCGATGAGGCGCGCGAGCGTCTCCGGCACGCGATAGCCGAGGACTTCGACGAGCTGCTTGTCGAATCGTTCCGCGAAGCCGTCGAAGTGAGCGATGACGTACTCCGCCGGCGCGCGGTCGAGGGCGGCCCCCGCCACGGCCTCGATGAGGTAGCGATGCTCGGGATCGTCGGGAATCTTGGCGCGCGGCGATCGGGCGAGGCGCAAAGCGGCTTCGGGGTGGCCATAGCCAGCAAGGATCTTGAAGGCGGAGTTCGCCATCTGCGCCTCGTCAGCGCTCGGGCCGGCGGCCTCGTGGTAGGCCGCGAAAGCGGCGTCGAGGTCGCCGCGAATCGCCACCGTCAGGAAGCGCGACAGCGCGAAACGGTCGACCATCCTAGGGTCGGCCTGGCCTGAGGCGATCTGGCGTTCCAGCGCGTTCGCCGCTCCGGCGAAATCGCCCGCGAAGAACAGGGATTGACCGAGACCGGCGTAGATGAGGGGGTTGCGGCAGCCGTGCGCAATCGCATGGCGCCAGTGGGCCGCAGCCTCCGGGTGGCGCCGTTGCTCGAAGCACAGCAGTCCGACGCCGAAAGCAGCTTCGGAGAGCGAGGCGTCGCACGCCAGCGCGGCCTTGAAGGCCTCCTCGGCGCGAACAGTATTGGCGAGATCGCGCGCGGCCAGGGCGAGGCCGAGCCAGCCGCGTGCCGGCGACGGGTCGAGCGCGAGCGCGCGCTCGAGGGCGGATTGCGCCTGCGCCGCGTCGCCGACTGCATGGAGCGTGAACCCGAGATCGAGCCACAACGGCGCGTCGTTCGGGGCGAGCGCGGCGGCCGTCGCCAGCACGATCGAGGCGGCGCGCGGATTGCCCGCTGTCCAATGCGTCAGGCCAAACCGGCGCAAGGCATGGGCCGGCGGCGTATTCTGCAGCAGCACGGCATTGAGGGCAGGGGACGCTGTGCGCCATTCGGCGATGCGCGCGGCGATCGCGTTCGAATCGAGCTGCGCGACGATCTCGGGCAAATCGAGGGAAACGATCTCCGCCACCCCAGGAATCGCGCCGAGCGGGGCGCCCTCGCCGCCGAGTTCCCGCCAAGCCTCGATCAGCGCGCCGGCGGGGTGTATGCGAGCGCGCTCGGGCGCGCTGGAAACGCTCTTCGTCATGGCGATAACCTCGTGCGCCCATCGGGCAAGAATTCATGCTTTGAATCGCGACGCTGACGCGGGCCTGACCTGCCAGAACGCCGCGCGCGCCTCGCTTGGCGCGCATTGACATTGCCCACAGGGCGTGGTTTTCAGGCCTTTCCCTAGCGCCTGGCCGCTTTTTCGGGACTTTGCGATGACGCGCCGCGTGTCGAAAACGACGAGCAAATCGCTCGCCGCCTTGAAAGGCGGCGCGACGCAATAGTCGTGTCTCGACCCCGCGCCTCCCCCGGCAGGGCGTCGAGGGGGCGCCCTGACGGGCGATGCGGGGGAAACCGCCAGCAAAGGATCAACGCTCATGTCAGGCTATAAGGTCGCGATCGTCGGCGCCACCGGCAATGTCGGCCGCGAAATGCTATCGGTTCTCGCCGAGCGCCGCTTTCCCTCGTCCGAGGTCGTCGCTCTCGCCTCCTCCAGTTCGATCGGCAAGGAAGTCTCGTTCGGCGACAAGATTCTCAAGTGCAAGGCGCTGGAGAACTACGACTTCTCCGAAACCGACATTTGCCTGATGTCGGCGGGCGGCTCGGTGTCGAAGGAATGGTCGCCGAGGATAGGCGCTCAGGGCGCCGTCGTCATCGACAATTCTTCGCACTGGCGCATGGATCCGGCGGTGCCGCTGGTGGTGCCGGAAGTGAACGCCGCGGCGGCGCGGGGCTTTGCCGCCAAGAACATCATCGCCAATCCGAACTGCTCGACCGCCCAGCTCGTCGTCGCCCTGAAGCCGCTGCACGACAAGGCGCGCATCAAGCGGGTAGTCGTCTCGACGTATCAGTCGGTCTCGGGCGCCGGCAAGGACGCGATGGACGAGCTCTTCGCCCAGACCCGGGCGGTGTTCGTATCCGACCCCGTCGAGCCCAAGAAGTTCCCCAAGCGCATCGCCTTCAACGTGATCCCGCACATCGACGTGTTCATGGAAGACGGGACGACCAAGGAAGAATGGAAGATGGTGGTCGAGACGAAGAAGATTCTCGATCCCAAGATCAAGCTGACCGCGACCTGCGTGCGCGTGCCGGTGTTCGTCGGCCATTCCGAGGCGGTCAACATCGAGTTCGAGAACCCGATCACCGCCGACGAGGCCCGCGACATCCTGCGCGAGGCGCCCGGGTGCCTCGTCATCGACCGTCACGAGGCCGGAGGCTACATCACGCCCCACGAGGCGGCGGGCGAGGATGCGACCTATATCTCGCGCATCCGCGAGGATCCGACGATCGAAAACGGCCTCAATCTGTGGTGCGTCTCCGACAACCTGCGCAAGGGCGCGGCGCTCAACGCCGTTCAGATCGCCGAAGTCCTCGTCAACCGCGGCTGGCTGAAGCCCAAGGCCGGCTGACGGCGTTCCACGAGGCGCCGCGTTCCCCCCGACATGACAATCGATGCTTGTGAAAAGCTTTTGGGGGATCATGGCGCGCGGCGCCTCATTTCTGCTAGGATGAGTGGGCATCTTCCGTCTTTCACACGGTAATTTCCGATGGCGTCTGAAACGGACATCCGCCTCCTTACGTCGCCGCGTATATTCCTGGTGGGGATGGCCGCGTTCCTCATTCTGGTCGGCTTCGTCGTTCTGATCCTTTATCGGCAGATCGCGACCGCTTTCGGCGCCAATCCGGGCCTGAACGGCCTCATCGTCGGCGTGCTGGCGATCGGCGCGCTGTTCACCTTTCGCCAGGTCTTCCGCCTGTTTCGCGAGATCCGGTGGGTCAATTCGCTGGTGCACCCGAACCATTCCGGACGGGTCCGCACGCCCTTGCTGCTCGGCCCCATGGCGACCCTGCTCAATGCGGGCGCAGGCGCGCGCGGCCTTTCCACGCAGACGAGCCGCGCGATCCTCGATTCGGTGGGCACCCGCCTCGACGAAGGGCGCGAGCTCAATCGATATCTCGTCGGCCTGCTCGTCTTTCTGGGTCTGCTCGGCACCTTCTGGGGTTTGCTCGAAACGGTACATTCGATCAGCGGCGTCATCGACAGCATGAAGTCGAGCGCCGACGCGTCGACCATGTTCGACGACCTCAAGAGTGGTCTGTCCGCCCCGATCGCCGGCATGAGCGTGTCGTTCACCTCGTCGCTGTTCGGCCTCGCCGGCTCTTTGATTCTCGGCTTCCTCGACCTCCAGGCGGGCCAAGCGCAGAACCGCTTCTACACCGAGCTCGAGGATTTCCTCGCCAGCCACGTCGAGACCGGCGCGCCGGGCCCCATCGAGGCCGTTCCCGAGAAGGCCGTCGCGGTCCCCGACGCCTTCGATCAGCGCAAGAGCGCGGCGGCGATGGCGAGCCTCGCCGAAGGCATTCAGTCGCTGGTGACGCATATGCGCCAGGAGCAGCAGCAGATCCGCGATTGGGTCGAGGCGCAGGCGTCCCAGCAGGAGGACATCCGCAAGCTTCTGCGCCGCCTCGTCAGCGAGCGCGAGACGCGTTGAGAATGCTTCGTCGCAAAGACGATCACGTGATGGCAGCGAGATTGAATCGGGAGGCCCAGGGATGGCGCTGACGCGCGGACGCCGCATCGAAAGCGTGAACTATTGGCCCGGCTTCGTCGACGCGCTCTCGACGATGCTGCTGGTCATCATTTTCCTTCTCTCGGTCTTCATGCTGGCTCAGTTCTTCCTCTCGCGCGAGGTGACGGGCAAAGACACGGCGCTCGCCAAGCTCAATCGCCAGATCGAGGAGCTGACCAGCCTGCTCGCTTTGGAGCGCTCGCAGAAGAGCGAAGATCAGACGAAGATCGCGACGCTCAATGCGACCCTCGAATCGACGCAGAACGAACGCCAGCGACTGCTCGACGCCGCCTCGCACGGCGGCGCGAGCGCGGAAGCCGCGACCGACAAGGCGACCGCCGCCGCCAATGCGCTCGATGCGCAAAAGCAGCTTTCTGAGCGCGCGCTCGCGCAAGTGGACGTGCTCAATCAGCAGATTTCCGCCTTGCGCAAGCAATTGGCGGCGATCCAGGAAGCGCTCGACGCTTCGCAGAGCTCCGAAAAGGAGGCGCAGACCAAGATCGCCGACCTCGGACAGCGCCTTAACATCGCCTTGGCGCAGAAGGTCCAGGAATTGTCGCGCTACCGCTCCGACTTCTTCGGCCGCCTGCGGCAGATTCTCGGCTCGCGCCCGGACATCCGAGTGGTCGGCGACCGCTTCGTGTTCGAATCCTCCGTGCTGTTCGAGTCCGCCAAGGCCGACTTGAGCCCGGCCGGCCAGCAGTCGCTCGACAGCGTGGCCTCGGCGGTGCTCGATCTCGAGCGGGAAATCCCGCCCGACATTCCCTGGATTCTGCGCATCGACGGCCACACCGATTCCAAGGCGATTACCGGCGGTACGTTCAAGTCGAACTGGGACCTTTCCGCTGCGCGCGCAATCGCGGTTGTGCAATATCTGATTTCCAAGGGCATCGAGCCGAACCGGCTCGCCGCCGCGGGCTTCGGCGAGTTCCAGCCGATCGATCCGGGCACGGACGACGCCGCGCTGGCGCGCAACCGCCGCATCGAGCTCAAGCTGACGGAGCGCTGAGCGCTTTACACGCTTGCGTTCTGTAGCAGCGCGCTGCACGCTTGCGCTCATGCTCTCCTTGCCTCGAATCGCTGCGCGCATTCTCATCGCCTGCGCGCTTGTCGCCCTCGCGGTCCCCGCGTCCGCCCAGACGCGGCTCGACGACATCCTCGCGCGCGGGACGCTGCGCGTCGGCACGACGGGCGATTATCCGCCGTTCACCAAGCGCGCGGCGGACGGGACCTATTCCGGCTTCGACATCGACGCCGCGCGATCGCTCGCTGCGGCCCTCGGGGTGCGCGTGGAGTTCGTTGCCACCCGCTGGGGGGACATGACGCGCGATCTCGACGCGGGCGCCTTCGACATTGCGATGGGCGGGGTGTCGGTGACGCTGGAGCGCCAAAAGAGGGCGTATTTTTCGTCGCCCTATATGCGCGACGGCAAGACGCCGATCGTCCGCTGCGCCGACAAAGGGAAATACGAGACCTTGGCCGCGATCGACCGGCCGGAGGTCAAGGTCATCGCCAATCCCGGCGGCACGAACGACAAGTTCGATCGCGCCCATCTCAAGGCGGCGCAGATCGAGGTCTGGAGCAACAATCTCACGATCTTCGATCAGCTCGCGAACGGCGGCGCCGATCTGATGATCACCGACGCGACCGAAACGCTCTATCAGCAGAAGCTGCGCCCGGGCTTACTCTGCGCCGTCCATCCGGACGCGCCGTTCGACTTCTCGGAGAAAGCCTACCTTATGCCGCGCGACGAAGCGCTCAAGCAGTTCGTCGACCAGTGGCTCCACATCAGCGCCGCCAACGGGGCCTTGGCGGCGGTCCGCGCCAAGTGGCTGGAGTAGTTTTGCCGCCGCGTGAGGGGCTGAACGGCGCGGGCACGGCTAATCGAGCCGTCTTCCTTCACGCCGCCTCGGCCGACGCCGCATAGGCGTCCAGCGCGCGGGTCGAATAGACGATGGCCGCGCCGGCGTTTATGCTGACGGCGACGCCGAGCGCCTCCGCGATCTCCTCGGGCGTGGCGCCGAGCTTGCGCGCCGCGTCGGTATGTACGGCGATGCATCCGTCGCACCGCAGGCTGATGGCGACGGCGATCGCGATCAACTCGCGGGTTTTTGCGTCGAGATGCCCCGTCTTCTGCCCAGCGGCTCCCAGCGCGCCATAGCCCCGCACCGTATCGGGGCTCAGCTTGGCGAGCTCCGCGACTTGGGCGACGAGTTGCTGATGGTAAACATTCCAGTCGAGCATGTGCATGATGACCTCCTTCAGTGAGGCCATTAATACGCTCTAGGGCGGACGTGAGCAGGCGCCGGGCGGCGCAGTTCGATGTCCGTACGGATCAGAATGAAGAACACGGACGCAGGGATCAAGGACAGAGACGGGCTGAGCGACCTCGCCGCTCTGCTGAAAGTGCGTCCCGAATTGGACGATCTCTGCCGCTTCGGCGGGGACTGGCGGTCGCCGCACGAGGGCGCGCCGCCGGGCTGGGCGCACTTTCACATCGTCGTTCAAGGGGGCGCCGTCATCGATCGTCAAGGGCAGCGACCGCTTTCGCTGCAAGCCGGCGAGGTGCTCCTGCTGACGCACGGGGACCGCCATGTCGTGCGGGCGCCGCGTGGCGACGGTCTCACGGGGCGAACTGCGACCGCGTTTCACAACGGTCTGCGTCTGCGCAGCAGTGTGGGCGTCGCGCACGACACCGAGTTGCTCTGCGGCCGGCTCCATTTCGAGGACGCGCCGGAAAGCCTGATCCTGGCGACTCTGCCGGACATCGTGGTCTTGCAAGTTGGCGAACCGACGCTGCAGGCGAGGTACAGGCCGTTGTTGCAGGGCATCCGGGAGGAATTGGGCGAAGCGCGCCCGGGCGCGCTGGGGATCGCTCGAAATCTGGCGAGCGCTCTTTTCATGATGATGCTGCGCTCTCATTTGGACACGGTCGGCGCAGCGGCCGGCGTGTTTCAACTTCTCCGCCTGCCAGCGACGACGCGAGCCGTGGCGGCGATGATGAACGATCCGACCCGTGCGTGGTCGCTGGACGAACTGGCCGATATTGCCGCCATGTCGCGGGCCAGTTTGGTGCGCGCCTTTCACAAGGCGAGCGCGCCGGCTCCGCTCGCATTTTTGGCGGAGCTGCGTTTGGCGATCGCGCGACGCCGCCTATCGGACGGCGGCGCCTCGTTGGAACGCATTGCGGCGGAGGTCGGCTATCAGTCGCAGACAGCCTTCAGCCGCGCCTTCATGCGCAAATATGGCGTGCGGCCGGGCAAGCTGCGTGCGGAGTGAGCGCGATCATCACGGCGCCACGTTCGCCTCGCTCTCCAGCGCTGCGGCGCCCGCTTCGAACTGCAGCCGCGCGAGGCGTGTGTAGAGGCCGCCGGCCGCCATCAGGCTCGCATGGGTGCCTTCTTCGACGATGCGGCCGGCCTCCATCACGAGAATACGGTCGGCGTTGACGATCGTCGCCAGTCGGTGGGCGATGACGAGCGTCGTGCGTCCCTGCATCGAGGCTTCGAGCGCGCCTTGCACCAGCGTTTCGTTCTCTGCGTCGAGCGCGGAAGTGGCTTCGTCGAGCAGCAGCACCGGCGCATTCTTGAGGATCGCGCGGGCGATCGCGAGGCGCTGGCGCTGGCCGCCCGACAGCGTGACGCCACGCTCGCCGAGCGTCGTGTCGTAGCCTTGCGGCAGAGCAGAGATGAAGCCGTCGGCGGCGGCGCGCCGGGCGGCCTCCATGATGTCGCCTCGCGTCGCGCCGGGCGCGCCATAGGCGATGTTGTCGGCGACGCTGGCGGCGAAGATGAACGCTTCCTGAGGGACGAGCGCGATCTCGGCGCGCAAAGCCTTCGGGTCGGCCTTGGCGATGTCGATCCCGTCGAGCGTAATGGCGCCGCGGCTCGGATCATAGAAGCGCTCGATCAATTGGAACAGCGTCGTCTTGCCGGCCCCTGAAGGCCCGACGAGGGCGACGACCTCGCCGGGCGCGACGCGGAAGCTGAGGTTGCTGAGCACGGGGTCGTCCTGGCGCCCGGGATAGGCGAAGGCGACATCGTGAAAGGCGAGTTCGCCGTGCGTCGGGGAGGGCAGGGCGAGCGGCGCCGCAGGCGCGACGATGCGCGGCTCGACCGCCAGGATCTCGCCGATGCGGGCCGCAGCGCCCGCGGCCTGCGAAACCTCGCTCCAGACCTCCGAGAGCTGGCCGAGCGCGCCCGCGCCCATCACCGCGAACAGCAGGAACTGCGACAATTGGCCGCCGGTCATCCGGCCGGCGATGACGTCGGAGGCGCCCAGCCAGAGCACGACGACGACGCTCGTGAAGGCGAGAAACATGGCGGCGATGGTGACGATCGCGCGCGACTTCGTCATGTCGCGCGCCGCCTCGTAGGCGCTGTTGGCGGCGGCCCGGTAGCGCGCCGCGGTGAAGGTCTCGGCGACGAAGGCCTGCATGACGCGCACCGCGCCGAGACTCTCGCTTGCGAAGGCGGTCGCGTCGGCGAGCGTATCCTGAGCCCGGCGCGAACGAGCCCGGACGGTGCGTCCCGCCGCATAGAGCGGAAGGACGATCACCGGGATCGCGACTAGCACATAGATCGAGAGTTTGGGCGAGGTGACCACCATCATGACGATGGCGCCGACGAACATGAAGATGTTGCGCAGCGCTATGGACGACGAGGAGCCGAACGTCGCCTTCAACTGAGTCGTGTCGGCGGAAAGGCGCGAGATGATCTCGCCCGTCTTCTCCGCGTCGAAGAAAGTTGGATCGAGCCGCGTCAGATGGGCGAAGAGATCGCCGCGCAGATCGGCGACCACGCGCTCGCCGAGCGTCATGACGAAATAATATCGCGCGCCCGAGGCGAACGAGAGAACGGCGACGACGCCGATCAGCGCGCCGAAATAGGCGTGGATGATCCCAGCGTGGCCGTTGGAAAAGCCGCGGTCGATCATCAGCCGGACAGCGACCGGCACGAAGAGGGTCGCGCCGGAAGCGGCGATGAGCGCCGCCAGCCCAGCAGCGATTCTGCCGCGATGTCTAAGGGCGTAGGGCAGCAGCGGACGGAGGGCGCGTAACGAGACGCGGGCCGGTTTCGACTCCGCGCTAGGGGACAAGGTCATCGGATGCTGGCTCCTGGTCGGCGTCTTACCTCACAGCATTGAGGCAAAAATCAAGTTTGGCGATCCTGTTGGGCGCTTGTGTCGCACGGCGGCCTGCCTTATAGACCCGCCAACCGAAAGAGCCTCCGGTCCCCGGACGGCTCTCGTTTCGTTTGACGAGGACCGGACGATGAAGGCCGACATTCACCCCAACTACCACATGATCAAAGTCGTCATGACCAATGGCGAGGAATTCTACACCCGTTCGACCTATGGCGAGGAGGGCGCGACGCTCAACCTCGACATCGATCCGAACACCCATCCCGCCTGGACGGGCGGCTCGCAACAGTTGCTCGATCGCGGCGGCCGGCTGTCCCGCTTCAACAGCCGTTTCGCCAACCTCGGCCTGGACAAAAAGAAGTAAGACACGCTCGGCGCGCTTCCTCTCCAACACGAGAGGGGGCGCCCGCCGACGGTCACAACCTGCGGATCGACGTGATCGCGCCGTAAGCGTTCTCGGCGATCCGGTCGCGAGCGACGGCAAGGGGTTCGCTCACGACCCTCATATGCCATCCGTTGGCGTGCAGCAGCGTCTCGGCGTCGCGCAGGACGCCGACGTGACCCTTCCAGAACACGATATCGCCGCGGCGCAGACCCGTCAGGTCGTCATCGACCGGGATCGGGGCGCCGAGCGTCGTCTCCATCATGTCGCTGTCGCGCGGCGCCTCGATCCCCGCCGCGCGGAGGGCGGCCTGCACGAGGCCGGAGCAGTCGATCCCCTCCGACGTGCGCCCACCCCAGAGATAGGGCGTTTCGAGAAAACGTTCCGCGACTGCGACGAAATCCGTTTCGACCTCGGCCATCGGCGCGAGATGCCGCGCATAGACCCGCAAGCCCTCGGACGTCACGGCGAATTCGCCCTCGCTTGCCTCGACCCGCAGCAACGCGCCGAGCGACAGCGCCATGCGCGGGGGGAGCTTGATGCTCGGCCCGGGGTAGACGTGCGTGCGTAGCGCGGCGACGCGGTGGGTCGGCTCGAACGGGGGCGCCAGCGCCGCCGCGGGGAGATAGCCGACGTAGCCGTCGCGCGGCAACTGCGCCCACGCCCAGGCGCCGGCCTCGTCGTAAACGACGGCGCGCTCGCCAAACAGCGCCTCGGTTTCGAGCGGCGCCTCGTCGGAGGGCGCGCGGCGCAGCGGCGCGTTTGCGGCGGCGATGCTGCGCTCCCGGCCTGCGACATAACGCTCGGCCTCGACGCGGCCGCGCAGGAATTCCGCGGCGAGATCGGGACGGGCGGGCGTTATGCGGCGGTCGAGAGACATGGGGCGCCTTGGCGAGGATGAGCCGAATCAGGAAATGCTCGGCCGGCGCGCGGCGATGGTCAATGGCGGTCGACTAGGGCTATTGCCAGCGGCGCAGTGAGAATTCGCCCCGGCGGATCCGCTCTACGAAGCCCTCGGCCAACGAGGCGGCGCGCTCTTCGCCATAGTTGGCGACGAGTTCGCGGAAGGCGGCGCACAGCGCGGCGTCGGCGAAAGCGTCGGCGTCGATGCCGTCGAGGACCGCCTCTGCGAAGGCCTCGCTGACGTAGGCCAGCGCGGCGCGGCGGGCGTCGGCGGCGTTCAGTTCTTCGAGGGCGTTTTCAGGTGCGAGATACATCGAACGCACCCTAAGACGGCGCGAAAAAAAGCGCGACGGAACTCTTTCAAAAGGGTTAATTTAACTGTTACCGGCTGGCGAATAGGCTTGATGCAAGGCGCCGGCGCCGGCGCCGGCGCCCGCGGCGGAGGCGAGCGGCCGGCTGGGCCGAGCGGTCGGACCGAACGGCGCCTGAAGAAACGATCGGTAGAGTTGGGCGCGCTCGGCGGCGGCGTCCGGCGCGGCGTCCGGCTGAAGCAGCGCTTTGGCCCGCTCGAACAGGCTCATCATCGCGCCACCGATATCGCGGCAAGCGGCGATCTCGTCCGCGGCGAGCCGGCCTTCAGCATTGTCGCACAAGGTCGCCGCGGCGATGCCGAGCATGTCGAGGCCGTTCACCACCGCTTGGAAGGCGTGATGAGCAACCGCATCGAGGGGCGGCGCGGCGGGGTCGGCGAAGAGTTCATTCGGATCGAGCGGGCGCCAGTCGCGGACATCCTCGGCTAGATCGGGCAAGCGATCGATCAGTTCGAGCATTGTCGCAATGCTGCGGAAGTGTTCGAGCGCGTCGAGGAGGCGCTCGGCCGGTTCGGCGCGTCCGCCGGGCGGCAATGGGGCTTTCGACGGTTCTGCTGTCATGCTGCCTCTTGACGATCAGGCTCGCTCTTGGAGTGCGCTTCCAGCGTGCGTTGCAGCGAAAATACCCCTATGGGATTAGGAAACGCCTGAGGATTTCGCGCCTATTTTGCTAAAAATTCCTGGGCTAAGCGCGAACGAGACTGGAGAGGCCCCCCGCATGTGCGGACGTTATGCGATCACGCTGCCCCCCGAAGCGATGCGGGCGCTGTTCGGTTACGTCGAGCAGCCGAACTTCCCGCCGCGCTACAACATCGCCCCGACGCAGCCGATACCGGTCGTCACAGCGCGCGAACACACGGGCGGGCAGGAGCGGCACTTTCTGCTCGTGCGGTGGGGCTTTTTGCCCGGTTTCGTCAAAAACCCGAAGGAATTTCCGCTCCTCATCAATGCGCGCGCCGAGTCTCTTGCGGAAAAGCCGAGCTTCCGCGCGGCGTTCAAGCGCCGCCGCTGCCTGGTGATCGCCGACGGCTTCTATGAATGGCGACGCGAGGCGCCGGCTGGGCGGAAGGGGCCGAGGCAGGCCTATCTGATCCGGCGCGTCGACGGCGGACCGATGGGCTTCGCCGGCGTGATGGAGACCTGGAGCGACCCGAACGGCGGCGAAATCGACACCGCCTGCATCATCACCACCTTCGCGAACGGCCTGATGGCGGGCGTTCACGACCGCATGCCGGCGATCATTCCGCCGGAGACATTCTCCGCCTGGCTCGACACCGACGCGGTCGATGTCCCTCAGGCGACCGCGATGTTGCGCCCGGCGCCGGACGAAGCGCTCGAACTCGTGCCGATCGGCCCGGCGGTCAATAGCGCCGCAAATGACGATCACGCGATCCAAGCCCCGATCGGCGATGCGATTCGGGCTGCGGCGCCGGCCGACGGCGCGCTATAAGAGGGCGCCATGGCTGCAAAACCCAAACCTGTCCGGTCCGTTGACGCCCTGGCCCATGCCGACGGCGTCAGCCGCTGTCCCTGGGCCGGGGTCGATCCGCTGTACGTCGCCTATCACGACGAGGAGTGGGGCGTGCCCGAGTGGGACGATCGCGCGATGTTCGAGAAGCTGGCTCTCGACGCGTTCCAGGCTGGCCTGTCCTGGATCACCATTTTGAGGAAGCGCCCCGCCTTTCGCGCCGCATTCGACGGCTTTGCGCCCGAGCGAATCGTCCGCTACGGCCCGGCCAAGATCGAGGCGCTGATGGGCGACGCGGGCATCGTGCGCAACCGCGCCAAGATCGAGGCGACGATCGCGCTGGCGCGCGTCACCCTCGATCTCGCCGAGCGCGGCGGCCTCGCGCGCCACCTCTGGAGCTTCGTCGACGGCGCGCCGATCCAGAACGCGCGCCGCTCGCTGAGTGAGATCCCTGCCGAGAGCGAGGTCTCCCGCTTGATCTCCAAGGACCTGCGCCAGCGCGGCGGCAACTTCGTCGGCCCGACCATCATCTACGCCTTCATGCAGGCGACCGGCATGGTCAACGACCACCTCGTCGCCTGCCATCGCCATGACGCGTGCCGCGCGCTCGCCGAGGGCGTTAGGGGATGAAATCGACCGCTTCGCCGCGGGCCTGGCAGCGGATGCTGTCGGGGCGCCGGCTGGATTTGATCGATCCATCGCCGATCGATGTCGAAATCGCCGACATCGCGCATGGTCTGGCGCGCGTGGCGCGCTGGAACGGACAGACCCGCGGGCCGGAGATCTTTTCCGTCGCGCAGCATTCGCTGCTGGTCGAGGCGGCCTTCGTGGCGGCGGCGCCGGAAGCCTCGCGAGCCGAGCGGCTCGCCGCGCTGCTGCACGATGCGCCGGAATATGTGATCGGCGACATGATCTCTCCCTTCAAGGCGGCGATCGGCGGCGACTACAAGCAGGTCGAGGCGCGCCTCCTGCAGGCCATCTTCCTGCGCTTCGGCTTACCGCCGCAGATGACGCCGGACCACGCCCAAGCGGTGAAGGCGGCGGATCGTGTGGCCGCCTACCTCGAGGCGACGGCGCTCGCCGGTTTCACCGTCACCGAGGCGCGAAAGTTCTTCGGCGCACCCAAATTTGCGCTGCGGGCCTTCGAGGCCTATTTGCAGCCGCTTCGCCCCGCGGAGGCGCAGGAGCAGTTCCTCGAACGCTTTTCAGAACTCGACGGGGCGCACGCGCCGGCGTCCTAGCGCGCCAGTTTTTCGCCAAAAGCGCGCGCAATGAAAGAAGCACCATCGCTCGGAGATCCACCTATGCCGCGCATCCACGTCTGCCCCCTCGCGCTGATCGGCGAAACCGTCGAGCGCACCGGCGCCCGCACGCTTGTCACGCTGCTCAATCCCGACACGGTGGTCGTCAGGCCGGCGGCCATCGCGGTCGAGCGCCATCTCTACATCGGCGTCGCCGACATCATCGAAGAGACGCCGGGGCATGTGCTGCCCATCCATTCGCACATTCGCGAGCTGCTCGAGTTCGTCGCGACGTGGGATCGCGAGGCGCCGCTGCTCATTCATTGCTTTGCGGGCGTCAGCCGTTCGACGGCGGCGGCCTATATTTCCGCCTGCGCGCTCGCGCCGCATCGCGACGAGGCCGAGATCGCCCTCGCATTGCGGGCCGCCTCGCCGACTGCGACCCCGAACGGGCGCCTTATCGCGCTGGCGGATGCCGCGCTCGGCCGGGAAGGGCGCATGAGCCGCGCGATCGAGAGCATCGGACGCGGCCAGGAATGTTTCGAGGGAATCCCGTTCGCGCTGGAAATCGGGTGATGGCCTGCGGCTTCGAACCTATCGCGGCCTATCCGCCCGGACCAATAAAGAATCCCGAGCCATCGGACTTGCATCCGTATGCATGCCTTGGATTGGGATCGTTTGGATGGCCTTCCGTGTGATACCCGGTCGGGCATCGGCCCACCGTGGCGGGACCGGACACGGTCGGCTCGGAGCAGCCAGCCAACGCGGCGGAAATCGCGATGACCAAAGCGCCGGCCTTCAGAATTGTTCCAGTCATTCCGGGCTCCGACTGCGATTCTGACATCGTTGAAGGTATCGAATATTTCCAGATCTGCAACGCTCCTAGTGAAGTTTTCCACGAAGGCGCCGGCGTCGAGTTGATCGCTTGGACCAAACTTCGCGTGATCGTCCGCCCCGACCCACGTCGCGGCCTTCGCGACATGGTGCAACTCCGCGGCCGCCGACGCAGCCCTAGATCGCAAAAATATCGACTATGATTGTCCGCGCGATGGACTCGGGCGTGCCGCTGGGTTTGTCTGGTCGTCCGAGTCGCGAAGAGTGGAGCGGCGGCGACGCGTCCCGCTGCGAGGGCCGCGCGAGTCACACGGAGGATGGGAATGCCAGGGATGCAACGTTTCGAGGATGCGGGCGCGATCGTGACCGGGGGCGCGTCGGGGATTGGCCTCGCGGTCGCCCAGAGGATCATCGCCGAGGGCGGCAAGGTGATGCTGTGGGACGTCGACGCCGGCAAGCTGGAGGCGGCGCGGAACGAACTCGGCGAGCGGGCCCATGCCGCGCGGCTCGATCTCACCGATCCGAATGCGGTCGAGCGCGCGGCGGCGGAGGCCGAGACGGTGCTCGGCCGGATCGACGCGCTCGTCTGCAGCGCCGGCGTCGCTGGCTTGAACGCGATGGTTGTCGACTATCCCGTCGAGGAATGGCGGCGCGTGTTCGACATCAACGTCAACGGGCTTTTCTACTGCAATCGCTTCGTCGCGCGCTCGATGCGCGCCCGCGGCTACGGACGCATCGTCAACATCGCCTCGATCGCCGGCAAGGAAGGAAATCCGACCGCCTCGGCCTATAGCGCCTCGAAAGCGGCGGTGATCGGCCTCACGAAGTCGCTCGGCAAGGAACTCGCCAAAGAGGGCGTGATCGTCAACGCCATTACCCCGGCGACCATCGAAACCCCGATGCTCGAGCAGGTCTCCGACGCGCATCTCGCCTATATGCGCTCGAAGATTCCGATGGAGCGCTTCGGCACGGTCGACGAGGTCGCGGCGCTCGTCTGCTGGCTGGCGAGCCCGGAATGCTCGTTCACCACCGGCGCCGTGTTCGACATCTCAGGCGGCCGCGCGACGTATTGAGTCTTGCGATGACAGCGCAGGCGGCCGTCCGCGCCTGAGCGACGGACGGCGATCTTCGCTCGTTTACTTCTTCACCAGCGGGCATTCGCTCTGCGACAGCGGGCGGAATGCCTCGTCGGCGGGAATCGTCGCGACGAGCTTGTAGTAGTCCCAGGGATACTTCGACTCGGCCGGCGATTTCACCTGGAACAGATAAGCGGGATGGATCACGCGTCCGTCCTCGCGGATCGTGCCCTTGCCGAACAGCGGATCGTCCGTCGGCGTTTCCTTCATCTTCGCCACCACCTTGGCGCCGTCATGCGGATTGCCGCCCATCGCCTCAAGCGTCTTGAGGTAGTCGAGCACCGACGCATAGACGCCGGCGTGCACCATCGTCGGTTCGGCGTGGTTCTTCATGCGTTGCGAGAAGCGTGCGGAGAACGCGCGGGTCTGGTCGTTCATGTCCCAGTAGAAGGTCTCGGTGAATTCGAGTCCCTGCGCAACGTCGAGGCCTAACGCATTGACGTCGCTGATGAAGAGCAATAGAGCCGCCAGCTTCTGCCCGCCGGACGCAATGCCGAATTCGTGCGCCTGCTTGATCGAGTTCGTTGTGTCGCCGCCGGCGTTCGCGAGTCCGATGACCTTGGCGCCGGAGGATTGCGCCTGCAGCAGGAAGGAGGAGAAGTCGGGCGTGTTGAGCGGCACGTTGACGCTGCCGACCACCTTGCCGCCGTTCGCCTCGACGACCGCCGCGGTGTCGCGTTGCAGGGCGTGTCCGAAGGCGTAATCGGCGGTGACGAAGAACCAACTGTCGCCGCCGGATTTCACCACAGCCTTGCCGGTGCCATTGGCGAGCGCGTAGGTGTCGTAGGTCCAGTGGATCGTGTTGGGCGTGCAGGCCTTGCCGGTAAGGTCTGACGTGGCGGCGCCGGAATCCATGAAGACGCCGTTCTTCTCCTTGACGACCTGCGCGATGGCGAGGGCGACGCCCGAGTTCGGCACGTCGACGATCGTGTCGACCTTATCTTCGTCGAACCACTTGCGGGCGAGGCTGACCGCGACGTCGGGCTTGTTCTGATGGTCGCCGGTGATAACGTCGATCTTCCAGCCTTTCTTGGTCAGGCCGCTGTCCTCGACCGCCATTTGCGCCGCCAGCACCGAGCCGGGGCCGCCGAGGTCGGCGTAGAGGCTGGCCATGTCGGTCAGGACGCCGATCTTGACGACCTTGTCGTCGGCATGCGCCGCCGTCGCGAACAGCAAGCTCGCGGCGACCGCCCCCAAAAATGTCGATTTCACCCGTCTCACTCCCTTTGGCGAGGCTTGAATTTCGGCGCGCGGTCCGAAGCCCGCGCGCTGCCCACGGCTCAACCGCCCCACATCATCCTGATTGCCTTAAGCGGGAAGATCCTCGCTCACCGCCCCGGTTCGTCGCCACGCCGGGACGCTTCGAAAAGGAACCACACGCGCCGCTCGGTCTCGTCGATCCAAGTTTCGATCAGACTGGCGCTCGCCACGTCGCCTGCCTCGTCGCAGACGCCATGGGTTTCTCGCATCGAAGCGGCCATGCGTTGATTG
>DASXGX010000156.1:0-18139 GCA_036488815.1 Roseiarcus sp.
CGCCGGCGACGTTCATGATGACGCAGTGCGTGTGGATGTTCGGATCACCCTCGCGCGTCGTGTAGTGCGTGAATCGCGCAGCGATCAGGTCGCTTGGCGTCGCTTTGTCGACGCCGGCCGCCCCCTGCCGGACGACGATCAAGCCTTCGTCGAGCATGAACGTCAGCGCTCGATCGACCGCTTGCGCATGCGCGGCCTCGATGATCTGCCGCTCCTCCGGCGTGCCCGACATCCAAAGCACGGAGACTGACTTGCCGGGGGTCAGGGTCATGTCCAAACCGGCCCAATGGCCCTGGCCGGCGCCGCGAACCAGCGGCTTGCCGCTGCGCGGATCGACCCCGGCGCACAGATCGCGAAAGGAATTCGGATCGACCGCGGCGCCGTGCCGGACGATGGTCTCGCCCGACGTCCACCAAACGCCGTCGCCGCCGCGCGCGTAGTATTCGTCGCGCCGGCTCGGTTTGGCCTCGCGCGCCGAGTCGTTCGTGTAATACAGGCCCGCTTCGCGGCCCGCGCCGAGCTTGTGCAGCGACGCCGTCACTTCGGCTTGCGGCCGTATCGGCAAATCCACTCAAGATCGGCGGCGCCGCCGCCTTGCGTCGCTTCTCCTACGAATTGCGCCAGGGTGGCGAGGTTCGCGTCGACCGCTTCCATGCGCTCGACGAGCACGCGATGCCGCAGCGCGATTTCGAGATGCTGAGCCACGCAATCGGCGATGACGATCTCATGTGACAATCCGCGTTCGGTGGCGCCCGCGGTCAGGCGCGCCGCCAGGTCGCTGTCGGGTTCGATTGTGAAACGCTGTGGAATGCTCATGTGCCCTCGGCCGCCCGAATCGGCGTCCCAACGAAGGGGACACAGAAAGCGTGGGCTTCCCACCGTGGTTGTGCTGCTTGGTTAACATAAAGCACTTCATGGGGGCGGCGAGCCTACGGCCGTTCGGACGCTTGTTGACACGGCGCATTGGGAAGATCGGCGCCGGGATTGGTAGTGCAACAGATTAAGTGGCCAAGGTTCGCGCAAGCTTCGCGCGAATCTCAAGTCAGTTCCTTGCCCTTGAAACCGCTTCCCCAAAACCGCACGTTCAGGTCGATGCAAAACTGCGCCTGCCGCAGCGTGACGGAACACCCCGGAGAGGCGTCGTCGATCGTTAAGGTCAGGTCATGCAACCTAGCCACGGCGGAGACCAGGGTGAGACCAAGACCCGTTCCTGGCTCGTGCCGGCTCTGTTCCGAGCGATAGAACCGCCGCAGCACCGCCTCACGCTCAGGGGCGGCAATTCCACATCCTGTGTCCTTGACGCCGACGCCGATGGAATCGCCCGCGCGCGCGACTTCGACCGTGACGCTTCCACCCGCAGGGGTGAACTTGATCGCGTTGTCGACCAGGTTGGCGATCGCGTCGAACAGCAGGCTGGCGTCTCCGTTCAGCGTGTAGGGGCCAGCGCCGGAGCAAGCCAGACGCAGCTCGATCTCTTTTTCTTCCGCTACCGGCTCATAGAATTCGGCGACATCGTTCGCCACCTGTCGGAGATCGACGTCAGAGAAGCCTGCCCGTCTGGCGCCGTCTTCCAGCTCGGCGATGCGCAACAGGGCGGAAAACGTCTTCAGCACGCCGCGCACCTCGAAGATGGCGCCCTCGATCGCCGTGGCGTAGTCCGACGGAGAAACCGCCCGTCGCTGCGCCCGTTCCAGTCCGGCGAGAATTCGGGTCAGCGGAGTGCGAAGATCGTGGGCGATGCCGTCCGCCACGCCCTTCACGTCATGCATCAAGCGCTCAATGTCGTCGAGCATCCCGTTCACGACGTGCGCCAGGCGGTCGAAATCGCCCGAGGTTCCGTTCGAGGGGAGGCGGCGCGACAGATCCCCACTCACGATCCGCTGGATGGCCATGGCCACGCCGTCGAGGCGGCGCACTGTGCCCGCGCCGACCAGCGTGGCGCCCAACAGTCCGAGAGCTGCCGTCAGAACGCCTCCCCACACCACAGTTCCAATGAAAGACTCATCGAACTCGCGCGCTTCATGCATGTCCTGCGCGATCAGAACGATCTCGCCGCCCGGCAGTTGGTGCGCCATGCCGCGATAGCGCTTGTGGTTGTCGTTCGTCCGAACCTTGAAGTCGAAGGGTCGATCGAAAACCGCGATAGGGACGGGCATTTGCAAAGGATCGCCCGCGAGGAGCCGACCTTCCGTCCCATAGAGGGAGAATGCGTGCTCCGAACTTCGATTGGTCGCGGAGCGCGCCTCAAACTGACGCTCGATATCCGGCAGCGACGAGTGGAACGACTCTGGCGCCTCTCGGGCAAGCCAGCCATCGACATTGGCGATGATGAACTGGTGAGTCTGTAGAAAAAGGAAGCCGAATAGAACCGCTGACGCCGTTCCGAACAGCGCCAGGAACAGCAGCGCCACCCGAAAGCTACCCGTCCGTGGCAGGTCAATGAGGCGCATGGAGGACATATCCAGCGCCGCGCACCGTCTGGATGAGGGGCGGCGCGCCGGGAATCTCGATCTTGCGGCGAAGCTTGCTGACGTGGACGTCGATCACGTTCGTCGGTTCGTCATAACGGTAGTGCCAGACTTCCTCGAACATCATGGTGCGGGTGACGACTTGCCCGGCGTGGCGCATCAGATATTCCAGCAGGCGGTATTCCCGGGGCAGCAATTCGATGGTTTGGCCGGCGCGGGTCACGGTATGGGTCGGCAGATCGATTTCGAGATCGGCCACGCGCAGCGTCGTTTCGCGCTGCGGACTGGCGCGTCGTCGCATCAGCACATCGAGGCGGGCGGTCAGTTCGAGGAACTCGAACGGCTTCGTCAGGTAGTCGTCGCCGCCCGCCTTGAGCCCGCGCACCCGCTCGTCGACGGCGGAAAGGGCGCTCAACACCAGAACAGGCACTTCGTTTCCGGTCGCCCGGAGCGTCGCCAACACGGCCAGCCCGTCCATGCCGCCGGGCAGCATGCGATCGAGCACCACCGCATCGAACTCTTCGGTAGCGGCCCGCAACAACCCCTCCCGACCGACGCCGGCGGACGCCACTTCGTGCCCGTGGTCCGTCAGGGCCGCCGCGATCTCGGTTGCGGTTCCCAGATCATCCTCGATAACAAGGATCCTTGCCATTTCGCCTTTCATCCCTTGCCACCGCTGGAGACAACCAAACGCGGCCCAAATTCCAGTCTCCGGCGCGATGGAAATGCCGCGGGACCGCCGGGTTCGGGCGCCAATGTGCCGTGTGCTTCGAAACCGCGGCTTCGCGCCAACATGAAATCCAGTTCATATTCGTAATGCCGGGACCCGACCGATGCGGCTCTTAATCGTTGAAGATGACGAGCGCGGGGCGTCCTATCTGATGCGCGGGCTGGCGGAAAGCGGACACATCGTCGATCGCGCGGCGGATGGGGAGACCGGCCTCGCCCTGGCGTTGGAAGGCATCTACGACGTCCTGATCGTGGACCGCCGGTTGCCTGCGATGGACGGGATCGCCCTTGTGAAGAGCCTTCGCGCCAGGGGTCAAGCGACGCCTGTTCTCATGCTCAGCGCGATCGCCGGCATGCTCGACCGCGTGGAAGGGATGCAGGCCGGTTGCGACGACTACCTCGTAAAACCCTACGCCTTCGTCGAGTTGCTCGCGCGTTTGGAAGCCTTGGCGCGGCGGGTCGATCGGGGCCGGCGTCACGCCGTCCTTGAGGTCGCCGATCTGCGCTTCGATCCCGCTGGCAGACAGGCGACGCGCGCCGGACGGCCTGTCGCTCTGCAGCATCGCGAAGGCCTGCTGCTTGAACTGCTCATGCGCAACGCCGACCATATCGTGACCCGGTCGATGCTGCTGGAAGCCGCCTGGGACTACGATTTCGAGCCGCGCGGCAACATCATCGACAGGCACGTCTACCGTTTGCGCCAGAAAATCGACGGGGGGCACACTCAGAAGCTGATCCTGATGGTGCGCGGCTCCGGATACATGATCACGGCGCGCGGCGCCGAGCGGCGATGAGCCGGAGGTCATCCTAAAATCGATTTCATGTTCCGGCGAAGCGGCTCCCATTCGGGGTGGGGCACGTTTCGCATGTGCAGCAAATCGGTCCCATCTGGCGGCGCTCCCGCTTCGCCATACTCGTCCTGCCTGTGGCTTTCAGCCTCTGTGCCTGTTCGCTTGTCCCCGCCTATCAGCGGCCGCCAATCGACGCCGCGACCGCCTGGACGACGCCCTCCAAGAGCGATAGCCGCGGGGCGGAGGTCCGTGTCGGATGGTGGCGCAGCTTCAGCAGCCACGAACTCGACCGCCTAATGGACCAAAGCCTCTCCGGCAGTTTCACGCTGCAAGCCGCCGCCGCGCGGGTCGTGCAGGCCGAGGGGACCGCGGAAGTCGTAGGGGCTCCGCTATGGCCGTCGATCAATCTTGTCGGCACGCAGGACCAGAGTCGCGGAGCCCAAAACAGTGAGACCCACCAGATCGTGGGGCTGGCGACGTACGAACTCGACTTTTGGGGAAAAAACCGAGCGGCCGCCGCATCGGGCGCGGCATTGGCCGACGCCTCGGCGTTCGACGCCGACACGGTCGCCATGACCCTCTCGGCTTCGGTCGCGGATGCCTACTTCCAGGTCCTCTCGCTGCGCGAACGGATCCGTCTCGCCCAGCAGATCGCAGGCGACGCCCGGCATGTGCTGGGCTTGATTCAGGTGCGGCGCAGCGCCGGCACGGCTACAGAATTGCAGGTCGAGCAGCAGCGCACGGCCGTTGCCACGTTCGACGCCGCCATTCCGGCGCTTCAGCAGCAAGCGGATATTGCGATCCACGCCCTCGCTGTCCTGACCGGAATGGCCCCGGAGGGGTTTGCGGTCGCGGGCGAGGGGCTCGGCTCCCTCACCAATCCCAATGTCGCGGCCGGTCTTCCCTCCGCTCTCTTGGCTCGGCGCCCCGATATTCGCGCCGCCGAGGCGCGGCTGATCTCCGCCAACTTCGACATCGGCGTCGCCCGCGCCGCCTTCTTCCCGACGATTTCGCTCACTGGCGCCGCGGGAGTCGGGGCGCGAACCCTGTCGCATGCCTTCCCGCCGGTTGCGGCGACCGACCTCGGGGCGGGCCTGCTACAGCCGCTCTTCGAAGGTGGTCAGTTGGAAGGCCAATTGCGCGTCAGTCGCGCGCGGCAGGTCGAGTTGGTGGCGACCTATCGACAAACGGTGATTGCAGCCTTTCAGGACGTCGAAGACGCGCTGAGCACGCTCGCGCAGGTGCGAAATCAGGAGGCCATCGAGATGACGGCCGAAGCCGCAGCTCGCAAGGCCGCCGATCTCGCAGAGCTGCAATACAGACTTGGCAGCGCCGACTACCTCACAGTCCTCTCCACCGAGCAGGCCCTTTATCAGACGCGCGATGCGCTCCTTCAGTTGCGATTGCAGCGCTACCAGGCCGTCGTCGGATTGTTCCGGGCGCTCGGCGGCGGCTTCAACGCGCGCGGCGGACCGATCTCGACTGAGGCCGCGTCCTTCGCAGCGCCAAATCCCCTTGCACGTATGATCGGAGGCGGTTCGTGAGCGAAACCATCGACAGGCAGATCGTCGTCGAACAACCCGTCGCCCGTCCTTCCATTGGCGCGGCGGCGTTGAGGGCGGCGCTCGCGATTCTGGCCCTCGGCGGCGGAGTGGGGGCGGCGCGCTGGACGTGGATTGCGCAACCGGCGCCCGCGGCTTCCACGGCGGCGCCAGCCGCCGTGCCGGTGGTCGCTGGGGTCGCGAGCACGCGCGACATGCCGATATGGCTGTCCGGGATCGGAACGGTGACGCCGCTCAACGTCGTCGACGTCAAGGTCCGAGTCGATGGGCAACTCCAGAGCGTCGCGTTCAAGGAAGGGCAGGAGGTTCTCGCCGGAGAGGCGCTCGCGCAGATCGATCCGCGACCGTATCAGGCGATCCTCGCGCAGGCGGAGGCGAACCGCCAGAAAGATCTCGCCCAACTCGCGAACGCCCGCCAGGAGGTGGTGCGGGCGGACAAGCTCGCCACCGCCGGCGCGGGCACCTCGCAAAATCTCGACGCCATGAAGGCGCAGGAGGCCGCATTGCTGGCGACCGCCGCGGCCGACCAGGCGACGATCGACGCGGCCCGCCTGAACCTGGACTTTACGCGCATCGTCTCGCCGATCGCGGGTCGCGTCGGCTTGCGGCAGGCCTATCCGGGCGCCATCGTCCATGTGAGTGACGCCGCCGGTCTCGTCACCGTGACGCAGATGGCGCCGATCTCGGTGCTGTTCTCGATTCCGCAGGACGAGCTCACCTCGGTGGCGGATGCGCAGCGCGCCGGCGAACTGCCGGTCGCGGTGGACGCGCGCGACGGCTCCAAGCACATTGCCGACGGCCGCCTTGTCTTCATCAACAGCTCGGTCGACCAGGCGACGGGCCAGATCCAGCTCAAGGCCGAGTTCGACAATGCGAATCGAACCTTGTGGCCGGGCGAGCTCGTCGCCGCCAAAGTGCTGGTGCGCACCGACCACGGCGCGACGGTCGTCCCCGCGCAGGCCGTCCTGACGGGCGAGAACGGCCTCTACGTTTACGCGCTGAAACTGGACGGGACCGTCGCGGCGCAGAACGTGACGACCGGACCGACTGTCGAAGGTTTCACCGAGGTTCGCACGGGACTTGCGGCTGGACAGAAGGTGGTCCTCGACGGGCAGTCCCGTCTGGCGCCCGGCAGCCATGTGACCGTCGTCGCGAACCCTTCGCAAACGGACGGACAAGGTTCATGAGCATCTCACGCCCGTTCATCTATCGCCGGGTCGGCACCTGCCTCTTGGCGATCGGCGTGGTGCTGGTCGGCCTCGTCGCCTATCGCAGCCTGCCGGTTTCGGCTCTGCCGCAAGTGGACTTCCCGACGATCCAGGTGACTGCCAATCTGCCGGGCGCCAGCGCCGAGACCATGGCGAGCTCGGTCGCCACACCCTTGGAGCGGTCGCTCTCCAGCATCCCCGGCGTGACGCAGATGACCTCGTCGAGCTCCCTCGGCGTGACGCAGATCGTGCTTCAGTTCGATCTCAACCGGAACATCGACGGCGCCGCCCAGGACGTTCAGACGCAGATCAACGCCGCTTCCGGCGTGCTGCCGAAAGACATGCCGAACCCGCCGACCTACAACAAGGTCAATCCGGCCAACGCGTCGATCATCTCGCTGGCGCTGACGTCCCCCACCATGCCGTTGACCGAGCTCGATCGCTACGCCGAGGATTTCATTGCGCAGCCGATCTCCCAGGTTCCCGGCGTTGGCATTGTCGACTACCACGGCCAGTTGCGGCCGGCGGTGAGGGTTCGGATCGACCCTGACAGGCTGGCCGAAATGGGGTTGACGCTCGAGGACGTCCGAACCGTCATCGGGGCTTCCACCGTCGATTCTCCCAAGGGCACCCTCAACGGCGCGCATCAGGCCGTGGTGCTGAACGCGTCCGATCAACTTCTCGACGCCGCCGCCTACCGAAACCTCGTCATCGCCTACCGCAACAACGCGCCGATCCGGCTGCAGGACGTCGGCGTAGTTTCCGATGCGCCCGAGGATATCCGCGAGGCCGCCTGGTTCCAGGGGAGGCGCGCCATCATCGTCGATGTGGCCCAGCAACCCGGCTCCAACGTGGTCGCGACCATTCAGGCGATCAAGGACAAGCTGCCGTCGCTTACCGCCTCGCTGCCGCCTGCGGCTGAGCTTCACTTGGTGGGCGATCGCACGCAGACCATCCACGCATCCGTGGGCGACGTCCAGCTGGCGATGCTCATCACGATCGCGCTCGTCGTGATGGTCATCTTCGTCTTCCTCAGAAATTTCTGGGCGACGCTGATTCCCAGTCTGACAATCCCGCTCTCGCTCATTGCGACGTTCGCCGCGATGTATGCGCTCGGCTACAGCTTGGACAACCTGTCCCTGATGGGACTGACGATCGCCATCGGCTTCGTGGTCGACGACGCCATCGTCGTCATCGAGAACGTCATGCGACATTTGGAGGAGGGCCGACGTCCGCTCGACGCCGCGCTCGAGGGCGCGCGCGAGGTTGGTTTCACCATCGTGTCGATGACGCTGTCGCTGATCGCGGTCTTCATCCCGATCCTGCTGATGGGCGGACTCGTGGGGCGTCTGTTCCGCGAGTTCGCGATCACCATCAGCGTGGCGCTGATCGTGTCAGGCGTCGTGTCGCTGACCGTGACGCCGATGTTGTGCGGCTGGCTCATCCGCCATGACGAGCACCACAAGCCCGGACGCCTTTATCAATGGTCGGAACGCTTGTTTGAAAGCGTCACGCGCGGCTACGGACGGCTGCTGGATGTGGCGCTGCGTTGGCAGAAGATGACGCTTCTGACGCTGGTCGCCACGATCGGGCTCACCGGATGGCTGTTCGTCATCGTGCCGAAGGGATTCTTCCCGCAAGTCGACACCAGCATTGTCATGGGCGTCGCTCGAGCCGCGCCGGACATCTCCTTCGACGCCATGTCCGGCCGTATCAATGCATTGGCCGAAATCGCGATGAAGGATCCGGCGGTCAACACCGTCGATTGGTGGATCGGCCCGAATCCGACCATCAGCGAAGGCCGCATCCTGCTGAACCTGAAGCCTCTCGATCAACGCGACACGCCGGCCGACCAAGTGCTCGCGCGATTGCGAGGCAAGATGGCTGCGGTGGAGGGCATCATCCAGGGCATGCAGGTGAAGCAGGACATCCAGGTCGGCGGTCGGTTCTCTGCGGCGCAGTACCAATATACGCTGCAAGACGGCGACGTGGGCGAACTGTATAAATGGTCATCCCTGCTCGACGCGAAATTGAAGACCATGCCGCAACTTCGGGACGTGACGTCCGATCGGCAGGCTTCGGCCACGAGCGTGACGCTCGATATCGACCGCTCCACCGCCAGCCGGCTGGGCGTCAACGTGCAGGCGATCGACGACACGCTTTACGACGCTTTCGGCCAGCGCCAGGTGGCCACTCTGTTCTCGCCGCTGAACCAATACCATGTGGTCGAAGAGGTCGATCCGCGCTACCAGCTCAGCACGGACGGCCTTCGTCATCTCTACGTTCGCTCTGCGACGTCCGGACAGCTTGTCCCGCTCAGCCTTCTGGTGAAGGTCAGGCAGGGCGTTTCGCCGATCACGATCAACCATCAGGGCCTGTTTCCGGCTGTGACCCTCTCCTTCAACCTCGCGCCCGGGGTGGCGCTGGGTGATGCGATCACGGCGATCCACGCCGTCGAAACCGACGCTCGCATGCCCGCGAGCGTCGTCGGGACCTTTCAGGGCGCGGCGCAGGCCTTTCAGGATTCGCTGCGTTCGGAGCCGTGGCTGATCCTCGCGGCGGTGCTGACGATCTACATCGTGCTCGGAGTGCTGTACGAAAGCGCGATCCATCCGCTGACGATCATATCCACGCTTCCGTCCGCCGGCGTCGGCGCGCTGCTGGCGTTGCTCCTGTGTGGCCAGGATCTTTCGATCATGGGCATGGTCGGCATCCTGCTGCTGATCGGCATTGTGAAGAAGAACGCGATCATGATGATCGACTTCGCGCTCGTCGCCGAACGGGACCAGGGCCTTTCGCCGCACGAGGCGATCCGTCAGGCCTGCCTGCTGCGCTTCCGCCCGATCATGATGACGACGTTCGCCGCGCTGCTTGGGGCGCTCCCGCTGGCCCTGGGCCACGGCGCCGGCGCCGAGCTGCGCCAGCCAATGGGCATCGCGATCGTCGGCGGCCTGATCGTCTCGCAGATGCTGACGTTGTTCACGACCCCAGTCGTGTATCTGTGGTTCGACCGCCTGCGGGACATCCTGTCGAGCAAACGGGTGGCCGAGGATCGTTTGCGTCCAGCGCCGCAAACAGCGGCGGAATAGGTAACCGCCGTGACTTCGGGAAATGTGGGAGTCTTCGGCGAACGGAACCTCGTCCGCCCTTTTTTTGTGACGGCAGCAAAGCGGCTGCCGTCACAGCTTGCTCAGGCATTCGCTGCAATGACTTGGTGCTGCGGGAGACGATTACCTCGGAGCCGTCGGCCTCGCAGTGTTTGCCGTGCTCGGCGGGGCAGAAGCTCACCAGGCTCGCAGAAGTCGCTCTTAGCTCTCCGTCGCCGCGCTGATGTTCCCGCCTGGGTCCTGAATCGAGGGGCGCGCAACGGGCCGGCGCTTTTGCGGGTTCGCGGTTCGCTCGTGCGGCAGCGAAATCACGCCGACCGATCTCCCGCCAACCTGCCAGTCAAAGCATATTCACAGACCCTCGGGACGGCGCTCGGAGATTGGATGGCGGACAGCAACGGATTGGGATACGAGGGAGGGGCCCTGGTGTTCTGCGCGGGGCTCGTCCTCCTAGCGGCTTTGTACTACTGGAGTACAATCTCGCTCGTGTTCCTATTCTGGGCGGCTTTCATATTGACGCGACCGCTCGGTGCGACGGTTGGAGATTTTCTGGACAAGCCGACGAGCCATGGCGGCTTGGCGCTAAGTCGTCCGTTGGCGTCCGGGGTAATCCTTGCAGCAATGGTTGCGCTTGTTCTGGTCTTGCCGCAGAGGCCGGGACGGCATTTCGGGTCCGGTGTAGCAGCGCGGGCACAGTGACTTGAACACCGCGATGGACCGTCAGAGGCATGCATACTCTCCCAAACCGGCGCTTGCTCATCCTTGTCACTCGCATTCCGAAGGCCTCGCGTCGGAGGCAGGCTTCAACCCGCCAGGTCCAATCCCAGATGGGTCCTGTCAGCTGATCCGATTGGATGTCGACGTTGCCTTACGCGCCGGGGCGCGCGCCGCTTAACAGAATCGTGAAAATTGGACTACGATCGTGAAAACCACGACATCTGCGATCGGGGTGCCGCATCTCACGCGATAGGTCGAAAGACGATCGTCGCAAGCAGGCCGGGTCCAGCGTCTTTCAGGCGCAGCTTTGCGCCGTGCAAGTCGGCGACGGCGGCGACCAGGCTGAGGCCGAGGCCATTGCCCTCCGTGGTGCGGCTTCTCTCGCAGCGGTAGAATCGCTCGACGATTCGGCAGCGCTCCTGCTCGGGGACGCCGGGCCCATTGTCTCTCACTGCGAGTTCGACGTCTCCTTTTGGGTGTCGCCGCAAGGAAAGGACGATCTTGGTCCCAGGCGGGGTGTGCCGCAACGCGTTCTCGATGAGATTCACCAGCAATTGAGACAGAAGCTCCTTGTCTCCGCGCACGACCGCGTTGGGCTCGATCTGCGTCTCCAGCGCATGGCGCTCGTCTTCCACCACCGGAAGAAAGGCGTCGATCACCGCTTCGGCGACTTTGGTGAAATCCACGTCGCGAAAGCTTGCTCGCCGTTCTCCTCCTTCCACTTGGGCGATCCGGAGCAAGGCGGCGAAGGTCCCTAGCATATCGTTCGCCTCGACGGCGGCCGCCTCGACGGCTTCTTCATACTCCACGATTGAGAGGGCGCTCGCGCGCGCTTCGTCCAGACGCTGCAGGAGCCGCGAAAGCGGCGTCCGCAAATCGTGTGCGATATCCGACGAGATTTGCTCCAAGCTCTCCATGAGGCCCGCGATACGGTCGAGCATGCGGTTGAGCGTCGCCGCAAGATGGTCGAAATCATCCTCCGTTCCCCCGACCGGGATGCGGCGCGAGAGATTGCCGTCGATAATCGCCTCGGCGGTGCGGGTGATTGCGTCCACCCGTTTGAGAAAAGCCCTGCTGAGCAGCACCCCGCCAAGCGCGCCAACGAACACCGTGGCGCTGATGGCGACGGCGAATGCGCGCATAATGGCTTCCTCGACATCGGCGACACGATCGATGTCGTCGCCGACTGCGAGCACGAGGCCGTCGTCGAACTGCAGAGCCTTCGCGTGAAGCTTTTCGAGCCACGCCTTCCCCCCGCGCGACTCGCTGATTGTGATGTCGAACCAGCCTGTGCGCTGGCCGATTGAAGGAATGGCTCCAGCAAGCCGATGGCTGTCAGAGGCTTGGACGAGGTAGTCCAGGGCGGCGACCCCGCGTTCTCGGCTCTCCACGATTGCTATGAGACCGGCCAACCCTTTTTGTCGATATTCCGTCTTCAGAAGCGCGACCTCCGCGTCGATTCGCACCGTCATTTGCCGCAACATCGCCTGTCGGGCCACGATAAAGACGACCGTCCCCAACACGAATGCCGACGCGACGAACAGCAACACGTAAACGGCCGCGAAGCGAAAGCTCGTGGTGCGGAGGACGCGAGGGAGCCGCACGTCAGCCCCCCGCTCGCACCATGTAGCCGGAGCCCCGGATCGTCACGATGAGGTTTGGGAGGCCGCCTTCGTTGAGTTTGGTTCGAAGCCGGCTCATGTGCGTCTCGACGATGTTCGTCTTCGGATCGAAATGGAAATCCCAAACGCCTTCCAGCAGCATGGTTCGGGTTACGACCCGATCGACATGTCGCAGGAGGAACTCCAATAGGCTGAACTCGCGCGGTTGCAGATCGACGCGGCGGTCCGCGCGCGTGACCGTTCGTCTGAGTAGGTCCATTTCAAGGTCTGCGACCCGTAGCGCGGTCTGCGTATCCTGGAGCGGCGGCCGGCGGGCCAGCGCATTGAGACGGGCGAGCAATTCGGCGAAGGCGAATGGCTTGACGAGATAGTCGTCGCCCCCGGCTTCGAGCCCTTGGACGCGATCGCCGACGCCCCCTAGCGCGGTCAGAAACAGGACAGGCGTCTTGACGCCGGACGCTCGGAGCGTGCGGACGAGCCCGAGCCCGTCGACCCCGGGGAGCATGCGGTCGACGACCATGACGTCATAGTCGCCGCCGCCAGCGAAGAAGAGGCCGTCGCGTCCGTTCTCGGCGGTGTCGACGACATGGCCATGCTCGACGAGGCCCCGCTCAATGTAAGAGGACGTCCTCTTGTCGTCTTCGATCACCAGCACCTTCACCCCAACCTCTCTCTCCTTCCAATTGGCGAGTCGCAGATGCGAATACCTCTCGCGCGGCGAGGCCGTCGATGACGCCGCATCTGGCCGCAATTGCGGCGGCGCGGCGAGGAAGCAAGCCGTCACGGCCGGCGGGATCGTGGTCCGGATCGCCGACGCGGTCATCGCACTCAATCCTTTGGGAGGCGATTGCGCGCAAATTGGGAATTCCCAATCTGCGGGGAACTCGCGCTGATTTCTGGCGGTCGACGCTCGTAGCGCTGCACCGCGAGTCGGGAAAACCAGGCGTGCGCAGGACGAGGCGTCGCCGCACTTCCGACTCGGACTCGCGGCTTCGTGATCAGATTGGCGATCCCCAATATCGCGTCCATCGGGGGCCAATCCGCGACGCTTGATAGCTGCGCGCAGCCATGAAGCCGTCATCCTCCGCCCCGAGGGCGTTCGCCGTCGCCTGCTGTCTTCTGGTCGCCGGCTGCGCGACCTACCAATCCCTTCCGCTGGCCGGGGCGCCGACGCGGGCGGCGGACCTCGGCGCGCTCAACCATGACGGCGTCGCCCTCGGCGCGCCGCTGACGTTGGCCGCCGTCGCGCGGCTCACCATCGAGAACAACCCCGATCTGCTGACGGCGCGCGCGCAAATCGACGTCGCTCACGCTCAACTCCTGCAGGCGAGCTTGCCGCCCAATCCGCAGGTCACCGGCGCGATCCTGCCGCTCGTCGCCGGCTACGGCTACACCGTCGCGTGGAACAGCGGGATCGGCGAAAACCTCACCCAGCTCATCACGCTCGGCGCGCGCAGAGCGAGCGCAGAGGCCTCCGCACAGCAAGTGGACGCTCAGGTCCTCTGGCAGGAATGGCAGACGATCGGCCAGGCGCGCCTCCTCGCGATCGACCTCATTCAGGGGGCGCGTCTCCTCCGTCTACTGACCGCCAACCGGGACCTGCTTGCCGGGCGTACGGGGCGCTCGAAGCGCGCGCTCGCCCGCGGGGATGCGACGATTGCGACGGTCGCGCCCGATCTCGCCGCGCTTCAAACGGCGCAAACGGCGCTCGACGACGCGACTCGGCAGCAGCTTTCCCGCCGCCATCAGCTCGCCGCCCTGCTCGGCCTCCGCCCCGACGCGGCCCTGCCGCTCGCAGACAAGGCGGACCTGCCACCGATCAACGCGGCGGCCGTCATGGCGATGCTGCCGACTCTGGCCGACCGGCGCCCCGACCTCGTCGCGTTGCAATACGGCTATCGCGCCGAGGATGCGAAGTTGCGCGCGGCCATCCTCTCCCAGTTCCCCAATCTCGTCTTCGGCGCGACGGGCGGCAGCGATAACGCCAACGTCCGCAACGCCGGGCCGCAAGTGTCGCTCGACCTTCCGGTGTTCGACCGCAACCAGGGCAATATCGCGATCGAGAGCACGACTCGCCAGCAACTCCACGATGAATACGCCGCCCGAGTCGCGGGGGCGGACGGGCAGGTGCGCGCCATGCTGTCCGAGATCGCGCAGTTGCGCCGCCAGCGCGAATTGGCGGCGCGCGATTTGGGCCGCAGCGCAAGCATGGCCGCGCGGGGCGAAGAGGCGCTCCGCGCCGGCAATCTCGACGAGCGGAGCTACGTGGAGCTGGTCGCCGCGCGGCTCACGCACGAGCAGGAGATCGTGACGCTCGATCAATCGCTGCTCGAACAGCAGGTAGCCATCGCGACCTTGATCGGGGCGGGCTTGCCGTCCCTCGCCACGCCCGAAAAGGAAATTCATTGATGAAGACGGCCCTGCTTGTGGGAATGCTGCTGCTGCCGGTTCCGGCGCTTGCCGACGCTACGCCGAGCGTGCTCGTGCAGACCCAGCAGCCGCGCGCCGGCTCGCTGCCCGACCTCATCGCCGCCTATGGCAGCGCCGCGCCGGCGGGGAGCGCGTCGCTCGCTTTGAGCCTGCAGCAGGACGGATTCGTCAGCGCCCTCCTCGTCAACCCCGGGGAAGCCGTGAAGGCGGGGCAGGACCTAATCGACTTCACGGCGTCGGCCAGCGCCACGCGCGCCTACCAGCAGGCGGTGAGCGCGCTCGCGGTTGCGCAGGAGCAGCGCGATCACGCCGCCCGGCTGCTCGCGCAGCAACTCGCCACGCGCGACCAGCTCGCGCAGGCGGAAAAGGCCGTCTCCGACGCGCAGACGAGCCTAGACGCGCTGCGCCGCGAAGGCGCCGGCGCCGGGTCCCAGCGCATGAAGGCGCCGTTCGACGGCGTCGTCGGGGCGGTTGCAGTGGTGCAGGGCGACCACGTGCAACCCGGCGCGGTTCTGATGACGCTGGTGCGCGCCGATGGCCTCGTCGTGACGGTCGGCGTCGAGCCTGAGGCGCGCGCCAAAGTGCGGCCCGGCGACGACGTGGCGCTCACCGCTCTAGCGGGCGGCGGCGCCATTGCGGGACGCGTGCAGCGCATCGCCGCCATTCTCAACCCGAAAACCCGGCAGATCGATGTGGACGTCGCCGTTCCGGCGAATTCGACGATCGCCGGCGAGGCGTTCCGCGCCGACATCACGGCGGGTCAGCTCACCGGCTGGCTCGTGCCACACGACGCGGTCCTCAACGACGACAAGGGCGCCTATGTCTTCCAGGTCGCCGGCGGAAAAGCGGCCCGCGTGGGGGTGCGGTTGCTTGGCGGCGACGGCGCCCAGGACGTCGTCGATGGTCCAATCGATCCCAGCCGTCCCTTGGTGACCTCCGGCAACTACCAGCTCGATGACGGAGCCGCCGTGCGTGAGGATACGGGCCTGGCGTCTTCGCGATGAACCTCGTCGGATTTCTCGAACGGCACGTTCGCAGCATCCTGCTCGTCGCCGTCGCCTTCGCTCTTGCCGGCGTTGCGGCCGGCGTGTCCTTGCCTGTCGGCCTGTTTCCGCAGGTCTCTTTCCCTCGTGTCGTCGTCGATCTCGACGCCGGCAGCCGTCCGGCCGACCAGACCGCGCTCATCGTCACGCGACCGATCGAGCAGGCGATCCGCAGCGTGCCCGGCGTGCAGGACGTGCGCTCGGACACGGGGCGCGGCTCGGCACAGATCTCCGTCGACTTCGGCTGGGGCCGCGACATGGTGGCGAGCACGTTGCTGGTCGACGCCGCCGTCGCACGCGCTCTGCCGACGCTGCCCGCGGGAACGACCTATGGCGTCCGGCGCATGGATCCGACGGTGTTTCCGATCATCTCCTACGCCATGCTGTCGGATAAGGTGTCGCCGATCGCACTGCGCGACATCGCCCAGTACCAGATCGTGCCGCTTCTCTCCTCCATTCCGGGCCTCGCGCGCATCGACGTGCAAGGGGGCGAGACGGCGGAAGTGGAGGTGCTCGCCGATCCGCACCGGCTCGCCGAATACGGCCTCGGCATGCCGGACCTCGTCAATGCGCTTTCCGCCGGCAACGTGCTCCATGCGGTCGGGCGCGTGCAGGATCGCGACAAGCTCTATCTCGTACTCGCGGACCACAGCGTATCGAACGCCGCTTCGCTGAGCGACATCGTGCTGCGCGGCGACGCGACCGGCGTCGTGCGCGTGCGCGACGTCGCCATGGTGCGCAGCGGCGTCGAGCCACAATGGGTCCATGTCGTCGAAGACGGCAAGCCCGCCACGCTCTTCAACGTCTATGTGCAACCTGACGGCAACGCGGTTCAGGTCGCCGCCGATGTTCGCGCCAAGCTCGCGTCCTTCCAGTTCCCGCCCGGCGTGCGGCTCCAGAACTGGTACGACCAGAGTGAACTCGTCACCCAGTCGGCGGGTAGCGTGCGCGATGCGGTGCTGATCGGCCTCGCGCTCGCCGCTCTCGTGCTGATCTTCTTCCTGCGTAGCTGGCGCGTGACGCTGACCGCCATCATCGTCGTGCCGGCGACGCTCGCCGCGACTGTGCTGGTGCTGAGCGTCCTGGGCATGAGTTTCAACATCATGACGCTCGGGGGCATCGCCGCCGCGGTCGGCCTGCTCATCGACGACGTCATCGTCATGATCGAGCATATCGCTCATCGCGCCGGCTCGCCGCGCGCGGATGGGAGCGGGGTTGCGGGCGGCGGGGCGGTGCTGCCGGCGGCGCGCGACTTCATGCGGCCGTTGACGGGATCGAGCCTCGCGACCGTCATCGTCTTCCTGCCGCTGAGCTTCCTGAGCGGGGTCACGGGCGCGTTCTCCAAAGCGCTCGCGGTCACCATGGGCGCGGCGCTCGTCATCTCCTACCTGATGACGGCTTTTGTCGTGCCGCTGCTGGCGCGCGGCCTGATCGACTTCGACAAGTGGCGCGATCCGGGCTCCAATGGAGGCAGGCTGCTGGATCTGCACGGCCGATTGGTGGACCATTTGATCCGCCGTCCTTGGTTGCTGCTCGTCGCGCTCGCGCCGCTGCTCGCTGTCGGCTGGGTCGCCTACAACGCCGTGCCGACCGGGTTCATGCCGGCGGTCGACGAAGGCGGCTTTGTGATGGATTATTTCACCAAGCCGGGCACCTCGCTCACCGAATCGGAGCGCGAGGTGTCGCAGATCGACGCGCTGCTTCACGCGACGCCGGAAGTCGCGACGTTCTCGCGCCGGCTCGGGACCGGGCTCGGCGGCGACCTCGGCCAGAGCTATCACGGCGACTATTTCGTCCGCCTCAAGCCGGATCACGCACGCAGCACGCCTCAGGTGATGACCGCCGTGCTCGCTGAGGTGCAATCGAAAGTCCCGGGCGTCGACGTCGAACTTGCCCAGCTCATGGAGGATCTGATCGGCGACCTCACCGCCGTGCCGCAACCGATCGAAATCAAGCTTTACGGCGCGGATTACGGTGGACTGATCGCCGAAGCCGACAAGGTCGCCGCCGCAATCGGCAAGATCGAAGGCGTCGTCGAAGTGAAGAGCGGCGTGCGGCTCGCGGGCGATGCGCTCGACGTCCGCGTCGATCCTGTGAAAACAGCGATGGAAGGCGTGACGCCCGACGAGGTCGCGCAAGCGGTGAACGCCGCGCTCACCGGCGCCGTGGCGACCCAGTTGCCCGAGGCGACCAAAACGGTCGGCGTGCGCGTCGTGCTTCCCGACGCGCTCGGCTTGCACATCCCCGACATCGCCGAACTGCCCGTTCGGGCCGCCGACGGGCATGTCTTTCCGCTGTCACGTGTCGCCAGTCTCGTGCCGGTGAGCGGACAGCCGCAGATCACGCGCGACAATCTGCAGCCGATGATCGCAGTGACGGGGCGCATCGAGGGACGGGGCATCGGCGCTGCAGTCGGCGACGTTCGACGCGCGCTGGACTCGCCCGGCATGCTGCCTTCAGGC
>DASXGX010000034.1:0-57243 GCA_036488815.1 Roseiarcus sp.
CGCGCTCGGCCGCGATGGTCACGGCGCTCCTGGCGATCCTCAAATCTGGCGCCGCGTATCTGCCGATCGATCCGGATTATCCCGCCGAGCGCATCGCATTCATGCTGGCGGACGCCAGGCCGGCGCTGTTGCTCACCACCACGGCGCTCGCCGCTCATTTCGACGACGCCACGTCGAAGTTGCTGCTTGATGGGGAAGAGACAGCAGCGGCGCTCGGAAACTGCCGCGACTGCAATCCCGAGCAGAGCGACCGGTCGCGGCCGCTCTCCCCCCTCGATCCCGCCTATGTCATCTACACCTCCGGATCGACCGGACGGCCAAAGGGCGTCGTCGTCACGCATCTCGGCATTCCGAGCTTGGTCCAGGCGCAGATCGAGCGCTTCGGCATTACGCCGGACGCCCGGATCCTCCAATTCGCCTCGGCGAGTTTCGATGCGTCGATCATGGAGCTTCTCATGGCGCTTCCGGCGGGCGCCGCGCTGGTCGCGCCGCCGGCCGGCAAGCTCGTCGGCGAGATCCTCGCCGACGCGCTGACCCGGTATGGAGTCACCCATGCCATGCTGGCGCCGGCGGCGCTGGCCAGCCTGCCACCAGTCGGCGCGCCGTCGCTGCGCTGCCTCGTCGTCGGCGGCGATTCATGCCCACCGGATCTGGTGGCGCGTTGGTCGCAGGGCCGGCGCATGGTCAACGCCTATGGTCCGACTGAGAGCACGATCGTCACGACGTTGAGCCAGCCTCTGGCTGGAGCGGGGATTCCTCCAATAGGGGCGCCCGTGCACAACACGAGGGTCTATGTGCTCGACGATGGCCTACAACCGGCGCCGATCGGCGTCGCCGGCGATCTCTATGTCGGCGGACTCGGCCTGGCTCGCGGCTACCTCAATCGCCCGGACCTAACGGCCGAGCGTTTCGTCGCCAGTCCATACGGGGCGCCGGGCAGCCGGCTCTATCGCACCGGCGACCTCGTCCGCTGGCGGGCCGATGGCGCATTGGATTTCCTGGGCCGCTCCGACCAGCAGGTCAAGATTCGCGGCTTCCGCATCGAACTCGGCGAGATCGAAGCGTGTCTGGCGCAGCATCCGAATGTCGCCCAGGCGGCGGTGATCGTCCGGGAGGATCAGCCCGGAGAGAAGCGCCTCACCGCTTATGTGACGCCCACCGATGGCGACAGGCCCGAACCGGCCGACTTGCGCCGCCATATTGCGCGGTTGCTCCCCGACTATATGACGCCGTCGGCGTTCGTCGTGCTGGACTGCTTGCCGCTGACCCCCAGCGGCAAGCTCGACCGCAAGGCGCTGCCTGCGCCCGACATCCTGCCGGGACCAGTATGGAGGGCGCCGCGCACGCCGCGCGAGACTATGCTCTGCGCATTGTTCGCGGAGACGCTCGGTCTGTCGCGGATCGGCATCGACGACAATTTCTTCGATCTCGGCGGACATTCGCTCCTCGCCATCCGCCTGGCGCGCCGAATTCGCGAAGCCGTAAAAGCGGACTTCCCGATCACCGGCGTCTACATGACGCCGGTCGTGAAGGACCTCGCCGCACATCTCGATGATGAGGAGGAGGGCAGGGCGGGCGACACCACGGATTTGACCCGCGACGCTCTCCTCGCGCCGCATATCTGGCCGGCGGCCAAGCGTCCAGTGGCCGATCCGCGCTGCGTCTTCCTCACGGGCGCGTCCGGCTTCGTCGGAAGTCACCTTCTCGACACCCTGCTACGTGAAACGGACGCCCGAATCGTCTGCCACGTGCGCGCCCCCGATGCGCTCGCGGGACGCACGCGGGTGCAGCGTGCGCTCAGCGAACGTCACCTCGCCGACGGTTGGCGGGACGAGCGGATCGAAGTGCTGACCGGCGATTTGTCGCAGCCGGCGCTCGGTCTCAACGAGACTGGGATTCGCTTCGTGCGCGAGGAATGCGACGCTATCTATCATTGCGGCGCGCAGGTGGAATTCCTACACCTCTACCGCGCTTTGAAGCCCGCCAATGTCGACAGTGTGAGTGACCTCATCGAGTGGACCGCGCGTGGTCGGGCGAAGAGTCTCCACTACATCTCAACCCTGGGCGTCATCGATCCTAGCGGCCGAGAACCGGTCTCCGAGCAATCGGAACTCCGCTCCTGGCGGGGTTTGATTGGCGGCTACAGCCAAAGCAAATGGGTTGGCGACACGCTCGCCCGCCAAGCGCAGAAGCGCGGGCTTCCGGTGTCTATCTATCGACTCGGCGCGGTCACTGGAGACTACACCCACGCGCTTTGCAACGAGACCGACCTGATTTGGCGGCTCGCGCGAATCTATGCGTCACTCGAGGCGATGCCCGATCTCGACATGACGCTAAACATGACGCCTGCGGACGATGTCGCGCGGGCGATCCTCCGTCTTTCGAGCGACCGGGGGTCGTTGGGCGGCGTCTATCACCTGATGAGCGCCGACGCCCTGACCTTACGTGACGTGGCCGCGGTGTTCGCCCGCCTCGACCTGCCGCTCGACCTTATGCCGGTCGATCTATGGATGTCTCTGGCGCGACAGCGGCTCCTCGAACGGTATGACGAGGGTCTCGCTGCCGTGCTCTCGGTCCTTTCCGCGCACGATGCGGCGGTTAAGCACCCGCCGGTCCTATCGAGCGCCACAAGGGGTCGCCTCGATGTGCTCGGCGCGGCCATTCGGCCGGTCACACGGGAGTTGCTCGAGCGCTACCTGATCAATCTGCGCCTGCCCGACACATTGGCTACGGCCGCTTACAGTCCGTCGAATGACTATCGTGCCCGGACGCCGCTGGCGGTCGCGGACGCGCTGGATCGCATGCCCGTCGCCTGATTGGACTCCGACGCCAGCCTGCAGAGGAGGGACACCACATGGCCCGTGTTCTCATCGCGGCGACCGCGGTTCCGGGGCATGTCTGGCCGCTTCTCGCTGTCGCCCGGCATCTCGTCGGTCTCGGCCACGACGTCGTCTTGCACACTGGGAGCGCTTTCCGCGACCGGGCTGAGGCGACCGGCGCGCGCTTCGCGCCATTCCGTCCTGCAATCGATCTCGACTACCGCAGGCTCGACGAGCACTTTCCCCAACGCCGCGCAATCCCACCTGGCGTATTGCAGGTCGCCTTCGGCCTGAAGCATCTCTTCGCTGATGCGGTCCCACACCAATATGACGGGCTGCGCGATATCCTCGCCGAATTCCGCGCCGATGCGATCATCGTCGATACGATGTTCTGCGGCGTCTTCCCGCTACTCCTGGGGCGCCGTGAGGCGCGTCCGCCGGTGGTTTCGCTCGGCATTTCGGCGTTGGCGCTGTCGAGTGTCGACACTGCGCCGTTCGGCATGGCGTTGCCGCCGCCGGGCACGCAGGAGGAGCGGATCCGCAACGCAGCGCTCAACCGCCAATTCCAGGAAGTGATTTTCGCCGAAACCCAAAGTTACTTTAATTCCGTGCTCGCCAGGCTGGGCGTCCCGCCGTTGCCGGCTTTCCTGTTCGACAGCATGATCACGCTGCCCGATCTTTATCTGCAGCTAGCCACGCCCGCCTTCGAATATCCGCGTCGCGATCTGCCCGCCACGGTCCGTTTCATCGGTCCGATCGCGCCGCCGAGTCCCAATGTCGATCTGCCGCCCTGGTGGGACATGCTGGACGGGTCACGGCCAGTCGTTGTGGTCACGCAGGGGACTTTGCAGAATGCTGATTTCAGCGAGCTCGTCGGCCCGACCCTGACAGCGCTGGCGGCGGAACCGGTGATCGTGGTCGCCACCACTGGCGGACCAATCGATGCGATCCCGGTAGCGCTCCCGTCCAACGCGCAGGCGTCGAGTTTCCTTCCATTCGACCGCCTGCTGCCGAAGGCCGCGGTCTTGGTGACGAATGGCGGCTACGGCGCCGTCACACAAGCGCTGAGCCAGGGAGTTCCGCTCGTCGTCGCGGGCAACAGCGAAGAGAAGCCCGAGATCGCCGCGCGCGTCGCCTGGTCCGGCGCCGGGATAAACCTCCGCACCGGTCGTCCCTCCGTTCCGCAAATTCGCGACGCGGTCCGCGCGCTTCTGACGCGGCCGCAATATCGTCAGCGCGCGGAGGTTATCCGAGACGATTTCGCTCGCCATAATGCGCTCGATCGAATCGCGGAGCTGGTCGACGCACTCGCGCGCGGCCAAGGCGCTATAGCGGGACGCAACTGCGCGGCGGACCGACAATTTCAGGATCAGAGCGCGGGCGGTGCGACATGAGGCCGGCGCCCGAGATCGCATACGACTCAACGAGGATCGGCGCCCACTCGAGGCGGTCAAAGGTCGCCGTGTCCGCTCTTGCGACAGAAGAACTGTCCATCTCGCGCATGAGCGCGCTTGAAGCGTTGCTCGACGCCGACGAGCGTAGACGTGTTGCGCGTCTCGCCTCTGCAGCCGACTGCCGTGATGTCATCGCCGCGCATGGCCTGCTCAAGGAGATGCTGCGCGATCGGTTTGGCCTCGCGCCAGCGGATTGTCGTCTGTCCTATGGCGCACCGGGGACGAAACCGCGCCTGGTCGGGTCTTCCTGCGCCGAACTGGATGTGAACATTACGCATAGCCGAGGCATGGTCGCCTGCGCAGTGGGCACGGAATGCTTGGTCGGGATCGACGCCGAGCCTTTGGAACGGAATGTCGATCTCCGCTTCACGACCGAACTCCTATCTGCCGACGAGCGCTGCTGGCTGAATCGACAGTCACCGAGCGAAGCGAAAGAAAAATTTCTTCGCCTTTGGACATTGAAGGAGGCGGTGATGAAGGCGGATGGGCGCGGTCTCGGCCTTCCCCTCGACGCTTTCGCCGTGCTGCCCGACCCCCCGCGCGTGATTGTCGCGCCACCCTTTATGGGTGAAAGGTCGCGCTGGGTCTTGCGCCAATGGACGCCAACGTCAGGCTACGTGGTTGCTCTTGCCTATGTGAGACGCGCCGACGATTCAGGCGCGGCTGAATTGGACGATTTTCATTAGCGTCAATTTTCATCAATCCACGATTGTGTATCGGCCTCGAAGGAGAACGGCGTGCTAGGCCGCGCTCACCAATCGAATGGATAGTTTCTCCTGCGCAGCTTTGCTCCGACAGCGACGAGGCATTCGCGCACGCCGAGGCGCAGATCGAGCGGTCCGATCATCGTCGTCGAAATCTTGCCACGATCCGCGACGAGTTTGACTGCTACGAGATCGATTTTCGATGACATCGAACCGATGTCAATCTTGGGTTTGGCGTCGCCGACGACGCTTATGTACATATGTAGAGCATCACACAATCGTTGCGTTCGGTTGGCCTTAATGCGCCGTTCCGCTGCTGTCCGGCGGTAGGCGCGAAATGCATAAAATTTCCGGTGACGTTTCACAGCGACGGCAATGCCAGCGTCATCAGGCGGGGGGAATAGATGGACACTGGCTTTCAGCGATTCATGAACGAGCTTGCCGCCTGTCCGGACCTGCCAGCCGTCGAAAAGCTGTTGCAGCAGACGCTGAATAGTTACGGATTTCAGACGTTTGCCTATTTGGCATTCAGACCGGGCGCCGACGCCGTCGATGCAATTGCTCTCGGCACCTACCCCTCCGCCTGGGCGCAACGCTATTGCGACAATCGTTATTACCACTGCGATCCGGTCCTGGCGCGATCCGTCGTCACAACACTTCCTTTCAGTTGGTCCATTCATGAAGCGCGTGGTACGCTGACCAAGCGACAGCGCCGCTTTTTCGGCGAGGCTGACGAACATGGCATTCGCCATGGCTTCACCATTCCAATACATGACCGACGCAATAAGGCGGCGACGTTGACGCTCGCGACGGGCGATGGACGCTGGCAGTTCGATGCGCGGGTGGAGAGATTTCAACACGAACTACATCTGATCGCGCTCTATCTTCATGCACAGATCCAACGCTCGCTTCTGCCGGGCGAGGAGGGGGAACGTCCTTCATTGACCGAGCGCGAGATCGTCTGCATCCAATGGGTCGCTTGGGGGAAGAGCTCAACCGATATCGCCCAGATCCTGCGCATCACGCCGCGCACCGTGGTCTTTCACGTCGAAAATGCGAAGCGGAAATTCGGTGTCGCCACCTTGCAGCAGGCGGTCGCCAAGGCGGTCACGCACGACCTCGTTTGCGCTTGAAGATTGTTCGGGCCCGAGGCGGCCGCGACGGCGGCACGCGGGCGATTGCAGGCGCCTTGTCAGCGTAACGCGTAGATCCTCTTACCGCGCAGGATCGCGAAGGCAATGCGCGCCCGTTTGTTCGCGAGCCGAAGCGCAGGTCATTGGCGCCGTCTGCCGCAGACTCGACGGAATTCCCTTTGCGCTCGAACTCGCCGCCGGGCGCGTCGGTGTTTATGGAATCAAAGGGATTGCCTCAATTCTCGACAGCCGAAGCTGGCTGCTTTGGCACGGACGACGCACGGCGTCGCCTAGGCGCCAGACCCTAAGCGCCATGCTCGACTGGAGCTACGATCTGCTCCCTGAATCCGAACGCGTGATTCTCCGCAGGCTCTCCGTATTCGCCGAGGCCTTCACGCTTGAGGCCGCGCAAATCGCTGCGGGGGACATCCTGGAGAGGGATCAGGCGGCTGAGATCATCGCAAGTCTGGTGGCGAAATCTCTTATCGCCGTGGAGACCAATCCCAGCGGCGCGCTCTATCGGATACCGGCTATCACCCGCGCCTACGTCCACTCAAAAATGGTCGATAGCGGCGAGAGAAATGCACTCCGCAATACCACGCGATCTCGTTTCGAAAACCCCTCGAGCGTAGCGAATTCTTGCGATCGCGAAATCGTCGCCGCCGCTATTCCCTAGAACTGTGCTGGAGTCTCCGTCGTATCGTCGAAAGGTGAGCTTGATCCGTTCTGGAATCGAGGGGCGCCGGACGTGGCGATATTCTCCATCGTCCTTGACGACGTCGACGACGCAAGCCGACGCCGAGGCGCCCCACTAACTCAACGACGCAACGTCTTCAGTGCTTCGGCCCATCGGAACAATTCGTCCAGCATGACTGCCGCGGCCTTCTCATGCAGCTCGCTGCCGCGGAACTGACCATCGACGAGAAACTGGGGCGCCATCGGAACGACGACGGCTTCGAGGAGAGGAACAACTTTCAGGGTGGTCAGAATCAGCTTTTCGACCTGCACGGCGCGCATGCCGCCCGAAATCCCGCCATAGCTGACGAAGCCGGCGGGCTTGTAGTTCCATTCTTTGTAGACATAGTTTAGCGCGTTTACCAACGCGGGCGGTGGGCCGTAATTATATTCGGGTGTGACGAACACGTAAGCGTCGGCCGCACCGACGATCGTCGCCCAACGTTTCGTGTGATCGTGTTCGTAGCTCTGAAGAGACGGGTGCTTTGGTTCGTTGTACATTGGCAGATCAATCTTGGCCAGATCGATCAGTTCGACGTCAAACTTGCCGTTCTGGACGGCGCGTGCGTGAAACCATTGGCCGATCACATCTCCGATGCGACCTGGACGAGTGCTTCCAACTATAACGCTGAGCTTCAGTGACATTGGTGTTCCTGATTTGAGTACGGACTTTCGGCAACATCGGCTAGATCGGTTGAATCCGATTGGACGGCAAGGGGATGACGCCCAAAAATGGGGGTGACGGGCAGCTATGCTGCTGGCGGTCCGCGTAGTCGGTCGGCGGGTCGCCCCTTGGCGAAACCGCGGCCCGAGCCGAGCCAGCCATCGGTCGTCCCAGACTGGTCGTGATCGCTAGTCTCCGCAGGCCGTTCGACATCGGGGCCCGATTGTACATCGCGAGCATGACGCCTGCTCACCCGCGGGCTCTCGTAATAGTCAATTTCGCGCGAGGATCGAACACGATGGGCGACGTGCTGCTTTCCTCGAAGTCGCCGTCGACCCAATACGAATCCGTGTCGATTACCGAGATCACCTTCTGGCCGACATTGACATAGTCGCCGAGTTGCACGAGCAGATTGGTTACGTAGCCGTTGACCGGTGAGCGGATCACGGTCCGGCTGAGGTCGAGCTGCCTCTTCGCGATGGCGAGCATGTCCGAGGCGACGACCGCCTCGGATTGACGCTGCGCGCTTGTCGTTTGCTGCCGTACGTCCGTCGAGGTCCAGCCTTGTTCGGCGAGGCGGGTTTGTCGGCTCGCGTTGGCGCGGGCATAGTCGAGCGCGCAGCTGTCGCGCTGGGCCTGCGCCTGGTCGAGGGCGATGCGAAAGTCCTCGGGATCAATTTCGAACAGCGTGTCACCCTTGTGCACGAAATGATTGCCGGGCCTTGGCGAGCCAGTTGAGCGCTTTTGAAGGGCGAGAGATTTGAAGGCGGCTTTCCGTCCAAATCTCATGGCGGTTGCGCGCCACGTTTTCCAACTCGCCGATCGCATCGACGCGTCGTCGGATGCCCAGCGCCTCAAGGGGCGGGTTTCAACTCGGATGGGGAGGTCGGGCAGTCCAAGCAATCGCGCGTGGCGCGCGATCCACGCGAGAATGTCTTTGTCGGCGCTTGGTGGTCGTGCGAAGCGCACGCTGACTTCAGCACCGCCGCGCGTTTAGTCGGCGTGTCGTGCGACCGTCTCCTTGATCTGCGCCTTCGACTGTCCAGCGCCGAGCAGGACCGCCAACAGGATACGGGTCTTCACGCCGCTGAGGTCGCCAACGAAAAGGGCGCCGGCGTTCATGAGGTCGTGACCTCCGCCGCCGCCAGTATAGGTCGGGGCGATACGCCCTTGCGGAGAGCGGGAGGACACCGCGACGACGAGGCCACGATCGGCGGCGCGCCGCACGGCCTCGGTGACAGCGAGAGTCGCATTTCCACGACCGAACGCCTCGATGACGATTCCTTTGCTTCCCGTCTCGGCGACGTAGTCGATGAAGCGTCCATCGGCGCCCATGCACAGCTTGACCAGGTCGATCCTGGCCTCGATCGCATCGGTCGGGATCGCCCTCCGACGGACGGTGCGGCGTGAGACGATCACTTCGGAACCGTCGACCTCGCCGAGTTTGCCGTGCTCGCCCGAGGCAAAGGTCCCGACGCGCGAGGCGTGGACCTTGGTCGCGTCCCGCGCGGCGTGAATCTCGTCCTCGAAAACGATCAGCGCCCCGAGACCCTTCGCAGCCTCGGAGGCCGCAACCAGGATGGCGGCGTTGAGATTTCGCGGGCCGTCGCTATCGGGATAGCCGGCGTGACGCTGCGCGCCCGTGAAAACGACAGGCTTTTCCGAGGCGACGACGAGGTCGGCGAGGTAGGCGATCTCCTCCATCGTATCCGTGCCGCATGTCACGACGACGCCGGCGACATCGGCGTTTTTGAGCAATTCGTCGACCCGGAGGACGATGCCGAAGGCGAGATCGAGGGTAAACAGAAAGCTGCCGACGTTGCAAAATTGCTCGGCGACGATCTCGACCGACGGCGCAAAACCTTCGATGCCGCGCACCAGCTCCTCAGCGCTCACGCCGGCGATCACCGCGCCATGATGTTGGCTGAAGCGCGATGCGATCGTTCCCCCGGTCGCCAGCACGACAATGCGCGTCATTTCGTTTCCCTCAGAGTTTACCGCGATTCAAGAGCCGTCCCGCGCCGCCAAAAAACTCGAAGCCGTCGTCGGTGACGGCGACGGTGTCCTCGAGCTTGATGAAGCCTCGCCTGGGATGCAGCAGGGTCGTCTCGACAGACAGGACCATGCCGGATTTCAAAGGACGACCTGCGTCATCCGCCGGATAGGGCACTGGGCCGCGATCCGTCAGATGAGGATCCTCGTGGCTGACGAGACCGACGCCGTGGGCGACGAATTGCAGGTTGGCGCGATTGGGCGAAAGGCGCAGCGCGTCAACGCCCGCCTGTTGCACGTCGCCGCCGAGCGCGCCCGCCTTGACGCGAGCCATGACCGTATCTTGGATCGCGAGCACCTCGTCGAACAGGTCCCGAAGCTCGCCGTCCGGCTCGCCGAGCACGGCCATGCGGCAGAGATCGCCGATGTAGCCTTCGTAATTGGCGCCCGAGTCGAGCGACAAAGGTTGGCCGACTTCCCAGGTCGCGTCCGACGACGGAGCCCTGTTGTGGCTTGTTCCAACGGTCGTCAGACAATATTCGAACGTCAGCCCTCGAAACTGCTCCTCGCGGCGCAGGGCCGACACCAGCTCGCGTTTCGTCGCGCCCGGACCGTGGCTTGCGAAGACAGCGAGCATGGCGTCGACCACGCGCTCCGAAGCTTCACGCATGAAGCCCAGCTCGGTCGGCGTTTTGACCGCTCGCAATTGTTCCAGCGGGCCCAACGCCTCCAGAAACGACGCATTCGGCAGAGCCTTCTGGAGCGCCCCGTACGCATCCGCCGGCAGGAATGAGGTTTCGATGCCGATGCGCGCCGACTCGAGCCCGATTCGTTTCAGATAGGCGGCGGCCGCCTCTGCCGCGTCAAGCGTCCCCCAAAATTGGGGACGGACTTCCGGCGCCCAGAGCGGCGAAAGCTGCTGCTCGTAGGATTCCATCGGGTTGGCGAAATAGGCTGCTTTGTCGGCGCCCCCGCGCGGGTACACGAGGATGGGCAGATAGCGGCTGTGTCCAAGCGCATCCATCCTGTCGAAGAAAAAGAAGCGATAGCCGCCGAGCAGGTACTGGACGTTGTGCTTTGAGGTTGCGAGCAGCACGTCGAGGCCGAACGCATCCATCAAGCCGTCAAGATGGTCGGCGTCGAACGGCGGGCGAGCGTCCTTTCGCGGCGTTCCTGTACGGTCTGTCTCCAACATCGCGCCCTCCCTTTTCGTCTTGTGTTTGTTCGTCCGTCTTATGTGTGGGCGGTCGTCGCCGGCCCGCGTGCGCGTCGCACCTTCTTCACCGCTGCGGACAGCAAGCTCTTTTTGGCGAAGTGCGAGCGGACCAGATCGATGAACAATTCGCGGGACGCGCTTGGAAGCTCCTCGCACCAGGCGATTCCCAGCGCCGATTCCGGACAATCGGCGGGGGCTTCGACTCGGAGAGGGCGATAGACCACGCCCGGCACGCGCAATTTCTCCGCCCAGCTCGGAACGATCGCCAGGCCGATGCCGGCGGCCACCAGACTGATCATCGTCTGCCTCTCCGCCGCTTCGAGGACGATCTTGGCCTCCTCTCCCGCTGCGGCGAAGGCCCGCATGACGGCCTTGTAGCTGTGAGGTCTGACCTGTCGCGCCGGCACGATCAGTTGCATTGGCGCGAGCTCGTGTATGTCGATCCAACTCTTCGCGGCAAGCGCGTGATCCCCCGGCATCGCAACCACGAGCGTCTCATAGAGGAGGAACTCATATTTCAGGCCCCTCTCTCCAACGGGCGGGCGCACGAAGCCAAGGTCGAGACGGCCCGCCAACAGATGCTGCAACTGCCGCGCAGACGTGCACTCGATCAGTCGCGTCTCGATGTCCGGATGATGCTCCTTGAATTCGCAGAGGAGTGCGGGCAGCAGGCCGACCGCAGCGCTGTCGATCGCTCCGATGCGCAGCGCCGATCCTTTGCTCCTGGAAAGCCGGCGCACATTGAGCTCGGCGGCGGCGAGCTGCGCGAGGATCGATTTTGCGTCATGGCGGAGCACGGCTCCAGCGGGCGTCAGCGCGACATGGCGGGTCGAGCGAACGAGAAGTCGGGTGTCGAGTTCCTCTTCGAGCAGCTTGATTTGCCGCCCCAGCGCAGACGGCAACATGTTCATTCGCTGGGCGGCATGCCCGAAATGGAGCTCTTCAGCGACCGCGGCGAAGCACTTCAATTGCTTGACGTCCATGGATGCGAGTCCGGCTTAAACGAGTTGCGCGGTCACTTGCGATATCCGAAGCAAATCCTAAGCCATTCTCGTTGGGGCCGGCCAGCCCATTCGCATCCATAGCAGTTCAATTATTGCAAAAAATTGTACAATAGAACGGATGCATTCAACCGCAATGGCGCTGTTATCGTCGTCTGTGATCTAGAGGCTCCACCGCAAGGTTCCCCATATGAGACGCCGCGTCGTCGTCGCCCGGCCGATGCCGGATCTCGTTACGGACCGCTTGTCCAGAGAGTTCGAAGCGGTGCTGGCGGACGGGTCGGACATCGACGCGGAGGCCCTGATCGAACGGGCGAAGGATCACCGCGCGGAGGCGCTTCTCGTCACCTCCGACCTCAAGCTCGTCGCCGCCTCCATCGCCAAATTGCCCGAGGGCGTCAAGATCGTTGCGACCTGCAGCGTCGGCTTCGACCACCTTGACGTGCCCGCCGCCAAGGCGCGCGGCGTCGTGCTCACCAATACGCCGGACGTAGTGACGGAATGCACCGCAGATCTGACGTTCCTTCTCATCCTCGGAGCGAGCCGGCGCGCGAGCGAATTTGGCCTCGTCATGCAACAGGGATGGCGCCGCTCCTTCCCTTGGAACGAGATGCTCGGCAGGCAGGTCTCCAACAAGACCCTCGGGATTGTCGGAATGGGCCGCATCGGTCGCGCCGTCGCGAAACGGGCGCGCGGCTTCGGCATGAAGATTCTCTATACCGATGCGCACAGGCTCCCCGCCGAACTCGAAGGCGACGCTCAATTCATCCCCTCGATGCGGCAGATGCTGCCCCACTCGGACATCCTCACGCTCCATCTGCCCGGCGGGCCGGAAACCGACAAGATGATGAACGCGGAAATGTTTGCGTTGCTGCCAAAGGGCGCAGTCTTCGTCAATGCGGCGCGAGGCCGACTGGTCGACGAGGAGGCTTTGCTCGAGGCCCTCACGTCTGGACGCCTCTACGCCGCCGGCCTCGACGTCTTCCATAACGAACCCAATTATGATTTGCGCTTCGCCGCGCTGCCGAACGTGTTCATGACGCCCCACATCGGCACCTCGACGCTCGAGACGCGCAACGCGATGGGACTGCGCGCGCTCGACAATGTCGCCGCAGTCTGCGCCGGCAAGCCGGCCATCGATCCCTTGTGGTGATTCCGATGTCGCGGGAGCGAGCGATGCGAACGCGTGAGGACACGTCTGCGAGCCAAGACGACGCCGAGGCGCAGGCGCTCCTGAGCGTGCGCGGGATCCATAAGAAATTCGGCGGCACCTACGCGTTGCAGAATGTCAGTTTCGATATTCGCCAAGGCGAAGTGCTCGCTCTGCTCGGCGAAAACGGCGCCGGCAAATCGACGCTGATCAAGATCCTGGCCGGCGTACATTCCCTCGACGAGGGCGAGATCCTGTTCGAGGGCCAATCCGCTCATCGCCATATCGCTGATCTCCCGATCGCCTTCATTCATCAGGATCTCGGTCTGGTCGATTGGATGACGGTTGCTGAGAACGTGTCCTTGACGCGAGGATTCGACCGCCGCTTCGGCTTGATTTCGTGGGCGGGCTGCCGCCGGACGGCGCGGGATGCGTTGAAGAGCATCGGCGTCGACGTCGATCCCGACACGCGCGTCCGCTCGCTCAGCCGCACCGAGCAATCCCTGGTCGCCATCGCCCGCGCCATCACGACGAAAGCCAAGATCGTCGTCATGGACGAGCCGACCGCCAGCCTGCCGGCGGACGAGGTCGCCCGCCTCTTCGAAGCCGTGCGGTCCATGCGCGAACATGGGGTCGCGGTCATCTACGTGTCGCACCGCCTCGAAGAGATCTTCGCCATCGCGGATCGGGTCGTTGTGCTTCGGGACGGCCGGCTCGTCGGCGATCGATCGATCCACGAGACGGAGCCCGACGATCTGGTGCGGCTCATCGTCGGCTCCGCTGTCATGCCGATCGTTCGCACATCGGTCGCGCCGATGTCGCGGCCGGTCTGGCAGATGATCGGCGCCGTCGCCGACGGCGTGGGCCCGGTGTCGTTCTCGGTCAAGGCGGGCGAGATGGTGGGACTCACCGGGTTGCGCGGCGCCGGGCAGGAGACCATCGGCCGCGCGATCTTTGGACTGATCCCCTTGGAGAAAGGAGATTGCCGGCTCGACGGCAACGAGATCGACCCTGCGGGTCCGTCGAGTTCGATCGCGACCGGCCTGCGCTTCGCTAGCGGCGACCGGCGCGGCGAGTCGGTCGTGCAGGGCTTCTCGGTTGCAGAGAACCTGTTCCTCAACCCCTGCACCAAGAACAAGTCGCCGCTCTCGCCCATCGCGCCCAGAGCCGAGCGGCAGGCGGCGTACGATCTCGGCGGGTTTCTGCGGCTCAGTCCGAACGACCCACGCATGCTGATCGAGAATCTCTCGGGCGGCAATCAACAGAAAGTCGTCCTCGGCCGGTGGCTCAATCTCAAGGGCAAACTCCTGATCCTCGAAGATCCGACCGCGGGCGTCGACGTCGGGGCCAAAGGCGAAATCTACCGCCTGCTCTTCCAGGCCCTGGAAACCGGCCTCTCCATCATCGTCATATCGACCGACTTCGTCGAGGTCGCCGCGATTTGCCATCGCGCCCTCGTATTCAGCCGCGGCGCGATCGTGTCGGAAATCGCCGAGGCCGACTTGACCGCCGAGGCGCTGCTAGGAGCCGCGGCGGTCACGAAGGCGGAAGACTTTCAGACCGAAGGGTCGCTGTAACCGGAGGCCGCCTGATGTCGCTGTCCCTTCGATCTGACGCGCTTGAGCCGACGCGAGCCGAGCTCGCGGGCCTTTCCGCCGGCGAGCGGCTTCGCCGCTACCTCCCCGTCTACGGTTTGCCGATCATCGTCGTCCTGCTGATCATCCTGTTCTCGGCGCTATTTCCGGAAACCTTTCCGACCCTCGCGAACGCCAACGCCCTGATCGACAACAAGGCGATCATCGCGCTGCTGTCGCTCGCCGTCCTCGCGCCGATGGCGGCGGGAAAGATCGACCTGACGATCGGCTTCGGCATCGTGCTCTGGCACATTCTCGTCATCAGCCTGCAACTGCAATTCCACATCCCCTGGCAGGCTGCGGTCGTGATCGTCCTGATGCTTGGCGCGTGCCTCGGACTCGCCAACGCTCTGCTGGTCGAGTTTGCTCAGATCGATGCTTTCGTCGCCACGCTCGGAACCGGAACCATCGTCTACGCGATCGCCCTCTGGTACACCGGCGGCCGTCAAGTCGTCGGCCAGCTTCCAGACGGCTTTTACGCCATCGACGGCCTTCACGTCGCCGGCATACCCGTCAGCGCGTTTTACGTGCTGGCTCTCTCCGTCGTGCTTTGGCTCGTGTTCGACTACCTGCCGCTCGGGCGGTTCATCTATGCGATCGGCGCCAATCCGCGCGCGGCCGCGTTGAACGGCATCTCCGTCCGCCGCTACGTCACGCTGACGTTCGTCGCCTCGGGCGTGCTTACCGCCTTCGCCGGAGTCGTCCTCGCCTCGCAACTCCAAATCGGGCAGGCGAGCGTCGGGCTGGACTTCCTGCTGCCGGCGCTGGTCGGCGTCTTTCTGGGCTCCACGACGATCAAGCCTGGCCGCGTCAACGTATGGGGCACACTGGTCGGGGTCGCCGTGCTGGCGGTCGGAATCTCCGGCATTCAGCAACTCGGCGCGGACTTCTACGTCGAGCCGCTCTTCAACGGGGTCACGCTCATCGCCTCGATCGGCATCGCGGGGTTCGCGCAACGCCGTCGGATTGGCGGCATTGCTAGAAAACTGAGCGCTGCGGCCCTTGGGGCGGCGGGCGGGGCCGAGGCCCCAGCGGCATCCGTGGGAGCGGCCGAGCCGGCGGGGGGCGACGCGCGACAGGCTCCAGCGCTGCCGATGCCCGACCTGCTGCAACGCGCGCACGCCTATGTCGAGCGCATGTCCAATGCGCTGTCAGCCGTCAATTGCGCGGAGACGAGCGAGGCTCGCGAGCAGGCTTGGAGATCGGCCTTGGCGGACGAGGCCATCGGCGCGGAGCTCCGACGCCTCACGAGCTCCAATGCGAAGTCGTCGCAGCGAGGCGCAAAAGGCGGGCTCTGAAACCGCTTGGGAGCCGGACGGGGTCCGTCGGTCAAGGACATTCGAGGAGGAGAGGACGATGACTGAACGCTTGAGTTTGACGCGCAGACGCATATTGGAATTGGGCGGCGCCGGAGCAGCGGCGCTTCCCCTCTTCTACATCGGCAAGCCGGCCCTCGCGGCCGCTGGCGATGTCGCGGAGCAAGTGGCGGCCGCCAAAGACCTTGTCGCCAAGGCCGCCGCGACCAGCGTGCCGTGGGACGGCCCCACGACCGGCCCAAAGGCGTTGCCGGGCAAGACGGTCGTGCTCATTTCCGAGGATCAGAGGAATGGCGGACCATTGGGGGTCAGCGAAGGCGTGGCCGAAGCCGCGAAGGTGATCGGCTGGAAGCTGACCGTCCTTGACGGCGCTGGCGTCATCGCCAATCGCTCCGCGGCATTCGGACAAGCGATCGCCCTCAAGCCCGACGTCATCATCGCGGACAATGACGATGCGACGGAGCAGAAGGTCAATATTGAGAAGGCCGTGAATGCCGGCATAAAGGTCCTCGGCTGGCACTCCGACGTGAAGCCTGGGCCGATGGCGGGCGTGCCGCTGTTCACCAACATCTCGACAGATCCGACCGTGGTCGCCAAGGTCGCGGCAGCGTTAGTCGTCGCCAACTCGAACGGGAGCGCCGGCGTCGTCATCTTTACCGACGCAACCGAAAAGATTTCGGTGATGAAGTCCAACGCGATGGCCGCCTTCGTCAAGGAGTGCCCGGGTTGCCAGGTGCTCGAAGTGATTGATACGCCGCAGGCGAGCGTTTCGACGCGCATCCCGCAGATGACGCAGTCGCTGCGTCAGCGCTTTGGCAAAAAGTGGACCCACAGCCTGGCGATCAACGACCTTTACTTCGACTTCATGGCGCCGACGCTCAGAGCGACCGGAAGCGCCGCAAGCGGGCCCCCAGTGAACATCTCCGGCGGCGACGGGTCCAAGGCGGCCTTCGAACGCGTTCGCGCTCAGAACTATCAGTTTGCGACCGTCGCCGAGCCGCTTCGCCTTCACGGCTGGCAACTGATCGACGAAGCCAACCGCGCTCTGTCGGGCGTGGACTGGAGCGGCTATGTCGCGCCCACGCATCTGGTGACGAAGGATAACGTCGGGACAAACGGCGGCCCGAACAACCTCTACGACCCTGATAACGGCTACACCGAGGTCTATAAGAAGTTCTGGGGAGTCTGACGCGCCGATGCGACGCCGGCTGTCACGCGAGCGTGACGGCCGGGACTCCGATTTCCCCAATCGACACGCCCCTAACCGCAACGCCGAGCCTGTTCGGCCAGACGGCCTAAAGAACGCCACACGCCCGCGTCGGTATTAATCATTAGTCCCGCACGAAGAGGGAACGCCATCATGGTCCCAAGCGAAAGAAGTCCATACTCTGCGATCGTCGACCGGCCGCCGCTCAAGCTGCCCAACGGCGACAAGGTGATCGTGTGGACGATCGTCAATCTCGAGGTGTGGGATATTTCGCGCCCGATGCCGCGCACAGCGATGCCGGCTCCCTCCGGCCAAGCCATGCTGCCGGACGTCGCCAACTGGGCCTGGCACGAATACGGCATGCGCGTCGGCGTCTGGCGGCTCTTTAGATTGTTCGAGAAGCTCGGCATTCGCCCGACCCTTTCGATCAATGCGCGCGTTTGCGAGGACTACGCGCGGGTCGCCGCCCAGGCGCGCGACGCGGGCTGGGAGTTCATGGCGCACGGCTATGACCAGATCCCAATGCACAAGCTCGAGGACCAGCGCGGCACGATCCATCGCGCCATGGAGGTGATCGAGAAATTCACCGGCAAGCGCTCCGTCGGTTGGCTGGGGCCGGGCCTCACGCAGACGCTGGAGACGCCGGATCTCCTCACCGAGGCAGGCGTTCGTTACATCGGCGACTGGGTCTACGACGACGAGCCCACAACGATCCGCACCAGGAACGGGCCGCTCGTGACCCTCCCTTACAATTTCGAGACCCACGACATCGCAACCATGATTCTGCAAAATCACGAGTCGCCGTACTGGGTCACGAAGTGCCGCGACACGCTCGATCGATACCTTCAAGAGGGAGGCGAGCGGACCAAGATCATGGCGATCGCGCTGCATCCCTATATCATCGCGCAGCCCCACCGGATCGGCTACCTCGAGCAGGCCTACGCCGACATCAACAGCCGCCAGGGCGTCGTCCATATGAACGGCGAGCAGATCCTCGGCTGGTACACCGCGCAGACCGCGACTGGCGGGCGATCGTGAGCGCCGAATCGTTCGCGCTCGCCGGCAAGGTCGCGATCGTCGTCGGCGCCGCCGGTGGCATCGGATCCAGCATTGCGCGGTATTTTGCCGGCGCCGGCGCCAAAGTCGCCTGCGTCGATCGGCGCGCGCCCGAGGCGGTGGAGCGCGACATTTCGGCGGCGGGCGGAGAGGCCGTGGCGCTTGCGTGCGACATCACCCGGCCCGACGGGACCCAGGCGACGGCCGACCGGGTGAAAGCGCTGTGGGGTCGGGCGGACATCCTGGTCAATAGCGCCTCGGCCGACGATCCGACCGCCAACATCCTCGATCTTCCCCCCGAGGCGTGGGACCACATTTTCGCGGTCAACGTGAGGGGCGCGTATCTGATGAGCCGCGCCATCCTGCCGATCATGATTGCGGGCGGCGGCGGCGTCATCATTCACGTCGCCTCTCAACTCGGCCATGTCGGCTCGGCGGGGCGGCCCGCCTATTGTGCGACCAAAGGCGCGCTGATCCAGCTCACCAAGGCGATGGCGGCCGATCATGCCGCCGACGGCGTGCGCGTGAACTCGTTGTCGCCCGGCGCGGTCGAGACGCACCGGATGGTGTTGCGTCATGGCGACATGGAGGAAGCAAGGCGCGTCTCCGGGCCAAAGCATCTCGTCGGCCGGCTCGGCCTGCCGGACGAGATCGCTACGGCGGCCCTGTTCCTGGCGAGCCCGGCGGCGAGCTTCATGACAGGCGCCGATCTGCTGGTCGACGGTGGGTACATCGCGACTTGAGCGGTCGCGAATAAGCGGAACAATCAACCCGAGAGGACGCCATGCCTGAAGTCTACATCTATCTCGCGGAAGGTCGGTCGGTGGACCAGAAGCGCAAGGTCGCTCGCGAAGTGACCGACGTGCTGCTCAAGAATTTGGGCGTGCCGCCGGAAGTCGTGGTCGTGCAATTCGTCGAATCGGCGCGCGATTCGAAGGCGCGGGGTGGGGTTCTGTTCAGTGAGGCCGCGCCGCCGAAGCCGAGCGGCTCCTGAGGCCGGCCCCATGCCTATGAGCGTCGGCGTCATTGGCCTCGGCGTGATGGGGATGCCCATCGCGCGCCATATGATGGCCTCCGGGTTCGAGGTCGTCGGATACGACATCGCGGATCAAGCGATGGCCGCGTTTGTCCGCATCGGCGGAAAGGCGGCGGCTTCGCCGCGCGAGGTCGCCGAGCGATCGGAACTCGTGTTGACCTTGTTGCCGAGCGCCGCGGCGCTCCACGACGTGGTCGACGGAGCGAACGGCCTGACGCAGGCCGCCAGGGGGGCGTCCGTCGTCGCCGAGTGCAGCACGCTGCCGATCGCGATCAAGACGAGCGCGCGCGATCGGCTGGCGAACCTGGGCGTCGCCATGCTCGACTGCCCCCTCAGCGGCACCGGGGCGCAGGCGGAGACGCGCGATCTCGTCGTGCTCGGGAGCGGTCCACGCGCAGCCTATGACAAGTGCGCGCCCGCCTTTCAGGCGATGTCCCGCACTCAGCGATACCTCGGCGAATTCGGCAACGGAAGCCGGATGAAATTCGTCGCCAACCACCTCGTGAACATTCACAATGTCGCCGCCGCCGAAGCCATGGTTCTCGGCATGAAGGCGGGGCTCGATCCGCGTCTGATCTACGACGTGATCGCCGAAAGCGCCGGGAGTTCGCGGATGTTCCAGGTGCGCGGCCGCATGATGGCCGAAGGGAACTATAGCGACGTGAGCATGGCTTTGGCGCTTTGGCGCAAGGACATAGAGACGATCGCCGCCTTTGCGGCGGATTTGCAATGCCCCGTGCCCTTGTTCACCGCGGCCGCGCAGCCCTATTACGCCGCGCTCGCCCAGGGCTTGGGCGACAAGGACACAGCCGCCGTTTGCGCCGTGTTCGAAGAAGCCGCCCGCGTCATCCGCTCGCCGCATGTCGATGGGCGAGCGGCGAGCGATGTGAAATAGTTGAGACGGTGGAATTGGTCGAAGGTTGACGCGCATCGCGCGACGATGATGAAGGGTCAGGAGAGTAAGCATGGCCGATCACAAGGGCCGAAGGCATTACAAAATCGCCGTTATCCCCGGCGACGGCATCGGGAAGGAAGTGGTGCCGGAGGGTTGCGCCGTGCTCGAGGCGGCGGCCAAGCGGCATGGCTTCGATCTCACGCTCGATACGTTCGATTTCGCGTCATACGACTATTTCGCGCGCCATCAGCAGATGCTGCCGGACGACTGGAAGGCGCAGATTGGATCGCACGACGCGATCTTCTTCGGCGCAGTCGGCTTGCCGGAAAAGATCCCCGATCACATTTCGCTTTGGGGCTCCCTGCTGCAGTTTCGTCGCGAATTCGACCAATACGTCAATCTCCGCCCCGTTCGGCTCATGCCGGGCGTCCCGTCGCCGCTCGCCAATCGTCGGCCCGGCGACATCGACTTTTACGTCGTGCGGGAAAACACGGAGGGCGAGTATTCTTCGATCGGCGGCAGGATGTTCGCCGATACGCCGCGCGAGATCGTAGTCCAGGAAACCGTCATGACGCGGGTCGGCGTCGACCGGGTGCTGAAGTTCGCCTTCGACCTCGCGCAAAGCCGACCCAAGAAGCATCTCACCTCTGCGACTAAGTCGAACGGCATTTCGATCTCGATGCCGTATTGGGACGAACGCGTGAAGGCGATGGCGCAGTCCTATCCCGACGTGAAGTGGGACAAGTATCACATCGACATTCTTACCGCGCACTTCGTCCTTCACCCCGACTGGTTCGACGTCGTGGTCGCCTCCAATCTGTTTGGCGATATTCTTTCCGATCTCGGCCCGGCGTGCACGGGCACCATCGGCATCGCCCCCTCGGCCAACATCAATCCGGAGGGAAAGTTTCCCTCTTTGTTCGAGCCCGTCCATGGATCAGCGCCCGACATTGCGGGGCAGGGGATCGCCAATCCGATCGGTCAGATCTGGTCAGCGGCGATGATGCTCGAGCACCTTGGCGAGAAGGCTGCCGCGGCGGACATCGTAACTGCGATCGAACACGCGCTGGCTGAGCCGAGCCTCAGAACGCGTGACCTTGGCGGCCGCGCGAATACGCGGGACTGCGGCGCCGCAGTTGTCCGTGCTCTCGGCTGAACGAGCGGAAGTCGAGCGCGGGACGCCATGAGCTTCGTCAACCCCAACCGCTTCACCACGAGGCCCGAAATTCAGGGCACATTCGGCGTGGTCGCGACGACCCACTGGATTGCGACCGCGGTGGGGATGGGAATCCTCGAGCGAGGCGGCAATGCCTTCGACGCGGCGGTCGCCGCCGCCTTCACGCTCCAGATCGTCGAGCCGCATCTGAACGGTCCGGGCGGCGACGTTCCGATCCTGCTTCACGACGCGAAGCGCGGCCGGACTGAGGTGATCTGTGGCCAGGGACCCGCGCCCGCCGGCGCCACCCTCGCCCACTATCGAAGTCTCGGCCTCGATCTCGTCCCTGGCACGGGGCTGCTCGCGCCCTGCATTCCGGGCTCGTTTGACGCGTTCCTGCTCATGCTGCGCAACTATGGAACGATGTCGCTGGAAGAGGTGCTCGCGCCGGCCATCGGCTACGCGGCTGACGGGCATCCCCTGTTGGAGCGCGCCTCCGCGACGATCGCGACGGTCAGGGAGCTCTTCCTCACGCACTGGCCGACGTCGGCGGCGCTTTGGCTCGATCACCGCGACGCGCCGTCGCCGGGGTCGATGTTTCGCAATCCGACGTTGGCCGCGACGTACCGGCGCGTCTTGCGCGAGGCCTCCGGCGCGGGAGGGCGCGAAGCTGAGATCGATCGAGCTCGGAAGGTCTGGTCGGAAGGATTCATCGCCAAAGCGATCGATCGCTTTTGCAGAACCGAGGAGGTCATGGACGTGTCGGGCCGCGCCCATCGCGGTGTGCTGACCGGCGGCGACATGGCGGCCTGGACCGCGACGATTGAGGAGCCGATCGGTTACGACTATGGCCGCTATCGCGTGCTGAAGCCGGGCCCCTGGTGCCAGGGGCTCGTCGCCTTGCAGCAGTTGGCGCTGCTGAAGGGCTTCGATCTCGATGGTGTCGACCCCACGGGGCCAGACTTCGTCCATTTGCAGGTTGAGGCGGCCAAGCTCGCCTTCGCCGACCGGGACACGTTCTACGGCGATCCCAACTTCGTTGAAACGCCGGTCGAGATCCTGCTGTCGGACGCCTATAACACCGAGCGGCGCGCCTTGATCGGCGACCGCGCGTCGCTCGATCAGCGGCCGGGGTCCGTCCCTGGGTTTGGAAAAGCGTTCGAGACGAAGATCGCTTCGGAGGGACGCTCTTCGGCGGGCGCGGGCGGCGCTGGAGAGCCCACCGTGGGGCGTCTCGGCGATTCGAAGGGCGACACGGTGCACTTCGACATCATCGATCGCTTCGGCAACATGGTGAGCGCAACGCCATCAGGCGGTTGGCTGCAGTCCTCCCCGACGATCCCTGAACTCGGCTTCTGTCTCGGCACCCGAGCGCAGATGTTTACGTTGGACGAGCATCACCCCGCTTGCCTGATGCCCGGCAAACGCCCGCGCACGACGCTGACGCCGACTTTGGCGCTGCGGGACGGCGAGCCCTATCTCGCCTGGGGCACTCCGGGCGGCGATCAACAGGATCAATGGATCCCCCAGTTCTTCCTCCGTCACGTTCACGCCGGCCTCAACCTGCAGGAGGCTATCGACGCTCCTGCGTGGCACACCGAACATTTCCCGTCCTCGTTCTGGCCGCGGGCGGCGAGGCCCGGCGTTCTGGTCGTCGAAGATCGCCTTCCCCAGCGGACGGTCGCGAGCCTTCAAGAGCGGGGCCACCTTGTCGAGATCGGCCCAGGCTGGTCGGAGGGAAGGCTTGTCGCCGCCTGCCGAGAAAAGGACCGCATGAGGGCGGCAGCCAATCCGCGAGGCATGCAAGGCTACGCGGCCGGTCGATGAGGATGGCGGTCGGCTCGCCGTCGCGGCCTTCCACGAGCGCGCGATAGGCGTTGTTTCATAAACTGGGATGGATTGAATGAGCCAGACACCAACATGGGTCGCCGATTCTTTGACTTGGGGGCGCGGCCCGCGCCTGTTCGAAATGTTTTTGGAGCCAACCTGCCCGTATTCGGTGAAGGCGTTTGGCAAGCTCGACGAGACGCTGCAATTGGCCGGAGCAGATCGGATCACCATCAAGATCCGTCTGCAGTCGCAACCGTGGCACCTGTATTCCGGCGTGGTCGTGCGTTGCATTCTGGCGGCTTCCACCCTGCCGGGCGGGAAGGACGCGGCCAAGGCCGTCATGGCGGCGGTCGCGGCGCACCGCGAGGAGTTCGAGTTCACACGCCATTGCGGCGGTGCGAACATGGACGCCACGCCCAGGGAGATACTCGCGCGGATTGAAACCTACACCGGGTTGCAACTGGCCGACGCCTTCGCGATTCCGGATTTGGATCGGGAAATCAAGCAACACTGCAAGTACGCTCGCCAGAACGGCATCCATGTGTCGCCGACCTTCATGGTCGACGGCTTGGTGCAATCCGACATGAGCAGCGGTGACGCCGTATCCGATTGGGTTTCACGTTTGTCGGCGCCATAGCGAGGAGCGAGCGGAACGGCGCCTGACAAACGCGCTTGCAAAGCGTCTTTTGTCGTGCCACGACTTGTCCAGTCAACCGTTTGACTGGGCATGGAATGCGCGCGGCCAGCTTCGCTCTCGAGACGACATCGGACCGCCCCCTCTACCTCCAGCTGGTGGACTGGCTGCGCGAGGACGTCGCCTCGAAATCGGCGGGCGAGCGGATCGATAGCGAGCCGAAACTGGCGGAGCGGTTCGGCGTCAGCCGCTTCACCGTCACGCGGGCGATCGAGATCCTGGTCGACGAGGGCCTCGTCAGCCGGCGACAGGGGTTGGGGAGCTTTGTCGCCGCGCCGGCGCTCAAGCGCGCGCCCTCCTATCTCCTCAGCTTCACCGAGGCGGTCTCGGCGCAAGGCCGCACCGCCAGCCACCGGCTGCTCGCCTTTGGAGCAGCGCCGTGGCGCGAAAGCCTTCCCTACGAACCCGAGACGCCGCTGATCCGTCTCGACCGTTTGCGGCTCGTCGATCGCATTCCGACCGCGATCCACCGTTCGATCATCTCGGCCGAGCTTGCCGACCGCGCGCGTCTGACGCGCAAGGCCGCCGCGTCGTCGCGCTTCTCGCTCTACCGCCTGTTCAACGACGCCGGTTTGACGATCAAGCGCGGCGTCGAGACGCTGCGCGCGCGAGCGGCGACGGTGGAGGAGGCCGACTTGTTGCGGCTCGGCGACGATCCCGTGGTCATGGCGGTTCACCGCCAGACCTATGCGGCGGACGGCGCGGTTCTCGACGTGGTGGACGCGGTCTACGACGCGCGCCGCTACACCTATCAAGCGGAGATTCGCCGCGATCTTTTGTCGGCCCCCGCCAGCCCTCAATCAACGAAGACAATGGAGGACGCCAATGAATCGAATTCGAATGCTAAGCACGCTTTCGGCCCTCGCCTTGGGCCTTGGAGCGATCGTGACGGCGGTGGCGGCTGAGAAGCCGGTCGCGTTGATCATCGCGCAGGGCGGGCTGGGCGACCAGTCGTACAACGACCTCGCCTATTCCGGCTTCAAGAAGGCGCTCGCGGAGACCAAGCTCGACGGCAAGACGGTCGAGTCCAAGGACGTCGTCGCGCAGGCGGCGGACATTCTGCGCCGCGCTTCGGACGCCGGCTTCGGCCTCGTCGTCGATCTCGAATATTCGCACGGCGACGCGCTCGCGACCGTCGCGAAGGACTATTCGGGCACGGATTACGTGATCCTCAATCAGGTGAAGCCCGGCGCGAACGTCGCCTCCGTGCTCTTCCAGGAGCAGGAAGGCTCCTATCTCGCCGGCGCGCTGGCGACGCTCGTCGCCAAGGATGCGTCGATCAAGGGCATGACCGGCAAGCCGGTGATCGGCGTGATCGGCGGCACCAAGTCGGTCGGCATCGACAAGTTCATCGTCGGCTACATCCAGGGCGCGCGCGCCATCGACCCGTCGGTCGACGTGAAAGTCGCCTATTCCAACAACTTCGGCGACCCGGCGATCGGCCTGCAAATGGCCAAGGCGATGTTCGACGCCGGCGCCAACGTCGTCTACCAGGTTGCGGGCGGCACCGGCCTCGGCGTCATCAAGGCGGCCAAGGAGAGTGGGCGTTTCGCGATCGGCGTCGACACCGACCAGGACGGCATTGCGCCCGGATCGGTGTTGACCAGCATGGTCAAGCGCACCGACGTCGCCGTCGAAACCGTCGTCAAGGACTACGCCGACGGCAAGTTCCCGGGCGGCAAGACGGTGACGCTCGGCCTCGCGCAGGACGGCGTCGGCCTCTCCCCGATGAAGTACACCCGCGACATGATCCCGGCCGCCACGCTCGCCAAGGTCGACGACTTGAAGAAGCAGATCCTTTCCGGCCAGATCAAGGTCTGGAATGCGGTCGACCAGGGCTATCCGGACTTCTTCAAGTGATTTCAGACGCCCGCGTCGAGGTTCGCCTCGGCGCTCGCCAACTGACGCGTAAGTTCGGTTCGGTCGTCGCCAACGACCGAGTCGACTTTTCCGTGGCGCCCGGAACGATCCATGCCGTCGTCGGCGGCAATGGCGCGGGAAAGTCCACGCTCATGCGCATTTTGCAGGGCGTTGACAGTCCCGATGCCGGCAGCGTCATTCTCGACGACCAGCCGGTGCGCCTTACCGGTCCCGCCGACGCCTATGCGCGCGGGATCGGCATGGTCCATCAGGAATTCATGCTCGCTCCGCCGCTCACCTTGCTGGAGAACCTCATCCTCGCCCGCGAGCCCGTCGTGCGCGGCGGGCTGATCGACTGGCGCGCGGCGCAAGCCGAAGCGGACAGGCTCGCCAAGATCGCCGGCGTCGAGATCGACTGGCGGCGGCGCGTCGCCGACTCGCCGGTGCACGTGCGACAGATCCTCGAAATCCTGCGCCTTCTCTATCGCGGCGCGGACGTTCTCATTCTCGACGAGCCGACCGCCGTGCTCGCGCCCTTGCAGATCGACGAGCTGCTCCGCCTGATGCGCAAGCTGAAGGCGGAGGGGCGCACGATCGTCTTCATCAGCCACAAGCTCGAAGAAGTGATGAGCGTCGCCGACGCGATCACCGTGATGCGCGCCGGGCGCGTGGTCACAAGCACGACGCCGGACAAGACGAGCCGCGAGGCGCTCACGCAGGCGGTGATCGGGGATGCGGCGCTCGAGCCCAGGGTCGAGCCGAGGGCGCGGCGCCCCGGCGCGCCGGTGTTCGTCGCGCACGGACTCGTGGGCGTCGACGCCTTGGGCGTGAAGCGGCTCGGTCCCATCGACCTCGATATTTGTTCCGGCGAGATCCTCGGCGTCGCGGGCGTCGCCGGCAACGGGCAGGACGAGCTCGTCGAATGCGCCGCAGGCCTCGCAGCGCCGGCCGCTGGCGAGATCGCATTCGCGGGCGAGGACATGACGCGCGCCTCGACCGCGCGCTTCCGCGCCGCCGGCGTCGGCTATCTCAGCGCCGATCGGGCGCAGGAGGGGCTCTGTCTGACCGCCTCCATCCGCGACAATTTCGTCGCTGGCCGCGAACGCGACCCGGCCTTCTCGCGCTTCGGCGTGCTGCGGCTCGCCGCGATTGCCGAGCGGGCGCAGCGCGCGATGGACCGCCTGTCGGTGCGATACGGCCGGCTCGCCGATCCCGCCGGCAGTCTTTCCGGCGGCAACCAGCAGCGGCTCGCCTTCGCCAGGGAATTGGAGCGCGATCCCAAGCTGCTCGTCGCCGCGCAGCCCACACGCGGCGTCGACATCGGCGGAACGGCGTTCATCCACGCGAGGATCGCGGCGCTGCGCGATCGCGGGGCCGCGATCCTGCTGATTTCCGAATCGCTCGACGAGATTCTTGCGCTCTCCGATCGCGTCGTCGTGCTCTACAACGGCCGGATCGTCGGCAAGCTCGGCCGCGAGGAGGCGAGCGTCGAACGCGTCGGCCGCATGATGCTGGGCCAGGAGGCGGCATGACGCGCGCTTTCTCGTCCGCCCCGCTCGGGCGCGCGCTCCAAGCGGCGGCGCCTTTCGTGCTCGCTGTCGCCATCGGCGCGATCGTGCTTGCCGCCACCGGCCACGAGCCGCTCAGCGTCTACCGCTTGATGATCGTGGAGGCGTTCGGCGACGAGCGCCGCATCGCCGCGACCCTGACCGCGGCGACGCCGCTGCTGCTCACTGGACTCGCCGCGGCGATCGCGTTTCGCGCCGGAATCTTCAACGTCGGCGCGGAGGGATGTTTCTATCTCGGCGGCATGGCCGCCGCGATCGTCGGCTACGCTCTGTCGGACTGGCCGGGCGCGCTGTCGATCCCCCTCGCGCTGCTCGCGGCCTCGCTTGTCGGCGGCGTCTGGCTGATCGGCCCGGGCCTCCTGCGCGCGCGGTTCGGAGTCGACGAGGTCGTGACGACCCTGATGCTGAACTTCATCGCCATCGACCTGACGAGCTGGCTCGTCAACGGTCCACTGCTGGCGCGCGGCTCGGCCAATTCGGCGACGCCGCCGATCGGCGCGAGCGCCGAGCTGCCTCGCCTGCTGCCGCCGAGCACCCTGCATCTCGGGTTCCTCATCAGCCTCGCGCTGGTGATCGGCTACGGCTTCTGGAGCCGGATTTCGGTCGCGGGATTTCGCTCGCGCCTCGTCGGGCTCAACCCGCGCTTCAGCCGTGCGGTCGGCATCGAGCCGATGCGTGTCTTTCTCAGCATGATGGTCGCTTCCGGCGTGATCGGCGGCCTCGCCGGCGGCATTCATACGCTGGGCCTCGTGCATCGCTTCGTCGCCGGCTTCTCGCCCGGTTATGGATTCACCGGCGTCGCTATCGCTCTGCTCGCGCGCAATTCTGCGATTGGCGTCGCGCTCGCCGCCATCCTGTTCGGGGCGCTGTCGTCCGCCGGCGCCAACATCCAGCTCTTCAGCAACGTTCCGATCGAGATCGTCGAGATTCTGCAGGGGGCGGTGATGATCTTCGCCGTCGCGCAGCTCGGCTTCGGTTGGGCGCGTCGGAGGGCGGCGGCGTGATCGATCTCTTCCTGCACGCGGCGATCCTGATGACGACGCCGATCCTACTCGCCGCGATCGGCGGGCTCGTCAACCGCATCGGCGGCATCGTCAATCTCGGCCTCGAGTCGATGATGCTGGCGGGCGCCCTGGTCGCGGTCGAGGTTTCCTCGGCGACGGGAAGCGTATCGCTTGCGTTGGTCGCGGCGGCGGCGATCGGCGCGCTGGTCGGCCTGGCGATGACCCTCGTCATCACACGCCTGCGCGCCAACGAGATTATCGTCGGGCTCGGATTCAGCGTCGCCGTCGCCGGGCTGGTGCGCTTCCTGCTCAAGAGCGCTTATGGCGTTTCCGGCACCTACAGTCCGCCTGGGGTCGCGATGCTGCCGCGCATCGACATTCCCGTCCTCGATTCGGTTCCCATCCTCGGCGCCGTCTTCTCGCGCCAGGACCCGTTGACCTGGCTCGCCTGGGCGCTCGTGCCGGTCGTCGGCTTCGCGCTGGCGCGCACGCGCTGGGGCCTCAGGCTGCGTGCGACTGGGGCCGCCGAGACGACGGTGCGCGCGGTCGGCCTCGCGCCGCTGACCATCCGCGACGCCTCGACCGTCTTTGCCGGCGCACTGGCCGGCCTCGCCGGCGCGCATCTCTCGATCGGCGTCGTCGGCCTCTTCAATGAAGGCATTACGGGCGGCCGGGGCTTCATCGCGCTCGCCGCCTTCTACTTCGGGCGGTCGTCCCCGGCGCGCACCGCGCTCGGCGCGCTGCTGTTCGGCTTCTTCGACGCCGCCCAGATCCGCCTGCAGGGGCACGGCGTTCCCGCTGAGCTCGTGCAGACCCTGCCCTATATTATCGTCATCGTCGTATTGACCGGCCTCGGGGTCGCCGATCGGCGCGCCGCGCGCGAAAGGGCGTTGTGATGACCATTCGGGAAAACATGCAGCCGGCGACGGCGCTGATCCTCGTCGACGTCACCAATTCCTTCTTCCTCGAGGGGATGCCGAACCATTATCCCGCCGCCGCCGAAGTGATCGAGCCGCTGCGCCGGCTCCTCGCAGGCGCGCGCGAGAAGGGCCGCATCGTCGTCCATGCCGTCGAGCAGCACTATCCCGGCTTCGACGATTTCGAATGGCGCAAGTTGCCGCGCCATCACTTCATCGGCGACCCCGACGCGGCGTTCTTTAGAGGATTCGAGCCGTCCGGGGCGCTCGAGATCGTGTGCCCCAAGCGGCGGTTCAGCGCGTTCTTCGCGACTGACCTCGCGCTGTTCCTCAGGGAGCAGAAGATCGAGCGCGTGATCATCGCGGGCGTGAAGACCAATGTCTGCATCCGCGCGACCGTGCAGGACGCCTTCGCGAACGGGTTCGATGCGGTCGTCCCCAGGGAGGCGACCAACTCGAACCGGCCGCATCTCGCCGCCGCGTCGCTCGAAGACATCGAGCGCTACTTCGGCTCCGTCGTTTCGCTCGAAACCGCGTTGGAGATGCTCGCATGAGCATCGTCGTCACCGGCTTTGCGAGCCTCGACTATGCGGTGCGGCTCGATCGTCCGGCCGAGCCGGATCGCACGGCGACGATCCTGTCGCGCCCGTCCGAATGGCCCCGCCTCGGCGGATCGCCGGCCTATGTCGCCGCAGCGCTGGTCGCCGGCGGCGCGCGCGACGCCGCGCCGATCAGTTGGATCGGCGACGATGCGGATGGCGCGCACTATCGCGACAGCCTGGCGCGGCTCGGCGTGCGCACGAACGGCGTCGAGACGCGCGCCGGGCGGACGCCGATCTGCATTCTCGCCTATCAGCCGGACGGCGGCTGCCATTGCTTCTACGATCCCGGCCTGACGCAGCCGCCCGACCTCGGCGAGGGCCAGCGCGCGCTTCTCGCCGCCGCCGACTGTGTCTGCCTGACCGTCGGCCCCACCGATGCGACGCGCGCGGCGCTCGCCCTGGCGCGACCGGATGCGACGGTGGTGTGGGCGGTCAAGGCGGATCGGCGCGCCGTTCCCGACGATCTCGCCGCAGCCCTCGCGGCGCGCGCCGACGTCGTCGTGTTCAGCCGCGGCGAAGCGAATTTCGTCGTCCAGGCCCTTGCCGCCGCCGGCGCGCCGAGCCGGCCGAGACTAACCGTCGAGACGCGCGGACGCGACGGCGTCGCAATCGATCGAGCCGGGAGCATCGAATTGCTCCCCGCCGATCCGATCGAGGCTTCGGATTCGACGGGCGCGGGGGATACCTTCCTCGGCGGCTTTATCGCCGCCTTGGTCGCCGGCGCCGAGCCGCTTGCGGCGACCAAGGCGGGAGTCGCGGCGGCGCGCGCCTTGTTGGCGACCCGAACCGGAAATGAAGGACGAGGCTAGATCATGTCGCGAAGCGCTTGGTACATCGGCTGTAGCGAGGAAGAGGTGGGAGAAGCCGCCATTCTCGTCGGCGACCGCGGCCGCATCGATCGGATCGCCGAACACCTGGACGATCCGCATTTCGTGGAGGAGAATCGGGGCCTGCGCACGGTCACCGGCTCGCGCGCGGGGCGGCGCGTGACCGTCTCGGCTTTCGGCATGGGCGGCCCGATCGCCGCGATCGTGCTGCACGAACTGTTCGATCTCGGGGTGCGCCGCTTCCTGCGCATCGGCACCGCGATGGTCATGCCGCCTGCGAAGCTTGGCGACTTCGTGCTGGCGGACGGCGCCGTGCGAGGCGAGGGCACGTCGCTCACCTATGCGCCGATCGCCTATCCCGCCGTCGCCGACTTCAATCTCGGCGTCGCGCTGCGCGCCGCGCTCGCCAAGCGAAACGTCTCGTGGCGCGCGGGCCTGTTCGGCACCTACGACGGCTTCTACACCGAGATGTTCGCGCTCTCCGCAGGCGAGAAGCAGATGATCGACGGCATGCGCGAGCAGATCCGCCGGCTCGGTCTCATCGCGACCGACATGGAGACCGCGACCTTGCTGACCGCAGGCCGCGTGCTCGGCGCGCAGACCGCGAGCCTCTGCCTCGGGACGGTCGACGGTCTGACGCAGGAGAAGATTTCGCCCGGCGCCCTGAACGCCCGCGAGCGCGACATGTTCGAGATCGCGCTCGACGCGATCGTCGCCGCCCCTTCCCACGGAGCATAGTGATGAACGAGATCGCCGACCGCTATTTCACGACGCTGATCGAGCGGCTGGAGACAGTGCGCGACACGCAAGGGCAGGCGATCGACCGCGCCGCGGAGGCCTGCGCGCAGTCGATCGCGAGCGACAAGCTTGTCTTCAGCTTCGGGACCGGTCACGGCGCGTTGCCGGCGCTCGAGATGTTCCCGCGCACCGGCACGATCGTCGGCTTCCGGCCCATCGTCGAGAGCACCATGATTTCCTTCCACCATGTGTGGGGGGACATGGGCGCGCGCCAATATCGGTTCATCCATGCCGTCGAAGGCTATGGCAAAGCGATCCTGCGCTCACACCAGATCGACCCGGCCGACACGATGGTCCTGTTCTCGCATTCGGGGGTGAACGCGGTGATCCTCGACATCGCGCTCGGCGCGAAGGAGAAGGGTCTGACCTTGATCGGGGTCACGTCGCTGGCGCATTCCTCGGCGAGCCCGTCACGGCATTCCTCCGGCCAGCGTCTCTACGAGGTCGCCGACATCGTGATCGACACCGGCGCGAGCCTCGCCGACGCGGCGATCCGCATCGACGGCCTCGAGGCGCCGGTCGGCGCCAATTCGACCAGCGTCGCTATCGCCATCGCGCATGCGATCGTCTCCAGCACAGCCGAGAAACTGGTGCGCCGCGGCGTGCAGCCCTTCGTCATGGTCAACCCGAACACGGCCGGCAAGGAATCCGCCAACGCCGCCAACGACCGCAACTACGACGAACTCTGGCGCCGCCTGCGGGCGCGCTGAGGAGGCCCCGATGCGCGAACGCGAACTCTTCATCGATGGCCGCTGGCGCGCCGCCAAGGCCGGCCGGCGGCTCGAAATCCGCGACCCGGCGACCGGCGAATTCGTCGGCTCGACGGCGCTCGCCGACGGCGCGGACGTCGATCTCGCCGTCGCGGCGGCCAAGCGCGCTCTGCCCGGATGGGCGGCGACGCACGCCGACGCGCGGGCGCGCATTCTCCATCGCGCCGCCGATCTGATTGCCGAGCGCTTGCCCGCCATCGCCGATCTGCTGACGCGCGAGCAGGGCAAGCCGATCCCCGACGCCGAGAAGGAGATCCGCTTCGGCATAGAGGTGATCCGCTATTACGCGGAAGAGGGACGGCGGCTCGGCGGCTCGATCCGCGCCTCCGCGCGCGAGGACATTCGCAGTCTCGTCGTCTCTTCCCCGGTCGGCGTCGTCGGCGCGATCACGCCCTGGAACTATCCGGTCGACATCTACGCCTGGAAGCTGGGGCCGGCGCTCGCCGCCGGTTGCACGCTGGCGGTCAAGCCGCCGCACGAGACGCCGCTGGCGATCGGCTTGATCGTCCAGTGCTTCATCGATGCGGGCCTGCCGGCGGGCGTGCTGAACGATCTTCCTGGGACAGGGCCCGAAGCGGGCGCCGCGCTCGCGTCGCATCCCGACATCCGCATGATCACGGCGACGGCCTCGACCGCCGCCGGGCAATCCATGATGCGCGCGGCGGCCGACGGCATGAAGCGCCTGACGCTGGAACTCGGCGGACAATGCCCGTTCGTCGTGCTCGACGACGCCGATCTCGCCGAGGCGGCCTCGGCGGCGGCGCGCCGGTCGTTCTCCAACATGGGGCAGATCTGCATCGCGGTGAACCGCATCCTGGTCGCTGACGCCGTCCACGGCGAATTCCTCGAGGCGCTCGCGGCCGAGACGGACCGCATCAAGCTCGGCCATGGGGTCGAACCGGGCGTCGCCTACGGGCCGGTGCTGCACGAAGGCGTGCGGACGCGCACGCGCAGCCATGTCGAGGACGCGCTGGGGCGCGGCGGGCGCCTCGTCGCCGGCGGCGCGGCGCCGAGCGGCGACGAATACGACCGCGGCTTCTTCTTCCGGCCCACCCTCGTCGACGGCGCCGGCGACGATGCGCTGGTGATGACGCAGGAAAGCTACGGGCCGATCGCCGCGGTCCGCCGCGTTCGCGACGACGCCGAGGCGCTCGCCCTCGCCAACGCACTGCCCTACGGCCTATCCGCTTACGTCTACTCGCGCGATCTCGAACGTGCCTGGGCCTTCGCCGAAAAGGTCGAAAGCGGGGCGGTGGCGGTCAACGTCAACGACACGTCGGAGCTGCAGGCGCCGTTCGGCGGCTGGAAGCTGTCGGGCTTCGGCCGCGAACTCGGCACGGAAGGCCTGATGGCGTTCCGCGAAACCAAGCACATCAAGATCCGGTTGCGCGGCAACGTCAGGTAGGTCTCCCCGTTGTCAGACATGCACTGTGCAATAATGGGTATTTCAAGTTCGGGCCGGTGTTCACCCGAGAACTTCGCTGTAGACGGCCGCAGCAAGGGTCGCGATATCCTGGCCGATGATCTGTGACGTGAGAAGAAACGGTAACTTCTGCTTGATAGGCAATTCAAGTTCTTGACGTGCATCTCGGGCCGACCCAAATCTGGGACCAGTTCATCACAATGTGGCCGGTCGAGTGAAGGCGAGCAATTTTTCCTATCTGCGCGCCCATTCGGTCGGCGAAGCCGTGACGGCCTTTCGCGCCGCCGAGGGCGAGGCGAAATATCTCGCGGGCGGTCAGAGCCTGCTGGCTTCGATGAACTTGCGGCTGCAAGCGCCGAGCTTGCTGATCGACATTGCAAGCATCGACGTCCTGCGTGGAATTTCGTGGCGCGGCGACGAGTTGCGCATCGGCGCGCTGACGCGGCACGCCGAAATCCTCGACTCGCCGGAGATCGCCGCGCACGTCCCCCTGCTCGCCGCCGCCGCGCCCTGGGTCGCGCATCCCGCGATACGCAACAAAGGGACGATCGGGGGCTCCCTCGCCCTGGCGGACCCCGCCTCGGAATTCCCCGCCGTCGCACTCGCGCTTGGCGCACGGATCGAACTCGACAACGGCGAGCGCACGCGTTTCGTCGCCGCCGAGGATTTCTTCCTCGACCTCTACGAGACCGCCGCCGAGCCTGACGAGATCGTGACGGCGGTCTGGTTTCCACGTGCAAAGCCGAACGCGCGTTTCGCTTTCGACGAACTCGCGCGACGGCGCGGCGATTTTGCGATCGTGGGGATCGCCGTCGCCGCGGAATTTCGGGCGGATATCGTTGATGACATCCGCATCGTTTTCTTCTCGGTCGGACCGACGCCGTTGCGCGCACGGGGCGTCGAAGACGCGTTGCGAGGCGCCGACTTGAGCGCGGCGAGCATCGCCGACAGCCTCTCGGCGCTCGCCCACGAGCTTGAAGACGCGAGCGACGACGCCCAGACATCGTCGGCGACCCGTCGGCATTTGGCCGGCGTTCTGCTGCGGCGCCAACTCGGCGCCTTGCGTTTGGCGAGGGTGGCATGAGCGAGGCGGTTCCCCTCTCACTGACGATCAACGGCGAACGGCAGCAGGTTTGGATCGAACCGCGCCTGTCGCTCGCCGATCTCTTGCGTCATCACCTGCGCCTCACCGGAACTCATGTCGGCTGTGAAATGGGCTCCTGCGGAGCCTGTCTCGTCGTGCAGGATGGGCGGGTCGTGCATTCGTGTTTGAGCCTTGCTGTACAGGCCGAAGGCTCGTCGATTCAAACCATCGAGGGGCTTTCCGAAAGCGGCGTTATCGCCGATCTGCAAGCCGCGTTTCACGAGCGCAACGCCCTGCAATGCGGCTTTTGCACGCCGGGCATGCTGATGACGGCGCATGAACTGTTGACGAAGACGCCGTCGCCGACGCGAGAGGCGATACGCGACGCCCTCTCCGGCAATTTCTGTCGATGCACCGGCTACGAGGCGATTGTCGACGCCATTGAGACGACGGCGATGCGCCGGGCGGGGACGCACGCATGACCGCGCCGCTCTCGCCGCTCGATCGACCCAACAGCTATATCGGCAAGGCGCTTCCCCGACCGAATGCGAAGCGCCTGCTTGCGGGACGCGGGCGCTTCACTGACGACATGCACCTTCCCAGGATGCTGCACGCCGCCTTCACGCGCAGCCCCTACGCCCATGCGAAGATCGTGTCGATCGACGTCGAAGAGGCGCGCGCGATGCCTGGCGTCCGATTGGTTGCGACGGGCGCCGATCTCGCCAAACTTTGTACGCCCTGGGTGGGCGCCCTGCTTCATTTCAGCGGTATGAAATCGCCGCCGCAATATCCGCTCGCCATGGAGCGGGCGCTCTGGGCCGGAGAGCCGATTGTCGCCGTTCTCGCGGATACGCGCGCGCAGGCCGAAGACGCGGCCGAGCGCGTGAACATCGTGTTTGAAGACTTGCCGCCAATCGTCGACATCGATCTGGCGTGCGCCAGCGGCGCCACGCCGCTGCACGAAGGCATGGCCGACAACATCTCCTTTAAGACGACGATCGAGAGCGGCGAGGTCGGCGCGGCCTTCGCTGAGGCGGCCGAAATCGTCGAGGCCGAGTTGACCTTCGGCCGCCACACGCCGGTCACACTGGAGCCGCGCACGATTCTGGCGGATTTCGAGCCCGGCGAGCGCTCGCTGACCGTGCATCATTCCACGCAGACGCCCTATCAATTCCAAGATATTTTCTCGCGCCATTTCGGCCTCGACGAATCGCGCGTGCGCGTGATCGCGGGCGACGTCGGCGGTTCGTTCGGGATGAAGCTTCACGTCTATCCCGAAGACATGGCGACGGTGGCGCTGAGCATCCTCAGCGAGCGCCCGGTCAAATATGTCGCGGATCGCGGCGAGTCGTTTCTCAACGACATCCATTTGCGCGACCACAGGGTGCGCGCGAAACTGGCGCTTGCAAGCGACGGCGCGTTTCTGGCGATGCGGGTCGAGGACGACACCGCGATCGGCGCTTATTCCGCTTATCCCCGCACCAGCGCGGTCGAGGGCAATCAGGTCGTCCGCCTGATGGGCGCTCCCTACAAGATCACGAACTACAAGGCCGACCTCAACGTCATATTCCAGAACAAGGCGCAGACTTCGCAATATCGCGGCGTCGGCCACCCGATCGCTTGCGCGGCGACCGAGCGGCTGGTCGATCTCGCCGCGCGAAAACTCGGGATCGATCCCTTCGAGATCCGGCGCCGCAACTACGTGACGTCGGATATGTATCCGCACACCACCGCTTCAGGATATCGCTTCGAGCGGCTCTCGCTCGACGAATGTCTGACGAAATTGCACAGACTGATGAATTATCCCGCCTTGCGCGCCGAGCAGGCGGCGTTGCGGGAAAGGGGAATCTATCGCGGCATCGGTCTCGCGACCTACGTCGAGATCACCAATCCCTCGCCGGCGTTTTACGGGATCGGCGGTGCGCATATTTCGGCGCAAGACGGTTGCGTCCTGAAAGTGACGCCTTCGGGCGAAATCCAGTGCGCGATCAGCGTGGCGGAACAAGGCCAGGGCACCGAAACCATCATCGGACAGATCGTCGCCGACGTCATGGGCGTCGACCGGATGCGCGTGCGCGTGACGACGGGCGATACCGAGACGACGCCGCACGGGGGCGCCAACTGGGCCTGTCGCGGTGCGGGCATCGGCGGCGAAACCGCGCTGCAGACCGCTCGCAAACTGAAGGCGAACGTGCTCGCCGTCGCCGGCGTGATCCTGCAGATGAGCCCCGACGCGCTCGACATCTCCGAGGGCGCGGTGATCGAGCGCGCGACCGGAGCCCCGCGCATGGGTCTCGGCGAACTTGCGGCGCTCGTCTATTTCCGATCGGACACGCTGCCGCCCGATGCGCAGGCCAATCTGACGGTTGCCCATCATTTCGCGCCCAAGGGCTTCCCTTTCGCGTTCACCAACGGAATACACGCCAGCCTGGTCGAGGTCGACGTCGAGACCGGCTTTGTGAAATTGCTCAAGCATTGGGTTGTCGAGGATTGCGGACGCGTCATCAATCCGCTGCTGGTCAACGAACAGGTTCGCGGCGGCGTGGTGCAGGGGTTGGGCGCCGCGCTGTTCGAGGAATGCCTTTATGACGATCAAGGCCAGCTTCTGAACGGCTCGCTCGCGGATTACCTCGTGCCGATGGCTTGTGAGATGCCCGACATCGTCATCGACCACGTGGAGACGCCCACCCTCGACACGGAGTTGGGGGCCAAGGGCTGCGGCGAAGCGGGAACCTCAGCCGCCTCGGGCGCGGCGCTGAACGCGGTCAACGACGCCTTGACGCCGTTCGAGACAGAGATTTCCCAAATTCCGATGACGCCGCAGCGGGTGCTGCGCGCACTCGGCGCCGTCTGAATTCACCTCGCCAGAGCAGCCTGCACGTCGCTCAGGGTCGGCAGGGCGGCCTGCGCGCCGTAGCCAAGTGTCGACAGCGCGGCGGCTCGGTTCGCAAAGCGAAGCGCCTCAGGCCAATCGAGACGTTGCAACAGGCGCGCGTGCAGGCAGGCGGCCGCGAAGCAATCGCCGGCGCCGGTCGTGTCGACGACGGCGGCGGGAAAGCCTGCGGCGGCGATGGAGAGGGCGCCAGCCTCGACGCGCGCGCCGCGCTCGCCGAGGGTCGTGACGACGGACGGCACGAGCTTGGTCAGCTTTCCGCCGAGGCGGTCGTCGAGGACGGCGCGCGCTTCGCTATTGCAGAAGAGCAGATCGAAGCCCTCGATCGCCGCCGCAAGCTCGGTGGGATCGGACGGGCAATCCGCCCTCTCGACATCGACTGAGGTGGTTGCGCCGCAGGCGCGCGCGACTGCGACAACACGCTGGCAGAGCGACGGGTCTCCCACTGAGGTGAGATGAACATGGGTCACGCCCGCACAAACCTCTGCGGTCATCTCCTCCGCGCTTGGCCGGTAGGACTTCGTCATGAGCTTGATCAGGGATTTCTCGCCGTCCGGGGTGATCAGCCCGATGCAGCTAAACGTACGCACGCCGGCGAGGCGCACCACGAAATCGGTGTCGACGCCCGATCCCGCCAGCGCATCGAGCGCAAATGCGGCCTCGTCATCGTCGCCGACGCGCCCCAGGATCCGCACGGAGGCCCCGAGTCGCGCCAGAGCCGCGGACACGTTGCCCGCCATGCCGCCGGGCACGCGCTGCCGATGTTCACCGTTGACCTTGCCGTCGCGCGTTGGAAGGTGGTCGACCCCAATCAGGATATCGACGTCGATGTCGCCGATGCAGAGGAAGAGGGGGTTCGCCGGATCGGTCAAGATTGAGCCTTATCGTTTCGGGGGAGAACGGTCCAGCGCAGTGGCGTCAGCTCGTGTGTCGTTCCGTCCAGCGCCGCTCGTCGGCCTTCGCTCGAATAGGCCTCGACCGCCGCGCCCGTCGTTTCGATCTCAAGGGTCCCATCGCCTCGCGAGAACAAGGCCAGTTCAGCCCTGTCCCTTTCGATCCACCAGCGGGCGAAGGCGTCGATGGTCATGGTGGGAAGTGCGAGCCGCGCGGCAGCGTCGAAGAGAGGGGGCAGGACCGTGTGCGCCATGCGGCCCAGCACTTCGGGATGACCGTAAAGGTGAGCGGGGCGCCTCAGCGAAACCTGACGTTCGAGCGCTGTCAGGTAGTGGTGCAGCACCGCGTGGCTGCCCGGCGGGCTCAGGCCGGCGTCCTCCTGATGGATCGCAAAGCGCTCCGGGGAGAAAGGATGCACCGGGATCTGCAGTATCCCGGAATCCGTAAAAAACGGCAGCGAGTCGAAGTCCAGCCCAAAGTCGGAGGAATAGACATGGTCGAGTTCGACCATGCTCCGGTCGAGCGCGGGATTCCAAAGGCCGCGCGGCGCCACATATCCCGTCGTCTTCACGCCGAGGCGGTGCGCGACCCAATCCATGCCGCGCCGGAGGTTCGCCGTGTTTTGCTCGACCGTGTCGAACAGATCATGGACGTCCGCGTGGTGAGCGACTTCGTGGCTGCGCAGCCAATCGCGCGACAGGTCTCCGGGATGAGCCTCGCAAAGCGCCTTGTTGAAGTAGAACGAGGCTCGGACGCCGTGCGCCTCGGCCACTTCGGCGAGCATCCGACAATTGGCCCCAAACAGGCCGTCGACGTCCACCCGGAACAGGAAAATCGAGGAAGCCGCCTTCGGATAGCGGGCGACGCGCACGAAAGGCAGATTGAGCTGGGCGAAGGCCTGTCCCAGCATCCATGTCATCGCGTCGGCGACTTCGGCCTTGTCGACCGTGGCGACCCGCTCGGTGACATTCGATGCTTCGGTGAACGCGCGCAAGCTGTCGCCCAAAGCGACGAGGTGCGTTGCGAGCGGCAGGCCGGTGAAGACGAGCCAGCCCGCGCCATGCGGCCGCGTCAGAATCGCGGGCCGGACGTCGGCGAGCTCGCCATTCCGCGGCTTGCGATTCTGGTGCAAGCGGATTTCGCCGCTTCCCTGGCCGTCGAAGACCCGGGCCAAACAGGGCAGGGCGGCCTCGCGGTCTCGGTTCGGCGGGCGAAAACGAGTGAGAGTCGCGGCGGCGCTCGGTCCAAGCAGCGCATCGGCGCGCGGCGCACCCGTCACGACCGCCACGCCGCCGCGCTCGACGAAGGCTTCGCACCAGGAGGGCAAGGCGCCGTCGAAAATGATAATCGGCCGGTGCGGACCGTCGATCCGATCCCAAGGCAGTCTGTCCTGCCGCAGCACGCGGATCCAGCCGGCGGCGGCCTCGCCATCGGCATGGAGGCCGATCCTGATCTCATGTCGCATGGACTTAAGCCTCGGCTCGGCGCAGGCCGGTGACGTAGCCGACCAGGGTAGGGCCGTCGAGGGCCGAAACGGGCTCGTCAGCCACCTTGCGACCGAGCCGAAGCACCACGACGCGGTCACAGATTTCCAACACCTGCTCCATGTTGTGGCTGATCAGCACCACCGCGATGCCCTGATCCCGCAGGCGCGCGATCAGGTCGAGGACGTGGCGGGTCTGGCGCACGCCCAGCGCGGCGGTCGGCTCGTCGAGGAACACGATCTTGCGGCTCCAGCCGACCGCGCGGCCGATCGCGACGCACTGGCGCTGGCCGCCCGAGAGGTCGCGGATGCGCTGACGCACCGAGACGGTTCCGCCCATGCCGACCTGATCGAGGATGGCGCGGGCGCCGGCGCGCATGGCGCGCTTGTCGAGCCAACCGATCTGCTTCAGCACGGGGACGCGCGAGCGGATCTCGCGGTTGAGGTAAAGGTTTTGGGCGACGTCGCCGTGCATCACAAGGGACAAGTCCTGGTGCACGACCTCGATGCCGAGTTCCGCCGCGCGCTTGGGGCCGCCGTTCCCCATCGCGACGCCTCCGACCGCGACCTCCCCCTCATCGGGCGTGTAGACGCCCGCGATGCAGCGCACGAGCGTCGATTTGCCGGCGCCGTTGTCGCCCACGAGGCCGACGACCTCGCCGGGCCAGACGGCAATGTCGATCGCCTCGAGCGCGCGAAGACCGCCGAAGATCTTGCCGAGGTTGGTGACGCGAAGGAGGGGCTCGCCAGTCCGCGCTTTTGGGGGGGCGTTCATTCTACGGGCTGCCTTTGACTGACCGCGACGGCGATCACGATGATGATGCCCTGCACGACGATCTGCTGCTGCACGGTCGCTCCCATCAGCACGAGACCGTTGACGATCATCGCCATCAGGATGGCGCCCATCAGGGCGCCGGGGATGCTGCCCTGGCCGCCGAACAGGCTGGTCCCGCCGATCACGACTCCGGCCAGAACCGTGAGGAGATCGCCCGAGCCCAGCGTGTAGACGGCGCCCTGGACTTCACCGGCGTAGAGCATGCCCGCGAGCGCGGCCGTGCAGGACGAGATCACCATGACGGCGATCCGCACGCGGCGTGTGTTGACGCCCAGCGCCCGCGCGCTTGCGCCGTTGCTGCCGGTCGCCATGACGCGCCAACCGAAGGCGAGGTTGCGATAGGCGATCTGCGCCACGACAGTCCCTGCGACGAGCCAGACCACCGCATCCGACAAGGGGCCGATCGTGCCGGAGCCGAACAGGCTCGTGTATGTCTCGTTCGTGATCGGCACGTCCTGCAATTGCGTCGACATCTGTGCGATGCCGCTGAACAATTGCATGGTTCCAAGCGTGATCAGGAACGACGGCACGCGCAAGCCGACGATCAAGAAACCGTTGAGCAGGCCCGCGCCAACGCCCGTCAAAATCCCGAAGGCGATCCCCCCCGGCAAGCCGAAATGTCGGAGGCCAAGTGCGGTGAACAGGGCCGACGTTGCGACGACGGAGCCGATCGACAGGTCGATTTCGCCGGCCGTCAGCACGAAAACGGAGCCGAACGCCATCAGCGCGATCGGCGTCACCTGAGAGATGATCGAGGTCGCATTCTGAGTGCTGAGGAAGCCCTTGTCGTGCAGCGTCACGGCGAAGAACGCGAAGACGAGCACGAAGCCGAGATAGACTGTGAGATCGCTCCAGCGAAACGCCAGGCGATCGGTCAAGCCAGCCTTTCGTTCTGTCGCCGGGATCTCGGCCGTGCGGGTGGGCAGATCAATCATGGGGCCAAACGTACCTGCGTCAAGTGTTCTTTCCTCGGTTCACCACGGCCAATCCGAACGTCGGCCGTGGTCGCTGGGGAGAGGGTCGATTGGGGGGCAACAGCCGGGGCTTACTTCCCCAGCGCCTGTGTGACTTCGGGCGGCGGCGCCGCGTGGTAATCCTGGGAATAGGCGTCCAGGATGTTTTCGCGGGTCACAGATACGGCCGGCGCCTGGATGTAGGCGGGAGCGGGTTTGCCGAGCAGCGAATAGCCGATCTCGGCGACCAGCGACTTGCCGATCGAGTAGGGATCGTCGACGGTCAGCGCCTTCACGGCGCCGCCCTGCACGAGCGAGACCGCCACGGTGTTCGACAGATCCATCGTGGCGACCGCGATATCGTTGCGGTGGGCGGAGCGAATCGCCTGGAGCACGCCGGCTGCTGGCTCGGACCAGGGCGCGTAGATCGCCTTCAGCTTGGGATGTTGCAGGATCATGGCGCTCGCGATCTGGAAAGCGCGCGCCGGATCGGAGAAGCCCTGGGCAGCCGCGATCTTGATCTTGGGGAATTCCTTCTCGATCGTCGTCCGGAACGCAGCGTCGCGCTGGTTCACCACATAGGCGTTGGCGTCGAAGTAGAGGAAGCCGATGTCGCCCTCTCCGCCGATCGCCTTGGCGAGCCCCTGCGCGGTCTTCTGCCCCATGGCGAAGAGATCGTCGCCGACGAGGCCGACGTAATCCTTCCCCTGCCGGAAGCCGGACGGCATGTTGCTGATCAGCGCAAGCTTGACGCCGGCGTCGCTCGCCTTTTGCAACGCGGGCCGCAGTTCATCCGGATTGACCGGCCAGACGACGATGCCCGAGGGATTTTTCGCCATGAGGGTCCCGACCGCATGCGCCTGGTCGGAGGCGCTGTAGTTGGAATTGCTCAGGCCCGCGGCTTCGATGCCGAGCGCCTTCATCTCGTCCTGGGCGCCGAGCGTGACCGCATTGGCCCAATCGGAGCTCGTCTGGAGCAGGAGCGCCACGGAATAGTGGCCCGCGTGCAGCTTCTTGATCTCGTCGCCCGTGAAGCTCAGGACGCTGGCGGGTTGGCCGGTTGCGCCGTTCGGGCCGACCGTCGCGGTCACCTGGCCTTTAAGGGCGAACTCGCCGCCCACCATGCCCTCGGCGGCCCGCGCCCCGGTGGCGGCGCCGGCCAGGAGCGCGCTGGCAAGCGCGAGGGCGCTGAGCCGCTCGAGAGCGGAACGAGGGCGGTGCGCTGTCATCAATGATTCTCCATGATCGATTGCATCGGCAATCAGTTCTTCGTTTCTTAGCTAAGCCTGACGTGCGTCGTCTCGCCGTTCACCGCTCGCGCCTGTTGCCGGCGAGCCACGTCACGAGATTGATCCAGAGCGGCCCGTAGCCCGCCCAATTGACGAAAGCGGGCGGTCCCCAGTGGGGGCCGCAATCGGAAGAGAACACCGCGCTCCGGCCCTTGCCGGGCTCACGGACGGCGATGAAGGGATCGTCGCCGAACCGCGCCACCACGGTCGCATCCGGTCGCGCCGTGGAGCGGTTGTAGCCGAGGAACTGCGGCCAGTTCGAAAGTCCAGCCACGATGGGATGCCCTGCCTCGACGATCGTCGGCGTGACGCCCTGGGGCTGCTCGTTGCGGTCGTCATGGGCGAAGAACTCGATCGGCAGCACGTCTTCGACCGCGCTGCCCTTGTAATTGCCCTTGGCCTGGATTCCCTGGAACGTGACATAGCCGCCGACCATCAGGAGACCGCCGCCGCCCAGCACGAAATCGCGGATGAGGTGCAGGCGATTGGGCGAGGCTTGCGAACGGATCGCGACCCTGTCCGGCAGCAGCAGCGTGTTGGCCCCGATGTCGCTCAGGATCACCACATCGAATGCGTCCAGCGCCTCCCGCTCATACGGGAAGTCGTTCATCGCGACGTGGCTCGGCTGGTATGTCACCGCGACGCCGCCCGCCCGCATGGCGGCGATCATCTCCGTTCCGCCCTCGTGGTAGGACGACATCTCGAAAGAATCGAAGCCTTTGATGTGGAGACTATGAGTCATCCACGATTCGCCGGCGAAAAGGACTTTGACTGGGTTCGACATTGGCTACCGTGCGAATAGATTTCGAAGAGTGTTGAAGGGGCGTATCGCCGATCGGCTCGGCGAAACGCAGGCCAAAGCAAGACGGGATTCGCGCTTTCGCGTGGAAACCGAGCGCTCCGGGGCGGCGCCTGAGACGGCTTACTGACAGTCGCCCTTGTATTCGTACTTCTGAGCTGCGGCCTCGTCGCCCGCCTTGATGGTGGCGATTTCGGTCAGGGTGGTCTTGTCGAGCGACTGGCCCTTGATGAGCTTCGCGGCCGATTCCATTGCGACTTCGCCTTCCTGCTTGGGGTTTTGCGCGATCAGCGCCGAGATTGCGCCGTTCTTGAAGGCGTTCACTTCCGCAATCGCAGCGTCGTAGGCGACGATCTTGACCTTGCCGGTGGCGCCAGCCTGTCGCAGGCCCGTCAGCGCGCCGATCGCGCCTTGGTCGTTGGTCGAGAACACGCCGGCGAGGTCCGGATGCGCCGACAGCGTCGAGGTCACGATCTCGGCGGCCTTCTGCGGATCGTCGCTTTGGTACTGAGGGCCGAGATAGTGAAGGCCCGGATATTTCTTCAATTCCTCTTCGAAGCCCTTGGTGCGGGCGTCCTGCGCCGCCGAGCCGGGCGGTTGGGTGATCACCATGACCTCGCCCTTGCCGCTCAGAAGCGTATTCATGGCGTCGGCGGCAAGCCTGCCGCCCTGTTCGTTGTCGGTGACGATCTGAGTCTGGACGAAGGATGGGTCGCCGATCGTCTGATCGACCGTGACGATCTTGGTTCCCATGCCGGCAAGTTGCTTCATCGGCCCGATCAGCGCCTGGGCGTCGGTCGGGACGATGACGGCCACCGCAGGCTTGGTGGCCGCGACGGCGTTGATGACGGGGATCTGGCTATCGGCCGCAAACGTGTCCGGGGCCGAGACCGTAAGGCTGAGGCCGAGTTCCTTGGCTTTGGCCTTCGCTCCGCAGGCGAGCGCCTGATAGAACGGGCTTCCCTTCACGCCGAGCACCAAGGCGACCGAGTTGTTGTCGGCGGCGCGCGCCGCGCCCGAGATGCTGACGGCGATCAGAAGAGCGCCGCCGATCCTGCATGTCGTTTTCATCGTCATGTCGTTACCTCCCAAAAATGTCAGCTGCGTTCCCGTGCGCGGCGCTTGAGCTGGTCGACCCACACCGCGAGGATCAGGACGGCTCCGGTCGCGACCGTCTGCCAGAACGGCGGAATGCCGAGAATGACGAAGCCGTTCAGCAAGATGATCGGGATGAACACGCCGACGACGGTGCCCCCGATCGAGCCGATGCCGCCGAACAGGCTCGTGCCGCCCAGCACCACGGCCGAGATCGTGCCCAGATTGTCCATCGCGTGGCCGCCGATCGTCGTGGTCGCGAAGCGCGCGGTGGACATCATCGCGGCGAGGCCCGCAAGGACTCCGGACAACATGTAGATGGCGATCAGCCGGCGGCGGACGTTGATGCCGGCGCGGCGGGCCGCCTCGCGATCGGAGCCGACCGCAAAGACATGGACGCCAAACCGGGTGAGATGCAGCACGATCGCGCCCACAGCGGCGACCGCCGCTGCAATCAAGACCAGCATCGGAATGCCGCCGATCGCGCCAGAACCGATGCTGTCGACCAGCGTGTCCGGCACGGCCCGCACATCGACTCCGTTGGTGAGAATTTGGGCGAAGCCGAGCGCCATGCCAAACGTGCCGAGGGTGACGATGAGGGCGGGAATGCGCGCCACCGCAACCAGGACGCCGTTGACGGCGCCCCAAAAAGCGCCGCTCAGAAGGGCGACGATCAACCCTACAGCGACCACGCCCCAGCCGCCCTGCGTCGTTCCATAGGCGCCGCCGGCGGTGCCCGACAAATAGAGCATGATCTGCGCCGACGTGATCGAGGCGAAGACCAACACGGCGCCGACCGAGAGGTCGATGCCGGCCGCGATGATCACGAAGGTCTGGCCGACTGAGAGAACCAGCAGGATCGAGGCGTTTACGGCCAGCATGGACAGGTTGTAGGCCGAGCCGAACTGCGCGGGCCGCATCAGGCCGAAGACGAGCACGAGCCCGACGAGCAGCAGGAAGATCCAGCCGCCACCCAGCAGCCCGACCCAACGCTCCGCCTTCGAGACGCTCTCGTCTTCGATCTCGGGCAGCGCCGCGGCGCTCATTGGGAAACTCCCTGTTCGACGGCGCCGCTCGTCATCGCGGCGACCAGACGGTCGATATTGGCGTCGGCGACGGCGAACTGCGCGACGCGGCGGCCGAGCCGCAGCACCTCGACTCTGTCCGCGATCGCGAGCACCTGCGGCATGTTGTGGCTGATCAGCACGACCGCGATGCCCTGGTCGCGCACCTGTCGGATCAGGTCGATGACCCGGCCGGTCTGGATCACGCCCAGCGCCGCGGTCGGCTCATCCATGAAAATCACCTGATCGGCCCACATGGCGGCGCGCGCGATGGCGACCGACTGGCGCTGGCCGCCGGAAAGCGAGGAGATCGGAACGCGGGCCGAGCGCAGTTTCACGCCGAGCCGCGCGAACTGTTCGGTCGCCTTCCGCCGCATGCTGGGGCGGTCGACGAAGCCGAGCCGGCCGAGCATGCCGGGCCGCATCTCCTCGCGGCCGAGGAATAGATTCTCGAACGGGGTGAGTTCGGCGGCGAGCGCCAGATCCTGGTAGACGGTCGCGATGCCCTTCGCCTGGGCGGCGGTGGGCGAGTCGAATGCGACGGGTCGGCCGTCGAGGAGGATCTGGCCCTCGTCGGGCCGATCGGCGCCGGACAGGATTTTAACGAGCGTCGACTTGCCAGCGCCGTTGTCGCCGATGAGGGCGCAGATCTCACCGCGATAGACCGAAAAATCCGCACCGTCGAGCGCCCGGAGATGGCCGAACCGGCGCTTGATCCCACGTGCCTCGAGGAGCGGGGTCGCCATCAGCGCGGCTCCTCGATCGAGAGGCCGATGTTGTTGGCGAAGGCGTTGCACTCGGCATAACCGGCGGCGCTGAGCGCGGCCCAGTGCCGGAAGGCCGCCTCAGCGTCCGGAAAGCGCCAGGTCTCGACCGTCTCGAAGTCGTGCTGGCCCCGCACATGGTAGCGACCATGGCAGACGCCGCCCGCCTTCGTGGAGGCGGCAGCCACGGCTTTCCAGGCCGCCAGCTTCTCGCGCTTTGCGCCCTCGTCGAGGCCGTACCAATGCGGCCGGGGGCGCGCGTAGTGGATCCAAATGCAATCGCTCATCAGGGCCTCAATTTGCCGCGATCAGGCTGGCCAGGGGCCGCCGTCGTCCGATTACGTGACGCGATGTGGTGAACTTGAAGTCGGCCGCCTGCTCATGTCCCTGCATGGCCGTATCGATCGCTGCGAGAGACGGCGCCTCCCAGACGCCGATGTGATGCCAAGAACTCGCCCAATCGAGGCGGTGCCGCCCCGCGATGCCGATGTCGAGCGCGAGGTCGCCCTTGAAGGCGACATCGCATTCGGCGTCGTATTCGCGCCGCTCCGGGCCGGTTGCAGCCGCCCAGGCGTCGTTCCATTCCCAGAAGGCCAGAAAGCCCCAGTCGTGCTGGGTCGCATCGCCCAGGCCGCCCACGGTCGCGAACTCGCGCGGGCCGAGCAGCCATTCGGTGGCGAAGCGACGCGACCAGCCCGCTTGCTCGAGCCGCACGGTCCCCGCCAGGGCTGCAGAGAGGCTGGGCGCTTCGAAGACCCCGGCAAAATCGATCGCATGGGCAAAGCCCGTATCGAAGGCGGTGGGTTCGGCGCCGCTGTCGGGGTCGAACATCGCCCGCACCGACAGCCGCCAATCCTCGGCGTGCAGCGCGCGGAGCACGGCTCCGATAGCCTCTTGCTCCCGCGCCTGGAACGCGGCCGCCGGTACGGGCTGGCGCTTGCAGAGGAATGCCACCACGCAACGGTCCGAGCTTTCCGCGCTCGCGAATACGTCGGTGGCTTCGGTCAGCAGGGTCATCGGGCGTCCCTGACCTTGCGGACCGCCGTCATCAACTGCTCGACGCGGTGTGGATCGACCGGATTCCACCAGCGGCCGTCCTTCTTGAGCCATTGGCCCACGATGGCGCCATCGGCCGCAGCGAACAGCGCCGGAACCTGCTCGGCCGAAAGGCCGGAACCGACGATTACGGGGAGATTGGTGCCGCTGCGCACGTCGTCGACCTCACGCGGCTCGGTGGGCGATCCGGTTCGAGTGCCGGACGCGATCAACACGTCGGCGTCGAACCATTCGGCGTCGGTCGCCTGTTCGGCGATGCTACGATCGGCCGTGATCGCGTGCGCGCCAAACTTGACGTGAACGTCGGCGAAGATCGCGACCTCGTCGGCCCGGATGCGCGAGCGGTAGCGCATGGCCTCGGGGGCTGGCCCGTTGAGGATGCCTTCGTTCGCCACATAGGCGTTGACCCACTGATTGGCGCGCACCCAGCGCGCCCCGACCGCCTTGGCGATGCCGAGCGCCGGGATCACGCCATTTGCGACGCAGGTGATGCCGATGGGAGTGTCCACCGCGCCTCGCACGGCGAGGCACGCGGCCGTCAACGCAGCGACAGTCTCGGGTCCGATATGCTCGGGGCGGGAGAACGGCATGTCGCTCGCGTTCTCGATGATGATGCCGTCGACGCCGCCGTCCGTCAGCGTGCGCGCGTCCGTCACGGCGGCGGCATAGACTTCCCTGACGGCTTGCCCCGCATAACGCGGCGCCCCCGGCAGCGGCTGCAAATGGATCACGCCGATGACGGGCTTCTTGGCCCGAAACAGCGTTTCGAGCGCGTTATGCTTCGGCGGAAGAACTTGTGGTTTTGTCATTCTGTCTGGTCGTCCCTGGCGTGGTCCGCGCCCGCGGTCTGTTGCTATCGTCAGGCGAGGTCGATGCTGAAACGGTAGCGGTCGGCTCTGTAACGCATGACCGCATATTCGATTGGCGCGCCGTCGGCGGCATGCGACCGGCGGCGCGCAACCAGAAGGGGAGCGCCCGGGGCGATGTCGAGCCACCGTGACAACGGGGCGTCGGCAACCGCCGCCTCGATGAACTCCTTGGCTCCGGCGATCTGGATCCCGCATCGGCTGCGCAACCATAGATACAACGAGCCGGCGTCGAGCTCGTCGGTCGTAGGGCCGGCATTGTCGCCGAGCGCCGTAGGAGCGAGCCAGGACTCCGACAAGCCCATGGGCTCATCGTTGGCCAGCAGAAGGCGCCGGATGAAGAACACGCTGGCGTCGCTGTCGACGCCGAGCGCCCTGGCGGCCTCGACCGACGGCGCCGCCGGCGCGGCGCTGAAGGTGGCGTAGGAGGCCTTGAGTCCACGCCGACGCATATCCTCGGCGAAGCTCGCGAGCTGATTGACCGGCTGTTCAACCTTGGGCTTCAGCACGATCGAACCCAAGCCCGACTTCCGGGAAATCAGCCCCTCCTGTCGGAGCCGATCGAGCGAGGCGCGCGCCGTGGTCCGGCTCACATTGAAGGCGGCGTTGATCTCCGCTTCCGAGGGCAAGACGTCGCCGGGCTGAAACTCGCCGGCCGTGATCGAGGCGCGCAGTCGCTCCGCAATCTGGAACCACAACGGCGTCGGGCCGGGAGCTAGGGGAGCATCATTCCACCGCATTGTCGTATCGTAGTAACGTCATGACAGGCTTGTCAAGGCTCATGAGCATGCTTACAAAAGCGACTGCGGCCTCAAGACTGCTGACCCAACGGACCAAACGGACCTCACATGCCGACCATCACTCCCGATCTCGTCCGCACCTACGTGGACAGCGACGCTCTGCGGCTCGCCGAACTGGTGCGCAGCAAGGCCGTCACTCCCGCGGAACTGACCGAAGTCGCCATCCGCCTCATCGAGCAACTCGATCCCAAGTTGAATGCGGTCGTGATCCGGGCGTTCGACAAGGCGCGAGCCCGCGCCGCCCAGCCCGCGGGCGACGGACCGTTCGCTGGAGTGCCTTACCTTCTCAAGAACATCGGCTCGGAATGCGAAGGCCTACCGATGACGGCCGGGCTCGAATACCGGAAGGGGTACGTCAGCGCCGCGGACACCGAGATGGTGCGCAGGATCAAGGCCTCTGGCCTCAACATTCTCGGGCGCACCAACGTGCCGGAGAACGGTTGGTGCATCGCGACCGAGCCGCGCTACCATGGTCCGACGCTCAACCCCTGGAACACCGCGGTTACGCCGGGCGGATCGAGCGGCGGGGCGGCGGCGGCGATCGCGTCGAGAATGGTTCCGATGGCCGAGGGCACCGACGGCGGCGGATCGATCCGGGTGCCCGCGTCGTGCTGCGGGCTGGTCGGGCTGAAGCCGTCGCGCGGTCGCATTACCTACGGGCCGGACATTGTCGACACCTGGTTCGGCAGCGTCTACTACTTCGCTTTGACCCGCACAGTGCGGGACACCGCGGCCTTTCTCGATGCAACGGCGGGGAACCTGCCGGGCGACCCCTACACGCCGTCTAAGCCTTCGCAGAGCTGGCTCGCGGCGCTGAGCGACAGCCCAAGGCGGTTGAAGATCGGCTTCACGCTGACGACGCCGTGGGGGCCGGCGTTCGCGCCCGAAGTGATGGAGGCGGTGAAGAGCACTGCCGCGCTCTTTGAGCAACTCGGGCATCAGGTCGAGGAGCATCCGTTCTCGAGCGAGATCGAGGCGCCCTGGTACGAGTACAACAAGATGACTGCGGCGCAGACCGTGCTCGATTTTGAAGAGCTCGCCGAGACGATTGGCCGGCCGGTGCGGGAATCGGATCTCAACGCCTTCAACTGGGCGGTGCTCGAGCGTGGCCGCTCACTTTCGGCCACCGAACATGCCGCAGCCGTCAATGCGATGCGCAAGGCGAACCGGCAGATCCAGGCCGAACTGCAGCCCTACGACCTGTTCCTGACCCCGACTCTCACGCAACTGCCGCGGCCGGTGGGCTATTGGGACATGAACGAACCGGACGTCGACCGCTACAACTCCAAGTGGAGCGATGCGGCCTTCATGTTTGCGTTCAACGTTTCGGGTCTCCCGGCGCTCTCGCTGCCTGCCGCCTGGACCAGCGCGGACGTGCCGATCGGCGTACAATTCGTCGGGCGCTACGGGGACGAAGCCACGATCCTGCGAGCCGCCGCTCAGGTCGAGGCCGCGCGGCCGTGGATCAATCGTCGTCCCGCGATTTGCGCAACCGCCTAGCAAACAAGCGCTGGGCCCGCGCGCGACGGGCCCAGAAGATCCCGGGTCAGGCGGCCCGGAACCACGTCGGCGGAAACTTCGTGGCGCTGTCGCGGAAAGCGTCAAACGCCTCCGACGCCTTGGCGCTCACAAGACCCGCAGCGCTCCTCGTGCGAGCCGCCCCCACTTCGCCTTGGTGGCGGAGATAGTCAAAATAGGCCTTGCGAGCTTCATCGAAAGAAGTGGCGCCGACCAGCTTGTCGACGGCCACGCAAGCCGTCTCGACCTCCTGGAGAGCCGCGTTGGCGACCTCTCGGTTCGCCTCGGCGACGCCGTTTACCAGCTCGACCAAAGCATTCTCGATTGCGCCGGTCGTCTTGGTCGCCCGGACGTGCAAATCCGCGGTCCGGTTCCTGGCGGTCGCGGCGCCGCGTTTGACGAACTCACGCAAAGCGTCACGAAGCTTGTTTTCGTCATGCAGGCCGTTCAGCGCATCGATGAACGACTCGTAGGTCGCCGTAGGGGCCTCGCTGGCGGAGGTGTTCTGTGCGTTATGCTCGATCATCTGACGTTCTCCATCCTCTTTGAGAGCTATGGTGACCCCGACCGCTATCGGCTCGGGGAACGCCCCTTTATCGCACGATCCATATTGCAGTGCAACATAAATTGTGCGATGCAGCAAAAAGTGTAGCTTGGCGGCAAAGCCAGCCGTTCCAGGGATTTACTGGCTTAGGCGATCCAACCCCCGGCGATCGCCCTGTCATGCCCGCGAAGGAGGTGACGGCGCGGCTCTAGGTGGTTCAAGCTGGATCTTTCTTTGCGAGGGACGATGAGATCGCCATCTCTGGAAAAGCGAGGGCCTGCGGGGGTGACGAACCTCAGCGGTCAGGATTTGGCGAGGCTGCGCGAACTCCAACGCGCGAAGCTTCTCGCCGCCGTCGTGCTGGCGGGGAGCCTCGCCTTGCTCGTTGTCGCCAAGCTCCTCGAGCGTCGCGTTTCAGCCTTCGGTTTTCTCGCGGCCTTCGCAGAAGCCGCGACGATCGGCGGCCTCGCCGATTGGTATGCGGTTGTCGTCCTCTTCAGGCGGCCGCTTGGATTGCCGATCCCGCACACCGCCATCATCCCCGCCAACCGCAGCCGGATCGCCGAGGGGCTGGGAGACTTCATCGAAACCCATTTCCTGGCGGCCACACCCGTCGGGGAGAAGCTGCGACATATCGATTTTGCGGCGGCCGTCTCCGAATGGCTGATCGACCCCGATCGCAGCGACAGATTGGCGCGCTTCGTCCTTCGGCTGCTGCCGGGCGCGTTGACGGCGGCGGAGAGTTCCGGTTTGCGCACCTATCTTGCGCAACAGTTCGTCAATCAGATCGAAACGTTGGAGGTCGCGCCGTTCGTTGCAGGGCTGTTGACCGTTTTCACGCAGGATCGCGGCCATCAGCGCATCCTCGATGAGGTGCTCGGCGCGCTCAGCCGGCTGATGACCGATCGAACGACTCTCGAGGCGATACGCCAGAAGATACGCGCCGAACTGCCCACGCTGCTCAACCTCTATCGCGCCGACAGGCTTTTGCTGAAAAAGATCGCCGCCTCGGTTTTCGGGTTTATCGAGGAAGTGCGCGCCGACGAGAACCATCCGCTGCGCGGAGAGTTCGATCGGTTCGTCGCATCATTCATCGACAAGATTGCGAGCGAGCCTGAATATGCCAAGCGCATCGAGGCGCTCAAGCGCGAGCTGCTGACCGACCCGCGCGTAGCCGATCTTGCGCAGGGTCTCTGGACCAGCTTTCGTCGCTTCCTCGAGCAGAACATCCGGCCGAATTCTGCGTTCCAGGCCCATGTGAGGGACGTTCTCGTCGACGCCGGCCGCAGCGTTGCTGACGATCCGCGTCTGCGCGTTCATATCAATCGCGGCATGGTCGCGTTCCTGGAGGCGTTCGTTCAAGAACACAAACGCGGCGTGTCCGTCTTCATCGCCGATCAGGTCAAATCCTGGGACATGGATCAGGTCGTGAGGCTCCTCGAAATCAACATTGGAAAAGACTTGCAGTTCATTCGATTCAACGGCGCGATGGTCGGCGGCCTCGCCGGCCTTGCGCTATACACGGCCGAGATTTTGTTGCGACACCTGTTTTAGAGCGCGTTGCGTTGTGGTCGAAGCAGAGGATCCCTTCTCCCCGCTCGCGGGGAGAAGGTCAGGATGAGGGGCTTGGTGAGGAGCCGCAAGCGTGCGGCTAACCACCCCGCCCCTCACCCCAACCCTCTCCCCGCGCGGGGCGCGGGGAGAGGGAGTCGCGCCGATTACATCTAACAGCAGCAGGCGCTAGACCGACCGCTGAGCGCCGTGCCGGAACTCGCTCGGGGTCTTGCCGGTCCAACGCCGGAAGGCGTGTCGAAAGTTTGCAGCGTCGCTGAATCCAAGCGAAACGGCGATGTCCTCGCTCGTCATGACGGTGTCGCGGAGATATTTCATCGCGATCTGACTTCGAAGCTCGTCGAGCAGCGCGCGGAAGGACGTGCCTTGGTGATTGAGCTGTCGTCGCACGGTCCTCGCGGTTGAGCCCAGTCGTTCGGCGACGTCCGCCAGCGTCGGTCGCTTGGCGATGTCCTGGAGAAGGTGGGCGCGAACTTTGCCAACCACGCCGCTGCGAAACCTCAGATCGGCGAGCAGTTCGTCGCACATCGCCACGACCGCCGCATAGGTCATTTGATTGCCGAGATTTGCGGGGCGGTCCAGCCACTTTGCGTCGAATATCAACTGATTGGCGGGATGGCTGAAGCTGAGCTTACAGCCGACGAGCTCTTCGGTCAGGCGAAAGTCTTCGCGGCGGGGATAGGTCAGCGTAATTTCGTGCGGCGTGAAGGCCGAACCCATCACGTCGCGCTGGAGCGAAACGTGGACGCCCATCTGCATTTCGACAATGAACCGGTAGAGCTGCTCGTCGACGAGGCCATGAAGAATCGGATCGATTGTCCAAGCGCACATTCCGCCGCGCTCTGCGAACGAAATGCCGACGAGCGGCGCCGCGAGAACATGGTACCTTACGCAAAAATCAAACGTTCTGCGAAAGTCCGTGCTGCAAAGAATAGCGTAGCCGTACATGCCGTAGGTCGACACATGGATCGACGACCCAATCCGATAAGGGAGGATCGGGTTGCGCGACAGTCTCGTGGCGCTTCGGCAAGCGGTCAGGAGCTGCTCCAACGAAACAAGCGCGTCGCGCGAATGGAGCTCGCTCAGCGTGACGCCCAGATCGCGCAACGCGTGGTCGACAGGAACGCCGTCGCGCAACAACGCATCGACAACGGCGGCCAGTTTCGTCGGGCGGTAGAACCTGTCCGACACACCCGGCTGGGCGATAGGCTCGACAGTGCGTTCCATGCTGCACATTTTGTAATCGAAAACATTGAGCGCTTCAATGTCTGAGGGCTCGGCTTTACTGAGCAGGAGCCTTTGTTGCAGCGCATTCTCTGGCCGCTCCGAACGCTTTCTTGTCCGAATTGAACCGTTGAGCGGACGCCTCGTTTGGCGGATTCTGATGAGGGCGCACCGCCCGCGGCGACCGCCGTTTACTGCCGCCGCTCGAGAAAACGAGCCCTGGCCCGATCGCGCCAGCTTGAGGTCTCGCAAACAGGGAGGAAGACATGAACTCGCAAAGCTCGCCCGCGCGAAACGTGGACTACATCCCGCCGCCGATCGCCGGCGACTTCTACCGGACCGCCGACGTGCTGAACGAAAAGGAACGCGCGGTGATCAATCGGGTGCGCGATTTCATGGAGAGCGAAGTCGCGCCGATCATCGAGGACTACTGGGCGCGTGACAAATTTCCCTTCGAGATCGTTCCGAAGATCGCGCAGCTTGGCATCGGCGGCATCGGTTACGAAGGCTACGGCTGCGCGGGCGGATCGATGCTGTTGAACGGCTTCATCAGCATGGAGCTCGCGCGCATCGACGCCTCGATCGCCACGTTTTGGGGCGTCCACACGGGCCTTTCGGCCGGCTCCATCTATCTTTGTGGCAGCGAGGAGCAGAAGGAGCGTTGGCTTCCGCCAATGATGCGGTTCGAGAAGATCGGCTCGTTCGGTCTGACCGAGCCCCTGGTCGGCTCGGCCACATCAGGGGGCATGACGACGACGTGCCGGCGCGAGGGCGATCGCTGGGTGCTCAACGGCGAAAAGAAATGGATCGGCAATTCCACGTTCGCCGACATCAACGTCATATGGGCGCGCGAAGAGACCTCGAATCTCGTCAAGGGCTTTGTCGTCGGCAAAGACAATCCCGGCTTCTCGGTGAAAAAGATCGAGAACAAGATGGCCTTGCGCGTCGTGCAGAACGGTCTGATAACGCTGAAGAATTGCGTCGTGCCCGAGACGGATCGCCTGCAAGGCGCCGAGAGCTTCAAGGACACAGCCAGGGTTCTCAGAATGACCCGCACCGGCGTGGCCTGGTTCGCGGTCGGCTGTGCAATGGGCGCCTACGAGCACGCGTTGCGATACGCGACGCAGCGACTTCAATTCGGCAGGCCGATCGCCGGCTTCCAGCTCGTACAGGATCTGCTCGTGCGCATGCTGGGCAACGTCACCGCCTGCCAAGCCATGATGCTGCGATTGGGGCAATTGCAGAACGAGGGGCTCATGAAGGATGAGCACGCCTCGCTCGCCAAGGCCTATACGACCGTCAAATGTCGCGAGACCGTGGGCTACGCGCGGGAACTGCTGGGCGGCAACGGGATTCTCCTCGACAACCACATCGGCCGCTTCGTCGCGGACGCGGAGGCGATCTATTCTTATGAAGGCACGCGCGAGATGAACACGTTGATCGTCGGCAAGGCGATCACCGGCCTCAGCGCCTTCGTCTAAGGGCGAAGCCGGCTGGCCAATGCGCTTACGTGGCCGCCGCGAACCCGCTCGGTGGCCGTTGCGAACCTTCACAAGCGGCCGGTCGCGGGGCACGTTGGCGCGGCAATAGTCAGCGTGGGAAAATAAGAATATCGTGACGCGCCAAGATTGCGAAAAGCAATGCGCCGATGCTGTGACGATCGAAAAAGGCGGGCGCGCCGGAGGAAACGGAGGCAGCCGTGACGGAAAGGCTGATACAGGCCGCCAACTCGGCCTACCAATTTCCACTGATTTTCAAACACTTGTGGCATGCGCCATTGTCGCAGGCGCCCGATCAGGAAATCGTCTATCGGGACCTCAAACGTTTCACCTATCGCGAAATCCGGGGCCGCATCGGACGCCTCGCCTCCGCTCTCGCCAAAATCGGGGTTCGCCCAGGCGACACCGTCGGCGTCTTGGACTGGGACAGCAATCGATTTCTCGAGGCGTTTTTCGCGATTCCAATGATGGGCGCAATCCTGCAGACGGTGAACGTCCGCCTTTCACCGGAGCAGATCGCCTACACGATCAATCATGCCGGCTCCACGACTCTTCTCGTGAACGACGAATTCGTCGGGCTGTTGGAGGACCTCAAACCGAAACTGCCTGAAGTAAAGACCCTGATCGTCATGTCCGACCGGCCCTCCCCAAAAACCGGCGGATTGTCGGTTGCCGGCGAATACGAAGAGCTTCTGGCGGCCGCCTCGCCTGACTACGACTTCCCAGACTTCGACGAGAATTCCCAAGCGACCACGTTTTATACGACCGGCACGACCGGCCTGCCGAAGGGCGTGTTTTACAGCCACCGCCAGTTGGTGCTCCATTCCTTGTGCGAACTCGCATTTTTCGGCATGGCCGGCAGGCAGGGCAGATTTTCGCGCGACGACGTCTATATGCCGATCACCCCGATGTTTCATGTGCACGCCTGGGGATTTCCCTGGTCGGCGACGCTCGCCGGCGTCAAGCAGGTCTATCCAGGCCGCTACGAACCGGCGACGCTGCTCAAGCTCATCAAGACCGAGGGCGTCACGATGACCCACGGCGTGCCGACCATCTTGCAGATGCTGCTCGGCGCGGCGGCCGTGGCGAAGACCGACCTCGCCGGAATCAAGATGGTCATTGGCGGCTCGGCGTTGCCCAAGTCGCTCGCCAAACAAGCGCTCGCCGCCGGGGTCGACATCTACGCGGGCTACGGCATGTCGGAGACCGGCCCGATCGCCTGCGTCGCTCAAGTCAGTTCGAAAGACCTCGGCGGAGATCCGGACCGAGAGATCGATTATCGAACGAAGGCGGGCATCACGGCCCCCTTGGTGGACCTTCGCATCGTCGATGAAAATATGCGCGATGCGCCGCACGACGGAAAGACGTCGGGCGAGGTCGTGCTTCGCGCCCCGTGGCTCACTCAAGGGTATTTCAACAATCCCGAGGCTTCGGAACAATTGTGGGCCGGCGGCTATCTGCACACCAACGACATCGGGGTCATGACGCCGGACGGCTACCTGCATATCACCGACCGTCTCAAGGACGTTATCAAGACGGGCGGCGAATGG
>DASXGX010000071.1:0-51618 GCA_036488815.1 Roseiarcus sp.
GGGCAAATCGCGATCCGGCGAGGACATGAAGGCGGTCATTCTTGCGGGAGGCCTCGGCACGCGCATCTCCGAGGAATCTCATCTCCGGCCGAAACCGATGATCGAGATCGGCGGCAAGCCGATTCTCTGGCACGTGATGAAAATCTATGCCCACCACGGCATCAGCGACTTCATCGTCTGCCTCGGCTACAAGGGCTATGTGATCAAGGAGTATTTCTCCAATTACTTCCTGCACGCCTCCGACGTGACGATCGACGCCCGAGCCAATCGCACCGTCTTCCACAACACCCACGCCGAGCCCTGGCGCGTCACCCTCATCGACACCGGCAACGACACACTGACGGGCGGCCGCCTCAAGCGCGTGGCCAGCTATCTCGAGCCGGACGAGCCTTTCTGCTTCACCTACGGCGATGGCGTCGCCGACATCGACGTCACCGCGTCGATCGCCTTCCATCGCGGTCACGGGCGCAAGGCGACGCTGACGGCGGTCGTGCCGCCCGGGCGCTACGGCGCACTGTCGCTCGAGGGGGACCGCGTCGAGCGCTTCGTCGAGAAGCCGCCGGGGGACCAAGGCTTCATTAACGGCGGCTTTTTCGTGCTCGATCCTTCCGTCGTCGAATTGATCCAAGGCGACGGGACGCCGTGGGAAGGCGCGCCGCTGGAGACGCTCGCCGCGCGCAGCGAGTTGATGGCCTACCGGCACAGCGGCTATTGGCATCCGATGGACACGTTGCGCGACAAGAACCAACTCGAGGAGCAATGGACCTCCGGCCGCGCCCGATGGAAAGTCTGGGCGTGAACGCGCGGCTCCCGAATGAGGCCTTCTGGCGCGGACGGCGGGTCCTGCTCACCGGCCACACCGGGTTCAAGGGAAGCTGGGCCGCGCTGTGGCTCGCCCGGCTTGGCGCGAGAACCAGCGGCTTCGCCCTCGCGCCCGAGACGAAGCCGGCCTTGTTCCACCTCGCCGAAGTCGAACGCGACGTCGCGTCGCATATCGGCGATCTGCGCGCGCCCGAGGCGGTGCGCGAGGCGGTGCGCGCCGCCGAGCCCGAAATCGTGCTGCATTTCGCCGCGCAGCCGATCGTGCGGCGCGCCGTCGCGGACCCGATCGAGACGTTGGGCGCCAACGTCATGGGCACGGCGCATCTGCTCGACGCCTTGCGCGAATGCGCCTGCGTCGAAAGCATCGTCGTCGTCACCTCCGACAAGGTCTACGACAACCGCGAGAGCGGCGACGCGTTTCGCGAAGATGCGCCGCTCGGCGGCAAGGACCCCTATTCCGCCTCGAAGGCGGCGACCGAGGCAATCGCGCGCGCCTTCGCCGCGACCTATTTCGCGCCGCGGGGCGTCGCGCTGGTGACGGCGCGCGGCGGCAACGTGATCGGCGGCGGCGACTACGCCGAAGACCGCATCGTTCCCGACATCGTGCGCGCGTGGGGCCGCGGAGAGCGCCCGGTGCTGCGCATGCCCGAGGCGACGCGGCCCTGGCAGCACGCGCTCGACTGCCTCGCCGGCTACTTCCTCTACGCCGAACGGGCTGGCCAAGGCGCGCCCGCCGCGCTCAATCTCGGACCCGACCCGGCGAACCCCGTGACCGTCGGCGAGTTGACCCGCGCGATGCTGGAAGCGCTCGGCGCGCCCAGAGAATTCGATGTCGAAGGTGCCTCAGGACACGCGGAGATGCGCAGCCTTGCGGTCGACGCGCGAAGGGCGCAAAACGAGCTCGGCTGGCGCAATTGGCTGACCAGCGCGGACGCCATTCGCTGGACCGCCGATTGGCACCGGCGCGTGCGGCTCGGGGAGGCGCCGCGCGCGGTGACATTGGCTCAGATCGAGGCTTATTGCGCGCTGCCCCTCGCGCACGAAGAGCATGTGAGACGCCGATGAGCGATCGCCTGACTTCGCCGAACTGCCGCTTTTGCGGCGCCGCCCTGACGACCACCTTCGTCGACCTCGGCAAAACCCCGCTCGCCAACAGCTATCTCGCCACGAGCGAGGACGCCGCAAACGAGCGCCGCTATTCCCTGCACGCCAGGGTCTGCACCGAATGCTTTCTCGTGCAGGTCGACGACGCCTCGACGCCCGAGGCGATCTTCAGCGACTACGCTTACTTTTCCTCATTCGCCGCCTCGTGGGTCGAACATGCGCGCCGCTACGCGGAAGCGACGACCTCGCGCTTCCGCCTCGGCCCGCAATCGCTCGTGGTCGAAATCGCCTCGAACGACGGCTATCTCCTGCAGCACTTCATGACGGCGGGAATCCCGGTGCTCGGCGTCGAGCCGGCGGCGAACGTCGCAGCAGCGGCCGCCGCCAAGGGCGTGCCCACCGAAGTCGCATTCTTCGGCCGCGCTACGGCCGAAGCGCTCGCCGCGCGCGGGCTCAGGGCGGATCTGATGGCGGCCAACAACGTGCTCGCTCACGTTCCCGAAATCCGCGACTTCGTCGCCGGCTTCGCGCTGCTGCTCAAGTCCGACGGCGTTGCGACGTTCGAATTTCCGCATCTCCTCAATCTGATCCGGGAGACGCAGTTCGACACGATCTACCACGAGCATTTCTCCTATCTCTCGCTGGTCGCAGTCGAGGCGATCTTCGCCGCGACGGGACTGCGCGCATTCGACGTCGAAGAAATCCCGACCCATGGCGGCTCGCTCCGCCTTTACGCCTGCCGCGAGGAGGCCACGCACGGCGAGACCGATCGGCTGATGGCGCTGCGCATGAAGGAGCACGAGGCGGGCCTCGATTCGATGGCCGCCTATCGCGGCTTTGCGCCGCGCGTCGAGGCGGTGAAACGCTCGTTTCTCGCCTTCCTCGGCAGGGCGCGGGCGGAGGGCAAAACCGTCGCCGCTTACGGCGCGGCCGCCAAGGGCAACACCTTCCTCAACGTCTGCGGCGTAACGCGCGGGGAAGTCGGCTGCGTCTTCGACCGCAGCACAGCCAAGCAGGGTAAGCTGTTGCCGGGCAGCCACATCCCCATTCTGGCGCCCGAGCGGATTGCAGAGATCAAGCCCGACTATCTCGTCGTGCTGCCCTGGAACCTCCTCGACGAGATCAAGGCGGATATGGCGGTCATCGCGCAATGGGGCGGTCGCTTCGTCGTCGCGGTGCCGGAAACGCGCGTTCTGCCCCCGTGAAGTTCGAGCCGACCGAACTGCCTGGCGTGACGCGGATCATCCCGGAGCGAAACGCGGATGAGCGCGGCTTCTTCGCCCGGCTGTTCTGCCCCAAGGAGTTCACGGCGGCGGGACGCCCTTTCGAGCCGGCGCAGATGAGCCTTTCGCACAACAAGCTCGCGCACACGCTGCGCGGGTTGCATTTTCAGCCGGAGCCCTTCGCGGAGGGCAAGCTCGTCAGGGTCGTGCGCGGCAGCGTCTTCGACGTCGTCGTCGACCTCAGGCCGGGCAGCCCGACTTATCGCCGCTGGACGGCGGCCCTGCTCAGCGCGGACAACGGCGAGGCGCTGCTCGTGCCGAGGGGCTGCGCGCACGGATTTTTGACCCTCGAAGACGAGACGGACGTGCTTTACCAAATGGACCGTCTCTATGAGCCCGGTCACGGGTGGGGCGTCCGCTACGACGATCCTGCGCTGGCCGTCGCTTGGCCGGCTTCGCCGCGCGTCATCGCGCGGGCCGATCTCGACTGGCCGGCGCTCGACGCATAGGGAAGATGGATCGAAGACCGCTCCGAGGAGGGCGCTTGGACGTCGAAGAGATCAGCGCCGCGCGCGCCGCCGAGCGGCTGGAGCTTCCGCTAAGTCTCGAGTCGATCGCAAAGGTCGTCTGGCCCGCGGCGGGAGCGCCGCGCGTTGCCGGGCCGCCTCCGGCGGCCGACGACATCACCGTCGTCACCGCCTTCTTCGACATCGGGCGCGGCGACTGGCGCGACGGCGCCGATGCGGGCGCCCGCTTCCGACGCACCGTCGACGACTATTTCGCGATGTTCGCGCGGCTCGCCAAGCTGAAGAACCAGATGATCGTCTTCACCGAGCCGCGGCTCGCCGCGCGCGTCGTGGAACTGCGCCGCGGCGCCGGCTTGGAAGACCGAACGATCGTCGTCGCGGTCCCCGACCTGTTCGACTCCGATCTCGTCGCCCCCGTGCGCTCGGCCATCGAGCGCCGCATGAGCGACCTCCTCCGCCACTGGGTCACCAAGCCCGAGAGTCCGGAGTATCGCGAGCCGCGCTACGTGCTTGTCAACGCCCTCAAGGCGGCTTTCGTCGGCGCCGCGCTCGATCTCGGCCTGGTCGAGGCGCCGCAGGTCGCCTGGATCGACTTCGGCTATTGCCGCGACGACAAGCGCTTCGATCCCGGCGAGCCCTGGCGCTTCGACGCCGGCGGCAAGATCAACCTCTTCCATATCGTCGCGCTGGACGATGCGCCGATCACGCGCGTCGTGCGCCATGGGACGGTCTATTTCCAGGGCTGCCACATCGTCGGCCCGGCTGACGCATGGCCGGCGCTGGCGAAGGAGATGAGGTTCACCCTCGCCGCGCTGCTCGCTTGCGATCTCGTCGACGATGACCAGACGATGCTGCTGATGGCGTGGCGCAAAGCCCCTGAGCGCTATCGCATCCACGCCGTCGATTCGAGGGACTGGTTCATCGTCTTCCGCCGCTTCCGCACTGGTCTGCCGATCGAGACGCTGCGCCTGCGCTCCGGGCCGCGCGTTCGCGTCGAATCCTCCCTGCGCGAGGAGCTGCGCCTTCTCTTGAAGCGCTGGGAGAAGCGGGCAAAGCGGCTGCGGCGTCGCTTGGGCCGTCCCTGATGCAGGGGGTTCGCGCGCCCGCAGACGCCCTGTCGTTCCGGCGCGACGTCAACGGCCTGCGTGCATTCGCCGTCGCTAGCGTCGTCGCGTTTCACGTCGATCGCGACGCGGTCCCCGGCGGCTTCGTCGGCGTCGACATCTTCTTCGTCATCTCCGGCTATTTGATCTCGCGCATCATCTTCGCCGAGCTGAGCGCAGGCGAATTCAGCCTGCGCGAATTCTACGCCAAGCGCATCAGGCGAATCTTTCCGGCGCTGATCGTCGTGCTGTTCGCTGTCTGGATCGCGGGATGGTTCCTGCTCGATCCGCCAGCCTTCACGGAGCTCGGCCGCCAGGAGCGCGACGGCGCGTTCTTTTCGCTCAATTTCCGGCAGATCGTCGAGCCCGGTTATTTCGACCTCGCCTCGGCGGCGCGCCCGCTGCTGCATCTCTGGTCGCTCAGCATCGAGGAGCAGTTCTACATCGTCTGGCCCGCGCTGCTGCTGCTGTTGTTTCGCTTTCGGCGCGCGGTCGCGCCGGCGATCTTCGTCATCTTGTTTGCCTCGCTGACGGCCAATCTGGCGCTGACCGAGCACGACCCGACGAAGGCCTTCTATCTCCCTTGGACCCGCGCCTGGGAGTTGGCGCTGGGCGCTTCGGTCGGCTACCGCGAGCTGTTCTGGCGCGTTGAGGCGGGACGCGGCGGGTCGCCGATCGCCGAGGCCTCGGTTCTCGCCGGCCTAGGGCTGATGATCGGCGCCGTGTTCCTGCTGAGCGACACGCAACCCTTCCCCGGCTGGCGCGCGCTTGCGCCGACGTTCGGTTGCGCGCTGGTGCTCGCCAACCCCGACGCAGACTTAGGCACGCGTCTGCTGGGGGGCCGCCTCGCGCAGGGACTCGGCAAGATTTCCTATCCGCTCTACCTCTGGCATTGGCCGCTGCTGTCCTTCGCCTTCATCGAGTGGGGCCAGGCGAGCGCCTTGCCGATCCGCGTCGCGCTGGCGGCGCTCGCGATCGTTCTGGCATGGCTCACCTATCGCTGGGTCGAGCGGCCCGCCGCGCTGAGCTTCCGCCTGCATGAGGCCGGCGTGGTCGCGGCGCTGGCGGTGGCGCTGATCGGCTGCGGCGCAGTCGGCTCGCTGACCAAGTCGCTCAACGGCTTCACGCTTCGCTATCCCGCGCGCATCGAAGCGCTGTTCGACTATCCCCCGCGCGGCTTGGCGGAGGCGCTTTATCGCTCCGGCCAATGCTTTTACGACAAGCGCGACACGCCGGATTCGCTGAAGACGCTGCGCGCGCGCCTGACGCAGCAATTCTCCGCGGCCGGCTGCGCCACAGTCAAGGATGCGAGCAAGCCGACGATCCTCATTCTCGGCGATTCGCATGGCGCGCATCTTTATCCCGGCCTCGAGGCCGAGTTCGGCGCGGCCGCCAACGTGCTGCAGCTCAACGCCAATTATTGCGCGCCGCTGATCGAGCCGGCTTCGACCGGCGAGGGCGAGACGGGAACCAAGCGCTGCCGCATCATCATGCAGCTGATCCAGGAGAAGGTGCGCGAGATCAAGCCTGCGGTGATCGTCGTCGGCGCCTTCTACATGCAGTATTTGAATTTCCCGGCCTATCGCTATCCGGACTTCGCCAATGCCTTTCGCGGCGCGCTCGCCGATCTGCGCGCGACGGGCGCCGGGCCGGTCATCGTCGCCGGCGATCCGCCGATCTGGCGTCCGACGCTGCCCTCGCTCGTGGCGCGCGAGCTGCTCGCGACGGGACGCTCGAGCGAATATTCGCGCGTCGGTCTCGCAAGCGAAGCGCTCGCGATCGACGACGACTTGCGCCGCCAGCAATGGCCGACAGGCGTGACCTATGTCTCGCTCGACCGGGGCATGTGCATCGCGTCAGGCTGCCTGCGCCGCGTCGGGGACGACCTGCCGGGCGATTTGACCGCGCTCGACTATGGGCACTTGTCGCGGCAGGGCTCGATCTTCGTCGCGCGCAACGTGCTGGGGCCCGCGATCCGCGCCGCGCTGCAGAGCGAGCGGCCGTAGCGGCCTCTCGGCCCTAAGAGGCTCGGTGATAGCGCTCTCCGCTTCGCAGCAGGACGCCGTGTGCGCCGGCGACGCCGAGTTCGAAACTCTGGGCGATGCGACGCGCCCGGTCGATGAAGTACGCGGCGGCCTTGGGTGGGCAAAGGGAATGCGCGGCTTCCTCGAACATCATGAGCCAGCGGTCGAAATGTTGCGCATCGACAGGTAGACGCAGGTGCTTGGCCATCGGCCGGCCCTGATAGCGGCCGCTGCGAAGGATGAGCGACGACCAGAACGCCGAAATTTCGGTGAGATGGCTCTCCCAATTGGCGACACGGGCTTCGAAGATCGGCCCGATCAAAGGGTCCTTCCGGGCGTTGGCGTAGAATCCCCGGACCAGCCGTTCGATCATCGCCTCGTCTATCTCCGCTTCCGTCAGGAACATGTTTCGCCGTCGACCTCGTACAACGCCTCTATGCGCCAATCGCCGGCGCTCATTTTGGGGGAGCGTCTCAATCTATCAAGAGCGCCGGCTCCGATGGTCCCTGAGATATTCGGCCAAGACGAGCGCATGATTGTGTTCGGCGTCGTGGGCGGCGTAGAGCAAAGTCACGCGATCACGCTTCAGCAGGTCTTCGAGCGGCCCCACGGCGCCGTCATTCGCCGCGAGTTCGGCGCGATAACGCCGCGCAAACTCAGCAAAGCGCGCGGGGACGTGACCGAACCACGTGCGCAGCTCAGGGCTCGGCGCGACGTCCTTCAGCCACAGGCTCCACGCCGCCTTCTCCTTGCGCAGTCCGCGCGGCCACAGGCGGTCGACGAGCACACGTGCGCCGTCGTCGTCCGACGTCGGATCGTAAACGCGCTTGATGCGAATGTCGGGGCTGCGCGCGGTCATCACGGCGCCTCTTTCCAGTCGCGAACGGCTCGGTTCGTCTTGGCCGGGCTTGACCCGGCCATCCACGCGGCGCCGCAACTCAAGACCTCGAGCGTCTCGTCCAGGCCCACCCCGAGAGCGCCGAGCCAGGAACGACTGCATGATGATCCGCCCGCGTGCGTGGCCGGGTCAAGCCCGGCCATGACGACAGCGCCGCGCTCTACGCGCCCCTGATCCACGCCTGCGCCTCGCTCCACTCGACGAGCGGTAGGCGTGCGACGTTTTCATACAGATAGGCAAACTCCGCCTTCGCGAGTTCGCTCGAACGATTCGCCAGCTTCGGCGCGTCGCCGAGGACCCGGAAAACGCCGACGCCGTTGTCGACCTTGACGATCTTGAACTCGACGCCGCGCGTCTCGACGAGTTCGAACGCGACCTTCCACACGTCGCCGGTCCACGACCACATCGCGATGCGCGGCACATGCGCCTCGATCCAATTGTGCGGCAGCAGGTCGTGCAAAATCACCCAGCCGCCCGCATTGAGGCAGCCCATCGCATTGGCGACGTCTTTGTGCACCTGATCGTAGGTGTGCAGGCCGTCGATGTAGATGACGTCGAAGCGATCCTTGTTCGTCTGAAAGAACGCGTCGGAGGTCGTCTTGACGGTGCCGCCACGGTTGGGATCGACGCCGACCTTCCTGTCGACGGGAACCGAATTGAACACCTCGTTGCGGTCGCAGCCGATCTCGAGATAGGCGCAAGCCGGAAATTTGGCCGCCGCGAGATTAATGACGGCGATGCGGTTGATCGGGGTCGCGCGCCAATTCCAGGCAAACGCCTTGTCGCTCCGATGCTCCCGATAGGCGAATTCCAACGCCGCCTGCTTCGTCTTGCGCAGCGTCTTCCTGAAACCCGCCATCGATCCGATCCTGATTGTGCGCGCCTGCTCCGGCGCGGCGCAAAATAGCGGTTCGGATCGCGCGTTCAAGTCACGCCCGAAAATCCCGGACGAAGCGCGTGAGGGCCGCGAGCGCGATCTCGCAATCGTCTGGCGTGATCGATTCGAGAGGATTGTGGCTGACGCCGCCCTTACAGCGCACGAACAGCATGCCGGCCGGACAGAGCTGGCCCATGATCATCGTGTCGTGTCCGGCGCCGGAGGGCAGCAGCCGCGGCGTCTCCCCGACCGCTTCGACCGCCGCTGCGAGCCCGGCGACGATCCGGGGATCGCAAACATAGGCCCCCGCCTCGTGCGTCTGGACCAGCCTCAAGGCGACGCCGCGCCGCGCCGCGATCGCCTCCAACCTCGCCGCGACATCGGCGACCGCCCGCCGGCGCTGCTCGTCGCGCGGCGCGCGGATGTCGATCGAAAAGCGCACAAGACCCGGAATGACGTTTACCGCGCCGGGTTCCGCGTCGATGCGCCCTACGGTCGCGACGAGTTCCGCCTCGGCTTGGCCGCGCGCCTCGATCGCGAGGATCATCTCCGCCGCGGCGGCGAGCGCGTCGCGGCGCAGCGTCATCGGGACGGTTCCGGCATGGCCGGCGAGGCCGCTCACCGCAACGTCGAACCGCGTCGCGCCGTTGATCGCCGTGACGACGCCGAGCGGCAGGCCCTCGGCCTCGAGCACCGGGCCCTGCTCGATATGCACTTCGACGAAGCCGGCGAGGCCCTGCCGGCGCAGACTTCGCAGCCGACCGGGATCGCCGCCGAACGTATCGAGCGCGTCGCGCATCACGACGCCGTCCCGATCCTTCTGCTCCAGCGCACCGTCTTCGACGAGGCCAACGAGCGCGCGCGAGCCGGTCAAGGTTTTGGGAAAGCGCACGCCCTCCTCATCGCCGAAGGCGACGACCTCCACCGCCACGTCGAGCCGTTCGCCCCGCTGCGCCAGATCCTCGACCACCGCGAGCGCGGCGAGCGCGCCGAGATTGCCGTCGTAGCGACCGGCGTCGCGCACGGTGTCGATGTGCGAGCCAATCATCAAGGCGGGGGCGCCGGTCTTGCGCCCTTCATAGCGCGCGACGACATTGCCGGCCGCGTCGATTTGAGCGTCAAGGCCGATCGCCTGCGCCCAGGTGATGAACTGCGCGGCGGCGCGGCGGTGAGCCTGCGAGAGATAGAGCCGCGTCAGCTTGCCCGGCTCGTCAGTGAACACCGCGAATTCGTCGAGGCGCGCCATCAGCCGGCGGCCGGGGCTTTCGCTGCTCTCCCGCATCGCGCGATCCCTTCACTTGCCGGCGACGTCGGCGACGCCGAGCCAATGCGCGAGCACGGCGCGCTCCTCGTTCGTCATTTCCGTGAGGTTGTTGGGCGGCATCGCATGGGTGAGCACAGCCTGCATGCGGATTGCGGGCGCGAAGGCGGCGATATGTTCGGGCGTGTCGAGCAGCACGCCCTTGGGCGCCTCGCCGATGCCGTTCCACACCGGCTCCGGCGCATGACACATCGCGCAGCGCGTCTCGACGACGTTGACCACCTCGGCCGGCGCGCGCGCCGCGTCCGCCGCCGCCGTCTTCACCTCCGGCGCTGCGATGCCGAGCGCCGGCCGGACGCCGGGCGATGAAGCGGTCGCGATCCAGAAGGCTGCCCAGATGGCGATGGCGGCGGCGAGCCACGCCCACCAGGGCGCGGCGCCGTGCTCAAGGTGCCAGCGGTTGTAGAAATAGCGCACCAGCGCGCCGGCGACGATCACGCAGGTGACGATCGCCGGAATGACGCGGGAATTGGCGTAGGTGACGGGATAGTGGTTCGACAGCATCATGAACACCACCGGCAGCGTGATGTAATTGTTGTGCGTCGAACGCTGCTTGGAGGTCTTGCCCCACATCGGATCGGGCTTCTTGCCTGCAAGCAGCGCCGCCACCGCTTTGCGCTGGTTGGGCATGATGATGAAGAACACGTTGGCCGACATCATCGTCGCCATCAGCGCGCCCGTGTGGATCAGCGCGCCGCGCCCGGAGAAGACGAGCGTGAAGGCGTAGCTCGTCAAGACGACATAGCCGAAGCCGACCAGCGCAAGCAGAGCGTCGTTCTTGGCGAGCGGCGAGCGGCACAACAGGTCGTAGACGAGCCAGCCGACGGCGAGCGAGGCGACCCCGATCAGCGCGGCCTGCCAAGGGGAGAGCGCAGCCACCGAGGGATCGATCAGGAAGAAGCTCGACTGGCCGTAGTAGACCCAGCACAGCAGGCAGAAGCCCGAGATCCAGGTCCAATAGGCTTGCCACTTATGCCAGATGAGATGGTCGGGCAGCGCCGCCGGAGCGAGCATGTATTTGCTCATCTCGTAGAAGCCGCCGCCGTGCACCTGCCAGGAGGTTCCGGCGACGCCGGGCTGGGAATCCTTCATTTTGCGCAAGGAGGCGTCGAGATGCATGAAGAAGAAGGACGCGCCGATCCAGGCGATCGCGGCGATCACATGCAGCCAGCGCAGCAGGATCGAGCCCCACTCCCAGACATACGGACCCCACGCGCCCATTCCGCCCTCCGCCTCTTCCCAAGGCGAAACGGAGCCCGGGGGAGGTCAAGATAGCGGCGGCGCCGTTGGTTGCCCACGACGAAATTCAGGAATATTTTGCGATTTAATCGGAAAATGGCGGGCGATGATTTCCCTCGAGAACGTGCGCATCTTCCTCAAGGCCGTCGAGACGAATTCGTTCTCCGCCGCCGGCCGCATGCTCCGCCTCTCCCCGTCCGTCGTCAGCTACCGCATCCAGATGCTGGAGGACGCCCTCGGCGCGCGGCTCTTGACGCGCACGACGCGCACCATGCGGCTGACCGAGGCGGGCGAATTGTTCTTCGGCCATTGCCGGGAGATCGTCGAGGCGGTCGAGCGCGCCGAGGCGAGCGTCGCGGAGGCGAGCGGCGTCTCGGCCCATGGCGTGCTGCGCGTCACAGCCCCGCTCGGCCTCGGCCGGCGCGTCATTGCGCCGATGATGGCGCGCTATCGCGGCGCCCAACCGCACACGGAGGTCCGGCTGCGCCTCTCCGACCATCTGCTCGATCTCGTGCGCGAGGGCGTCGACCTCGCCATCCGCCTCGCCCGCATGGAAGATTCCAGCTTCACCTTGCGCAAGATCGCCGAGGTTCAGCGCGTGCTTTGCGCCTCGCCCGACTATCTCGCCCAGCGCGGCGCGCCGCAGAGCCCGCGCGATCTCGCAGAGCACGATTGCCTGATGTTGCGTTTTCCCGGCTCGCAGCAGTTCCGCTGGACGTTCGATCATCGCGGCGAACCGGCGGCCGTGCATGTCGAAGGACCACTCGACGCCGACGACGGCGACGTCCTGACCCAATGGGCGCTCGACGGGCTCGGCCTGGTGCTGAAGCCGCTGTACGAGGTCGCGCCCTATATCGCCGCGGGACGGCTCGTCACTGTTATGCCGCAGGCGCGCCCGCAGCCGCTGACGCTGGGCGTGCTCTACCCCACGCGGCGCATGTTGCCGCCCCGCGCCAAGAGCTTCATCGAGCTTGCGGTCGAAGAACTGCGCCGCCACGTCGCCGAGCAGCTCGCGCTGCTGGAGCGCGCCGCCGCGCCGCAGACGACTACGTCTTGATCAATTTGTCCGTGTAGAGGTCCGGAACGTACATCTCTTTCGGCACGGGTCCGCGCAGATAGTCGGGATTGCGCACGCGCTCGGGCAGAACCGGCTCCACGTGCGGCACGTCCTCATAGGGAATTTGCGTGAGCAGGTGTGCGATACAGTTGAGTCGCGCGCGCTTCTTGTCGACGGCCTCGACGACCCACCAAGGCGCCTCCGGAATGTGGGTCTTCTCCAGCATCGTCTCCTTGGCCTTGGTGTACTGCTCCCAGCGGGTGCGGGACTCGAGGTCCATCGGGCTCAACTTCCACTGCTTCAAGGGATCGTGGATGCGCATCATGAAGCGCAGATGCTGCTCGTCGTCGGTGATCGAGAACCAGTATTTGATCAGAACGATCCCCGAGCGCACCAGCATGCGCTCAAATTCGGGCGCAGTGTGGAAGAAATCGTCGTATTCCTCCTGCGTGCAGAATCCCATGACGTGCTCGACTCCGGCGCGATTGTACCAGCTCCGGTCGAACAGCACGATCTCGCCGCCAGCCGGGAGGTGGGCGGCGTAGCGTTGGAAATACCATTGGGTGCGTTCGCGCTCGTTGGGCGCCGGCAACGCAGCCACGCGGCAGACGCGCGGATTGAGGCGCTGCGTGATGCGCTTGATGACGCCGCCTTTGCCCGCGGAGTCACGGCCTTCGAAAAGGATGACGACCTTCAGCTTCTTGTGGACCACCCAGTCCTGCAGCTTCACGAGCTCCCTCTGCAAACGCAGAAGCTCGCGAAAATAGAAGCTGCGCTCGACCGATTCGCCTTCGGGATGATCGGCGACGTCGCTGAGCAGAGCCGCGAGACGTTCGTCGTCGATCTCCATCTCCATCTCTTCATCGAGACTGTCGACGAGTTCGCCGTGAATGCGCCTGTAAAGAGCGCCTTCTTTGCTCTGGTTCGCGACCATGGACGGGTCCTCCAATCAAGCCATTCCAAGTTTGGAGATTGGAATAGCCTTGTGATGGATTCGCGACAGTCGAGGTTTGGTCAAGTTGCCGCGGATTGCGACGCCCGCCGCGTTCTCGCCCAAACCTCGAGCTGTTCGCGCGACCACAGCGCGAGCCGGCGCGGCGGAAAGGGATAGACGTAGTCGACGATCGTCTCGATCGGCGCCGGCAGCGAGAAGGGCGGCGCCTCGAGATTGATGACCCGGAACTGGCCGGTGACGATGTCGGCGTTGATGCGCCCGAAGCGATAGGTCGTCGTCAAGAGATAGGAGAGATCGGAAGCGAGGATATTGTCGAGCGCCTTGAGGACGTCCTCATTCGAGAGGTGGATGAAGCAATCGCGGCAGATCAAGAGGTCCGCCCTCGGCAACGGCGATGTGATGACGTCCAGCCGCTCGAAGCGGCGGTTCGGCGCCGCATGGTCGCGCTGCAGGCGCTCGACGAGTTCGCCGACGATGTCGCCACCGACATAGCGCGTGTCGGGATCGAGGGGGATCTGCTTCATCCAGGCGAAGTCGCCGCAGGGAACGTCGAGGATCGCGCGCACCTGATATTTGCGCAGCAGGCGGGGCAAGCGCCGGCGCAAATTGCGAGTGTAGCGGCTGCTCGATCCGACGCCGCTTGCCGATTCGGCGTCGTTCCAGCGGTTGAAGGCGAAAATGTCGCGAAAGATCGCCTCGCGATCCTCGCCAATCAACGAATGCCTGTGGGACGGCAGGGCCGATGAGGCGTATCGGCAGGCGAGCGCGCGCTCATGGAGGGCGGGAAGTCCCGCAAGGATTCTTTCAGCCAATTCGGCAACGCGCGCCACGCTCTCGTCCTCCCTGTCGCCGCGACGAAGCCAGTCGCGGCCTATCGGGCAAGGAGAACCCGTATGCGCGTCCCCAGTCAACAATTGTTGAAGCGGGCGGGGAAGAAATCCAGCGGCGCCGTATGTCGGTCAGCTGTGATTTCGTAAATCACGCTTGTGGGGCTGCATAACGTGGACGCGCAATAAATGGCGATAAGCCGGCTGGCGCGCCGCATATCGGCACGCCAGCCAGCTTACTGTCACACCTCGACGCTGCTTGCGCCGTTGTCGGCGCGCGTCGGAACGATGTGGCGGAGGACCACCCCCGTCCCTGTGGGCGCGGCGTCAGCGACGATAGGCCGCGTCACTCGCCGGGGCTTGGCTCCAGCCATTGTTGGCGACGACCTTAGTAGGCGACCACTTTGCCGGTGCCCGGGCCGCCAATGCCGTAGGGACCAGGCCCCGCATTGCCGTCGCTCGGCGGACGGTAGCCGGGAGGGGCCCCGTAACCGTAGCTGTAGCCGGTGTCCCCGTAGCCGTAGCTGGGGGCCCATTCGGCGACGGCTTTGCCAGTGCCCGGCCCGCCAATGCCGTAGGGACCGGGGCCCGCATTGCCGTCGCTGGGGGCGCCGTAGCTGTTGCCGGGAACCCAAACGTCGTTGTCGGCCCAGGCCGGCGCTGCGGTGGCGAGCATAGCTGCGCCCATTGCGGCGCTCGACACGACGCCAATGAGAATGTTTCTCATGATTACACCTCTGATAGGCGCGCGACGCAAAGGCGCGCGCGGTTTCTTGCCTGTTGCCTGGGCGCATCCTGTCCTGCCGCCTCGGCGCATCCTGTCTGGATGCTCGCCTCGGCTTTCGCAGTGCAACATAAGAAGGCTTCCTCAGATCTGAAGGCCTGGGAACGATAGGCAGCTATGTCAAATTGACGCAGCAGTCATCAATCATAGTGATAAGAGAAATCACGAAAATCAGTGAGAGCTGGCAAGCCAGTCGGCGGCCATCCGCACTCGCCTCCGCCAGTCCTGGTCGGGGGCGGCTATTGGAGTGCACGCCCAGGCTCAGAGGGCTAAGCCGGCTGTCATCGCCTCAACGCCGACGAGGTTGAGCGCACGCCGGTCATAGGCGAGTCAAACGCCTTCGAACACCAGTCTGGTAAAGAAGTCAGGATCAATGACGGAGTTACCGAACCGGGCGTCGAAAGCGGCGGTCGGCTTCGCCGCGACCGTTTCATCGCGCGATCGTCCCTGCCGTTTGAGCTTCGCAACGTTCTCCCGGATCGCGACCAGCATGTCGCGGAAATCCTTGAGCTCGGCTTTGTTGCTGACGGGGTTTCCGTGCCCGGGAATGATGATGGTCTTGTCCGTCGTCGCGGCGAGATTCGCGTCGGACGCGGCGATCATCGCGTCTATACTGCCGCCGGTGGAATAGTCGATGAAGGGATAGACGCCGTTCCAATACGTGTCGGCCACATGCACGATGTCCGCCTCGCCAAAAGTGACGGAAATATCGCTATCGGTGTGGGCATGGCCGTAATATTTCAGGCCGATGGACAGGCCATTGAGCTTTAGATTGTGCTCGGTGAAAAATACTTCGCTCGGAATCCCGCCGGGCGACAGCGCAAGGAAATTGTAGTCCCAATCCTCGACACGTTGCACCTGGGACAGATACTTGCGGGTGTTTTCCTGCGCGATGATCTTGGCGCCATTCGAATTCAGCCAAACGTTGCCGTCTGTATGGTCGAAGTGCCAGTGCGTGTTGATCAGGTGCGTGATTGGATCGCCGCTGATGTCGGCCAGAGCCTTGCTGATTTGAGGGCGCGATACGCCAATGCCGGCATCGACGAGCACCTTGCCATCGGGGCCGGTCAGGACGGCGACGTTTCCTCCAGAACCCTCGAACACGGTGATGTTGTTTCGCAGCTTGTGGCCAACGAATGGCGCCACCGCGGCGGCCTCCTTGAACAGAGTGACGAGGCCCCGCGCCTCTGCGAACGCAGCGCGCGGCGTCAGCCATCCTCCGTTCGCCGCAAAAGCGGCGCCCCCCACGCAGCAGAGACACAATTGGCGCCGCGACATCATCAGTCGGTGGGTCGGACTCATGGGGGACTCCGTCCGAGACCTGTCGAAACGTGACTCTCCGAAAATAGGCGGGCGCGAATGCCGTTCGTGCCGCGTCGTCTTGGGTTGATCTGGCGGTTGAAGGCCGCATCTTAGCAGGGACGGCGAGTCAGAGCGAGACTGTCCTCTACTGCCGGGCGTCGAGACGCTCGCCGACCAGGCGCAACGCCAGCGCTAGCGAGATCGCGCCCGCGTCGGGATGCCCGATGCTGCGGCTGGCCAAGGGCCGCGCACGGCCGAGGCGCGGCGTGAGGGACGCGGTCGCCGTCGCCGCTTTGTCGGCGGCCTCGGCGGCGACGCGCCAGGCTTCAGCGACATCGCGGCCGGCGGCGATCTCCTGCTTGAGGATCGTCACGAAGGGCACGAAGGCGTCGACCAGCGTCTTATCGCCCACCTTGGCGCCGCCCAGTCCGACGATGGCCTCCAACGCCGCCCACGCGCCGCGCGCGATGTCCGGGGGCGCAATCGGCGTCGCGTCGGAGAAGGCCTCGCTCCAAGCGCGCAGGCCGAGCCCCCAGAGCGCGCCCGAGGCGCCGCCCGCCCGGTCGGCCCAGGCGTCGCCGGCGAGCGCGAGGACGCTCGCCGCTCCGGCGCCGGCGGCGACGGCCCGTTCGGCGGCTTCCGCCGCCGCGGCCGAACCCCGGCTCATCGCCTGACCGTGGTCGCCATCGCCCGCGCGCGCGTCGATGCGGCCGAGTTCCTCTTCAGCCTCCCGCATCGCCGCCGCAATCGCTATCAACAGGTCGGCGACGCAGCGCGCCGACGCCTGCGACGGCGCGCTCGAAACGGGAATGTCGGCGGCGTCCTCGAACGTCTCGATGGGAGCGCGAGCGGCCGCATGGATTTCGGCGCCGCGGCGGAACGCGGCGGCGTCGGCGGGCGCGAGCCAAAGCTGCTCGAGACCGTAGTCGAGCCAGGCGATCGTCAGCGAGCAACCCGCCATGTCGAGGCTGGTGACGAATTCGCCGACTTCGGGGCCGACGATCGTCAGCCCTCTCGCCTCGATCTCCGCCTGGACGCCGCTCCAGAGCCCGAACAGCTCTTCATATTTCGTCGCGCCGAGGCCGTTGAGCATCACCGCGACGCGGCCGGAGGCGTCTCTCGGCCGTTCGCGAACCAGCCGTTCGACCAGGATGCGCGCGAGCGCGCGCGCCGTCACGATCGGCTCCTCCGCGACGCCCGGCTCGCCATGAATGCCGAGGCCGATCGCCATCTGACGATCGGGAACGACGAACAACGGCTCGCGGGCGCCCGGCAGCGTGCAGCCGCGAAAGGCCACGCCGAAGGAAACGGTGCGGCGGTTGGCGATCCGCGCCAGCCGCTCCACATCGTCGAGCGACATGCCGGCCTCCGCGGCCGCGCCGGCGATCTTGAAGACGACGACGTCGCCCGCGACGCCCCGGCGCAGCGCGGCGCTTTCGGCGGGCGCGCTGGCGACATCGTCGGCGACCGGCAGAATGCGCGCGTCGACGCCCTCGGCGGCCAAGCGCCGCGCCGCCGCGCCGAAGTTGAGCACGTCGCCGGCGTAATTGCCGAAGCCGAGCAGCACCCCGCCGCCGCGATCGGCAAGCCGGGCGATGCGCGCGATCGCGCGCGTCGAGGGCGAGGCGAAAACGTCGCCGGCGACAGCGGCGTCGGCGAGACCGGCGCCGACATAGCCCGCGAAAGCGGGATAGTGACCGGAGCCGCCGCCGATGACAACCGCCACTTTGCCGGCAGGCGCAGGCGCGGCGCGCAGAACGCCTCCAGGCGCGAGCGTCACATAGCGGCCATAGGCCGAGGCGAAACCGCGAAGGGCTTCAGCAGCGAAGCCCTCGGGCTCGTCGTGCACAAACGTCATGATGGTCTCTCCGCGGCTCTGTGTTCGCCGCCGAGCCTAGCTTCGCCGCATCATTCCGCCAATGCGGCGGTGACCTTTTCGACGATGCCGATGTAGCCCTCGACATTCCACGCCGACCGGCCGATGAAGAGCCCGTCGACGTGAGGCCGCGAGGCGAGCGGGACGCAATTCTCCGGATTGACGCTGCCGCCATAGACGACGTCGACTGGCGCCGAAATCAGGCTCGCCGATACGTCCTTGATCCGGCGCTGCTGCTCGTCGGCGAAGTCCGGGTCCGCCGGCACGCCGCCTTCGCCGATTGACCAGACCGGCTCGTAGGCGATCACGACGCGGTCGCGATCGGCGGCGCTCAGATAGGCGAGAGCGAAACGCACCTGGCGCGCGAGAATCTCGGAGGTTCGTCCGGCGTCGTATTCCGCCCGCGTGTCGCCGACGCACACCAGCGCGATCAGACCGTTGTCGATCGCCGCCTTGGTCTTCAGCGCGACGGTTTCGTCAGTCTCGCCGAAATGCGTGCGGCGCTCGCTGTGGCCGATTTCGACCAGGCTCGCGCCGACATCGCGGATCATGGCGGCGGAGATTTCGCCGGTCCAGGCGCCGGCCGCCGCCCAATGCATATTCTGCGCGCCGACGCGTACGCGCGTTCCCTCGAGCCGCTCCGCGACGTCGGCGATCGCGGTGAAAGGCGGGATGACGAACGGCTTGGCCGCCTCCGTCGTCGCCGCCGGCGACGCCGCGAGGGCGAGGGCGAAGTCGCGCGCCTCGGCGCGCGTCTTGTTCATTTTCCAGCTCGTGCCGATCCAGGGCGTCTTCTTAGGCATCGATGTCTCAGTTTCCCAGGCCGACGTCGGCGTAAGGCTTCCAGAACTCGACCGATTCGCGGATCATCCTGACGACGTTCCGGTCCGCTGGCTCGCGCTCGCGGAAGGCGAATTCCATGCACAACTCGTTGTCGCCGCCGCCGGCTTCCTTCACCGTCGCAATCAGCTTCTCCGGCGCGATGCGGCCGTTGCGGTTATGCTCCTCGGTGAAGGGCCAGTGGCCGCCCTTGTTGGCCGAGCTCTGCTTGATGTGGATGATCGGCGAGCGCGCGGCGAAGGCGCCGGCCCAGGCGTAAGGGTCGGTGTCGGCTGGGTTGGGCGAAGCGACGTCGCCGTGATCGATGTCGATCATCGCCTTCAGCGGCACGGCGAAGTCGGCCCGATCGAGGCGATCCTGCAACGCCTCAGTCGCGGCGATCGTATGGCCGAGTTCGCGGCCGACCGACATCGGCTCCCAGAACAGGAATTCGAGGCCCCGCTTGGCCGCATGGTCGGCGAGACGCCGCCAGCAATCGAGTGCGACGGAAAGGGTCGCCTCGCGCCGCGCCGCGTCGTCGTAATCGCGGTAGGTCAGGATTGCGTATTGCGTTCCGACCCCCGGACATCCGATGGCGGCGGCAATGTCGACGAGACCCTCGAACCATTCGAGGTAGTATGCGCGGACCTCGGCGTCGGGGTGGCCGAAATGGTTGAGGCGGCCGTAGGGGCCGGTCATGAGCGAGGTGATCTTCACGCCACGGCGCGCGCACGCTGCGGCCATCTCGCCGGCGAGACGGCGCACGGTCGGCGCCGGCCAAGCCGGATTGATGAATTCGTGAACGAGCTGGAGATAACCGATGCCGATCTCGCCGGCGATCGTGTCGATCAGCTCGGCGGGCTCAGCAAAACGATTGACGAAGGGATTGAGGTTCAGCCCCAGTTTGATCGGCATGGCTTCGTCTCGTCTCAGAGAGACTTGCCGTATTTCACGTCGATTTCGCCGATAGCGCGGACATTGCTCGCCGAGGGGCCCTGCGGGTCGAACTCGGAAGCCAGATAGACGTCGACGATCGCCTTCGCCAGTTCGGGCCCGATCACGCGCGCGCCCATGGTGATGATCTGCGCGTTGTTGGATTTGGCGGCCCGCTCGGCGGAATACGTGTCGTGCGTCAAGGCGGCGCGAATGCCGGGAACCTTGTTGGCGGAAATGCAGACGCCGATGCCGGTGCCGCAGAAGAGGATGGCGCGCTCATGTTCGCCGGCCATGACGGCGGAGGCGACGCGATCGGCGACGTCGGCGTAAAATCCGGGGGCGCTGAGATCGGTGACGTGCTCGCCCCGCTTTTCCAGGTGAGCGGCGACGACATCGAGCAGAGGCTTGCCTGCGCTGTCCGCGCCCAAAGCGATTTTCATTCCAAACTCCCGAATTGTCACGGACCGTGAAGCGCTTCCATTGGCTCGGCTTCCCGGCGAAGATCGCGGCCGTGTCCACCGTCCGGCCCCTTGACACCATGCCACGAAAATGAAACGAACTTCAAGTTCAGAAAAAAATATCAGTGTGAGGCACATGCGGGACGCACCGCCGAAAGGCCCGGCCAGCGAGGATCACGACCTCTGCGTTCGCGCCGCGTGGCTGCATTACGGCGCCGGCCTGACGCAGAGCGAAGTGGCCAAACGCCTGGGCGTTCCGAGCCTCAAGGCGCATCGCCTGATCGCTAAGGCGAACAAGGAGGGCCTGGTCCGCATCTCGATCGAAGGCGACATCGTCGAGTGCGTCCGCCTCGAAGACAAGATGCGCGCGCGCTTCGGCATCGAGTTCTGTGAAGTGTGCCCTGATCTCGACGACGAACCCCTGCCCTTGCAGACCCTCGGCTTGGCCGGCAGCCGTTTCCTCAGGCTCGCCTTCGAAAATGGCGAGGACGAGATTATCGGCTTCGGCCACGGCCGCACGCTCGCCGCTTGCGTCAGAATGCTGCCGAAAGTCGACGCCAGCACTCGCAAATTGGTGTCGCTGCAGGGCGGACTGACGCGCCGCTATTCGGCGACGCCGTACGACGTCATTCACAGGCTCGCCGAGCGCACGGGCGCGGAGACCTACGTACTCCCCTTGCCGTTCTACGCCAATTCCGTGGAGGATCGCGCGGTCTTCCTCGAGCAGCGCGGCGTCGCCGAGATCATGCAAATGGGCATTGCTGCGACGCTGCGCGTCGTCGGCATCGGCACCATGGAGCCTGACGCAACAATCCTGTCGACCGGCATGATCGAGCGCCACGAATTCGAGGAGGCGCGGCGCGCCGGGGCGATGGGCGAAATTCTCGGCCACTTCTTCAGCATCGAAGGCAAGCTGATCGAAAACAACATTTCCGCGCGCACGCTGTCGATGTCCGCCGCCGATATCGCGCGGCAAAAGACGGTCGCCTTCGCGGGGGGTCGCGCGAAAGTGAACGGCATCCGAGCCGTGCTCGCGAGCGGATTGGTTTACGGAATCATCCTCGACGAGCGGACGGCGAGAGCGCTGACCGCCTAACGCGGTATCGAAATCACAGGAAGTCTCATGAAATTCGGAAGCCTTGCGTTGTCGGCGCTCGTCGCAGCGCTTGCAATGCCCAGTGTTGCGCTCGCGCAATCGCAGCAGGACGTTCCGCGCCAAGTTCCGGCCAAGGCGCTCGTCGCGCCGCCCGACGTCAGCCCGGGAATGCAGGCGCTCATCGCCCGCCCGCTCAATCCGGACTGGAACGACCAGTGGAAGACGGGAGCGGAAGCGCGCGCCTACGCCGACAAGCAGGCCGCCGGCGTGGTCCAGACGATCCCGGCGCTGTTGGACCGGATGCAGGTGAAGATGGAGGCGTCCACCATCGACGGCGTGAAGGTGCATGTTATTACGCCGAACGACATGCCGGCGGAAAATCGCAACCGTGTGCTGGTCCATGTACACGGCGGCTGCTACGTCCTTTTCCCCGGCGAATCCGGGACCACCGAGGCCATCATGATGGCCGGGTTCGGTCATTTCAAAGTGATCGCGGTGGACTACCGAATGCCGCCTGAGGCGTATTTCCCCGCCGCTCTCGACGACGCGATGACCGTCTACAAATCCGTCGTCAAGACGACCGATCCCAAGAACGTCGGCGTCTTCGGCACCTCGGCCGGCGGCGCGCTGACATTGGAAATGATGTTGAAGGCCAAGCAGGACGGGCTGCCTATGCCCGGCGCCATTGCGCCCGGCACGCCGATGTCGGACGTCACCAAGACCGGCGACAGCTTCACCACCAATGAGAAGGTGGACAACGTGCTGGTCTCGCCCAACGGCTTCTGCCACGCCGCCACGCTGATCTACGCGCACGGTCACGACCTGCATGACCCGCTGTTGTCGCCGGTCTATGGCGACATGCACGGCTTCCCGCCCACGATCCTGACCACCGGCACCCGCGACCTATTGTTGAGCAACACGGTGCGGGTGCATCGCAAGCTGCGCGAAGCCGGCGTCGACGCCGCGCTCAACGTGTTCGAGGCGGAATCGCACGCGCAGTATCAGGTCGACGATCGCTTGCCGGAAACCAAAGAGGCGTTCGGCGAGATCGCGCAATTCTTCGACGCGCACCTCGGGAAGTAGCTATTTGGTTGGAGGGCCCTCACCCCAACCCCTCTCCCGCGAGCGGGAGAGGGGTTTTGTGGGCGGCGCTCACTCCCCTTCTCCCGCTTGCGGGAGCGGACGAATGCTGCGCATTCGCCCAGGGAACATGGCGCGAAGCGCCGGATGAGGGCCTTTCGATACCGCCAGACGATAGCGCGCCCTAAGCCGACCGCGCGAGGCTGCGCTCGAACCAGTCCGCAAACGCGGCTTGCTCGTGGGCGCTCATGTGCAGGGCGTGCTTGGTGCGCCGCCTGAGAATGTCTTCCGGCGTCTCGGCCCATTCGTGCGCCGTCAGATAGCGCACTTCCGCCTCGTACAGGCAGGGTCCGAAACGTCGGCCGAGACCGGCGAGCGAACGCGCCCCGTCGATCAGCTTCGCCGTGCGGGCGCCGTAGAGGCGCGCATAGTGGCGTGCGAGATCGCGCGGCAGCCACGGATACTCGCGCTGCAGCCGGTCGAGAAACAGCGGTACGTCGGCGTTCTCGATGTCGCCGCCCGGCAGATGGCTCTTGGCGGTCCAGTCCGGGCCCATGTCGGGAAAGGTGGGCTTCAGCCTCTGCAGCGCATGTTCGGCGAGCTTGCGGAACGTCGTGATCTTGCCGCCGAACACGCTCAGTAACGGCGCGCCGCCATCGCCGTCGAGGTCGAAGACGTAATCGCGCGTCACCGCCGACGGATTGCCGGCGCCGTCGTCATAGAGCGGCCGAACGCCGGAGAAGGTCTCCAGCACGTCCTCGCGCCGCAGGCTCTGCTTGAAATAGCGGTTCACCGCCGCCAGCAGATATTCGATTTCCGCCTCCGCGATGGCGACCTGTTCGGGCGCGCCGTCGTAGGGAATGTCAGTGGTGCCGATCAGCGCCTTGTCGCCCTCATAAGGATTGATGAAGATCACACGCTTGTCGTGGTTCTGCACGAGATAGGCGTTCTGTCCGTCCCAGAACTTGGGCGTAATGATGTGGCTGCCCTTGACCAGCCGCACGCTGCGGCTTGACTTCAGCCCCGTCACCCGTCCGATGATGTCGTTGACCCAGGGACCGCTCGCGTTCACCAGCGCGCGGGCGCGAACGACCCGCGTCGCGCCGCTGCGCGCATCCTTCAATTCGATCCGCCACAGGCCGCCTTCGCGCCGGGCGGAGGTGCAAGCCGTGCGCGTGAAAACTTGAGCGCCCCGCTCGGCCGCATCGATTGCGTTCAGCACCACCAGCCGCGCGTCGTCGACCCAGCAGTCCGAATATTCGAACCCTTTGCGGAACTGATCCTTGATCGGCGCGCCTTCGGGGTCACGCCGGAGATCCAGCGTGCGCGCGCCCGGCAATCGCTTGCGCCCGCCGAGATGGTCATAGAGGAACAGCCCGAGCCGCACCAGCCATGCGGGCCGGTCCTCGGGGCTGTGCGGCAGTACGAAGCGCATCGGCCAGATGATGTGGCTCGCCGAATTGAGCAGCACCTCGCGCTCGATCAGCGCCTCGCGAACGAGGCGGAACTCGTAATATTCGAGATAGCGCAGTCCGCCATGCACGAGCTTGCCGGAACGCGACGAGGTCCCCTGCGCCAGATCGTCCTTTTCGCACAGTATGACCGACAGGCCGCGGCCAGCCGCGTCGCGCGCAATTCCGGCGCCGTTGACGCCTCCGCCGATGACGAAGAGGTCAATCGTCTGCGGTTCGCTCATCTCTCGTCTCCTTTGGCCCGGCGGGCGTATCGCGCCGCCGTAGCCGTCTGCAATCATGTTGGATCGTCATTGCGAGGAGCATAGCGACGAAGCAATCCGTTCCCGCTTGCATCGTCGGCGCAAATGGATTGCTTCGCTCCACCCGCAATGACGGGGACGGTTCAGGCAAAATGCAAATGCGCTAGTCCTGGCCTCGCGCCATCATGTCCCACACCGGCTCCAGCGCGCGGCGGGCGCTGAGATAGGCCGGAAACGTCCGCTCGTAGGTTCGTATCAACTCGGCGTCCGGCGCTTCGCTCTCCCCAAGAAGCGGCGTCACCCACTCGGCGATGCAGGCGTCCATCGTCGGATGGAGACCGATCGCAACCGCCGCCATCATCGCCGCGCCCGCGGCGCCCGCCTCTTCGCGCGTCGACGCGCGTACCGGCGCCTTCACCGCGGCGGACAAAGCCGCGCGCAAGGCGCGCGACCGCGCCGCCCCGCCCGTCAGCCGCACTTCAGACGGCATGTCGCCCATTGCGGCGTAGCAGTCGCGGGCGGCCATCGCCAGACCCTCGACCACCGCGCGCATGAGGTCGGGGAAACGGTGCCCGGCGCTGAGCCCGATGAAACCGGCGCGCGCATTGCCGTTCACGAACGGCCCGCGCTCGCCCGCGTCGGAGATGTAGGGATGGTAAAGGATCGCGCCGGGCGTCGATTTCGCAAGCCAGCCGTCGATCTTGGCGACGAGCTCGGCCTGCGTCGCCGTGTGGCCCATCTCGGTCATCAGGTCGCCCGCCAGCCGGATCGCCCAGTCGATGTTGAGCGTCGCCGCGAGATTCGACTGCACCTGCGTAACCATGCCGGGGATCGGCAGCAGGAGCACGTAGCCCGTGCCCTCGGCGTTCAGATGGACGCCCTCGGTCGACGTCGCGCGCAGATGAACGCCGGTCGAGCCGATGACCGAGCAGGCCGCCGGCGCGCCGCTGGTGTAAACTCCGGCGCCGAGCGCCGTCGAGACCATGTCGACGAAGCCGAGCGAGATCGGCGTGCCGGCCAGCAATCCGGTGGCCGCGGCGGCGTCGGGCGACAACGGATGCGTCGTCTGCGTTCCGTCGATGATTTCGGGCAGCAAAGACCGCCGCGCGCCGAGGCCGAGCGCCTCGACCACGCGGTCGTCGTAGCGCCGCGTGCGAAAATCGCCGAAGGTGAAGCTCGCCTCCGATGGGTCCGTCGCGCGAACCCCTGTCAGTTTCAGATAGAGCCAATCCTTGCAATGAAGCGCAACCTCGGCGCGATCGAGCAGGTCAGGCGTCGTCGCATCCATCAGGGCGAGTTGCGGCCCCTGCTGACAGGCGGCGAGGCCGGTGCCCGTCGCCTCGAAGCGGGCGCGGTCGGCGGGCGTCCGCCGCAGCCGCCGCACCGTCTCCGCGGCGCGCGCGTCGAGCCACAGCCAGGCGTCGCCGACCGGCCGGTCGTTCTTGCCGACAAGCCAGGTTCCGTCGCCCTGACCGGTCACGGCGATGGCCGCGGCGCGCTCCGCAAGGCCTTCCACCTTGGCGCCGAGATCGCGCAGCGTCGCAGCGCAATCCGCCCAGGTCTGCTCGAGCGATTGGAACGCCGCGCCGTCCGGCCGCGTGTGATAGAGGTTCGGAGTCGAAGCCGCGGCGATCTGCCGTCCTGCGGCGTCGAAGGCGACCGCCTTGATCACCGAGGTCCCGGCGTCGACGCCAATCAGGATATCGCCTCGAACGGCCGCCATCGCCGACCTCCAAATCGGAGCGACCGCGCCTGCCGCCCCGATCGCTCAATCCAACAAATTCAAAAGCGCTGCGGCGAGCCTGCTCGAGCGGCTCTTCGCAGCGCTGATTCGGGAGCGCCCAAAGGACGCTCCCCCTGCCCCTTGATTATTTCAGGGTGAACGGCGCGATGTAGTCCGCAACGTTGTCCTTGGTGATGAGGACGCAGTCGAACAACTGCTTCTCGTTCGCAACGCCGGTCTTGCCGGTCTTCAGGAACGAATCGGCCTCGTCGACCGCCTTCTTGGAGTAGACGGCGACCGGCTGCAGAACGGTGTATTGCAGCTCGCCCGCCTTGATCGCCTCGACCGCGTCGGGAGAACCGTCGAACCCGCCGACCTTCACGTTCGCAAGCTTGCCGGCTTCCTTCAGCGCCGCGATCGCGCCGAGCGCCATCTCGTCGTTGCCGGCGATCACGCCCATGATGTCGGGGTGAGCCTGCAGAAGGTTCTGCATCTTGTCGTGGCCTTGGGTGCGATCCCAGTTGGCGACCTGGTCGCCGACCTTCTTGAGGCCGGGGTACTGGCTGAGCACCGTCTCGTAGCCGTTCGAGCGCGTCGCGGCGTTGTTGTCCGAGGGGTTGCCGAGCAGCTCGACGTACGAGCCTTTCTCCCCGGCGGCCTTCACCCACTGCTGCGCGCCGAGCGCGGCGCCCTGCGCGTTGTTGGAGACGAGCTGCGCCTTGGCGAGGCCCGGCTGGTTGATTTCGGCGTTGACCAGGAACACCGGGATGCCGGCGGCGATCGCCTTCTTCACGGCGCCGATCGAGCCGCTGGCGTCGGCCGGGTCGAGAATGATCGCAACCGACTTGTTGGTGATGGCGGTGTCGATCAGCTTGCTCTCGGTGTTGGTGTCGCCCTTCGACGCGCCGACGGTCGCGGTGTAACCGAGCTTCGAGGCCTCAGCCGCGGCGACCTTGCCTTCGGTGAGCCAATAGGGGTTGGCGGGGTCGATGACGATGATCGAGATGAGCTTGTCGGCCGCGAACGCGGCGGTGACCGAGCCTGCAAAGAGCGGCGCGGCCAAAGCAAGGGCCGCGAGCCCCAGACGTGTTGCCTTCCTGGACATTCAGAGGTTTCCTCGTGGTTGGGATATGCCGCTCAAGCGGCAGTCTTCTCGTGAGTCGGATAAGCCGGTGAGGCTTGGCCGCTCGGTTGCGGAGAAGCGGGTTGGCCGCCCGTCGAGTCGGGGCGCTTGACGCGGCGGCGATATTGTATGGCGTTGAGGAGCACTGCGAGAACGATCACAGCGCCGGTGAACACCGTCTGCCAGTAGGACGAGATGCCGATGATGACGAGCCCGTCGGAGAGGAATCCGATGACGAAGGCTCCGAGCATGGTGCCGCGGATATTGCCGCGTCCCCCGCTCAGGGCCGCGCCGCCGATGACGACAGCCGCGATCGCGGTCAACTCGTAGGAATTGCCTGCGGTCGGCCCCGCGGAGGTCAACTGCGAGGACAGGATGAGGCCGGTGATGGCGGCGCACACGCCCGACAGCATGTAGACCGTCACCTGCACCGTCTTCACCGGCACGCCGGAGAGCTCGGCCGCCCGCTCGTTGCCGCCGGAGGCGTAGAGCCAGCGACCGAACGGCGAACGGTTCAGCATCATGCTGCCGAGAATGGCGATGACCGCCATCACCACGACGCCTATCGGAACGCCCGCCAGGCGGTTGAAGCCGAGCCAGTCGAAGCCGGTGTTGCCGAGGTCGGCCTTGCCGGCGAGGTTGTTGTAGGTGAGCCCGTTCGTCAGCAAGAGCGCGAGGCCGCGCACCACGTACATGACGCCCAAGGTGGCGACGAAGGCCGGCACTTTGAACCGCGCGATCAGCACGCCGTTGACGAGGCCGACCACGGCGCCCAGCGCGCAGACGAGTACGGCGACGACCCAGACAGGCGGAAACAACGCCACGCCGAACATCGGCAGCGGCACGCCCTGCATCAGGAAGCCGGCGATGACGCCGCACAATCCGAGCGTCGATCCGACCGACAGGTCGATTCCTCCATTGAGGATGACCAGCAGCATCCCGACGGCGAGAATGCCGAAAATGGCGACGTGCGACGCCATGGTGAGAAAATTGCCGAGCGAGAAATAGTACGGCGACAAAATCGAGAAGACGATGATGATCGCGATCAACGCGAAGAACGCGCGGCCTTCGAGCAGCAATCGACCGATGTCGAAGCCATCGGCGAGCAGGCCCGAGCGTGAGCGAGGGGGATTCGGGCTGGTCATGGTCAGAGCTCCGCTAATCCAGACAATCAGGCGACCACGGCCTCGCCCGAGGCGGCCATGATCTGTTCCTTGGCGACGTCAGCGCCGAACTCGGCTGATATCTTGCCGCGACTCATTACGATGATCCGATGTGCGATGCTGAGGCACTCGGCGACCTCCGAAGTCGAAAACACGACGGCGAGGCCGCGAGTCGCGCGCTCGGCGAGCAGCCTGAACACCTCCGCCTTGGCGCCGACGTCGATGCCGCGGCTGGGCTCGTCGAGCAGGATGACCTTCGGGTTGGTCGTCAGCATCTTGCCTATGACGACCTTTTGCTGATTGCCGCCCGAGAGCGAACCGATGGGGGCTTCGCCGCCGGCGGTCTTGATGTGGACGTCGCGAATGGAGCCGTCGACCAGCGTCCGCTCGCGCCGCGGCGACAGCAAGAGGCCGCGCACGAAGTCGCCGATGCTCGGCAGCGACAAGTTGGAGCCGACCGACATCGTCTGGACCAAGCCGTCGCGCTGACGATCCTCCGGCACCAGCACGAGGCCCTTGTCGATGCGCTCGGCGATGCTGAGCCGGGAGACGTCCTCGCCCTCGAGGAGGACTCGCCCGCCGCTCGGCGCGACACGGCCGGCGACGGTTTCCAGCAACTCCGTGCGTCCGGCGCCCATCAGCCCGTAGATGCAGACGATCTCGCCTGCCCGAACGCTGAGCGATAGACGATCCACGGCCGAAGCGTCCGAGCCCGACGCGTCAGGCACCGACAGATCCTCGATCGTCAGGGCCACCTTGCCGAATTCATAGCCGCTCGGCGGCGAGCCGAGATCGAAGTTCTCGCCCACCATGTTGCGGACGATCCATGCGAGATCGATGTCCTTCCGGTCGGCCGCCGCGGTGATCGCCCCGTCGCGCAGCACCACGGCATGATCGGTGATCTGCAGCGCCTCTTCGAGGTGATGCGAGATGTAGACGATCGAGACGCCGCGGCTGGTGAGATCGCGAATGACCTTGAACAGCACATGGACTTCGGTGGCGCTCAAGGCGGACGTCGGCTCGTCCATGATGAGAATGCGCGAATTCACCGACAGCGCGCGCGCAATCTCGACGATCTGCTGCTGGCCCAGGCGAAGGTCCTCGACCAGGGTCAGCGGGTCCATGTCCTCTTCCAGATCCGCCATCAGGGCGGCCGCCTGACGCGCCTCCTCCGCGAAATCGACGCCGCCCGTCGCGGTGCGCAATTCGCGCCCCATGAAGATGTTGTCGCGCACACTGAGATTGGGCGCGAGGCTCAACTCCTGATGGATGATCGAAACGCCGCGGTCGCGCGCGTCCGTCGACGACACAAACGTGACCGGAGCGCCGTCGAGCAGAATCGTCCCCGACGTCGGCGTCGCGACGCCGGAGAGGATCTTCATCAAGGTCGACTTGCCGGCGCCGTTCTCGCCGAACAGCGTCGTCACCTTGCCGCGGCGAATGTCGAAGTTCACCCCTTTGAGGGCGTGCGTGCTGCCGTAGATCTTGCCGATGTTGCGGGCGGCGAGGACGACCTCGGGGGCCGCCGGCCCGGTGTCGGACGCCGTCGTCATTTGACGTCCAATTTGACTGGCGCCACGAGCCAGTTGTTCGGGTTGATCAGCCTGAAGACGCCGACGACGGAAATCGTCTTGCCAGTGAGCGCCGCCGTGTCGATCTTCGACAGGACCTGCTGCTTCATCTCCTTGTTCAGCGCCGAGCCGGCGTTCTGATAGTCGATCTGATTGACGAACTGGCCGAAGGTGATCTTCCCGGTGGCGTCGCGCAGGTCCGTTCCGTTGATCGCGGGCCCCGTCTGCACGCGCACGACGAGCGTGCTCGGCATCCCCTCGATCTGGACCGGATAGACGCCCGACTCCGCAGTCCCGGCGACGCCGGTGAATTTGACCGAAATCTCCACGCCGATGCCGGCGGGCGTGGCCACGCCATATTGCTTGACCGCTGCGTCCTTGTCCTTGGCGAGCGCCGCGACAAGGGTCGCCGCGTCGACCGCGCGGCTTTCGACGGCCGACTGGATCGTCGGAAACTGCGTTTTGCCGAATTCGGCCGGAGAAAAAACGTTCGGTTGAACGTCCGCCGGCGAGCCAAGCTTTACGACCTTCGTGTCGAGCGCCATGGCGGCGACGACGATCACCGCCGCTGCGGAGACGATTGCGACGCGCAAGCGAGGATTGGCGCGCCGGCGCGGCGCGGCTTCAGATCGAGCATTCATGGTTACACACAGGGTCGCTGGCGGTTGCGCGGTGGACAAAACCCCGGGAGGGAAGGAGCCGAACGTCTCGGCCCCGAAGATCGTGGCCTGCCCTCATGAGGCCGTTTCGCGCATCCTTCAGCATATTTCCGCCGATAAATTTTTCTTGTAATGCAACTTTTCTCACTCCTGAAGGGTCGTGTCAAGCGCGCGGAGAGGCTGGTGCACAGGCTTTGGGCGCTTTCAGGGCGCCGGCGCCGCCGTTTCGCGCACAGGTTCGAAACGCATCAGATTGCGCCCCGCGAGTTGCGCGACGACCATGTCGACTTCCTCTTCCCGCCGCCGCGCGTCCCAACCGAGCGCGGCGCCTGCGACCGCCGCGATCCGGTTCAAGTCGTTCAGCGTCAAGCCGCCGCCGATCGCCAACGTGGTGCGCCGCATGACGATGTCGGCGAGATGTTCCACGAATTCGTTGCGCGCGATGGAGTCGATCTCCGCCAAGCCGTAGTCGCTGGAATCCGGCAGGGGCTCGTCGCCCCAGGCGCTCTGGTGGCCCGCGATCCGCCGCGCCGTGGTTCCATAGCGCGACAGGAACCGGTCGAGGCGGCGCTCGTCGACGCCCGCCGCCGAAGCGGTCTCGGTGAGCCAACGCGCACGCGCCGCGGCGTTTTGCGGAAAGTCCTTGCCGCCGCCGATCGGCATCTCCTGCGTCGACGCCTTGCGGGAGCACCGCAGGCGCGCGAGCACAGTGTCGGCGACCTCCTCGGCGAAGCCGCGAAAAGTCGTCCATTTGCCGCCGACGAGCGAGAGGATCGGAAAGGGCCGCGCGCCTTCCGCCTCGGCGACCGGCGCCGAATGATCGCGGCTGATGAGCCCCGGCGTCGACGCGTCGGAGGCGGGCAGCGGCCTGATGCCGCTGTAGGCGTACACGATCTGCTCGCGCCCGAAAACGAGGCCCGGCAACAGCGAGCGCAAGCTCTCGAGCAGATACTCGATTTCGTCGTCCTCGCAGCGCACGCCGTCCGGATTGTCGGCCTTGATGTCGGTCGATCCGACCAGCGCATGTCCGAAATATTCGTAGACGAGGCAGATGCGGCCGTCGTCGGCCTCGAAGTAAATCATGCGGCCAGCGAGGGCGCGCACCAGTTCGTCGTGCTTGATGAGGATGTGCGAGCCCTTGGTGCCGCCGATCAGTTTCGAGGGCGCGCCGAGCGCCGCGTTGACATGATCGATCCAGGGGCCGGCCGCGTTGACGACGATTTTCGGGCGCACCGCGAACGTCTCGCCGCTGCTCTCGCGCCTAAAGGTCAGAACGCCATTGGCGCACGCGGCGAGCGTCGCGTAATTGGCCGCCGCAGAGGCGGTGTTGGCCGTCAGTCCGTCCGTGATCAGTTCGAGCACGAGGCGCTCGGGATGGCTGATCTTGGCGTCGTAGTACGTGCCGATTGCGACGATTGACTTCGTCAGCGCGGGCGTCTCGCGCAAGGCGCGTCGGCGGCCGACCAGCTTGTGGCGCGGCATCACCTGATTGCGGGAGCCGAAATGGTCGTAGATCGCCAAGCCGATCTTGATCAGCACGGCGCCGCGGCTGCGCGGCGCGCTCGTCGAGCCGAGCAGCGTTCGCAGCGCCGCCCACACGCCCCTGCCCCAGGAAAAGATCGGGATGATCGTCGGCAACGGATGGACGAAGTGCGGCGCGTTCTTCAGCAGCAAGTTGCGCTCCAGAGTGGATTGCGCGACGAGCCCGAACTCTCCCGTTTCGAGATATTTAAGTCCGCCGTGAATCAGCCTCGACGGCGCGGCGCTGGTCCCCGAGCCGAAATCGCCCTTGTCGACGATCAGGCAGGAAACGTTCTGCTCGCACAGATCGCGAAACAGACCCGCGCCATTGACGCCAGCGCCGAGGATGACGACGTCGACGTCGCGCGTTTCAAAGGTCGCCTGCGAATTGCTTTCGTTGGTGCGCGTCATCGTCTCGCGATCTCGGCATGGGGCCGCCGTTGTGCGGCGCCCGGATGAATCAGCACGGCGCTGACGCGCCCGATCTCGAAAATCACCGCGCGCTTGCGCCGAGGCGTTCGATTGCCGGCCAATGCGGCTCGAGCGCTTCCGCGAGGCGGCAATAGAGCGAATAGCGCTCGTCGAACATCGCGCTGCGCGCCTTGTCGGGCTCGTATTGGCGAAGTCTTTCGTTGGCCGTTCCAGGCGCCTCATGCACGGAACGGATAAGGCCGACCGCGGCCCCGGCGCACAGCGCCGCGCCAAACGCCGCCGCCTCGTCGACCGGCGCAATCGTCACCGGCATGCCGAGAATGTCCGCGAACATCTGCGCGAGGGCCGGGTTGCGGGAGACGCCGCCGGTCAGCCGCGCTTCGCGAACCGCAAAGCCGTCGCGCAACGCGTCGACATGATGGCGATGGTTGAAGACGATGCCTTCCAGCACGGCCCTCAGCATGTCGCCGCGATCGTGCCAACCGTGCAGCCCGAGAAAGCTGGCGCTCGCGCCCTCGCCATGGGGCGAGCCGAACAGATAGGGATGGAACAGGATCGTCGAAGGCCGCGCCAAGGCGGCGTCGATCTCGCTCGCCAGTCGCGCATGGATCGAGGCGCCGTCCCGTTCAGCGCGATCCTGCTCGGCGCGACAAAGCGTGTCGAGAAACCAGTCGTAGTTGGCGGTCGAGGCCGGCGAAATCGACATGTTGTTCCACCGTCCGGCGTCGATCGCGTTGCGGCAGAACCAGCGCCGGTCGATCTTCGGTTCGGCGGAGACGACCTCGTTGATCGAATAGGTGCCGGCGACGACGCTGACGACGCCTTCGCGATGGCCGCCCATGCCGAGCGCCGAAGCGGTGACGTCGTGTAAGCCGCAAGCGACCGGCGTGCGCTCGACGAGACCAGTCAGCGCGGCCGCCTCCGCCGTAACGAAGCCGACCGTCTCCGCCGAATGCGAGATGGGAGGCAGCGCCCCGGAAAGCTCCTCGAGGCCGAAGATGCGCAGGGCTTCGGGGGCATAGGCTTGAGTGCGCACATCTGTGAACGAGGTGCTGGCTTCGGTTCGATCCGCGCCGACGACCCCGGTCAGGCAGAAGCGCAGCCAATCCTTGCAGGCGAGAACGTGAGCGATCCGGCGGTAACGCTCAGGCTCGTATTGCTTGATCCAGGCCAGCAGCGCGGACGGCGCGGACACGTGCGGCTCCTGGCCGGTGAGCGCCAGCGCTTCCCCGGCGATCGAACCTCTCGACCACCGCTCGACCACCGCGCCGGCGCGGCTGTCGAGCGAAAGGATGCCCGCGCCCAGCGGCCGGCGATCGCCGTCGAGCAGATAGACGCCGTCGCCGTGCGCGGTCGCCGCGACCGCTTTCACGTCGCTCGCCGGCCGATTGCTCAGGCTGATCGCCTCGGCGATCGCTTCCGCGGTCGCGCGCCACAGCCCCGCCATGTCGCGCTCGACAAAGCGCGGATGCGGCATCAATTGCGGAACGCGACGACGCGCCACCGCCAATTGTGTTCCGTCGGCGTCGAAGATCACCGCCTTCGTCACCGTCAGGCCATTGTCGATTCCGAGCAGGCTGGGCATGGGCGCCTTCCGCTTTCACGGCTTACCGCGGCGCGGGCAAGCGCACGACTGTCGAGTCGGGCGCTGTCGAAGTGCGGGGAGTCGGCGCAGCGGACGCTGCGAGCCTCGGGCAACCCGCGCTTCCGACCCCTTGCAGCTCTGTACCGGCATCAGCGTTCAGCGATAATTTTTTCGTCAGCTGCAACTTTTATCGTCAGACACAGGCATGTCAAGCCATTACCCGCGAAAGGGCGGCGGACAGCGGCCCCTCGCCGCAACGGATGTCTCGCTACTTTGGAGAGGTACTTCGAGAATCGATTCGATTGGCTGACGAAACGGAGCTATTCTGGGGGCAATAACGCGGCGGGCGTAAATGGGCCGCGTTCCCGGACGGGTGATGGTCATGCCGATCTCCGCTTACGATTCCGACGCCATACGCCTGCTTTCGACAGCTCTCGAAATTGTCCTGACCGAGGTCGAGCGTTGCAACGCGGCGGCGCTCGAGGCCGAACGACCTGCGCTGACGTCGAAGATCACGCGAGACCTGATGGAAGCCTACGATGACGGCGCGCACGATCTTGAAGCGCTGAAGCGCGCCGCGCTCGCCGCGATCGAGACGCGCGCTCCCTAGCTTCCGTACCTTTCGCGCCCCGCGAAAGGCGGCCTCCGATTTCCCGGACGCCCGCGGCCACCGTGCCGCGCGCCTGAGAGCCGATCCGCGACATCCGATTCGGCCTCCCGTCGTTACAGCGTCGCCGAGCAGTGCGCTCGAAGACCGACGGGCGCGTCCATCTGACGCAAATGCGCGCATTAATGCGATTTAACTGCACGACGACGGCAGGGCCGCTATACCCCGGGTCGAGTTGATCCGAGGAGCGACACATTGTCAGACGATTGGAAGCGCGCCGCGCCGGGCGCCAGACGTGGCCTCGCGGCGGCGCGCGCAAGTGGCCAGAGATGGGGTCAAGTCAATGCTCCCATGCGCAAACTCCCGGCGATCGACGCCGGATACTGGGTCGCCATCGTGGCCGCCAGCATGTGCGGCACGAACGCCGGGGACCTTGCGGCCGGCCCCCTAGGGCTCGGACATATCAGGGGCATCCTGCCGATCGGCGCGATTTTCCTCGGCATTATCTGGGCGGAGAAGGCGCTGAGCTGGACGACGGTGGCCTTCTACTGGCTGGCGATCATCCTCCTGCGCACCATGGCGACGAACGTCGCCGATTTGGCGGCCCACGAACTGAAACTCCCTCATATCGCTTTCCTGCTGCTGCTGGTCGCGTTCATGGCGGCGATGCTTTGGGCCGACCAGTTGCGCCGCGAACGGGCGCCGGCAAGCGACCAGGGAAGGCCGGACGCGCTCGCCACGCACTGGAGCTACTGGGTGCTGATGCTCGCGGCCGGAGTCCTCGGCACGGCGCTGGGGGATTGGCTGGCAGAGGATGTTGGCCTCGGGGTGTACTGGTCGTCGATGATCGGATTCCCATTTTTTGCTTGCGCCGTATGGGCAGCCTATCGATTCGGACTGGGCAAGCCCTGGTACTGGCTCGCCATCGTGACGTGCCGGACCTGGGGAACGGACCTAGGCGACATGGTTGTCGTCATGTTCCGCTCCGTCGCCTCCAAACCCGCGGCGCTCTGGATCAGCACGGCGCTGACAGGCGCGTTGCTTGCCGGCGTCATCGCGTTGTGGACGTTTCGCAACCGCGCCGTCGAGGTGGAAGCGGCGCCGGAAGCCGGCTGATCAGCCGCAACAAAAGCCCCGCCACCGAGAACGGCGACGGGGCAAGGCCAATGCACCTGTCTCAAACAAACGTCGAAGAGAGCGACCAGCCGTTGGCCCGGGAGAAGGCCGTGGCCGGCAGGCCGAAGCCTGCATCGCTTCAACCCACGCGCGGCGCCTTTGTTCCGCCCTTTTTCGCGCGTGGCGCATCTTTCCAGGCGAACGTCAAGGATGGCGCGGCGAACGCACCCGGGTTACGAAGTCCGGACCAGGTTCAACGAAGGACTGACAACATGGACGATCTGCGGCGGAAGCGAGTTTTGATCACGGGGGCGAGCACGGGGATCGGCGAAGCGGTCGCGCGCGCCTTCGCCGCCCAAGGCGCGTCGCTGGCGCTGCATTACAATCGCAGCGAGGCGCAGGCGAAGGCGCTCGCCGAGTCGATCGCCGCGTCGGGCGGCAAAGCGCTGTTGGTGAAGGGCGATCTGACTCAGCGCGGAGTCGCCAAGCGCGTCGTCGAAGAGGCGGCTGAAAAGCTTGGCGGCCTCGACGTCCTCATCAACAACGCCGGCTCGCTGATCCGGCGTACGCCCTTCAGCGAAGTCGACGATGCGCTGATCGACGAGGTGTTCGACCTCAATGTGCGTTCAGTGATCGCCGCGACCCAGGCGGCGACGCCCTACCTCGAGCGCCAGCCGGGCGGCGCGATCATCAACGTCGGATCGATCGCGGGCGCCGACGGCGGCGGCCCCGGCGCGGCGGTCTACGCCTCGTCGAAGGCGTTCATCCACAATCTGACCAAGCACCTCGCGCGCGATCTCGCCGGCAAGGGCATTCGCGTCAATACGGTCTCGCCGGGGGTCATCGCGACGCCCTTCCACGCCGCGACGCCGCCGGAGCGCATGGAGGCGATGCGCAAGGCGGTGCCGCTCGGCCGCATCGGCACGGCGGAGGAATGCGTCGGCGCCTTCCTCTTCCTCGCCTCGCCGTCGATGAGCGGTTACATCACTGGCCAGAACATCCACGTGAACGGGGGCCAATTCTTGCACTGAGCCGCCGGCGCATCTGCCAAGTGCCTTTCTCCCCGCTTGCGGGGAGAAAGGGAAATGCGCCTATCCGTGCCAAGCGGCGACGGTCTTCAGCACCGAGAAGCCGTAGAGCGCCTCGAAGCCCTTCTCGCGGCCGTGGCCCGACTTGCCGACACCGCCGAACGGCAGTTCGACGCCGCCGCCTGCGCCGTAGTTGTTGAGGAACACCTGGCCGGAGCGCAGGGCTTTGGCGAGCCGCATCTGGCGCCCGCCGTCGGCGCTCCAGACGCCTGCGACGAGGCCGTATTGCGTGCCATTGGCGATCGCGATCGCCTCTGCTTCGTCCTCGAAGGGAATCGCCACCTGCACCGGGCCGAAGATCTCCTCCTGCGCGAGCCGATGCCTGCCCGAGGCTTGAGCCAGGAGGGTCGGCGCAACGTAGTGGCCGCCTTGCGGCGCATCGGGGACGATCACGCCGCGCCCGGCGACCGTAAGATCGCTGCCGGCGGCAAGATACCCGCTGACGATCTCCTTCTGGCGCGCCGAGATCAGCGGCCCGACGTCGAGATCGGCCACCGCCGGACCGACGCGCAGCGCGTTGTAACGCGCGGCCATCCGCTCGACGACCTGATCGTAAATCGAGCGCTGGATGAGAATGCGCGAAGCAGCCGAGCAAGTCTGCCCCGCGTTCTGCACGCCGGCGTTGACGAGGAACGGCAAGGCGCGATCGAGATCCGCGTCGGCGAACACGAGCTGGGGCGACTTGCCGCCGAGTTCGAGCGTGACGGGAACGACGTTCTTCGCCGCGGCGGTCTGGATGAGCGTGCCGACGCCGACCGAGCCGGTGAACGAGATGTGCCGCACGCCGGGATGCGCCGAGAGCGCCGCGCCGGCTTCCTCGCCGAGGCCCGGCACGACGTTCAGCGCGCCGGCGGGAAAACCCGCCTCCTCGGCGAGCGCGGCGAGCGCCAGCGTCGTCAGGCAGGCTTCCTCCGCCGGCTTCAGCACGCAGGCGTTGCCCATCGCCAGCGCGCCGCCGACCGAACGGCCGCCGATCTGCATCGGATAGTTCCAGGGAACGATATGCGCGGTGACGCCATGCGGCTCGCGCAGCGTGTAGACGGTGTAGCCGTCGAGGTAGGGAATTGTCTCGCCCATGATCTTGTCGGCGGCGCCGCCGTAGAACTCCATGTAGCGCGCCATCGCCAGAGCGTCGGCCTTGGCCTGCTTGAGCGGCTTGCCGACATCGAGCGCCTCGAGGCGGGCGAGGTCGTCGGCGCGCGAGACGATGAGATGGCTGAGTTTCAGCATCAGGCGGCCGCGCTCGGCGGCGGTCAGCTTGCCCCAGGCGCCCGCGAGCGCCCGCTCGGCCGCCGCCACCGCCGCGTCGATGTCCGCCGCGCCGCCGCGCGCGATCTTGCCGATTTCGACGCCACGCGAGGGATCCTCGAGCGGGAGATACCGCCCCGTCGAGGGCGCGACCCACCGGCCGTCGATGTAGCATTTGTCGACGTCGAACCAGACTGGCAAGGAAGACATGAAATCACTCCGCTTCGCCTCGCGCGTCCTTCGAACGCCGAGGCAATCGCCGCGGTTTTGTCCGACCACGGGCGAGCCTGTCAAATGACGATCTCACGCGGCGCGAGCGGGCGCGCTCGTCTTAAGAAGCCTCTCGATCGACGCCTGGGCGTCTCGGAGCGCCGCCTCGGGCGACTTGTCCCCCCGCAGAGCGGAGTGGATCTCATCGCCGATCACCGCTTCGATGCAGGCATATTGCGGCAAGGGCGCGCGCTGCCAAGTCTGCAAGAGGTCGCGCCGCGCCAGTTCGTTGACGGCGTAGACGATGGGCGAGCCCGCCGCGATCTCGGGATCGGCGCTCATCGAAAAGCGCGGCAATACCGGGAACCCCGTTTTGATGTGAGTCTGGATCGCCTCGCGCGAGGTCATCCAGCGGATCGCCTCGAAGGCGGCCTCGACGCGCGCCTCCGGCAGATTGGCCGGCACGGCGAGCACGAAGCCGCCGAGCGGCGTGACGTTGGCCCCCTTCGGACCGGCCGGCTGCGGCAGGTAGCGCACGCGCCGCTTGACCCGCGAACGCACGTCGTATTCGAAGCGGGCCGCCCGCATCGACCAGCAATAGGCCATCGCCGCATGGCCGCTCATGAAAATTTCCAGGGAGCTGTTCCAATCGAGGTCCAGCACGTTGGGCGGCGAGATGGCGAGCATCTCGCGCAAGTGATCGAGCGCCTGCCTGCCCGCTTCGGTGTCGACCCCGACCGCGATCTCGCGCGGATCGATGTCGCCAATCGACCAGTCGGAGCGCCCGCGCGGCGTCTGCAGCACCGCCCCGCCGCAACAGCCAATGTGAAAAGCGAAGGTGGAGGCGAGCGGCATGCCCCGGCACGCGTTCCAGGCGACGCCGAAAAAGCCTCGGCGCGGCGCGTGGAATGCGCGCCCGATCTCGAGGACGTCGGCGAAGGTCTTGGGGTAAGCGAGGCCAGCCCCGTCGATCAGGTCGCTGCGCGCGGCGAACAGTTCGATCGACGAGAAGGCCGGCACCGCCTCCTGGCGCCCCTTCCAGCGCCCGGTGGCCCAGACGCGCGGATCGAAGTCGAGACTGTCGATGCCGCTGTAATAGAGGAACGGCTCGGCGCGGCGGATGCGCCCGGCCTCGACGAATTCGCCGAGCCAAGGCACGTTGAGCACGATCACGTCGTAGTCGGAGACCGGCTTGGCCGCATTCTCACTGGCTCGCCGGTACAGCTCAGGCAGCGGATAGAGATCGAAGTCGCGACGCGAGCCGCGGTTGGCGCGAAAATCGGCCCAGAGATTTTGCATCGAGGCGAAGTAATTGTCGTCGTGCAGGAGGAAGCGCAGCCGCCCGCCCTCGCTGCGGCGGCGCGACAGCGTCTGCGGCGGCGCCAGTTGGGCCTCCAACCGTGAGCCGCCGATATAGTAGTCGTCCGCCTCCTCCTCCGCCGGACGCACGCCCATCACCTGGGCGAGCAGCGACTTGATGTGCTGCGCATAAGAGAGAAACGCCTCGAGCGTGCGCTCGCTCGGATGGAGGCTGAACGTCTTGGGCCCGCGCGGCCGGCGTTCGATTTGCCCCTCGGCGGTCATCGTGTGGATGCGCCGCAACGCCGTCGCATAGGGCACGTTGGCGACCGCCGCGAGGGCCGAAATCGTGACGAGATCGCCGCGCAAATGGCTCTTCACCAAATGCGAGAGGATGTTCCAGACAGAGTCTTCATCGGCCATCGGAAACAGCGCGCGATACGGCCGTCGCATGCGCTCGAGATACTCGATAACCCGCAGCAGTTCGAGTTCGTTCATGGGGTCAATATATTCAAAATGAACATCTGTGCGCTAGACCCTCGCAGGCTCGCGTCATAACGTCGCGCCTAGGAAATGAGCAACCACTGCCGCTGGATGCGGCAGGCGGCATGGGGAAGGACACTGCCTTGCAGGATCGCTTCGTCTACACCGCACATCCCTCACGGGTCGTGTTCGGCGCGGGATCCTTGAGCGTCCTGGCCGACGAAGTCGGCGCGCTCGGCTGCAGCCGAGCCTTCGTTCTGACCACCCCGCAACAGAAATCGACCGGCGCGGACATCGTTGCGCGGCTTGGCCCGCTCGCCGCTGGCCTCTTCTCCGGCGCGGCGATGCATACGCCACTCGCGGTCACCGAGCGCGCGCTGGCCGCCTTCGAGGCGGCAGGGGCCGACTGCACGGTGGCGATCGGCGGTGGTTCGACGACCGGGCTCGGCAAAGCCCTCGCCCTGCGCACCAATCTGCCGCAAATCGTCGTCCCGACCACCTACGCCGGCTCAGAGATGACGCCGATCCTCGGCGAGACGGCGGACGGGCGGAAGACGACCCAACGCGGCCCCCGCATTCTCCCGGAAACGGTGATCTACGACGTCGATCTGACGGTCGGCCTGCCAGTCGGCATCTCCGTCACCTCGGGGATCAACGCCATCGCCCACGCGGTCGAAGCGCTCTATGCGCAGGATCGCAATCCCATCACCTCGCTCATCGCCGTCGAGGGCATAAGCGCTCTGGCGCGCGCGCTGCCGGTCATCGTCGAGACGCCGCTCGACCCTTCAGCCCGCCGCGACGCGCTCTACGGCGCCTGGCTGTGCGGCGTCTGCCTCGGCGCGGCCGGCATGGCGCTGCATCACAAGCTTTGCCATACGCTCGGCGGCTCCTTCGACCTTCCCCATGCGGAGACCCATACGGTCGTCCTGCCGCATGCGCTCGCCTACAACGCGCCGGCGGCGCCCGAGGCGGCGGCCAGGATCGCTGCGGCGCTCGGCGCCGAGGACGGGGCGCAGGGGCTCTACGATCTGATCGGCCGTCTCGGCGGACCGCGCGCACTGCGCGACATCGGCATGCCGCAGGACGGGATCGAGCGCGCCGCGGCGCTCGCGGTCGAATCGCCCTATTGGAATCCGCGCCCGATCGAGCAAGAGCCGATCCGCGCGCTCCTGGAGCGCGCCTATCGCGGCTCAAGGCCTGAGGCGTGAGCGAAATGCGCAGAATTCTGCTGCGTGACGCCTGCATCGTCACGATGAACCCAGCGCTCGGCGACTTGCCGCGCGGCTCCGTTCTGATCGAAGGCGAGCGCATCGCCGCGATCGCGCCGGACATCAAGGCGGCCGACGTCGACACGATCGACGCGCGCGGCTTCCTCGTCATCCCCGGCCTGATCAACGCCCATATGCACACCTGGCAGACGGCGTTGCGTGGAGCTGCGGCCAATTGGACGCTGCTCGAATATTTCCGCTGGGTGCATGCGGGGCTCGCCACGCAGTTCAGCCCCGAGGACATCCATATCGCGACGCTGGTCGGCGCGCTCAATCAGATCAATTGCGGCGCGACGACGCTCGTCGACTGGTGCCACAACAATCCGACGCCCGAGCACACCGACGCCGCGGTCGCCGCTTTGCAGGACTCGGGAATTCGTGCCGCCTTCTTCCACGGTTCACCCAAGCCCGATCCACGCCCCGGCGAGCCGCATTTCTCCGAAATTCCGCACCCCCGGCGCGAGGTGGAGCGGCTGCTCGCCGGCCCGTTCGCCTCGCGCGAGGGCAAGATGAGCCTGGGGCTCGCGATTCTCGGCCCGCACTATTCGACGCTCGACGTCGCGCTGCAGGATTTCCGCCTCGCGCGCGAATTCGGCCTCATCGCTTCGATGCACCAGGGCGGCGGCGCGGCCAAGACGCCTGAGGGATGGGACGTTCTCGAAAAGGAAGGCCTCGTCGGCGACAACATCAATGTCGTCCATGGCAACGATCTTTCCGAGGACCGGCTGCGGCGCTTCGTCGAACGCGGCGTCACCTTCGCCGTCACCGCCGAAAACGAAATGTCGCAAGGCCACGGCCACCCGATCGTGGGCCGCCTGCGCGATCTTGGCGCCGCGCCCGCGCTCGGCGTCGATCTCGAGAGCTCGTTCTCCGGCGACATGATGACGCAAAGCCGCATTGCGCTCGGCCACCAGCGCGCACTCGACAATGCGGCGAGCCGGGCGCGCGAGGGCAAGATTCCCGACACCTCGACCATCACGACGCGCGACGCGCTCGGCTGGATCACGACGCAGGGCGCGCGGATGCTCCGCATGCAAGATCGCATCGGCGCGCTTGCGCCGGGGATGCAAGCGGACCTCGTCATGCTGCGCGCCGACGATCTCAACCTCTGGCCGGTGCACGACCCCATCTCCACCGTCGTGATGCAGGCCGGCCTCGCCAATGTCGACAGCGTGATGATCGCCGGCGAATGGCGCAAGCGGCACGGCAAACTGCTGCGCGACGATCTCGCTTCGCTGCGCGACGAACTCGCCCGCTCGGGCCGACGAATTCTGGGCGCGCTCGGCTGGCGGCCGCAAGGAAAGGAAAATTGAGCGTGAGCGATTTGAAGATTAGCTGGATCGGTCTCGGTAAGCTCGGCCTGCCGATGGCGGCGCGCATCGCGGCGACGGGCCGCGCGGTAACGGGATTCGACCGCGACCCGCAACGCGCCGAACTCGCCGCCTCGCGCCAGATTCAGGTCAAGGCTGAGGCGTCCGAAGCGATCGCGGGCGCCGGGCTCGTCTTCACGTCGCTGCCCGACGACGCCGTGCTCGAATCGGCGATGCGCGCGCTTGCGCCCTCGCTCGCGCCCGGCGCGATCGTCGTCGAGACGAGCACCGTGAGCGCGGCGGCTTCGGCGCGCGCCGGCGAATTCGTCGCCGCCGCCGGCGCAGCGTATTTGCGCGCGCCCGTGTCCGGCAATCCGGTGCTCGCGGAGCGAGGCGAATTGACGGTGCTCGCGTCCGGCCCGCGCGACGCGTTCGACGCCGCGCTGCCGGCGATGGCGGCCTATTCGCGCGCCCAGCGCTACCTCGGCGAAGCCGAGCAGGCGCGCTTCGCCAAGCTCGCCATCAATTTGATGATCGCCGTCTCGGCGGGGATGATGGGCGAGGCGCTCGCCTTCGCGCGCAAGGGCGGCGTCGATTTCGCCGACATGCTCGATCTTCTGGCCGACAGCGCGGTCGGCTCGCCGATGGTCAAATACAAGACGCCGCCGTTGAAGGCGGGCGACTACTCGCCGACTTTCTCCTGCCGGCAGATGGCCAAGGACCTCGACCTCCTGCTCGACACCGCGCGCGCGACCTCGGTTCCCGCGCCGCTCGCCGCGCAGTTGCGCCAGACCTATTCCGCGTTGATCGCGACCGGAGAGGGCGAGACGGACTTCATCGCGACAGTTCCGTTCGCCGCGCGTCTCGCGGGACTGTGACGGGAGGAGGAACGCTAATGCGCGAGCTTGACGACCAAAGCATCACACAAGAGGTCCTTCGGCGCTTCGAGGGCTGTCCGAGCCCGCGCCTGAAGCAGCTGCTGAACGGTCTGGTGCGTCACATCCACGACTTCGTGCGCGAGGAGGCGGTGACCGAGGCCGAATGGGTCTATGCGATCGAATTTCTCACTCGCACCGGAAAGATCAGCGACCAGAGCCGGCAGGAGTTCATCCTGCTCTCGGATACGCTCGGCGTCTCGACCCTGGTCGACGCGATCAACAACCGCCCTGCCCCGGGCGCGACCCAATCGACGGTGCTCGGCCCCTTCTTCGTCGAGGACGCGCCGCTCGCCGAACAGGGCGCCGACATCGATCCCGGCGGCAAGGGCGGCGGCGCGCCGCTGTTCGTCGACGTCAACGTCACCGACCCCTCAGGCAAGCCGGTCGCCGGCGCGACGGTCGACGTGTGGCACTCCGACACCGAGGGCTTCTACGACGTGCAGCGCGAAGGGGGCGAACTCGAGCGCCGCGCGCGCTTCGTGACCGACGAGGCGGGACGCCTGCGCTTCCGCACGACGACGCCGGCCGCCTATCCGATCCCTTACGACGGCCCGGTCGGCGACATGCTCAAGGCGACCGACCGACATCCCTGGCGCCCGGCGCACGTCCATTTCATGATCGTCGCGCCCGGCTTCCGCCGCCTGATCACCCATGTGTTCGTCGACGGCGATCAATATCTCGACAGCGACGCGGTGTTCGGCGTGAAGGAATTGCTGATCGACGCGTTCCCGTTCCAGCCGGCGGGCGTTGCGCCTGACGGCACCGAGCAGCCGCAGCCCTATCGGCTGCTGCGCTACCGTTTCGGACTGACCCCGGCCTAACGAAGAAACCGCGCGGCGCCGACAGCCGCGAACAGAGGAAGCGACCATGCCCGATCCCGCCGTCGCGGCTCTTTTGGAGCGTTTGCGCCCGACGCTCGGCGAGCGCATCAGCGACGCCGCCGGACTGCGCGCCCAGTTCGGCCGCAGCGAAGCCTATCGCGAACCGTCTCCGCCCGATCTCGTGGCGCGGCCGCTCGACGCGGCGGAGGTGCGCCGGATCGTCGCGCTCTGCCACGAGCTTCGAGTCCCGATCGTGCCGTTCGGCGCCGGAACCTCGCTCGAGGGCAACGCGGCTTCGGTGCGCGGCGGCCTCTGCCTCGACATGAGCGCGATGGACCAGGTCGTCGCCGTCAATCAGGCTGACATGGACGTGCGGGTCGGCCCCGGCATCCGCCGCAAAGCGCTCAACGCCTCGCTGCGCGATACCGGCCTGTTCTTTCCCATCGACCCTGGCGCGGACGCTTCGATCGGCGGCATGGCTTCGACCCGCGGGTCGGGCACCATGGCCGTGCGCTACGGCACGATGCGCGACAACGTGCTGGCGCTCGAAGTCGTGCTTGCCGACGGGCGGCTCATCCGCACCGGGCGGCGCGCGCGCAAATCCGCCGCCGGCTACGACCTCACGCGCCTGTTCGTCGGCGCGGAAGGAACGCTCGGCGTGATCACCGAAGTGACCTTGCGCCTGCACCCGATCCCGGAGGCGATCGCCGCCGCGGTCTGCCCGTTTCCGGCGTTTGGCGGCGCGGTCGAGGCGACCATCGCGGTGATGCAGGCGGCGATCCCGGTGGCGCGCATCGAGCTGCTCGACGAGGTCATGATGCGCGGCGTCAATCGCTACGCCGGCTTCGCCTATCCAGAACTGCCGACGCTGTTCATCGAGTTCCACGGCACGCCGAGCGCGGTCGAGGAGCAGGCCGAGTCCGTCCGCGCGATCGTCGCCGAACACGGCGCAGCCGAGATGCAGTGGGCGCGCGAGCCCGAGGCGCGCTCACGCCTCTGGCACGCGCGCGACAACACGCTCTACGCCGGGCGCGCGCTGAAGCCGGGCAGCGAGGCGATCATCACCGACGTCTGCGTGCCGATCTCCGCGCTCGCGCAATGTCTCGAGGAAACGCGACGCGACCTCGAGACGTCGGGCGTGCTCGCCCCGCTCGTCGGACATGTCGGCGACGGAAATTTCCATCTGCTGCTGCTCGTCGACCCCAACGATTCCGAGGAGATCGCGCGGGCGCGCGCGCTGCACGCCCGGCTCGTCGCGCGGGCGCTGGCGCTCGACGGCACCTGCACCGGCGAGCACGGCGTCGGCGTCGGCAAGCGCGGCTATCTCAAGACGGAGCACGGCGAAGACGCCGTCGACGCGATGCGGGCGATCAAGAGCGCGCTCGATCCGCTGAACATCATGAATCCGGGCAAGATCTTCTTCGAGGAAACGCGCACGGAGGAGGCGGCGGCGTGATCGCGACCGAAACGACAACGACACCAGAGGCGCCGCTCGCGCCGCCGAAGCTCGAGTTGCGCGGGATCAGCAAGAGTTTCCCCGGCGTCCGCGCCCTGAGCGACGTTTCCTTCGCGATCTGGCCGGGCGAGACGCATATGCTGCTCGGCGAGAACGGCGCCGGCAAGTCGACGTTGATGAAGGTTCTCTGCGGCGCGGTCGCGGCGGACGCCGGCGAGGTTCTCTATGAAGGCCGCCCGACCGTCATCGCTTCGCCGGCCGACGCGCGCCAGCTCGGCATCGCGGTGATTTTCCAGGAATTCTCGCTCGTTCCCCATCTCGACATCGCGCACAACATCTATCTCGGCCGCGCCCCGCGCGGACGCACGCCGGGCTCGATCGACCACAAGCGTCTCTTCGCCGACGCCCGCCGCGTGCTCGATATGATCGGCTTCGACATCGACCCGCGCGAGAGCGTTCATCGCCTCGGCGTCGCCCAGCAACAGATGGTCGAGATCGCCAAGGCGCTGTCGCAGGACGCGCGCATCCTTGTCATGGACGAGCCGACCGCGGCGCTGTCCGATCGCGAGAGCGAGCGCCTTTTCGCCATGATGGCGCGCCTGAAGGCGGACGGGGTCGCCATCGTCTACATCTCGCACCGCATGGCCGAGGTTTTCGCGCTCGGCGACCGCATCACCGTGCTGCGCGACGGCAAGAAGGTGCGCAGCCTGCTGCCCAAGGAGGCGACGCCGGATGAGCTGGTTCGCCTGATGGTCGGCCGGACGGTCGACATGACTTATCCGCGCCGCTTCCGCGCGCCGGGCGAGACGATGCTCGAGGTGCGCGGACTTGCCGCCGCCAACGGCGTCGCCAATGTCGACATCACCGTGCGCGAGGGCGAGATCGTCGGCCTGTGCGGGCTTGTCGGCTCGGGGCGCACGGAGGTCGCGCGCGCAATCTTCGGCGCCGACAGGGTCACATCAGGCGAAGTGAGGGTGTTCGGCCGCGTCCATCCAGGCTCGCCCGATCATTCCGCCAAGCTCGGCATGGCGCTGATCCCCGAGAGCCGCAAGACGGAAGGCCTCGCGCTCATCCGCACCGTCGGCGACAATCTTCTGCTCGCCGGCTTGCCGTCGCTTTTTCCCTCGGGATTCATGCGCGCCGGCTTTGGCCGCACGACCGCGCATGAGATCGTCAAGCGGCTCGGCATCGCCGCCGCCTCCTTGCAGCAGCAGGTCGGCACGCTCTCCGGCGGCAACCAGCAGAAGGTCGTCATCGGCAAGTGGCTCGCCGCCAAGGCGCGGCTCTTCATCTTCGACGAGCCGACGCGCGGCATCGACATCGGCGCCAAGGCGCAGATCTTCGCGCTGATCGACGAACTCGTCGCCGCCGGCGCCGGCGTTCTCATGATCAGCTCCGAACAGGCGGAAATCGTGCACGTCTGCGACCGCGCCTATGTGATGCGCGGCAAGCGCATCGTCGGCGAGCTCGGCCGCGCCGAACTCAGCGAGGAGAACATCGTGCGCTTGGGGATGCACCAATGACCGCCCTCGCTCTCAAGCGCCCCATGCGCGCGCCTGGCCTGCTGGCGATGCTCGCCATCATGCTGGTCGGCTTCTCCATCGCGACGCACGACTTCGCGACGCCCGGCAATGCGCTGAACGTGCTGCTGCAATCCAGCGTGCTGCTGCTGATCGCATTGCCCATGACCTTCGTGATCCTCACCGAGGGGCTCGACCTCTCGATCGGCGCGGTGCTGTCGCTCTGCTCGGTCGCGCTCGCGCAGACCGCGCTGGCGACCGGCTCCTTCGCGGCGACCCTGGCCGTCGCGCTGGCGGTGGGTACGGCCGCCGGGGTCTTGAACGGCGGCCTCGTCGCCTACCTCCGCATTCCCCCGTTTGTCGCGACGCTCGGCACGCTCGGCGTCGCGCAAAGCCTCGCGCTCATCGTCACCGGCGGCCAGAGCGTCGTCGGCTTGCCGAACAGCGTCCTCTTCGTCTACGGCGGCTCGATCCTCGGAATCCGCACGCCGATCCTGCTGGTCGCCGCCGCTTACGCGCTCATGCACGCGCTGCTCTACCGCACCCGTTTCGGCAGCTACGTCTTCGCGCTCGGCGGCAACCGCGAAGCGCTGACGCTCGCCGGCGTGCCCTGGCGTCGGATGCTGCTCGCGGTCTATGCGCTTGCCGGCGCCTGGGCCGGCGTCGCCGGGCTTCTGCTCGCAAGCCGCCTCAACGCCGGCCATCCGACCGCCGGCATCGGCATGGAGTTCGACGCCATCGCGGCCGTCGCGCTGGGCGGCACGTCGTTCGAGCGCGGCAACGGCTGGCTGCCGGGCACCCTGATCGGCGCACTGACGATCGGCATTCTGCGCAACGGGCTCAACCTGCTGGCGGTCTCCTCCGCGCTGCAGGTGAGTTGCATCGGCCTGCTCGTCATTCTGGCCTTCACGCTCGAAGCCTTCCGGACACAAACGCCATGACCGCCGCCAGTTCCGAAGCGCGGGCCGCGCGGCCCACCCTGCCGCCCGAGTTGATCCGCCTGCTGCTGCGCCTCGCCGCGGTGCTGATCGTCGGCGTCGCGTTGAGCCTGCTGAGCGGAGCGTTCCTCACGGTCGTCAACCTCGTGAACGTCCTGCGCCAGGCGGCGCTGCTGTTCTTCATGAGCTCCGGCTTGACGTTGGTGGTGATCACGGCGGGGCTCGACCTCTCGGTCGGCGCGACCATCGGGCTGGCTGCCTGCATCGCCGGCACGGCGATCAAATCGACCGGCGATCCGTGGATCGGCGTCGCCGCGGCTTTGGCGGTCGGTGCGGCGGTCGGCTTGCTCAACGGTATGATGGTGAGCCTGCTCCGCATTCCCTCCTTCATCGCGACCTACGGCATGCTTTGGGTGCTGCAGGGCGTCACCTACACCTTCATGGCCGGCGCGACGGTCTACGGCTTTCCGCACGGCTTCCGCGAGCTCGGCAACGGCTATTTTTTCGGCATGCCGATCCCCGTGCTGGTGATGGCGGCGCTGCTCGTCGTCGGCACTCTGTTCGCGCAGCGCAGCATTTGGGGCCAGCAGATCACCATGATCGGCGCCAATCCCACAGCGGCGCGCCTGTCGGGCGTGCCGGTCAGGCGGCGGCTCATCCTCGTCTACACGCTGAGCGGCCTTGCGGCGGGCTTCGCTTCGCTCGTTTTTCTCGCGCGGCTCAATTCCGCCGAGGCCGACATCGGCGGCAGCCTGACACTGCCGGCGATCGCCGCGGTGCTCATCGGCGGGACCTCGCTGTTCGGCGGCGTAGGCACGCTGACCGGCACCTTCGTCGGCACGTTGCTGCTGACGCTCGTCCTCAACGGCATGAACCTGCTTCATGTCGAGGGGAACTGGCAGCCGCTGGTGACCGGCGTGATCATCGTCGCCGCCGTCTGGCTCGATCTGCGCGGCAGCCGCGCTCGTAGTTGACAACTGGAGGAAACCTAATGAAACGCGTCTCTATCATCGCCCTCGCTCTGGCCCTTGCCGGCGGCGCGGCGGCGCCCGCCTTCGCCGACGGCGAAACGATCGCGGTGCTCACCAAGAATCAGACCAATCCGTTCTTCCAGGCCGAGCGCGTCGGCGCCGCGAAGGCGGCCGCGGCAATGCACGCCAAGGTGTTGCAGTACGTGCCGACGCAGCCCGACAGCATTCCCGAGCAGATGAGCCAGATCGACGACATCGTCACCAAGAAGCCTGACGCGATCGTCATGGTGCCGGTGGACTATAAGGCGATGGTCGCCGGCGTGCAGAAGATCAACGCGGCCAAAATCCCGGTCGTCAACGTCACCGACCGCAGCGCCGGCGGCGACTTCGTCGCCTTCGTCGGCGCCGACGATTACTCTATCGCCAAGTCGACCGCCGAGGTTCTGCTCAAGGCGATCGGCGGCAAGGGCGACGTGATCATCATCGAGGGCGTGCGCGGCGCGGCGACGGCGCAGGACCGCCTGCGCGGTTTCAAGGACGCGATCGCCGAATTCCCCAACGTCAAGCTCGTCGATTCCCAGCCCGCCAACTACCAGCGCTTGCAGGCGATGCAAGTGATGGAGAACCTGCTGCAGTCGAACCCGAACGTCGCCGGCGTGATGGCGGCCAACGACGCGATGGCGATCGGCGCGATGGACGCGCTCGCCGACGCGAACAGCAAGGCGAAGATCGTCGGCATCAACGGCACGAAGGAGGCGGTCGACGCCATCAAAGCCGGCAAGATGCTGGCGACCGGCGACTACAACGGCTTCGTGCAGGGCTGCATCGGCACGGAGATCGCGATCCGCTATCTGCGCCACGAGCCCGTTCCGAGCAAGGTGACGCAGCCCTCCGTGGTGGTGCAGGCGTCCAATCTCGGCCCCTATGACGTGCCGGTCGACAAACGCGAGTGCCCGGCCTGGGATCAAATTCAGAAGAACTGAGGTCTTTGATGCTTTTCGCTATCCACGCGCGTGACAAAAACGAGGCGCTGCCGACGCGCCTCGCCAATTACGACGCGCACAAGGCGTTTCTCTCCGACACGTCGGCGCATGGCGTGCGAATCGTGATGTCGGGCCCGCTCGTCGCCGACGACGGATCGACCATGGTCGGCAGCCTTTTTCTCGTCGAGGCGGCCGACCGCGCGACGGTCGAGGCGTTCAATCGCGCCGACCCGTTCCACGCGGCGGGCATCTGGGAGAGCGTCGCGATCACCGGCTTCATCCGCCGGCAAGGCTGAGCCCAGCGATTCGCTGTATTGGCCCCTATTCCCCCGCCGGCAGATCGGCGGGGGCTCGCTCGCCGCTGCGGCTTCTGCGTTCGTCGAGGCGCTGCATCACCACGTAGAACGAAGGAACGAACACCACAGTCAGACAGGTCGAGGCGATCATGCCGAAGAAGACCGCGATCCCGATCGACTTGCGCGCCGAGGCGCCGGCGCCGGTGGCGAGGACGAGTGGCAGCACGCCGAGGATGAAGGCGAACGACGTCATGATGATCGGCCTGAACCTCAGCCGCGCTCCCTCGACCGCTGCGTCGAGCGCAGGCATGCCTTGATCCCGCCGCTGGCGAGCGTATTCGACGATGAGGATTGCGTTCTTGGCCCCGAGCGCGATCAGGAGGATGAGGCCGATCTGTGTGTAGAGATTGGTGGCGGCGACCCCGCTCTGGCTGGCGGCAACGTTAGTGGCGCCGAAGTAGGTCAACGCGCCGACGGTTCCGATCAGGGCCAGCGGCACCGCCAGGATCACCGCGAACGGCAGGATCCAGCTCTCATATTGCCCGGCCAGGACGAGATAGACGAGCAGCAGCCCGAGGCCGAAGACGAAGTAAATCTGCGAGCCGACCTCTTTCTCCTGGTAGGACATCGCGGTCCATTGGTAACCCGTTCCCTTCGGCAGCGCCTGCTCGCCGATCTGATCCATAATGTCGAGCGCCTGGCCGGAACTGAAACCCGGCGCCGGGCCACCGATGATCGTCGACGAGGGATAGAGATTGTAAAGACTGATAAGGGGAGGACCCTGGACTTCGCTGACCTCGACCACGGTGCCGATCGGCGTCATGGTTCCGTCGCCCGCTTTGACCTTGAGGTTTTGAAGGTCGTTGATATTGGCCCGGTACTTGGCGTCCGCCTGAGCGTAGATTTGAAACACGTGGCCGAACTTCGTGATCTGGCCGACATAATTCGAGCCGACATAGTCGGAGAGGGCGGCAAACACCTGACCGACTGTGATGCCGAGCGTCTCGGCCTTGACGCGGTTTATGGTGACGAAGATCTGCGGGGCCCCGGCGCGAAACGTGGTGGCGACCCTTTGCAGCGACGACTGGCCATTGGCTTGGGAGACGAGGGCGTTCGTCAGCGTCTGCAACAGCGCATAGTCGAAATTGCCGTTCTTCAAGTTGACCTGCATGGTGAACCCGCCGGCGTTGCCGATGCCCTGAATGGGAGGCGGCAGAACGGCGAATGCGAATGCGCCCATGACGCCC
>DASXGX010000140.1:0-18718 GCA_036488815.1 Roseiarcus sp.
CCGGGCTTGTCCCGGCCATCCACGTCGAGCCGTGGCGCCTTCGCCCGCGCGTTTTGATAAGCGGCGCCGCGGGGATAGCCGGGACAAGCCCGGCCAAGACGCTGAGCCCGCGCCAGCGGCCAAACGCGCTCCGCTTACACCGCAATAGGCGCGGGCGGAGGCGTGACGGGTTGGAGATGCGTCCATTCGCCGTCTTGGCCGGGGCTTGTCCCGGCCAAGACGCTGAGCCCTGCCAGCGGCCGAACGCGCTCCGCTTACGCCGCAATAGGCGCGGGCGGAGGCGTGACGGGTTGGAGACGCGTCCATTCGCCGTCTTGGCCGGGCTTGTCCCGGCCATCCACGTCGAGCCGTGCGCCTTCGCCCGAGCGTTTTGATAAGCGGCGCCGCGGGGATGGCCGGGACAATCCCGGCCAAGACGCTGAGCGCGCGCCAGCGGCCGAACGCGCTCCGCTTACGCCGCGCTCGCTGCGTCGAGCGCAGCAATTTCGCGATCGCTGAGAGCGACCGTCGCCGAGCGGATGAGGCTCTCGAGTTGCGGCAGCGAGGTGGCGCTGGCGATCGGCGCCGTGACGCCGGGCCGCGCGATCAGCCAGGCGAGCGCGATGTCGGCCGGGGCGACCTTGTGGGCCGCAGAAATCTCGTCGAGCGCCGCAAGGATGCGGAAGCCGCGCGGGTTGAGATAGGCCCTCACGCCCTCACCGCGCGGGCTCTTGCCTAGATCCGCCTCGGAGCGGTACTTGCCCGAGAGAAAGCCCTTGGCGAGGCTGAAGTAGGTGATGACGCCGACGTCCTGCGCCATGCAGAGCTCGCGCAACGCGCCGTCGTAAGAGGCGCGGTCGTAGAGATTGTATTCCGGCTGCAGCACTTCGTAGCGCGGCAGACCCTTGGCGGAAGACGCGGCGAGCGCCGCCGAGAGCTGCTCGGCGTTGAAGTTCGAGGCGCCGCACCAGCGGATCTTGCCCTTGGCGATCAGCTTCTGATAGGCGCCGAGCGTCTCCTCGTGCGGGGTCGCGTCGTCCGGCATGTGAGAGAGATAGAGGTCGATCGTCTCCACCTGCAGGCGCTTGAGCGACGCCTCGACCGCCTCTTCGATGTAGCGCGCCGAAAGGCCCTTCTTGTCAGGGCCCATCTCGATGCCGACCTTGGTGATGATCGTGACGGCGTTGCGGGAGCCGCGCGCCTTCAGCCATTCGCCGATGATCGTTTCGGATTCGCCGCCTTTGTTGCCCGGCGCCCAGCGCGAATAGACGTCGGCAGTGTCGATGGCGTTGAGCCCGGCGCCGGTGAAGCGGTCGAGCAGGTCGAACGATGTCTTCTTGTCCGCGGTCCATCCAAACACATTCGCGCCGAACACAACCGGCGCGACCGCAAGGTCGCTGCGACCCAATTTTCGCTTCTGCATGAAAAGGCCCTTTCCAATGAGGCGCGCAAGCTAATCCCGCTTGCGCCACCGCAAGACTTCACAATTTTGCGAGCTGCGTCGGCGTCAACGCGCGTTTACGGCACCATGCGCACCGCGCCGCGCGCCGCGCTGGTCGCAAACGCCGCGTAGGCGCGCAGCGCCGTCGAGACGTTGCGCTTGCGGGGGCCGGCCGGCTTCCAGGCGTCCTTGCCCTTGGCCTCCATGGCGGCGCGACGCTGGGCGAGGACCTCGTCGGACACCAGCAGCGCAATCTTGCGTCCGGGAATGTCGATCGCGATGCGATCGCCCTCCGCCACCAAGCCGATCGTTCCGCCCTCTTCCGCCTCGGGCGAGACATGGCCGATCGAAAGGCCCGACGTGCCGCCGGAGAAGCGCCCGTCGGTGATCAAGGCGCAGGCTTTGCCGAGGCCCTTCGATTTCAGATAGCTCGTGGGATAGAGCATCTCCTGCATCCCCGGCCCGCCGCGCGGCCCTTCGTAGCGGATGACGACGACGTCGCCGGCGACCACCTTGCCGCCGAGAATGCCTTGCACGGCGTCGTCCTGGCTCTCGAAAATCTTCGCCGGTCCCTCGAACTTCAGCACGCTCGCGTCGACGCCCGCCGTCTTCACGATGCAGCCGTCCTCAGCGAGATTGCCCTTGAGCACGGCGAGGCCGCCATCCCTGGAGAACGCGTGTTCGAGATCGCGGATGACGCCCTTCTCGCGATCCTCGTCGAGGGATTCGTAACGCGAGGCCTGGCTGAAGGCGACTTGGGTCGGCACGCCGCCCGGCGCCGCGGCGAAGAATTCGCGCGTCGCGCTCGAGGCGCCACGCTTGATGTCATTGCGCGACAGCGCATGTTCGAGCGACTCGGCGTGCACCATCGTCACGTCGCGGTTGAGCAGGCCCGCGCGATCGAGCTCGCCGAGAATGCCCATGATGCCGCCGGCGCGATGCACGTCCTCGACGTGGACGTCGGGAACCGACGGGGCGACCTTGCACAGCACCGGGACGCGGCGCGACAGGCGGTCGATGTCGGCCATGGTGAAGTCGACCTCGCCCTCATGGGCCGCGGCGAGCAGATGCAAAACCGTGTTGGTCGAGCCGCCCATCGCAATGTCGAGGCTCATCGCGTTCTCGAACGCCTTGAGGTTCGCCACCGAGCGGGGCAGCACGCTCTCGTCGTCCTGTTCGTAATAGCGGCGCGCGAGATCGACGATCAGATGGCCGGCCTCGACGAACAGGCGCTTGCGGTCGGCGTGGGTCGCGACGATCGTGCCGTTGCCGGGCAGCGACAGGCCGAGCGCTTCCGTCAGGCAGTTCATCGAATTGGCGGTGAACATGCCCGAACACGAGCCGCAGGTCGGGCAGGCCGAGCGCTCGATCACTTGGACCTCTTCGTCGCTGACCGAGCTGTCGGCGGCGGCGACCATCGCGTCGATCAGATCGACCTTCTTGATCATTCCCTTCGAATTGACCTTGCCGGCCTCCATCGGGCCGCCCGAGACGAAAACGGCGGGGATGTTGAGGCGCAGCGCCGCCATCAACATGCCGGGAGTGATCTTGTCGCAGTTGGAGATGCAGACGAGCGCGTCGGCGCAATGGGCGTTCGCCATGTATTCGACGCTGTCGGCGATGATCTCGCGGCTCGGCAGCGAATAGAGCATGCCATCGTGACCCATCGCGATGCCGTCGTCGACCGCTATCGTGTTGAATTCCTTGGCGACGCCGCCCGCGGCCTCGATCTCGCGCGCGACGAGCTGGCCGAGATCCTTGAGGTGGACGTGGCCGGGCACGAACTGCGTGAACGAATTGACCACCGCGACGATCGGCTTGCCGAAGTCGCCGTCCTTCATTCCGGTGGCGCGCCAAAGCCCGCGCGCTCCGGCCATGTTGCGGCCGTGGGTGGTGGTGCGGGAGCGGAGAGCGGGCATGATCTTGCCTGAGGGTTAGGTTCGCGAAGCCGCGTTTGTCGCAAATTGGGGGCGCGGGAGCAAGGCGGACGTACATCGGCGATCGCGGGTTAACGCGGCGCCGGTGTCGCTCCGCGGAAGCGGGGTCCAGACAACCGCCGCAGACCGTCGCCCTTTAGCTCCTGGCCGCCCGCTTTCGCGGTCATCGCAGGGGGCGCCTCTAGGGCGTCAATGGCAACGCCTTGAGTTCCTTTCGGGCGGCGCCAAAACTGCCAAGCTGGTACACGGATGCTCCGACGGGCGAGAACGTGAACGCCTCGAACGGCTCCGCAAGCATCTTGTTCAGGTAATCTTCCGGACCGACGCCAATGGTGACGTGCGGATTGAAGTTCTTGCCGGCTGCGACCTGGCCAAAATTGGCGACGTAGCCGATCAAGTCAGTCTGGATGTCGCGACCTCCCTCGGTGCTGAAGAATGCTGCGGGGGTCCCTGCGCTCGCCGTGAAAGGCGCAACCGCTTCGATGAGTTCATTTTGCAGCCGGTGCAAATCGTCGGTCGGCTCGACGACGATGCCCGCAAGACCGACCGGCGGCGACGGGATGTAGTAGTACTTGAACGCCTTCATCGTCCATCCGGTCGGTTTCTCCCTCGCCAGAACCGCGCTCGCCGCCGCATAGACCTTGTCCAGGTCGCTCGTGCGGACAAACTGTTGCAACAACGTGACGTGCGGATGGTGTGTCGCGTCCAGCGCAAAGCCGCTTGGGAAAACCTCGAGCAGCCGCGCGTTCGCGTCCTGCGCATGCTGCATCATCGTAGCGTCGGGCTCCAACGCAATGTCGATGGCGGTAACCGGATTTTGCTGTGCGCTGGATGCCTGGGCGTAACCAAGCAGCGACGCCAAGCCGATGCCGAAACCCATGAACGTATTGAAGTATTGGCGCATGCCAACCCTCCTGTTGTCCACGCCGCGCGGACCGGAAGGAAGAGAAGCTGGCCGCCGGCTCGCCCGTCCTCACCTCTCGGGCAGGCACCTCCAGCTGCTTCCCCTTCGGCTTACTTTTCTGTCAAGCCGGAACCCGGGCTTGCAGGGATGAGTCGCCGCCAATTGAATCTCGGACAACGACGCTCTGTACGAAAGTGGCGAGATTGGCGTTGCTTGGGCGGGCAAGGTCGCCAGAGCGACGAAGACAGTCGACACCGCCAGAAACGCTTTCATGAGCATTCTCCTTGGAGTGTGTCCCACAATAGCAATATCCTGAAAGGTCTCACTGGGCCAGTCTGGCGCACGATCTGCGCGCGCCAGATATCCTTCCGCGGCGCGTTGCGAAGCCGATCTCGATCGGCGGGAGCAAGGAAAAACGAAGCGCCGGCTCGCATGTCGCAGACTCGCACGCCGCGTGTCCGCCGGGATCCCACTCGGGATTCAATCGTTAGATTTCATCCACCAGGATCGCCGAGAACCTTAGTGAGCGCCCAGCTTGCATCCGGTCGCCCCCAGCGGGCGGAAGGCCTGATCGGCCGGAATCTTGGCGACGACCGTCAGATAGTCCCAGGGGTACTTCGATTCCGCCGGCGTCTTCACCTTCATCAGATAGCGATCGTAGACGACCCGCCCGTCCTCGCGGATATGGCCGTCGTCGGTGAAGACGTCGTGGATCGGCGCGTCGCGCATCGCCTTGGCGACCGTCAGCGCGTCGTCGGTCCCAGTCTTGGCGACCGCTTCGAGATAGTGCCGCACAGAGGAATAGAGCACCGCCTGATTGTCGTTGGGCATCCGCTTGGTGCGCGCGAAGAAGCGCTTCGACCAGGCGCGGGTCGCGTCATTGAGATCCCAATACCAGGATTGCATGAAGGTGAGATCGTGCGCGATCGCCAGCCCGAGGGCGTTGACGTCGCTCAGATACATGATCGGCGCCGCGATATATTGGGTCGGCGTAAGGCCGAATTCGTTGGCCTGCTTGAGCGAGGTGGAAAGGTCCGCGCCCGTGTTCGCGAGCACCACGACCTTGGCCTGCGAGGCTTGCGCTGACAGAAGGAACGAACTGAAGTCAGACGTGTTGAGCGGCGCGCGAACGCTGCCGACGGTCGTGCCGCCGCCCTCCGCGATCGCCGCGCGCGCGTCGGCTTCGAGCGAGGTCCCAAAGGCGTAGTCGGCCGTGATGAAATAGAAGCTGTCGAGCTTCTGCTTCATAAGCAGGCGCATCAGCGAGACGCCGTTCGACCAATTGTCTGCGTTCCATTGCATGGTGTTGGTCGAGCAGTTCTTGCCGGAGAGGTCGGACGAGGAGGCGGAGTCGAATATGACCAGTCTGTCATGGGATTTCGCGAGGCTCTGAAGCGCCAGCGCGACGCCGGAATTGGTGATGTCGAAAATCGTTCTGACGTTGCGCTCCTCATACCATTGGCGCGCGATCGAGAGGCCGACGTCGACCTTGTTTTGATGATCGGCGACCAGAAGCTCGATTTTCTTGCCGAGCACCGTTCCGCCGAAGTCTTCGATCGCCATGCGGACCGCCTCGACTGAACTCGGTCCCGCGATATCGGCGTAAGGGCCGGACTGGTCGTTCATGATGCCGATGACGAAGGAATCGTCGGCGCGCGCGGGCTGAGCGAGGGCCAACAGCGTCAACACGCCAAGCAATCGAAACGCGCGCAGGCCCATATCCGGCTCCGGAAATGACGAAAACTCGACGCACAATTTCGCGCAACTTCCTCGCTTTGGCAATGGCGCACACCGCGCAAGACCCCGCTATCACAGGCCTTTGCGGGCGGCTCGCCGGACGGGCGCGCGGCGCGCAGGCCCATTCACGAATGCGCGATCATAGCGCCACAATCGCCGTTACTTGGAACAATGGCGCGACTTCGCGGTTGTACGGCCCAGCGTCTCGCTTACGCAAACACGCCCCTTGGTATTCAGCCGGTCCAAATGCTGCTCCGAAATCGCCGACAATTCGACGCAAAATTCGTCTCCTTCGCTTGGACCGAGAATTCGGCGCAGACCAGAAGATCCGTCGGTTACGCGACGTTTCGCGACTTGGTTTGTCGCATCGGCGCAATGATCTCGCCACAATCGCTGCCTATCTTCCCGCGCAATGGCGAGCGCAAGCCTTCGCGCCAGCGAGGTTTCGCGCCAAGACGCTGCCGCGCGAGCGCGCGATCAGCGCTAGTCGCCGCGAAGCGAACGTCACTCCGCCCGCTAGAGGCTGGAGGACGAGCGGAAGGTCAAACGTCAAGTCGCCGAGCGCACTGCGCGCAAGGTTTTCGCGCGCGGATCGTTAGCGGCTGCGCGGCCTTGTCAGGGAGGAGGAGAAATGACTGACCTATCGTTGGAGCAAGCCGTAAGAAGCGCGCTCCGTCACGAACCGTTCCTGGACTCTGAGCGCATCGTAGTCACAGTGAGTGCTGGCGTCGCAAAGCTAGCCGGCGAGGTCGAGACTCGCACGCAAAAGCTGGCTGCGCGCTATAGGGCGCAATGCGTGAGCGGCGTATCCGAGGTGCTCGACGAACTCGACGTTCGCACGCCTCACCGCATTGAACAGCGCGTCGACGACATCGAAACCGGCGTGATGAACGCGCTGTTCTGGGACGCCGCGGTGCCGACCGAGCGGATCAGCGCGAAGTGCGAGAAGGGCTGGGTGACTCTCACCGGCGAAGTGGAGCGCCCCTACCAACGGACCAGCGCGGAGGCCGACGCGCGCAAGATCCGCGGCGTCATCGGCGTGACCAACGAAATCAAGGTCTCGCCCTGCGCCGCAGCGAGAGCGACGCGCGGCGGCGTAATTGCGACGAAGGGCGTTGGGGCCCCGGCTTTGTAGCAGGCGACCGATACAAAGGAGGCCCGCGCCACGCGGCGCGGTCCTCTCCGCGCGCCGTTTTCCCAAATCCCATTCCTCACCATTGCTTTTCCCAAATCCCATTCCTCACCATTCCAAAGGAAGACCTGCATGAACGGGCCGTCGATCGATGATGCAGGACTGGAGGAGCCGGGAGAAGATAAGGCGCAGGCGCCCGGGCGCCGCGTGCTGTTCGTAACTCCGGAGATGGCTGACTTCGTCAAGGTCGGCGGGTTGGGCCTCGTGTCTGCGGCGCTGCCGCGCGCGTTGCGCAAGTTCGCCGACGCGAGAGTGCTGATCCCGGGTTACCGCGAGGTGCTCCAGTCGGGATATCCGCTCGAGGTCGTCGGCGACCTGCCCGGTCTTGCCGAGGTTCCCCCCTGCAAGCTCGCGCGGCTGACCGCGACCGACGGGCTCGTCGTTTACGCTCTTATCTGCCCCGAACTCTATTCGCGGCGGGGCACGCCTTACGCCGACGCGCGCGGGGCCGACTGGGCCGACGCCGATCTGCGTTTCGCCCGGCTGTCGCTCGCCGCCGCCCAGATGGCGGCAGGATTGGGCGACGCGCGTTGGACCCCCTGCCTTCTCCATCTCAACGATTGGCCCACCGCCCTCGCCGCCGGCTATGCCGAATGGCTCGGGGTTCGGACGCCGACGGTGCTGACGATCCACAACCTCGCCTATCAGGGGCTGTTCTCGCCGCAGCGAATGGCGGCGCTCGGCGTGCCGGACGCCGCCTTTTCGCAATACGGCGTCGAATTTCACGGGCGCCTTTCCTATCTGAAGGCGGGGATTTTCTACGCCTCCCACGTCACCACGGTGAGTGAGACCTATGCGCGGGAAATTACGCGCCGGGAGAGCGGCTGCGGCCTCGACGGACTGCTGGCGGGCCGAGCGTACGAAGGCCGTCTGACGGGCATCCTCAACGGCATCGAGGACGGTTGGGGCGGCGCTCCCGGCGCCGGTCCGAGCGAAACCGCCGCGTGGAAACAGGCCAACGCCGATGCGGTGCGCAAGGGCTTCGGCCTGGCCGTCGGACGTGGCCCGTTGTTCGCGATCATCTCCCGCCTCGTCCACCAGAAGGGTGTCGATCTCGCCATCGAAGCCTCCGACGAGATCCTCGCTCGCGGCGGCCAGATCGTCATCGTCGGCTCCGGGGAAAAGCGGTTCGAGGAAGCCGTCCTCGGGCTGCAACGGCGCCGCCCCGACGCGGTCGGCGCCCATATCGGCTTCGACGACGATCAGGCCCGGCAGACCTTCGCCGGGAGCGATTTCCTGCTGATGCCCTCGCGTTTCGAGCCCTGCGGCCTCAGCCAAATGTACGCGCTGAAATGCGGGGCCTTGCCGATCGCTCACAGCACCGGCGGCCTGATCGACACCATCGAGGATGGCCTCACCGGCTTTCTCTTCAACACCTTCAGCCGCGACGCGCTCGCCTCGGCCGTTCGGCGCGCCTCCTCCACTTTCGCCGTGCGCAGCCATATCAAAGCGATGCGCCGGCGCGCGATGTCCCGCAATTTCGCCTGGACCCAGTCCGCCAAGCGCTATCACTGGCTTTATCGTTCGCTCGCGTGAGCGCGATCGCCTCTCCTTCCTCGAAAAAGGAGAGCTATGCGCTGGCGGCAGCAGGCCGCTCGGCGTCAGACCAACTCAAGCCGCAGATGGCAGCCGAGGACTTCCGCGGCGCGCTGTAACGTTGCAAGCGTCACGTTCCCATCCGACGGATCCAGCAAGCGGCTGATCTGGCTCCGGCTCGTTTTCATTCGCTCGGCGAGTCGTTTACGAGACAGCTTCTCCTTCTTCATCGCTTCGGTGATTTGCCACGCGAGGACCTCTTTGACGGCAACAGCCTGAAACTCCTCGCGCTTGCCTTCGATCGCAAGAAAATCGTCGAGGGTCGCGAACCCTTGCGTGCTGCGCGGCGACTTCGTCGTCATGATGATGCCTCCTAAGCAAACTCCCGCTTGCGCTTGCGGGCCAAGTCGAGATCGGTTTTCGGCGTTTTCTGGGTCTTCTTGATGATCCCGTGCAGCGCCAGAAGCCGCCCCTCGGTGAAGCAAAAGAAGACGCGCGCAATCTGGTTGCCGGCCAGTTCGCTACGGACTTCCCAAAGCCCATCTCCAAGGGGCCGACAAAAGCGGGGCGGATCCATGCAGCCCCATATAATGGGCATGTACCATATATAGGTCGACACCAGCAAGGTCGGCATTGCCGCTCGACACGACTCGCCCTTCCTGCCACTTCTCGCGGCATGGCCAAGGCGCGTTCTTCTTATGTCTGCCAGAACTGCGGCGCGATCACCCAGCGCTGGCAGGGCAAATGCGATTCCTGCGGCGAGTGGAACACGATCATCGAGGAAGCCGCGGCGCTCGGCATCGGCGCCGCCGCGGCGCGGCGCAGCGGCGCGGGTCGCCCCTTCCCGCTCGAAGACCTGCTCGGCGTCTCGGAAAATCAGCCGCGCCTGATCACTGGCGTCGGCGAGCTCGATCGCGTCGCCGGCGGCGGTTTCGTCGCCGGATCGGTGACGCTGATCGGCGGCGAGCCTGGCATCGGCAAATCGACGCTGCTGATCCAGGCCTGCGCGGCGCTGGCGCGGCGGGGCAGCCGGGTGGTTTATGTCTCGGGCGAAGAATCGACCGAGCAGGTCAGAATGCGCGCCTTCCGGCTCGGCCTCTCCGACGCGCCGGTGCAGCTCGCCGCCCAGACGCTGATCGAGGACATCGTCGCGACGCTCGGCTCCGGCGACGCTCCCAAATTCGTCATCATCGATTCCATCCAGACCATGTGGAGCGAGGCGATCGAGTCCTCGCCCGGCACCGTCAGCCAGGTGCGCGGCTCGGCCCAGGCGCTGATTCGCTTCGCCAAGTCGAGCGGCGCCGCCCTGATTCTGGTCGGCCACGTCACGAAGGACGGGCAGATCGCCGGGCCGCGCGTCGTCGAGCACATGGTCGACGCGGTGCTCTCCTTCGAGGGCGAGGGCGCTCATGCCTTTAGGGTGCTGCGGGCCTCCAAGAACCGCTTCGGCGCCACCGATGAGATCGGCGTCTTCGAAATGACGGGCGGCGGCCTCGCCGAGGTCGCCAACCCCTCGGCGTTGTTTCTGGCCGGGCGCGACGGCGCCGCCCCTGGCGCGGCGGTGTTCGCCGGCGTCGAGGGCGCACGGCCGGTGCTGGTTGAGATTCAGGCGCTGGTCGCGCCCTCGACCCTTGGCACGCCGCGGCGCGCCGTCGTCGGCTGGGAGCCGAGCCGCCTCGCCATGATTCTGGCGGTGCTGGAAGCCCATGGCGGCCTCAAGCTCGGTCAGTACGACGTCTATCTGAATGTGGCGGGAGGCCTCAGGATCGCGGAGCCGGCGGCCGATCTCGCCGCCGCGGCGGCCCTCGTCTCCTCGCTGGTCGGCGTGAGCCTGCCGCACGATGCGGTCTATTTCGGCGAGATCGCGCTCTCCGGCGCGGTGCGCGCTGTCGGCCACAGCGGCCTGCGGCTGAAGGAGGCGGCCAAGCTCGGTTTCAGCCGCGCCGTCGCTCCGGCGGCCCGCCGGGAGGGTGAAAACGCGCCGCTCACGCTCACGTCCGTCGCCTCGGTCGCGAGCCTCGTCGCCGAGATCGCCGCCGCGGGGGTCGCGACAAAGTCGGCCAAGGCAAGGTGACGAAGCCGGACGGCTTGTCTATAAGGCCGCAACTCGATGATGCGACGATGGGCGGGCAATTGGCGAGCCCGTGTGTCTCGGTGCGGCTGCGAGGCTCAGAACAATGCCTTCATATCTTGATCTTGGGATTCTCGGCATCATTCTCATTTCGGCGCTTCTGTCGATGATGCGCGGCTTCACGCGAGAGGTTCTCGCCATCGGCTCGTGGGCGGCGGCCGCGGCGTCGGCCTATTATTTCTATCCCCTCGTACTCCCCTATGCGACGCCCTATATCCACAAGGAAATCGTCGCCCAGGCGGTGTCCGCGGCGGCGGTGTTCTTCGTCACCTTGATCGTGGTTTCGCTGTTCACCGTGCGCTTGTCCGACGCCATTCTCGACAGCAAGATCGGCGCGCTCGACCGCTCGCTCGGCTTCCTGTTCGGCGCGGCGCGCGGCTTCCTGCTCGGGGTCGTCGCCTTCTCGATTTTCAACTGGCTGGTGGCGGAAAAGCAGCAGCCGGAGTGGGTGAAGACGGCCAAGACGCGGCCGGCGCTGATGGAGACGGCCAACAAGGTGGTCGCAATGCTGCCCGAGGACGCGGCGTCCACCATCGAAGGCTGGATCAAGACCAAGAATGCCGGCGGCGCGATCGACGATGCGCCGCCCGACGAGAACGGCGGCGCGAGCGCGCCGGCCGCGCCCTCCCCGCCCGCGGCGTCTCCCCCCGCCCGGAAATCCGAGGCCTCGCCGCAGGGCGGCGCCAACGCGGACAAACAAAAGCTCGACTCGCTGATCAATAAAGGCGTTCCGATGCCGTCGCCGGCGGGCCCGGCGGTCGTGCCGACGCCTTCCAAACTCTGAGATCCAATGGACCAATGTCGCGGAAGTTCGATCGCCCTCGCCAATCAGGACGCAGCGTCCGAAGCTGACCCCTTCGACCTCGACGGCGACCGATTGCGGGAAGAGTGCGGCGTTTTCGGCATTTTCGGCCACCCGGACGCGGCGGCGATCACCGCGCTCGGCCTGCACGCCTTGCAGCACCGCGGCCAGGAGGCGGCCGGCATCGTCGCCTTCGACGGCTCGCGTTTCCACTCCGAGCGCCGGCTGGGACTGGTCGGCGACCATTTCTCGAGCGCTGCGACGATCGAGCGTCTGCCCGGCTCCGCCGCGGTCGGCCATGTCCGCTATTCCACAACCGGCGAGACGATCCTGCGCAACGTGCAGCCGCTGTTCGCCGAGCTCGAATCCGGCGGCTTGGCGGTGGCGCACAACGGCAATCTCACCAACGGCTTGACCTTGCGCCGCGAATTGATCCGCGCCGGCGCGATCTGCCAATCGACCTCGGACACCGAGGTCGTGCTGCTGCTTTCCGCCCGCTCGCGCCGCACTCGCATCGTCGAGCGCTTCGTCGAGGCGCTCACGCAGATCGAGGGCGCCTATGCGCTGGTCGCGCTCACAAACAAAAAGTTGATCGGCGCGCGCGATCCTCTGGGCATCCGCCCCTTGGTGCTCGGCGAACTCGACGGCTGCCCGATCCTATGCTCGGAGACCTGCGCGCTCGACATCATCGGCGCCAAGTTCGTCCGCGACATCGAGAACGGCGAAGTGATCGTGATCGACAGCGAGGGCGTCCAGAGCATGAAGCCGTTTCCCGCGCAACGGGAGCGGCCCTGCATCTTCGAATACATCTATTTCGCGCGGCCGGATTCGATCGTGCACGGCAAGCCGGTCTACGACGCCCGCCGGGCTATGGGCGCGGAACTGGCGCGCGAGGCGCCCGCCGACGTCGACGTCGTGGTGCCCGTACCAGATTCGGGCGTGCCGGCGGCGCTCGGCTACGCCGCGGCCTGCGGCATTCCCTTCGAACTCGGCATCATCCGCAATCACTACGTCGGGCGCACCTTCATCCAGCCCACCCAGGCGATCCGCGAGCTCGGCGTCCGCCTCAAGCACAACGCCAATCGCGCGGTGGTCGCGGGCAAGCGGATCGTGCTGATCGACGATTCCCTGGTGCGCGGCACGACGAGCGTCAAGATCGTGCAAATGATGCGCGAAGCGGGCGCGCGCGAAGTGCATCTGCGCATCTCCTCGCCGCCGATCAAGCACCCCGATTTTTACGGCATCGACACCCCCGTGCGCGACAAGCTGCTCGCCGCGCGGATGAATCTCGAGGAGATGCGCCGCTTCATGGGGGCGGACAGCCTCGCGTTCCTCTCGGTCGACGGCATCTACCGCGCCATGGGCTGCCAGGGCCGCGACAATCGCAATCCGCAATTCACTGACCACTGCTTTACCGGGGATTACCCGACGCGCTTGACGGATCAGGAGAGCGAATCGGACAGGCTGCAAAGATCGCTGCTGGCGGAGGCCGGCTGACGCGCATTTTGCGGCGCGCGACGGCTGGGCCGTCACGCGTCTGTCATCCCCCATGACGATATAAAGACGGCTGGATGCCGTAAATCGTAGGGGGAGAGAACGTTATGACAGCCGCCGCACACAGTACGTCCGCGCCAAGTACGACCCCATCGAGGGTCAGGCTCGATCAGCCCGTCGACCTTCGCGCTCTGCTGCTTTTCCTCGCGATCCTCGCCGGCGGCCTGCTCTTCATGGCCTATTCGATCTACTCCGACGTCGCGGACGCGGGCGCGACGCCGACGACGATCCTCCCCTACCTCCTGCTGGGCGTGGCGATGCTGATCGCCCTCGGCTTCGAGTTCGTCAACGGCTTCCACGACACCGCCAACGCCGTCGCGACGGTCATCTACACCCACTCGCTGCAGCCGAATTTCGCCGTGGTCTGGTCGGGTGTGTGGAATCTGCTGGGCGTCCTGACGTCGGCGGGCGCAGTCGCCTTCGGCATCGTCTCGCTGCTGCCGGTCGAGCTCATCATGCAGGTCGGCTCCAGCGCGGGCTTCGCGATGGTGTTCGCGCTGCTGATCGCCGCGATCATCTGGAACCTCGGCACGTGGTCGTTCGGCCTGCCGGCCTCGAGCTCCCATACGCTGATCGGCTCGATCGTCGGCGTCGGCGTCGCCAACGCAATGATGCGCGGCCAGGACGGCACGTCGGGCGTCGATTGGAGCCAGGTGACGAACATCGGCAACGCGCTGCTGCTGTCGCCGCTGTTCGGCTTCGTCTTCGCAGCGCTGCTGCTGCTGGTGATGAAGTTCGCCGTCCGCGCGCCGGAGCTCTACACGGAGCCGAAGAGTGACGCTCCGCCGCCGCTGTGGATCCGCGCGCTGCTGATTTTCACTTGCACCGGCGTTTCGTTCTTCCACGGTTCGAACGACGGCCAGAAGGGCATGGGCCTCATTATGCTCATCCTGATCGGCGTCGCGCCGACCGCCTATGCGCTCAACCGCGCCTTGCCGGAAAGCCATGTGCCTGCTTTCGTCGCCGCCTCGCAGAACGCCTCGAAGATCATCGACGCGCATGGCGCGGGCTATGCGATCATCGGCGATCCGCGTCCCACGGTGACCGACTACGTGCACGCGCACAAGATCGCGGAGGGGACCTACCCCGCGCTCTCGGTGTTGGTGAAGCAGATCGCCGACCAGGTTCAGCAGTACGGCTCGCTCGCCAAGACGCCGGCGGACAAGGTCCAGAACGTGCGCAACGACATGTATCTGGCCTCCGAAGCGCTGCGCTCCCTCGCCAAGGATAAGGAATCCGAGCTCAAGCCTGCCGAGGTCGCAACGCTCGGCGCCTACAAGAAAGAGCTCGATCTCTCGACCAAGTTCATCCCGACCTGGGTCAAGATCGTGGTCGCGATCGCCCTCGGCCTGGGAACCATGGTCGGCTGGAAGCGCATCGTCGTCACCGTCGGCGAGAAAATCGGCAAGACCCACCTGACCTATGGGCAAGGCGCCGCTGCCGAGCTCGTCGCGATGGCGACCATCGGCGCGGCCGACGGCCTCGGCCTGCCAGTCTCGACGACGCACGTTCTGTCGTCGGGCGTCGCCGGCACGATGCTCGCCAACGGTTCGGGCATCCAGTGGTCGACCCTGCGCAACATCGCGCTCGGCTGGGTGCTGACGCTGCCGGCCGCGATCCTGCTGTCGGGCACGCTCTACTTCTTGTTCCGTCACCTTTTCTGATCGCGCCAGGAGGGTCGCCTGCCGGCGGCCCTCCTCCTGCCGGAAACACGGCGCCAGTTGGACGTGCGCCGCGCGCCTGATAGAAGCACTGGCGGCGGCCGGCGTTCGATTCCGGTCCCCTCTGCGCCGGAGCTTCCATGTCCACGCTCGATGACGTGCTCTCGACGATCGACGCCGACCAGGCGTCGGCCCTCGATCGCCTCTTTTCGCTGCTCGAAATTCCCTCGATATCGGCCGTCCCGGCGCATTATGCGGATTGCAACCGCGCCGCCGATTGGCTGGTGCGCGAATTGCGCGATCTCGGCTTCGAGGCCACGCGCGAAGACACGGCCGGCCGGCCGATGGTCGTCGGCTCGGCCAAGGCGAAGACGCGCGACGCGCCGCATGTTCTGTTCTACGGCCATTACGACGTCCAGCCGGTCGACCCGCTGGCGTTGTGGACGACGCCGCCTTTCCAGCCGCGGCTGGCCGATGGGCCGAACGGCCAGCGGATCGTCGCCCGCGGCGCCTGCGACGACAAGGGCCAGTTGATGACCTTTCTCGAGGCCTGCCGCGCCTACCGCGCCAATGGCGGCCTGCCGTGCAACGTCAGCGTTTTGTTCGAGGGCGAGGAAGAGACGGGCTCGCCCTCCCTGCCCGCCTTTATCGCCGCGAACGCCAAGGCGTTGAAGGCGGATCTGGCGCTCGTCTGCGACACCGGGATGTGGGACCCCTCGACGCCCGCGATCACGACCATGCTGCGCGGCCTCGTGCTCGAGGAAGTCACGATTCATGCGGCGAACCGCGACCTTCATTCCGGCCTCTACGGCGGCGCGGCGATCAATCCGATTCGTGTGCTGGCGCGCATCGTCGCCGATCTCCATGACGCCAACGGCGCCGTCGCCCTGCCCGGCTTCTACGACGGCGTCGAGGAGTTGGCGGAAGAAGTCGCGCAGCAATGGCGAGAACTCGACTTCGACGAGGCGAAGTTTCTCGGCGAGGTTGGACTTTCCGTACCCGCGGGCGAGAAGGACCGCTCGGCGCTGGAAATGATCTGGTCGCGCCCGACCTGCGACGTCAACGGCATCGTCGGCGGCTACACCGGCGAAGGCACGAAAACGGTGCTGCCCGCCAAGGCGAGCGCCAAGATCTCGTTCCGCTTGGTTGGCAAGCAGAATCCCGATCGGATCGTCCAGGCGTTCCGCGCCTTCGTCACCGCGCGCCTGCCGGCGGACGTAACCGCGGAATTCATCTCGCACGGCGCGAGCGCCGCCATCTCGCTTTCCGCGCGCAGCGAGGCGGTCCGCCGCGCCGGCCGCGCGCTGGCTGCCGAATGGGGGAAGCCGGCGATGCTGATCGGCTCCGGCGGCTCGATCCCGGTCGTCGGCTCCTTCAAGCGCGATTTGGGGATGGACAGCCTGATGGTCGGCTTCGGCCTCGAAGACGACGCCGTGCACTCGCCCAACGAGAAGTACGAGCGCAGCTCCTTCCACAAGGGCGCGCGCTCCTGGGCCCGCATCCTCGCCGCCCTCGCCGAGTGAGCGTCAGCGCCCCCGGCGTCGGCTGCGGCGCGGCCATCCTGCGTGACGGCCGCCTGCTGCTTGTCAATCGGCGCAAAGCGCCGGAGGCGGGCTGCTGGAGCCTGCCCGGCGGCAAGGTCGATTTTCTCGAACGCGTCGAGGACGCCGTACGACGCGAAATCCTCGAAGAGATCGGCGTCGAGATTGTTCTCGAGCGCGCACTGACCCTCGTCGAGATGATCGGAATCGACGGCCAGCATTGGGTGTCGCCGGTCTATCTTGCGCGCATCGCGAAGGGCGAGCCGGAAAATCGAGAGCCCGACAAACTCGCCGCTGTCGAGTGGTTTCCGCTCGACGCGCCGCCCTCCCCGCTATCGTTGGCGGCGCGCGAGGCGATCGCGGCGATCGGACGCGGCTGACGCCGCTTTAGAGCAGTCTGCTTCTTGATGACCGGCGCGGCTGTCACCCTCGCGAAAGCGGGGGCCCAGACAACCGCCGCAGGCCTTCGCCCTTTGACTCCTGGATGCCCGCTTTTCGCGGGCATGACGCGCCCCCGACCGGAGGGCGGAGGAAGGCCGGTTCGATCAAAAGCAAAACGCACTACGCCATCTGCGGGACGCCCGGCTGACGCGCCGCGACGCGGCGGATCAGCGCCGCGCAGCGGTCGGGCGCGGTCATCGGCAGCATGTGGCCGCCGTCCATGAGTTCGAGGTCGAGCGCCGGACAGCACGCCTTCATCGCCTCGCCGTGCGCGCGGTAGTCGAGTAGATTGTCGCCCCTGCCGAACAGGACGCCAAGCGGAATGTCGAGCGAGGGATATCGCTTCATGTAATCAGGCAGCTTGTCGTTGATCGCAACGAGGTCTGAAGACGCGGCATAGAAGGCGCTCGGGCGCAGTCCGAGAAGTCCGCCAGCGCGCACCGGAAAATCGGGCGTCACCGCTTCTGGAGCGAAGGCATGCTTCAGCGTCGCGGGGCTGGCCCGGATCCCCAGCGGGGTCGCCAGCGTCCAAGCGACGATACTGCGCGCCAGGCTCGAGTGGACCGCGAGCCCCCGGAAGATCGGCGGGATCAGTTCCTGCGCATGCGTCAGCGGCGCGATGAGGGCCAATGCGCCGACACAATCGGGATGGTCCAGCGCCAGGGCGAGCGAGACCGCTCCGCCGAGCGAATGCCCGACAACGAGCGGGCGCGTGAGCCCAAGCGCGCGGATCAGCTGGGCGATTGCCTCCGCCTGCGCGGTCAGGCTCGCATCCGCGCCGGCCGTTCGAGTGGAGTAACCGGAGCCGGGACGGTCGACGAGGATCAGACGGAAATCACCCGCGAGGCGACTTGCGAGCGCGTAGTCGAAATGCAGCAGATTGCCGCCGAGCCCATGGATCATGACGACGGCGGGAGCGGCGCCGCCGGCGTCGACATAGTGAATGCGCCCGCCGTCGATCGCCTTGAACTGGCCGCGCGGCGGCAGCGCCGCTTCGACCTTACGCGCCGTCATGGCCGTGAACCCGACGAGGCCGGCGATCAGGAGAACCAGCAGCACGACGACGGCGACGAGGATTGTCACGGATGTCCCTTCCGAATTTTCGGTCGCAGACGCGTGAAGACCAACGCGCCGTCGTCAATCGCCCCGAACCGCAACGCCAGCATGTCCTTGGCGTAGTTCTGGTGAAGCTTCCACGGCCGTTTGGAGCCTTGCTTGGGAAGGATGTCCATCGCCCGCTGCATGTAGCCCGACGCGAGCGGCGGCGTCGCGTCCATCGTCACCGACGGATCCGAAACGCGCGGCGTGCAATAGGCGTAACCGCCGCGATCCATCCGGTTCAAGATCCGGCAGAGATATTCGGCTGTGAGGTCCGCTTTCAGCGTCCAGGACGCATTGGTGTAACCGAAGCTCGAAGCGAGGTTCGGCACATCAGAGAACATCATGCCTTTGTAGCTCAGCGTGGCGCCCGTGTTGACGACGCGGCCATCGACGACGACCTCCATGCCGCCCAGCAGGCGCATGACGAGCCCGGTCGCTGTGACGATGATGTCGGCCGGAAGCTCCGCGCCCGAGCGCAGCTTCACGCCAGCCTCGGTGAAGGTCTCGATCTCGTCGGTGACGATGGACGCCTTGCCTTCGCGGATCGCCTTGAAGAGGTCGCCGTCGGGGACGAGGCACAGCCGTTGGTCCCAGGGATTGTAGCGCGGCGTGAAGTGCTCGCGCATGTCGGCGCCGGGCCCGAGTTCGGCCTCGGCGAGTTCGACGATGCGCTTCTTCACCGCTTCCGGCTTGCTGCGCGCGAGGTTGTAGAAATACATTTGCAAGAGAATGTTCTTCCAGCGCGCCAGCGTGTGCGCGGC
>DASXGX010000045.1:0-76204 GCA_036488815.1 Roseiarcus sp.
CAGAGCGCGCCATTGGTCCTCGGTCGCGAGCCGCAGACGAGCGCGCGCCGAACGCGGCTCCGGGGCGCTCGTCTCCTCCACCCAGCCGCCGGCGTGGTCTCCGTAGACGCCGACGCTCGAGAGGTAAACGATGCGCTTCAGTTCGGGCGCGTCGGCGATCTCGGCGGCGAGATGGCCGAGCGCCGGATCGCCCTCAGCGCTGGGCGGCGCGCCGACCAACAGGATTTGCGCCTTGGCGAGCGCACGCAGCATCGCCGGCTCCGGATGCGCCGGGTCGAACGCAAAAGCCTCGACGCCCTGTCGCCTCAGGGCGTTCGCCGTCGAGGCGTCCCGCGTCGCCCCGCTCGCCTCGACGTTTCCCGCGTGAGCAAGGAAGCGGCGCGCGCTGTAGCCGAGGCCGAAGCAGAAGAGTCTCACCGCCGTCCTTTCGGGCCAATTCTCCAAGTTGGTTTTCAGCAAGCCAGCATTTGTCAATGATTTCAAGAACGAAGCAATTTCGTCAATTTAACTCGGCCGTAAGGTGTCGAGTCGAAAATAGGGCGAGCTTCTCCGCGCCCGCTCTCATTAGGAATTGTCAGTGACAGACTCGAGGTTCGCCAGCTTCGCCGGCACGTCCTCTATGGAGTCCCTGGGCACCGTCCTCAGCGTGCGGGGCTCCGAGGCCTGCGTCGGTCTGCCCGCCCCCGCGCTCAGCGAAGCGTTGCGCGTCACCGTAGGCTCATTTCTGGCGATCGCCGCTGGTCGGCGTCGCCTGATCGGCGTCGTCACGGAGGTGGCCGGTTCCGAGGAAAGTGCCGACGATCGTCGGTTCGGAGCCGTGGCCCGAATCGACATGATGGGCGAGATCGACATCGACGCGAGCGGCGCAGAGCGCTTTTCGCGCGGCGTGTCGGCCTACCCCGCCATCGGCGATGTCGTTCGTATCATCGGCGCCGGCGATTTGCGGCTCGTCTACAAGGCCACGAGCGCGCGGTCGATCGCCATTGGCGCGTTGCACAGCGACGACACAATCGAAGTGCGCGTCGACGCCGACAATCTGCTCAGCAAGCACTTCGCCATCCTCGGCTCGACCGGCGTCGGAAAATCGAGCGGCGTCGCTTTGATCCTCAACGAAATTCTCGACGCCCGCTCGAACCTCCGGATCTTCCTGCTCGACGGCCACAACGAGTACGGCCGCTGCTTCGGCTCGCGCGCCAATGTCGTCAACGCGGCGACCCTCAAGCTGCCGTTCTGGCTGTTCAACTTCGAGGAGTTCGTCGACGCGCTGTACTACGGCCGCCCGGGCGTCGAGGAGGAACTCGACATCCTGGCCGAACTGATCCCGATCGCCAAAAGCCTGTACCAGGGGCATCGCAACTCGGGCGAGCGCGCGCCGCTGCGGCGGCTGGACCGGCGGATCGCGGGCTTCACCGTCGATACGCCCGTTCCCTACATGATCCAGGACCTCGTCGCGCTGATCGACGAGCGCATGGGCAAGCTCGAAAACCGCGCCTCGCGCGTGCGCCATCATCACCTGCTGACGCGCATCGACAGCCTGCGCAACGACGCCCGTTACGCCTTCATGTTCGAGAACGCCAACGTCGGCGGCGACACGATGGGAGACATTCTCTCGTTCCTCTTCCGCCTCGAGGCTGGCGAGCAGCCGATGACGGTGCTCCAGGTCGCCGGCCTGCCGATGGAAGTGGTCGACGCGGTCGTCAGCGTGCTCTGCCGGCTGGCTTTCGATTTCGGCCTGTGGAGCGACGGCGCAATGCCGATGCTGTTCGTCTGCGAGGAGGCTCATCGCTACGCCGCGGCGGACCGCTCGGTGGGCTTTGCGCCGACGCGCCGCGCGCTGCTGCGCATCGCCAAGGAAGGGCGCAAATACGGGGTCTACCTCGGTCTCGTGACGCAGCGGCCGGCCGAGCTCGATCCGACGATCATCGCTCAATGCAGCACGCTCTTCGCAATGCGCATGGCCAACGACCGCGACCAGGCCCTGTTGCGCTCGGCGGTGACGGACGCCGCCGCCAATCTCGTCGCCTTCGTGCCGTCGCTGGCGACGCGCGAACTCGTCGGGTTCGGCGAGGGATTTCCGATGCCGACCCGGCTGAAGTTCAAGCAGCTTGCCGCCGACCGAATTCCGCGCAGCGAGACGTTCCAGCACGAGGACGGTCAAGGCGAGCTGGGGGACGAGCGCGCCTTCGTGAAGTCGGTGGTCGACCGCTGGCGCGGCGCCGCCGGAGCGAAGAACGTCCCCGCCGAAGACGCTGCGTATGACGGCGACGCAGCCGCGAGGGCGAATGCGGCGTCGCCCGTCGCCAGCAGGATCGATCAGATCAGGGCGCAAATCCTCAAGCGTTGAACGCTTCCGGCTCGGGCCGGCCAATGCGGAGTGGTTGATGCCCAACGAGTGGGAAGACGGCGTTGTCGGATACGCAAGCCGCCCCGCGATCCTGGACGCCGCCGTGGCGGCGCTGCCTTTCGCCGTCGAGGTCTTCGCAGCGGACGGCGCCCGCGTCTTCTCCAATCCGGCCGCCCGTCGTTCCGGCTCCCTGGGAGCCGAAGGCGCGGAGCGGGAGACTGCGACGCGGAATGACCACGCCTTCCTGATCGAGCGGCGGCGTTTCGAGGCTGACCGCTCGCACTACCGCGTATGCGCCGGGGCGGACATCAACGAGGAACGCCGCGTGCAGGACGATCTGTTCCAGCGCGCCTATTTCGACGGCCTCACCCACTTGCCGAATCGCGGATTCTTCGAGGAAGCGGTCGGCCAATCCATTCGTGCGCCGGCGACGTCGGATTTCGCCGTCGCGGTCGTCGGCTTCGATCAGTTCGACGCGGTGAATGAGTTCTATGGCCGCGCTGTCGGAGACGCGTTGCTCGTCGAGGCGGCGAAACGGATCGGCGCGGATATCAGCGAGGCCGACCTTTGCGCCCGCACCGGCGGTGACAATTTTTCCCTGCTGATCGTGGGCGGCGCGAAAGACGTCGGCGGCAAGCTCGATCGCGTTCTCGCCCGGCTCAGGGATCCTTTCTTCGTCGACGGCGTCGAGATCCTGATCTCGGCCTCGGCGGGCCTCAGCCTGTTCCCGCTGCACGACGCAACGCTGGAAGGACTGATCGCCAAGGCCGACGCGGCGCTTGCGCAGGCGAAACGCCGTCACAAGGGCGAGGCTCGCCTCTACGATCCTGCTCTCGCCGTCCGCGCGCAAGAGCGCGCCCGCATGGAACAGAACCTGCGCCTTGCCGTGCGCGACCGGCGCTTTCTCTGCGCACTCCAGCCGAAAGTCGACCTGCGCACCGGCGCGATCGATGGCTTGGAAGTGTTGATGCGCTGGCGCGACGAGAACGGAACAGCGCGAGCGCCGGGACAGTCGATCGAATTCGCGCTCAGCGCCGGCCTCATGAACGACATTACGCGCCTCGTCTTCGACGAGGTGGTCGCCTCGCTCGATGCGATCGACGCAACCTTTGGTTCCGGGTTGCGGCTCGGCTTCAACATCGCCGCCCAACAGGCGGGCGACGCACGTTTCATGCGCGGCTTCGTCGACCGCCTCGCCGCGAGCGGCCATGCCGAGCGGTTCATGATCGAATTGACCGAAGAAGCGTTCCTGCTCGCGAGTCAATTTCAGCTCCAGGTCGCGCCGATGCTGCGCGACGTCGGAGCCAAGATTTCAATCGACGACTTCGGCGTCGGCTACTCCTCGTTGTCGACGCTGGCTGAAATTCCCGCCGACGAGATCAAGGTGGATCGTTCGTTCATCACGTCGATTCACGAAAGGCCGAGAAGCCAGAGCCTGCTGCGCGCGGTTGAAACAATCGGCGAGGCGTTCAACACAAAGGTCATCGTCGAGGGCGTCGAGACCGCCGAGGAGCGCGACTATCTGCGCGACCACACCCGCATTCGGGTCGCGCAAGGCTTTTTCTTCTCGCCGCCAATCCTGCTCGATCCGCGCGAGGCGAGCGCGCTCGCAGCCGAGCCATGGCGCGAGAAGGCGCGCATGCCAGCGCCCGCGCGCACGGTCGAGTCGCGATCGAGCTGAGCCCGCGCTACTTCTTCTTCGGCATGTAAAGGTCGGTCAGCGTTCCGGCGAACGCCTCCGCGGACATCGCGAATGTCTCCGACAAGGTCGGATGCGGGTGGATGGTCAGCCCGACGTCCTCGGCGTCGCAACCCATTTCGATCGCCAGCGTGGCCTCGGCGATCAGATCGCCGGCGTTCGGCCCGACGATCCCGCAGCCGATGAGGCGTCCGCTCTCCTCGTCCCACAGGGTCTTGGTCAGGCCCTCGTCGCGGCCGAGCGAGAGCGAACGGCCGCTCGCCGCCCAGGGGAAGACCGCCTTGCCGAATTTCAATCCCTTGGCCTTGGCCTCGGTCTCGGTGACGCCGACCCAGGCGACTTCGGGATCGGTATAGGCGACCGCGGGAATCGCCTTGGCGTCGAAGGCGGAGCGGTGGCCGCTCGCCGCCTCCGCCGCCACTTTCCCTTCGTGCGTCGCCTTATGAGCCAGCATGGGCTGACCGACAACGTCGCCGATTGCGAAGATGTGCGGAACATTGGTGCGCATCTGCTTGTCGACCGCGATGAAGCCGCGCGCGTCGACCTCGACCCCGGCGGCGTCGGCGCCGATCGCCACGCCATTCGGCCTGCGGCCGATCGCAACCAGCATGGCGTCGAAGACGTCCTCGCCCGCCCCGCCTTTGCCTTCAAATACGACGCGCACGCCTTCGGGCCTGGCCTCGACGGCGGTCACCTTGGTCTCGAGCAGGATCTTCTCGTAGCGCCGTTCGACCCGCTTGGCGAAAGGCGCCACGATGTCGCGGTCGGCGCCGGGCATCAACTGGTCCATCATTTCGATGACCGTGATCTTCGAGCCGAGCGCCGCGAACACGGTCGCCATTTCCAGGCCGATAATGCCGCCGCCGAGCACGAGCAGGCGTTTGGGCGTGCTGCGCAATTCGAGCGCCGCGGTCGAATCCCAAATGCGCGCGTCCTTGGGGATGAACCCCGGAGCCGCCGACTCGGAGCCGGCCGCGATGATCGCGGAGGAGAATCGGATCACTCGCTCCCCGTCGGCCGTGGCGACAGCAAGCGTGTGCGGCGAGGTGAAGACGCCCTCGCCGCTGATGGCGGTCACTTTGCGCTGGCGCGCGAGCCCGGTCAGTCCGGTCGTCAGACGCTTGACGACGCCATCCTTCCACCCGCGCAAGGCGTCGAGATCGACCTTCGGCGGGCCGAAGGAAACGCCATGCGAGGACATTTCCGACGCATCGTCGATAACCTTCGCCGCATGCAACAGCGCTTTTGAGGGGATGCACCCGACGTTGAGGCAGACGCCGCCAAGCGTCGGGCGGCGGTCGACCAGCACGACGTGCTTGCCGAGGTCGGCGGCGCGGAAGGCAGCCGTGTAGCCCCCAGGGCCGGCGCCGAGGACGAGCACGTCGCATTCGAAGTCGGCCTTGGCGGCTTTCGCCGATGGCGCAGGTTGCGGAGCCGCAGGCGCGGGCGCCGCGTCGACGGGCGTAGGCTTCGCGGCGGTCGGAGCCGGCTTTTCGGCCGTCGCCGCACCACCTTCGGCGTAGGTCGCGAGAAGCGCGCCCTGGCTCACCTTGTCGCCGACCTTGACCTTCACCTCGCCGATGACGCCCGCTTCCGGAGCGGGGACGTCGAGCGTCGCTTTGTCGCTCTCGAGCGTCAGGATGACGTCTTCCTTGGCGACGGTCTGCCCCGGTTTGATGAGCACTTCGACGATCGGCACGTCCTTGAAGTCGCCGATATCGGGAAGCCTGATTTCAGCCGCCATGGAATTCCGCTCCCTCGTCGATCGCAGCTTGGGTGTGTCGGACTAAACTCGCTCCAGCGCTCACAGCAGGACGCGGCGCATGTCCTCGATCAGCGTCGAGAGGCGGCGCATGAACCGCGCGGCCGCCGCGCCGTCGATGACGCGATGATCATAGGAGAGGCAAAGCGGCAGCATAAGGCGCGGCTGGAAGGCCTGGCCGTCCCACACCGGCGCCGTCTTCGAACGCACCACGCCGAGAATGGCGACTTCGGGCGCGTTGACGATCGGCGTGAAGGCCGTGCCGCCGATGCCGCCGAGCGAGGAAATCGTGAAGGTCGCTCCCTGCATCTCCGCAGGGGAAAGCTTGCCCTCGCGCGCCTTGGCCGACAGGGCGCCGAGTTCACGCGCGAGTTCGACGACGCCCTTCTTGTCGACGTCCTTGACCACCGCGACGACCAGACCGTCGGGCGTGTCGACTGCGACGCCGAGGTTCCAATAGTGGCGATAGATCAGCGCGTCCTTGCCGGGGGACAGCGCCGAATTGAAGGTCGGGAAGGCCTTCAGCGTCGCGACGGACGCCTTCATCAGCAACGGCAGCAAAGAGACGCGATAGGGCGCCTTTTTGTCGGCCTTGGCCTCGTCGTCGAGCGTCTTGCGGAAGGCGTCGAGCTCGGTGATATCCGCTTCGTCGCAGTGCGTGACATGCGGAACGTTGACCCAGGACGCATGCAAGCGCGGTCCGGAAATGCGCTTGATGCGCGACAGCGGCACGGTCTCGACAGGGCCGAACTTGGCGAAGTCGACCGGCGGGATCTCGGGCAGCGCGGCGGCGCCTCCCGCTGAGCCGCCACGGAAGGCCGTCTTGACGTCTTCGACGCTGATGCGGCCCTTTTCTCCCGAGCCGCGAATTGTGGTCAGGTCGATGTCGAGTTCGCGCGCGAGGCGTCGCGCAGCCGGCCCGGCGAACACGCCGGAAAAATCCGGCAGAGCGGCGGAGGCCGGTTTCGCCGGGGCGGCCGCAGGCGCCGATGACGTTGCAGCGACCTCGGGCGTGCTTGGCGCAGCGGGAGCCGCCGGTTGCGGCGCCGCCGGCGCCGAGCTAGCGGGTGCAGGCGGGGCGGCGGGCGCGCCGCCCGCCTCGTCGAGCGTCAGCAGCGACGATCCCATCGAGACTTTGTCGCCGACCTTGGCGATGATCTCTCCGACGACGCCGGTCGCCGGGGCCGGCACGTCGAGGGTCGCTTTGTCGGATTCGAGCGTCAGCAGCGGCTGCTCGGCCTTCACCGTATCGCCCGGCTTCACCAGGATCTCGATGATGGGGACGTCCTTGAAGTCGCCGATATCGGGGACTTTGACTTCGATTTTCGCCACGGACGCCTCTCCTTCGCGCGGGCCAGCTCAATATCCAGGGATTGCGGGACTTCAGCTCTGCGTCGGGCTCGCCCGTTCCGGATCGATCTTGTAGAGCGCGATCGCCTCCGAGACACGCTTGGTCGGCAGAAGCTGATCGTCGGCGAGCGCCTTCAGACCGGCGACCGCGACATGGTAGCGATCGACTTCGAAGAACGAGCGCAACTGGCGCCGATAGTCCGAGCGGCCGAAGCCGTCGGTGCCGAGCACCTTGTAGCGGGCGGGAACGAACGGCCGAATGCCGTCCGCGATCGCCTTCATATAGTCGGTGGCGGCGACCACCGGGCCGACGCCTTTGCCGAGCGCCCGCTCGACATAGGACGTGCGCCGCGGCTCCTCGGGATGCAGCATCGACCAGCGCTCGGCCTCGAGCCCGTCACGCCGCAACTCTGTGAAGCTCGTTACGCTCCAGATTTCGCTCGAAACGCCGAAGTCCTTGGCCAGCAACTCCGCGCCCGCCTCGACCTCGCGCAGGATCGAGCCGGAGCCGAGCAGGCGCACCCGAGGGCCGCCCTTCTTCGCCACGACTTCGCGCAGCCGATACATGCCGCGCAAAATTCCCTCCTCGGCGCCCTCGGGCATGCCGGGATGCGGATAGTTCTCGTTGAGGGTCGTGATGTAGTAGTAGACGTCCTCGTTGTCGGCGTACATCCGCTTGAGGCCCGCCTGGATGATGACGGCGAGTTCGTAGGCGTAGGTGGGGTCGTAGCCGACGCAATTGGGGATGGTCGAGGCCAAGAGATGGCTGTGGCCGTCTTCGTGCTGCAGCCCTTCGCCGTTTAGCGTCGTGCGGCCGGACGTGCCGCCGATCAAGAAGCCGCGCGTCCGCATGTCGCCCGCGGCCCACGCCAGATCGCCGATGCGCTGGAACCCGAACATCGAATAGTAGATGTAGAACGGGATCATCGGCATGTTGGAAGTCGAATAGGACGTCCCTGCCGCGATGAACGAGGCCATCGCCCCAGGCTCGTTGATGCCTTCCTGGAGAATCTGTCCTTTCGGATCCTCGCGGTAGTAGCTGAGCTGGTCGGCGTCCTGCGGGCGATAGAGCTGGCCGAGCTGGCTGAAGATGCCGACCTGCCGGAACAGCCCCTCCATGCCGAAAGTGCGGCTCTCGTCCGGCACGATCGGCACGATGCGCGAGCCGATGGTCTTGTCGCGCAACAGCGTCGTCAGGACGCGCACGAAGGCCATCGTGGTGGAGATTTCGCGCCCCTCCGCAGTTGGCTTAAGCAAGGCGTCGAAGGCGGAAAGCGGAGGAATTTCGAGCGGCGTAGCCACGCGGCGACGAGCGGGAACGTATCCACCGAGCGCGGCGCGCCGCTCGCGCAGATACTTCATCGCCGGGTCGTCCTCGGGGAGGCGCAGGTAGGGAAGCTTGTGAAGGTCCTCGTCCGAAACCGGGATGTGGAAGCGATCGCGGAACGCTTTCAAGGCGTGCTCGCCGATCTTCTTGGCCTGATGGGCGATCATCTGCCCCTCGCCCGCTTCGCCCATGCCGTAGCCCTTGACGGTCTTGGCCAGAATGACGGTGGGCTGCCCCTTGTGCTCGACGGCGGCTTTGTAGGCGGCGTAGACCTTGATGGGATCATGGCCGCCGCGCGTGAGCGACCAGATCTTGTCATCGCTCCAGTCGGCGACCATCGCCGCGGTCTCGGGATAGCGGCCGAAGAAGTTCTTGCGGATGTAGGCGCCGTTCTTGGACTTGAAATCCTGGTATTCGCCGTCGACGCATTCTTCCATCAACTGACGCAGCTTGCCCGCGGTGTCCTTGGCGAGCAATTCGTCCCAGTTGGAGCCCCACAGGCACTTGATGACGTTCCAGCCGGCGCCGCGGAAGTCAGCCTCGAGCTCTTGCACGATCTTACCGTTGCCGCGCACAGGGCCGTCGAGACGCTGCAGATTGCAGTTGATGACGAAAATCAGGTTGTCGAGCTTCTCGCGGCCCGCGAGGGAAATCGCCCCGAGCGATTCCGGCTCGTCCATCTCGCCGTCGCCGCAGAACGTCCAGACTTTTCGGCCGGTCGTGTCAGCGAGCCCCCTTCCCTGCAGATATCTGAGGAAGCGCGCCTGGTAGATCGCCATCAGCGGCCCGAGCCCCATCGACACGGTCGGGAACTGCCAGAAGTCCGGCATAAGCCAGGGATGCGGATAGGAGGACAGGCCGTGACCGCCAACCTCCTGCCGGAAGTTGACGAGCTGGTCTTCGGTCAGACGCCCCTCGAGAAAGGCTCGGGCGTAGATCCCGGGCGAGGAATGGCCTTGAAAATAAACGAGGTCGCCGCCGTGCGTATCGTCGGGCGCGCGCCAGAAATGCATGAAACCGGTGTCGTAGAGCGTCGCGGCCGACTGGAAGCTGGCGATATGGCCACCGAGCTCCGAGGATTCCTTATTCGCGCGCAACACGATCGCGGCCGCGTTCCAGCGAACGTAGCGGCGGATCGTCTGTTCGAGTTCGCGAATTCCGGGATGCTGGGCCTGATCCTGGGGATGGATGGTGTTGACGTAGGCCGTGTTGGCGGCGAAGGGCAGTCGCGCCCCCTTGCGGCGAGCCGACGTAACGACCGAATCGAGCAGCTCGTCGACTCGCTCCAATCCTTCGAAGGCCTCGACGGAATCGAGCGCCTCCAGCCATTCGCGCATCTCGGCGGCGTCGCCCTTGGGATCCTCGGTCATGCAGCCTCCCTCACGCCTTTCCTAGACTTTGCGGGCCTCTGAACGGCGCAGTCTCTCTCATGGCGCCTCAAAATTGGCAATCCTAACCTGGGCGATCCACTCATGCATTTTCCGCATGGCGATTCGGCCTGTTGGCCCTATTGTCTGCCCTCCAGGGCGAAAACGATCGGCCAATTGGGCCTGAATTGATGAGGAATACGCATGGCGGGCTTGACGACACATGTACTGGACACGACGCGCGGAGGGCCCGCGCGCGGCGTCGCGATCGACCTTTTCGCGCTCGGCGCAGACGGCGGGCGGATCTTGATCGCGAGCGTGCGGACCAATGCGGACGGGCGCACCGACGCGCCGCTGGTCAGCCCCGCCGATGTCCGTATCGGCGCTTTCGAGTTGAACTTCCATGTCGGCGAATATTTTCGCGGCCAGGGCACGGCTCTCCCCGAGCCGCCGTTCCTCGACGTCGTGCCGATTCGGTTCGCCATCGCGGACCCGACAGCGCATTACCATGTGCCGCTGGTGGTGACGCCATGGAGCTATTCGACGTATCGCGGAAGCTGAGATCACGCGTTTGTTACTATGCTATAACTCATCGCTCGTCGCCTCCGCGTTCGCTCGAGGCGGACGTTAAAGGTTTTCCCCTAGCGTGACGCAAAATCAATTGCGTCACGGGCCGCCCGCACTATAAGCCAGCACATGATAAGCGAGGCCACCGGCGCGATGTCCCTTTCTCCTTCCCGCGAACTGGGTTTCGCCATGGCCGACGTGGCTCGCATGCTGCGCACCTATTCGGATCAACGTGCAGGTGAACTGAACATGACCCGGGCGCAATGGGCGGTGCTGACGAAGTTGCGTCGCGCCGAGGGCGCCACCCAGCGGGAACTCGCCGACGCGCTGGACCTCGCTCCGATTACGCTTGCGCGACTCGTCGACAAGCTGGCGGCCTCCGGTCTCGTCGAGCGGCGCGACGACGCCGCGGACCGGCGCACCAACCGACTCTATCTCACCCCGGAGGCGACTCCGGTTCTCGCGCGGCTCGACCATCTGGGGGAAGCGGTGATGGCGCGGGCGCTCAATGGCCTCGACGACGCCGCGATCGCCACGATGCGCGCCGGGCTCGAGCGCATCCGATCGAACCTCAAGACCGAATTGAATAGCGGAGCATCGTAAACGTGTCGCAACCTTCCTCTACTCCGCGCGATCGTTCGACGGAACCGACGCCGCTGAACCGCAATCCAGCCGGCGTTCCGAACGCTCCAGTGAAACCGGCGCCCGTCGCCGAGCCGCCCAGCGTCCCTGCCCCGCGGCGACGTTCCGGTTTCGCGCGGTTCGTGCTGATCGTCGTGTTGCCGATCGCGGCCGTGGCGCTCGGACTCCTGTGGTGGCTGGGGGGCGGTCGCTACGTCTCGACGGACAACGCTTATGTCGGCGCCGACAAGGTGTTGATCACGCCGCAAGTCTCCGGCGCGATCGTCGCCGTGCATGTGCGCGAAGGCCAGAAAGTCGCCGTCGGCGACCCGTTGTTCGACATCGACCCGGCGCCCTACCGCACCGCGCTGGCGCTCGCGAAGGCTCGGCTCGCCGCGGCCAAAATCGAATTCGCCAATCTGAAAGCCGCCTACGCCAGCAACGAAGACCAGATCAAGATGGCCAAGCAGGCTGTGGATCTGCGCCAGGCCGACTATGATCGCAAGGTCGCGCTGGTCAATTCGCTTGCCGGGACGCGGGTCGACCAGGACACCTCGGCCGCAGCGCTCGTGCAGGCGAGGCAGATTCTCGAATTCGTGCGCGAGCAGCAGGAGGCGACGCAAGTCAAGCTCGGCGGCGGGCTCGAGGCGACGATCGACACCTTCCCCGACTCCATGCAGGCCACCGCCCAGGTCGAGGACGCCGAACGCAATCTGCGCAACGCGAGCGTCGTCGCGCCGATCGCCGGCGTCGCGACGCAGGTCGATCAGATCGAACTCGGCCGCGTCGCTCCCGCCGGGCAGCCCGTCTTCGCCGTCGTCGCGGACACTGGCCTCTGGGTCGACGCCAATCCGAAGGAATCGGACCTGACCTACGTGCGCGCGAGCCAGCCCGCGACAGTGACGATCGATTCGTTCCCCGGCCGGGAGTGGCGCGGCAAGGTGTCGTCGATCGCGCCCGGCACCGGCGCGCAATTCGCGATCTTGCCGCCGCAAAACGCCAGCGGAAACTGGGTCAAGGTCGTGCAGCGCGTTCCGTTGCGCTTCGCGTTCGATCCCGACCAGGATGTCGCCAACCTTCGCGCCGGCATGAGCGCGGTCGTGTCGATCGACACCGGACGCACGCGCTCGCTGCGCGGACTGTGGAGCGATCTCACGGCCTGGGGCGTCTCCTGGTTCGACGGCGCCGAACAACCGAAGCGGCAATGAGCGAGGCGCCTGCCGAGCAGATGGCGCCCGGCGTGCGCGCCATGCTGACGGTCTGCGTGATGATGGCGACCATCATGCAGGCGCTCGACACGACGATCGCCAACGTGGCCTTGCCCTATATGCAGGGCTCGCTGTCGACGACGCAGGATCAGGTCAACTGGGTGTTGACCTCCTACATCGTCGCGGCCGCGATCATGACCTCGCCGCTCGGCTGGATGGCCGCGCGCTTCGGCCGCAAGAAGCTGTTCATCGTCTGCACCGCAGGGTTCACCGTCGCCTCCATGCTGTGCGGCGTGGCGCAGGGCATCGAGGAGATGGTCGGCTTCCGCCTCCTGCAGGGCGTGTTCGGCGCGGCTCTGGTGCCGATCAGCCAGGCGGTGATGCTCGACGCCTATCCGCCGGCCAAGCGCGGCTCGGCGATGGCGATCTGGGGCATGGGCGTCATGCTCGGCCCGATCATGGGCCCGACGCTCGGCGGCTGGCTAACCGACAATTATACCTGGCGCTGGGTCTTCTTCGTCAACCTGCCGTTCGGCATTCTGACGGTCGCCGGCCTCTCCGTCTTCATGCGCGAGAGCGCGACCCGGCGCGACGTGCCGTTTTCGTGGTTCGGCTTTCTCTCGCTGTCGCTCGGCATCGGCGCGCTTCAGATGATGTTGGATCGCGGACAGGAGCAGAGCTGGTTTGAATCGACCGAGATCTGGGTCGAGGCCATTCTGGCTGTCGTCGGCTTCTACTTCTTCTTCGTCGACTCGCTCACCTCCAAGCGTCCCTTCATCGCGCTGGGCATCTTCCGCGATTGGAACTTCTCGATCGCGCTGATCTTCATGTTCCTGATCGGCATCATTCTCTTGGCGACGATGGCCCTGGTGACGCCGTTCATTCAGAACCTGCTCGGCTATCCCGTGCTGTCGAGCGGCTACCTGCTCGGCACGCGGGGAATCGGCACGTTCTTCGCGATGATGATCGTCGGCCGACTGCTGGGCAAATACGACGCCAGGCTCCTGATCCTGATCGGATTGATCCTCGCGACCGGCTCGTTGTGGGTGATGGTCGGCTGGAATGAGGACGTCCCGGCTCGAACGATCGCCATTGATTCGGTCGTCCAGGGCGTCGGGCTCGGATTTGTCTTCGTGCCGCTCAACACCATCGCCTTCGCGACGCTGCCCGGCGCGATGCGCACCGAAGGCGCCGCGCTGTGGACGCTCATCCGCAACATCGGCTCGTCGGTCGGCATCTCCGTCGTCATCGCCGAGTTGACCAATATGGTGACGACCTACCACAGCCAGTTGGTCGAACACGTCACGCCATTCAACGACGCCTTGCGGATGCCCAACGCGTTGCTTCTCGCCGGCCGCAGCCTCGGCAATCTCGCTTCGCTCGACGGGCTCGTGACGCAGCAGGCGGCGGTGATGGCCTATTCCAACGACTTCCTGCTGATGACGCTCGTTTCCCTCTGCGCATTTCCGCTGCTGGCGCTCATCCGCTCCCCCAAGGTCGTGGCGGCGGCCAAGCCGGACGATCATGCGGCGGTGATGGACTAAGGGATAAAATCATCCGCCTCAGTGCGCGCTCAACTCTCCTGCACGGTGAAGACGGAGCACGGGGACGCTATGCCCCGCAGCGCATGCGTTCCCAGCGGGATCAAAGCGATTTTGGTTTCGGCGGCCACCGCGCCCGAAACCAGGACGGCGCGATCGAGCGGCCGGCATAGCCGCTCCAGCCGAGCGACCAGATTGACGGCTGGGCCGATCGCCGTGAAGTCCAGCCGGTCGGCAGCGCCGATATTGCCCCATAGGATATCGCCGAGATGCACGGCCGCGCCAAAGGGCAACGGTGGCGCCCCCTGCTCTCGACGCGCGGCGTCGAGTTGCGCCATTCCGGCCCGTGCGGCGGCGACCGCGCTGAGCGCCGCGTCGCAGGCGGCGCCTGGCGAGCCTTGGTCGACAGGAAAGATCGCCAGCATGCCGTCGCCGATGAATTTCAGCACTTCGCCGCCGAAGGCGTGCACGGCGCCGGCAATGCGGTCGAACCAGGCGTCGAGGGCGGCGATGACCGCCGCCGGCGGCGCGGCCTCGGACAGCGCGGTGAAACCGCGCAGGTCGGCGTAGAGCAACGCCGCTCGAATGGTCTCCCCGACCCCGCGCCGCAGCGGAGCGGCCAGCACCCGCGCCGCGCTGCGCCGGCCGAGATAGGCCTCGAGGGCCGCGGTCAGCGTCGCCCGCGCCATCAGGGCGGCGAGCGGGGCCGACGCGAAACGCGCGACATCGCGAAGGCGGTCGGATTCGGCCGGACTGAACGGACGCGGCCCGGTCCACCAGAGCAAAGGCCCGTCTGGCCCCGGCCCGACGGCATCCTCATGCACTGGCCCGCCTCCGAGTCCGGACAGCCAGCCTCGTCCCGCATCGCCGGTCGACCCAGCGCCCGCAAGTCCTGCGCCCGCGAAGCCCAAAGCCTCGATGACGGCGCCGGTCTCAGAGCGCCACAGCCAGGTGCGGCGGGCGATGATCGGATGCGGCGCCGCGATCGTCAGGGCGCCGCCGGAGAGCGGCAATCCGTCCCCGACCAGTCGCGCGCCGAGTTCGGCCAGGAATCGGTCGGCGTCCGGCGAGGCGCCGGCTGCGTCGACCAGCCAGGAAAGCGTCTGCGATAGCTGCATGGTCCGATCATGCGGGCGACGCGATCGGTTGTCACCACTCGTGTCGAAGTTAACTCTTCGGCGCGGATATGCTTTGATGAGGCCCTACGCCCTACCCGCGCCTCCCGGCGTCCTGAGCCGCCTGCCGATGTCGAACGGCGCCGCCCTCGAGCGTCTTATCAATAACCAAGGAGGCTTCCGATGAACGAAGCGCTCATAGTCCGGCGGGAGACCCAAATCGCCGCGCCTTGCGCCACCGTCTTCGCCTTTCTCACCGATCCGGAGAAAATCCTCCGCTGGATGGGCTCGGAGGCGACCACGGAGCCGCACCAAGGCGGACTCTATCTCGTCAGAGGCCTCGGCGTCCGCAACGCACGCGGCGCCTTCCGTGAGGTCGTGCCGGTCCATCGCCTCGCCTACAGCTTCGGTTGGGAAGGCAATGAGGCCATGCCGCCGGGGTCCAGCCTTGTCGAGATCGACCTGATCGACAAGGACGGCGGCACGCTGCTGCGCATGACCCATACCGGACTGCCCAACGCCGAGGAATGCGCCGGCCACGCGCGAGGGTGGGCCCACTACATCGCCAGACTGGCCGTAGCCGCCACCGGCGGCGATCCGGGGCCGGATCGTGGTCCTCAGCCCAGCGGGAACAGCGAATGACCGCCTAGCTCCTCGACCCGGCTGCGTTCCCCAGTTTGACGCCTAAGTTCACAGCGGACCGATTGGCGTGCTTGTAATCCGGGATTCGCCATCCATATACCATCCATGCGGATGGAGAGCCCGGTGGCCAGCAACCAACAAGCCCGCGAAAAAGGCGGCGATTCCGAAAAGATCACGATCAATCTTGGCTATGTCGACCTCGGCCGCATCGACCTGCTGGTGCAGGAAGGATTCTACTCCAACCGCACTGACTTTATCCGGACTGCAATTCGCAACCTGCTCGCAACGCACGCAGAGACCGTTACGAAGTCGATCGTACGGCACACCTTGGAACTTGGGTTGCGGGACTACAGTCGCGCCGATCTCGAAGCGATCAGGGCAGCGGGAGAAAAACTTCGCGTCAGGGTAGTCGGGCTCGCCCGCATTGCTCCCGACGTGACCGCCGAACTCGCCCTCGCGACGATCGAATCCATAACTGTCCTCGGCGCGCTCCAAGCCAGCGCGGAGGTCAAGGCGGCGCTAGCCCAGCGAACCAAGCTGGGCGGCTAGCGCCATTTGCAAATGGGTTGGCGCACACGTCATGGCCGGGCTTGTCCCGGCCAACCACGCGGCGCCGTCACATAGACCCTATGACGTTAGAATCGTCGGCTCGGCGTGGATGCCAGGCGCAAGGCCGGTCATGACGAGAGAGCTGCTCGGCGCGGCGACCAGAATGCAGAAGGCGCTAGCGCGCTTGAAAGGAACACGCTCATGAAAATCGATTTCGCTGAGGCCATGCGGTTGGCCACGCTCTCAACTCGCGCGAACAACGTTATGAATGCGACGAAGATCATCCTGCAAGCCGTTTCAGGGCGGCCCGAAATCAGCGATGACGATACAGCATCCTCGGATAGCCCGGTCGATGATCTGAAGGTGCATCCGACGCTGCGCTTGATCGAGCGGGATCCAGAACGCGAGAAGGACTCCCGTGAAGGGCAGCCTGCGTCCGGCACGCCGACGAGTGCGAGGGCCGTCGCGGGCTTCCGGCCCCTTGAACGTTCAGCGCGCGCGCGAAAGCCGATGGGCGAGGTCTTACGGACGTTGCGCGAAGGCCCGTTGGCGTCGCCCGGCTTCCTGGATGCAAAGCATGCCACTAAGCCTCCGGCAGTTCCGGAAGGCGCGCAATTCCTGACGCGATCCTTCACATGTGCGGCGGGGACGCGCGATTACAAACTCTACATTCCCGCCTCGGCGCCGGACGCTCCACGCGGCCTGATTGTGATGCTGCACGGGTGCAAACAGGATCCAAACGATTTCGCTGTCGGCACGAACATGAACGCGATCGCCGAGTCCCGCGGTCTTTTGGTCGCCTATCCGAGCCAGGCGCGCTCCGCGAATGCGTCATCATGCTGGAACTGGTTCAATCCGGCCGACCAATTCCGCAACGCCGGGGAGCCCTCCATAATTGCGGGTCTCACGCGAGACATCGTCTCGGCGTTCGGCCTCGACCGCCGCAGCGTATTCGTGGCCGGCTTGTCTGCCGGCGGCGCGATGGCGGCGGTGATGGGCGAGACCTATCCCGACCTCTTTGCCGCTGTCGGAGTTCATTCGGGTCTGGCTTACGGCTCCGCGAATGATGTGATGTCCGCCTTCGCGGCGATGCGAGGGCCCGCGGAGATTTCCTCGACTGAAAGGCTGAATGTCGCGTCGGATGAAAGGCCCCGCGTCCGCACGATCGTGTTTCATGGCGCGCGAGACCGAACGGTTCATCCCGCGAACGCCGACCGAATCGTCGAGGTCGCTCGCTCGCAATTGGAGATCGAGCCTCATCGACTCGATAGCAAAGGTGTCGCGGGCGCGCGTCAGTACACGAGCACGGCGTTCTTCGACTCCGATGGCGTTCCGGTCGTTGAACTCTGGCGGATCACCGGCGCCGGCCACGCCTGGTCTGGCGGAAATCCCAACGGATCGTTCGCGGATTCAAAAGGCCCCGACGCCTCTGCTGAGATGGTCCGGTTTTTCCTGGCGGATGCCCGTTGACCGTGGAGCCGCCGCCAAGGGTCCCGTTGTCGCGCTATTCGCTCGATCCGCGCGCGCTCAAGAACGCCCGCATGTGAAAGCCCGCCTGCTCCGGCCGCTGCGCATATTCAGCGCCGATCGGACAGGCGCGGCGCGCGAGGCAACCACCGCTCATGCACGCGCTCCCCTCTTCCTTGCGCAGATGCGCGGCGCAGGCCGCGACGTCGTAGCCGCTCGTGGCGAAGGCGCCGACGGGACATGCGGAAAGGCACGGTCGGGACACGCAAGTTTCGCACGGGCTCGCGCGAACTTCGTGGGGCGGAATCGCGATTGGCCGCGGGAAGGCGAGCGCGCCGCGGTAACTGTGCCACAGGCCATAGTCCGGATGGATCAGGAGGCCGAGCGGCGAGGCGTGGACCGTTTCGGCGCGCAACGCCCAGCGCTGGAAGGGCCAGTACGGCGGACCGCCGAAGGGAAAGAGCGGCCTCGCGCCAATCTCGACCGCGAGCGCATCGATGACGCGGCGGCTCCAGCGATCAAGCGGATCGGCTTTGTCATCGCGCGCTTCGGGCGAGGCTGCGAAGGCGTCCCAGCCCTGTGGGCCGGCGGCGCCGACGAGGACGATCGCGGCGATACCGTCGAGGCCGTTCGACCGGTCGGCGTCCTCGAGCGCAAAGGCGCCGCGTGCGGCGAGGCCGCGAGCTTCGATCGCCGAGACAATCCGCGCCAGCGCAAGCATCGTGTCTCTCAGGCGTGCCCCAATCCTAGGTGAAGGGCGCTCACCAGCGGATCAGCGCGGCGCCCCAGGTAAAGCCGCCGCCCATCGCCTCGATCATCACGAGATCGCCCTTCTTGATGCGCCCATCGCGCACAGCGACGTTGAGGGCCAGCGGAATCGAGGCGGCGGAGGTGTTGCCGTGCTGATCGACGGTGACGACCACCTTTTCGCGCGCAAGGCCGAGCTTGTCGGCGGAGGCGTCGATGATGCGGCGATTGGCCTGATGCGGCACGAACCAGTCGATGTCGTCGGCGCCGACTTTCGCCTCGTCGAAACACGCGCGGATGACGTCGGTGACCATGCCGACGGCGTGCTTGAAGACTTCCTTGCCTTCCATCCTGAGGTGGCCCACCGTTTTGGTGGTCGAGGGGCCGCCGTCGACGTAGAGCTTGGCGCGATGTCGCCCGTCTGAGCGCAACTTGCTGCATATGACCCCGGCCGAATGCAGATCGCCGTCGCTCTCCACCGCCTCGAGCACAATCGCTCCGGCGCCGTCGCCGAACAGGACGCAGGTCGCGCGGTCGGACCAGTCGAGCAGGCGCGAGAAGGTCTCCGCGCCGATCACCAGCGCGCGCTTATGCGAGCCGGAGACGAGGAACTTGTCGGCCGTCGTCACGGCGAAGACGAAGCCGGAACACACCGCCTGGAGATCGAATCCGGCTCCGTGCGTCATGCCCAGACGGTCCTGAACCTGCGTTGCGACGGAGGGAAAGGTGTAGTCCGGCGTGGAGGTCGCGACGACGACGAGGTCGATGTCCGCCGGCGTGAGCCCGGCGTCGGCGAGGGCGGCCTCGGCCGCTTTGGCGGCAAGCGTCGAGGTCGTCTCGTCCTCCGCCGCGATGTGGCGCTGGCGAATGCCGGTGCGCTGCTGGATCCATTCGTCGCTGGTGTCGACGATCGTCGCCATTTCGGCGTTGCTGATCATGCGCTTCGGCAGATAAGAGCCGATGCCTCTGACGACGGAGCGGAGTTTGGTGACGGTATTCAACGGCGTTCTTCCCAAGGGCGCATGAGGTCACGAGACCGCGGGAGCCGCGGCGCGAGTCCGCGCTTCGTTCGCTTGAGCGATCATATCGCGAATCTTCCCCAATAATTCTTGACGCACCATGTCGTAGCCGACCTCGATTGCGCCAGCGTAACTTTCAGCGTCCGCGCCCCCATGGCTCTTGATGACGACGCCGTCAAGCCCGAGGAAAACGCCGCCGTTGACCCTGCCTGGATCCATTTTCTCGCGCAGGGCCCGGAAGGCGTCCCGCGCGAGGAGATAACCGAGGCGCGACAGCAAGCTATGGCCCATCGCGTCGCGGATGTATTGGCCGATCTGCTTGGCGGTGCCCTCGGCGGTTTTCAGCGCGATGTTGCCCGTGAAGCCCTCGGTGACGATCACGTCGACGGTTCCCTTGCCGAGATCGTCGCCCTCGACGAAGCCGTGATACTGCATATGAGGCAGCGCCGTCTCGCGCAGGACCCGCCCGGCCGTCTTGACCTCCTCGATGCCCTTGATCTCCTCGACGCCGACATTGAGAAGGCCGACCGTCGGGCTGTCAATGTCGAAGACAATGCGCGCCATGGCCGCGCCCATGATCGCCAGATCGATGAGGTGCTCGGCGTCCGCGCCGATCGAAGCGCCGACGTCCAGCACAATCGATTCGCCTCGCACCGTCGGCCACATCGCCGCGATCGCCGGCCGCTCGATCAGCGGCATCGTGTGCAGGCACACTTTGGCCATCGCCATCAGCGCCCCCGTGTTGCCGGCCGAAACGACGCAATCCGCCTCGCCCTTTTTCACCGCCTCGATCGCCATCCACATTGACGATGAGCGTCGTCCGGAGCGCAGCGCCTGGCTGGGCTTGTCCGTCATTTTGATTGCGACGTCGCAATGGACGAATCGCGACTTGCGCGCCAGCGCCGCGCGCGCCCGCAGCAGCGGCGCAACCGCCTTCTGATCCCCGTAGATGATGAACTCGACGTCCGGCCGTCGCTCAAGCGCGATCGCCGCCGCATCCAGGACCACCGAGGGTCCATGGTCTCCCCCCATGGCGTCGAGCGCTATGCGAATGTCCGTGTTCATCCAAACGTTGATCCTGCCTGCTCCCCAGCTTGGCGCGCGGGACAATAGCCGCTTCGCCGCGCAAGGCAAACGTCGCGCATAAAGGGACGGTTCATTTGACCAAATTGCGGCTCTGTGCGCGTCAGCGCGCGCGATTTGGGTTGCTGGCGCCGGCGATTCCCCCGACAATCGCGCCGCGGGCGGCTCGCGAACGGGCGCGCTTTCCGAAGGGGCGAACTTGGGCGGCTTTGCGGACTACGCCGATTATGACGGGCTCGGTCTCGCTGAGCTGGTGCGCAAGGGCGAGGTGACGCCTGCGGAACTCCTGGAAGAGGCGATCGCCCGCGTCGAGAAAGACAATCCTCGTCTCAACGCGGTCGTCTGGAAGCTCTACGAGAGCGCGCGCAAAGCGGCGGCCGGCGCATTCAGCGGACCGTTTGGGGGCGTGCCGTTCTTCATCAAGGATTTGATGGCGCCGGTTGCGGGCGCGCCGATGAGCCAAGGCAACCGCCGGCTCGTCGGCGTCCCGCGCGAAATCGACGCGGAGGTTATCGCGCGATACCGTAAAGCCGGCCTCGTTTTCGTTGGGAAGACCAATGTGCCCGAGTTCGGCCTCGCCCCGGTCACCGAATCGAAGGCGCTGGGGCCGTGCCGCAATCCTTGGAACCCCGACCACAGCCCCGGCGGCTCCAGCGGCGGCGCCGCGGCCGCGGTGGCGGCGGGGTTCGCCCCGATGGCGCACGCCACCGACGGCGGCGGCTCGATTCGCATTCCGGCCTCCTGCTGCGGCTTGTTCGGCCTCAAGCCGACCCGCGGGCGCACGCCGAACGGCCCTGGCGCCGGCGAAATCTGGCGCGGTTTCTCGGCTGGCCACGCGGTGACCCGCACGGTTCGCGACAGCGCGGCCTTGCTCGACGCCACACAAGGGGTCGACGTCGGCGCGCCGTACGAAATCAAGCCGCCTGAGCGGCCCTATCTCGAGGAGGTCGGGCGCCCACCGGGCCGATTGCGGATTGCGTTTTCGACCTCTCCGTTCTTTGCGCCCTCTGTTCATCCCGACTGTGTCGAGGGAGTGGAGGCGACCGTCGCCCTACTAAAGGAGCTTGGCCACGAGGTCGTCGAGGCGACGCCCCCGCTCGATCGCGAGCCGCTGATCCTCGCCTTCTTGAAGATCGTTGCAGGCGAGACGCGGGCCGACGTGGAGGCGACCGAGCGCCTCGTCGGACGGTCGCTCGGATTCGCCGATTTCGAGCCCTCGACCTATCTCATCAGCCTGCTCGGCAAATCCTGGAGCGCCGCCGACTATGCGGGCGCGGCGCGAACGCTGCAGAACTGGGCGCGAACGGTCGGCGCCTTCTTCACCGACTACGATATCCTGCTGACGCCGACCCTCGCCGCCCCGCCGGCCCTGGTCGGCGCGATGAATCCCCCGCCCGCGCAGGCGGCGCTGCTCGAGATCCTCGGGCGCCTGCACGCGGGCTGGTTCGTCAAGCTGACCGGGCTTGCGCAGCTCTTGGCGCAGAAATCGCTGAGCTACATTCCCTATACGCCGCTGTTCAACGTGACCGGCCAGCCGGCGGCGTCTCTGCCGTTGCACTGGAACGCGGCGGGACTGCCGATCGGCATGCATTTCGTCGCGCGCTGGGGCGACGAGGCGACGCTCTTTCGTCTCGCCGCCCAGTTGGAGCGCGCGAAGCCCTGGTTCGCCCGCAGGCCGCCGGGGGTTTGGTCCTAGCGCGACTGCGGCGCGACGAGCGGTCCCGGCAACGCCGCTTCGGCTTTTGCGAGCAACAGCTTCTCGTGATGGGCGATGAAGCGGCTGGCGGCGACGGCGCCGATCAGCGCCACGACGAGCGCGGTTACGCCGACCGGTCGCGCGTAGTGCTCGAACGCTTGGCCGAGAAAATAGCCGCCCAGCCCGAAGATGGTCGCCCAAACGATGCCGCCGAGCGCGTTGAAGACGAGAAACCGCGGCCAGGGCAAGTGATTGACCCCGGCGAGGAAGGCGGCGAACGCCCGCAGCACGGCGACAAAGCGGCCGAAAAATACGATTTTGCCACCGTGGCGTTGGAACAGATATTGCGCCAGCTTGAGGCGCGCCTCGTCGACGCGGATGTACCGTCCGTAGCGGTAAATCAGGGGAAAGCCGAATTCGCGGCCGACCCAATAGCCGGCGTTGTCGCCGAGAATGGCCGCCGCCGCGCCGCACGCGATCACGAGGGCGATGTGGAGATCGCCGCGGCCGGCGAGAACGGCGGCGGTCACCAGCGCCGTTTCGCCCGGCATCGGCACGCCAGCGCTCTCCAGCGCGACCAGGACGAAAACGGCGACGTAGCCGTAATCCGAGACGAAATGGTGAAGGGCGTGCAGAATGTGCATGGCGGCTTTCGGCTCCGTGGCGCGGGCCGGAACTTAGCCTGGGCCAGCGCGGCTGGTAAGGCGCCGCGCATTCGCCCGCACCGTGCGACGCCCGGGGGCGACTGCCGCCTCGGCCACGCCAGCGAGACCGAGCGCGGCGTCCTCGACCGTGCGCACGCCGCCGAACGCGGCTTTCATCATGAAGGCGCCCCACGCCATTTGGGCGGCGAAGGCGCCCTCGCAGGCGGCGACGACCTTTTCTTCGACCATGCGGCGCGCCTCGCGCGCCTGCGCGCTCGTCCCCTTGAGGTCGGGGGTCGTGAGCTGGTGGGTCCGCACGGCGATCGTGACCGCCGCATCCGCTCCGGCGCGCATGGTGGCGAAGGCCATGCGGAGCGACCGCTTCCTCAAACGACTCATAGTTTTTCCCTCGGCCCCGCCCCGCGCGCGCAAATTACGCGGCGACGCATGCAAGCGCTATAACGACGAACGACGCAAAAAGTTCGATCTCGCGCCAATTGGCGCCATCAATACTGACGACCTGCGGCGAAATATCGGCCGCGGGCGACCGACCTGCTGGGCCAAGTGGTCACGTTTCCGTATATTTGCATGAGAATTACGCTGCGACATATCGCGGTCTTGACAGCCCGGCGCGGATCCGCACGTCTGCAATTCGCAATCCATTCTAAGGGAGCCGCCATTGATCCGCGTCGCCGACGCCCTCGCCACGCTCGCCGCGCTGATGGGCGCCGCCGGAGTCGCCATAGCGGCCTTGGGTGAGCATGCCGGCGGCGGCGATTTGGCGACGACCGCCTCCATGTTTCTCGTGCTGCACGCGGCGGCCCTGCTCGGCGCGAGCGCGCACGCGCGTCAGCGGCCCCGCCCGCGCGTTCTGCTCATCGGCGGCTTTGCGTTGGCGATCGGCACGATTGTGTTTTCTGCCGATCTCGCCACCCGCGCCTTTTCCGGCGCGCGGCTGTTTCCCTTCGCGGCGCCGATCGGAGGCTCGCTGATGATCCTCTCTTGGCTCCTGCTGGCGATCGTCTTCAACTATTCGGCCACGCGCGCGGCGGACCAGTTTCCTTAGCCTCTAATCCCGCACGAACTCGAACCTGTCGACGTCGACGAGGCCCTTGTCGGTGATCTTGAGGTGCGGGATCACCGGCAACGGCAGGAACGCCACTTGCAGGAACGGCTCGGCGAGCACGACGCCCAGGCTCTTGGCGGCCGCGCGCAGCGGGATCAGCGCCTTGTGGACCTCCTCGAAGCTGAGGAGGCTCATCAGCCCGGCAATCGGCAGGGCGAGTTCGGCCAGCACGCGTCCGCCCTCCGCGACGACGAAGCCGCCCTCGATCTCGATCAGCCGGTTGACCGCGACCGCCATGTCCTCTTCGTTCGCGCCGACGACGGTGATGTTGTGGCTGTCGTGGCCGACCGACGAGGCGATCGCGCCGCGCTTCATGCCGAAGCCGCGCACGAAGGCGACGGCGATGTTGTCGTTTACGCCGTGGCGCGCGACGACTGCGACTTTGACCAAGTCCTGGTCGAGATCGACGCCCCTCAGGCCATTGGCGAAGGGCAACACGACCGGCTCGCGCTCGGTGATGATCTTGCCCGGAATGACGCCGATCGCCTGGGTCGAGGGTCCCTGCCCGCGCGCCACGAAATCCGCCGCCGAGACGCGCCGCGCCTTGACGCTACCGCGGCCGACTGGGGCGATCGAACCCCGGCTTGCGAAAAGGTCTTCGCCAACGATCCTTCCTGCGGTCAGGACGCGCGAAACGGCGCACGATTCGAGATCGTCGACGACGACGAGGTCGGCCCGCCAGCCGGGCGCGACGAGACCGCGATCCTTGAAGCCGAAGATGCGCGCGGCCGAAATGCTGGCGGCGCGATAGGCGGCGAGCGGCGGCGCGCCGAGCGCTATGGCGGTGCGGATGATGAAGTCGAGATGGCCCTCTTCGGCGATGTCGAGCGGATTGCGATCGTCCGTGCAGAAGGCGATGTAGGGTGAATGGCGCTCGGTGATGATCGGCGCAAGGGCGTGGAGATCCTTCGAGACCGAACCCTCGCGCACCAAAATCTGCATGCCCTTGGCGAGCTTCTCCAACGCTTCGGGCACGTTGGTCACCTCGTGGTCGGTGCGAATGCCGGCGGCGAGGTAGCCGTTGAGATCGAGGCCGCGCAGCAGCGGGGAATGGCCATCGATCGGCCGTCCCTGGAAGGCGGCGAGCTTGGCGATGGAGGCGGGGTCGCGCGCAAGGACGCCGGGGAAATTCATGAATTCGGCGAGGCCCAGCACTTTGGGATGGCTCGCCAGAGGCAGCAGATCCTCCACCTCCAGGCGCGCACCGGAGGTTTCCAGATGGGTCGCCGGCACGCAGCTCGAAAGCTGGACCCTGAGATCCATCGCCGTCGCAATCGAGGCGTCGAGGAAATAGCGAATGCCGGCGGCGCCGAGCACATTGGCGATCTCGTGCGGATCGCAGATCGCCGTCGTGACCCCATGCGCCAGCACGCAGCGGTCGAACTCGAGCGGCGTGATGAGCGACGATTCGACATGCAAATGCGTGTCGATGAAGCCGGGAACGACGACCTTGCCGGCGACGTCGATCTCGATCGCACCGCGATACTCCCCGTGCGTTCCGACGATCCGGTCGCCAGTGATCGCGATGTCGCTCTTGGTCAGTTCGCCAGTGACAAGGTCGAAGATGCGGCCGCCCTTCAGCACGAGGTCGGCCTCGGCGAGGCCTCGCCCCTGCTCGATGGCGCGAGCGAGATGGGCTGCGACGTCGTTCATTGCGTGGTCTCCTGGGGTAAGCGGACGGCGGGCTGAGGCATGGAGGCCTCCGCGGAAACAAGTCCGGCAATGTTTCAGGCTTGCGGGGCTTTCTCAAGCCTGTCCATGGCTGGCGATGGGATCGTGTTCCCTCGTCCCCTTAACTTGACGACCAGCGTCGCCCGCAAAAAGGTTAATCGTTCAAACGGTCATGTAACGCCAAATTATTATTTAATACGTGACCCGTTCGCTTGGTGGTATCGCTATTAGGATGCAGCGTGGCGGCTCCGCCGCTCGGCGGGTTTGGGTCGCCCTGTCGCGCGCACTTCGGCGCGCAATCCTTTCGCGCGACACGTACGATGATCGCACTCGTTCGGATCGCCCTCAGCCGACCGTACACATTCGTCGTTATGGCGATCCTCATCGTCATTTTTGGCGTGACGGCATGGGTGAAGACACCCACGGACATCTTTCCCAATATCGGCATCCCGGTCGTCGCGGTTGTGTGGACTTATGACGGCCTGCCCGCCGACGATATGTCGAAGCGCGTGATCTACTATTACGAGCGCACTCTGAGCACTCAGGTCAACGACATCGAGCATATCGAATCGCAGTCCTTGCCGAGATACGGCGTCGTAAAAGTGTTCTTCCAACCGAAGGTCAATATCAACGCCGCGCTGGCGCAAGTCACAGCGGCTTCGCAGACGGTCTTGAAGCTGCTGCCGCCGGGAATTACGCCACCGTATGTGCTCAGCTTCAACGCGGCGACTGTGCCGGTTCTGCAATTGGCGTTGTCGAGCCTATCCCTTTCGCAGGAGCAACTGTTCGACGCCGGTCAAAATTTTATTCGTCCGCAATTGGCGACCGTTGCGGGCGCGTCCATTCCTTCCCCCTACGGCGGCAAGTTTCGCGAGGTCCAGATCGACGTCGACCAGCGGAAGCTGGAGGCGTATGGGCTCTCCGCTCAGGACATCGTCAGCGCCGTCGGTCAGCAGAACATCGTGACGCCGGTCGGCACGGAAAAGGTCGGCAATTTCGAGTACGTCATTTCGCTCAACGGTTCTCCAACCCAGCTCGCCGGCCTCAACGACTTGCCGGTCCGCGTCGTAGACGGCGCGGTCATCTTCGTTCGTGACGTCGCCTACGCGCACGATGGGAGCCCGCCGCAAATCAATATGGTGCGGGTGAACGGCTCCAACGCCGTTTTGATGACGATCCTCAAGGCGGGATCGGCCTCGACACTCGACGTTATCAACAGCGTCAAGGCTTTGCTTCCCAAGCTGCGTGAGACTTTGCCGCCGAGCTTACGTCTGGAGGCGGTGGGCGATCAGTCCTCGTTCGTCGAATCGGCGGTGAATTCGGTCATATTCGAGGGTGCCGTCGCGGCTGCGCTAACGGGATTGATGATCCTCGTATTTCTCGGCAGTTGGCGATCGACGCTCATCATCACGATTTCGATTCCCCTGGCGATCCTCGCCGCCATCGCCGCGCTCGCCGCGCTCGGCGAGACCATCAACATCATGACGCTCGGTGGCCTCGCGCTCGCGGTCGGCATTCTCGTCGACGACGCCACGGTGACGATCGAGAACATCAACTGGCATCTCCAACAGGACAAGGAGATCGAGAGCGCGATCATGGACGGAGCGCGCCAGATCGTCGTTCCCGCGACTGTCTCCCTTCTGTGCATCTGCGTGGTGTTCGTGCCGATGTTCACTCTCGGCGGCGTATCGGGTTTCCTTTTCCGCCCGATGGCGGAAGCGGTCGTGTTCGCTCTCTCGGCTTCGTACGTCCTCTCTCGCACCCTCGTCTCGACAATGGCGCTCTATCTCCTCGCCGGTCAGGAAAGCCGCGCTGAGGGGGGCGGCCCGGCGCCGACTCGCAATCCACTGGTCCTGCTTCAACGCGGATTCGAGCGTGGCTTCGAACGCGCCCGAGCGGGATATCGGCGGCTCGTGACAGCCGCGGTCGGCGCGGGCTGGGTTTTTATTGTCGGCTTTCTGATCGCGGTCGGCGGCTCGTTCGCGCTGTCCCCGTTCCTGGGAGAAAATTTCTTTCCTCCGGTCGCGACCGCTCAGCTCAAGCTTCACGTGCGTGCTCCAACCGGAACGCGCATCGAGGAGACCGCGCGGTTATGCAGTCGGGTCGAGGACGTCATCCGCAGGACGATCACTCCCAACGCACTCGGCCCGATCGTCGACAACATCGGGTTGCCGCTCAGCGGCATCAACTCCGCGTACAACAATTCCGGCACGGTCGGGCCTAGCGACGCCGACATCTTGATCACGCTCAATCCCGGGCATCGCAGCGCCTCGGACGCCTACGTGAAGCGGCTGCGCGAGTCCCTGCCAAGATCGTTCCCCGGTTCCACCTTCGCGTTTCTTCCCGGCGACATCGTCTCGCAGACCCTCAATTTCGGCCTGCCGTCGCCGATCGACGTTCAAATCGTCGGGCCCGATCAGATCAAGGACCGCGACTACGCCAGCGCCTTATTGAAGCGGATCGCCCGGGTGACCGGCATTGCGGACGCGCGCATTCAGCAGGCGTTCAACAATCCGACGTTCAAGGTCGACGTCAACCGCGCGCAGGCGGCGCTTATCGGTCTCACCGAGGGCGACATCGCCAAGAGCATGCAAGACTCGCTGTCGGGCAGTTTCAAACTCGCGCCGACATTCTGGATCAATCCGAAGAACGGCGTCGCCTATCAAATCGTCGTGCAGACCCCGCAGTATTGGCTCAGTTCGACGTCGAACCTGGAGAACATTCCAGCTTCCGAGGCCGATACGTCGCAAATCCTCGGCGGCGTCGCCAGGCTCAGCCGCGCGGCAAGTCCGTCGGTCGTTTCGCATTACGCAGTCCAGCCGGTCATCGACATTTTCGCGACGAACAGCGAGCGCGATCTCGGCGCCGTCTCGCGCGACATCCGGAAGATCCTGGATGAGACGGCCGCGAGTGCGCCGCCTGGATCGACCGTCGTGATGCGCGGACAAACCGCGACCATGGCTTACGCGTTTTCCCAGCTCTATGTCGGCATCGCGCTGGCGATCGTGCTCATCTACCTGCTTATCGTCGTCAATTTTCAGTCCTGGAGCGATCCCTTCGTCATCATCAGCGCCTTGCCGACGGCGCTGGCGGGCATCGTTTGGATGTTGTTCATCACGCGCACGACGCTTTCCGTCCCCGCTCTCACTGGCGCAATCATGTGTATGGGCGTCGCGACCGCAAACAGCATTCTGGTGGTGAGCTTCGCCCGCGAAAAGCTCGCCGAGGGCGCCGATGCGCTCACGGCCGCGGTCGACGCCGGCTTCACGCGCTTCCGCCCTGTATTGATGACGGGTTTGGCGATGATCATCGGCATGGCGCCGATGGCGCTGAGCGCCGAGCAAAACGCGCCGCTCGGCCGCGCCGTGATCGGCGGCCTGATCTGTTCGACCATCGCCACGCTCTTCTTCGTGCCCGCGGTGTTCCGGCTCGTCCACGAACGGCGCAGTGGCGCTGCGCGGCGCCAGGTCTCCGGGGGCCTTGAAGACCAGGCTGAGCCAATGTGAATGCAGAGGCATCACGCTGGTTGTGCGCGGATTTGCCGCCCAAAGGCGCCCATCCTGAAGCGTCTTCGAGGCGCCTCAGGGAGTTGGGGGTTGCGTGGCCCGAACCGCCCGGTAGGTCGGACCCTTCGGTCCGAAAGCGGGTTCGACGTGGAAATTGTCCTCGGCGCTCATTTTCCCCAGGGATACGGCCTCATTCGGCATGATGAGGGTCGCAACGTCGCCGACGAACACGATCACGTGCCGGTTTTGGGCGTTCAGGCGCTTCGCCATCCGCCTGAGATCCCCATAGTAAGGCTCCTTGCGCCACGCCTGGGGCGAACCCGGGTCGACCTGGGCGTAGAGAAAACCGTTGGCGGGAAAGATCGTCAGGACGATACGCGAACGCTCCGGTTTCCAGACGTCGGGCACGTTCGCATCGGTCATCCAGAGGCAGAAGAACTGCCGGCAATGGACTGGCCGCGTTTCATGAATCCCGCAGCCGACGCCCGGCTGGCAATGACGGCACCAGACCCCCGCCGGCTTCTCGACCGCCGGAACGTGATAGACCTTGCAGCACAAGGCGCAGGTTCCGCATTCGCGGCCGGATTGAAGTTGCGTCTGGACCATGAAACCGCATTAGCTGACGCCGCAGGCGGAGGCAATGGCGGCCCGGACGCGAGCCATTGCCAGGGCCAGCAAAACTTGCTTGAAACGCGCATGACTGGCCTCACCCACATCGGCGCCTCTGGCGAGGCGCGCATGGTCGATGTTTCCGACAAGGCGTCGACCGAGCGTGTTGCGATCGCCGAGGGGCGCGTCGTCATGCATCCCGAGACCTTGGCGCTCATTCTTTCGGGCGACGCCAAGAAGGGCGACGTTCTGGGAACTGCGCGCATCGCCGGGATCATGGCGGCCAAGCGCACGCACGAGTTGATCCCGCTCTGCCATCCGATCGCCTTGACCAAGATCGCGGTCGATCTTGCCCCCGACCATGCGCTGCCCGGCGTCGTGGTGCGCGCCGAAGCCAAGACGCGCGGGCAAACCGGCGTCGAAATGGAGGCGCTGACGGCCGTCACCGTCGCCTGCCTGACGGTCTACGACATGGCGAAGGCGGTCGATCGCGGCATGCGAATCGAGGGGGTGCGGCTCATCGAAAAGCGGGGCGGCAAATCCGGCGAATGGCGCGCCGAGGGAGAACCGACATGAGCGGCGGCGGCTTGATTTCGGTGGCGGAGGCTCTCGCGCGGGTGCTCTCCTCGGTAACGCAGCCTCTGGCCGAAGAGGCGACGCCTTTGAGCGAAGCGCTCGGGCGCACATTGGCGCGCGACATGCGCGCGCTGCGCACCCAGCCGCCCTTCGCCATTTCCGCGATGGACGGCTACGCTTTGCGCGCCGCGGACGCGGCAAGCGCCGGCGCTCGGCTCGAAGTGGTTGGAGAAGCGGCGGCCGGGCGCGCCTTCGATGGCCGGCTCGCGGCTGGGCAGGCGACGCGCATATTCACCGGCGCGCCGTTGCCGGAGGGCGCGGATGCGGTCGCCATCCAGGAGGAGGCGCGCCGCGATGGCAACTCGGTGACGCTCGCCGAGCGCGTCGCGCTAGGCGACAATATCCGCACGCGCGGTTGCGACTTCGGCGAAGGCGAGATCCTGCTGCAAGCCGGTCAGCGGCTGACCGCGCGCGACGTGGCGCTCGCCGCCGCCGCCAACCATCCGACGCTTCCTTTGCGCCGCCGCCCCCGCGTCGCGATTCTCGCCACCGGCGATGAACTCGTTGCGCCTGGAAACGCGCCCGGGCCGGCGCAGATCGTCGCTTCGAACAATTTCGCGGTGGCCGGCATCGTCGCCGCGGCGGGCGGCGAGCCGATCGACCTCGGCATCGCCGTCGACGATCCCGCGGCTCTCGCGCGAAGCGTCGCCCAAGCGCAGGAGGCGAAGGCCGACGTTCTCGTCACGCTCGGCGGCGCTTCGGTCGGCGACTACGACCTGGTTCAGAAGACGCTGGTCGGCGCCGGCATGGAGCTCGGGTTCTGGCGCATCGCGATGCGTCCGGGCAAGCCGCTGATCCATGGGCGGCTCGGCGCGACGCAGGTGCTCGGCCTGCCCGGCAATCCTACATCCTCGACCGTTTGCGCGTTGCTGTTCTTGCGGCCGCTGCTGCGCGCCCTGGTCGGCGACCCGGACGCCGGCGGCGATCCGAGCGAGCCGGCGCGGCTCGCCGTCCGCCTCGAAGCCAACGCCATGCGCCAAGACTATATGCGGGCGACCTTGACGCGGGCTGACGACGGCGTCTTCCTCGCGACGCCGATCGCGTCGCAGGATTCATCCCTCGTGAAGGCGCTCGCGCGGGCGGACGCATTGGTGGTGCGCCCGCCGCACGCGCCGGCGGCCCAGGCAGGGGAAGCCTGCCGGATCATTCGCTTCGCGCCGATCGGCGGCTGAAGCAGACGCCCTCATTCGACTCGCACGAAAGCGATGACGGCGCGGCGAGAAATGACCGACTCGGCGACCCGGTGGCCCCAGTTGCCTGAGATCAGGCGGATCGAACCATTCGGCTCGACGCCCTCGACGAGGCCGACATGGCCGGCCCAGCCGCGCCGGGTGCCGATCACCGCAAGCGCGCCGACTTGAGGACCAGGGAGCCGCGGACCGTACGCCAGCGCCGAGGACACCATGCGGTTCGCCAGCGGCCGATGGCCTGTGCGACGGAGCCAGAAGGAGACAGCGTCGGCGCACCAGGGCCCCGCCATTCCCGTCATGTTGCGGGAGCCGATCCAATGGGCCGCCTCGGCGATCACGCTGCTACCTGTTCGGGCTTGCGAATGGGACCCACCTCTGGAAGCCGCCTGCCCGTTGGTCTCGGAATTGAAAGACGGCACAAAGGCCCCATGCGCCCATGCACCATTTGTGAAAAAGGCGGACGCAATCGCCGCCGCAATAACGACAGACTTCAAATACTCATCCTTGCTTTTCATAGACAGACTCCTCCCGTCGTCGCCTTCGTTGAAAAGCGGCTTAAGGTTATGGAAGGATCCGGTCGCCTTCGTTAGCTATCGTGAGGAGTGTCGTCCCCCGCCGGCACGTATCGTGTGCCTATGATCAATTCGATCTGCGCGGGTTTTTGCGGAGAAATATGTCCGTTGTGTGGACAAGTTGTTGCGTATGACCTGAACGCCGGCGAACAATGATCGCAAATAAACGTTTCTATTGTAATATATTGCGTCAGACTGCGATTTGTCAGTCAATATTGTATTCTTAAATATTCATTCTGCTGCCGAAAGAAAGACGGCGGCCCTCCGAAGACCTTGGCTGGCCAAGGCAGGACGCTGCGTCTGGTCTTGAATTTCGCTGCGGCATTTCAAAATCTGGTTTCGCCACAGCGCCTTGCGGGCTTGAGCATCGGCTGAGCGAGATGGCGACTATTCGGGGCAATATCTGAATTGAATATGCCGCGAAGAAGGCCTCAGCGATTTCGTGCGGGAGATACAGCGGCGATCGCAGACATCACGCATAAGCAAGTGAGCTTTGAAATACTCCTCCACCCTGCGTCTCGCCGCGCCGCTATTCGCTCTCCGCCTTCGCGGCGGCGGCGAGGAAGGCGCGTCGCGCGTCGGGCAATGGCAGGCTGCGCGGGGCGAAGAGATCCCGCATGAGGAAATGTCCGGTGAGGCGGAAGGCGTCAGCGATCTCGTGCGCTCCGGGGGCTGCCGCAGCGCCGGGCCGCAAAAACGCCGGCAGCGGCAGGAGCCGGTCGCGCCAAGGCGCGCCGGCGGAAGCGCTCACGGCGCGGCCAGACTTCGGCGAGACGTAAATCAGATCCTCGCGCGTCCCCGTCACCGCGCAACGCTCGAGGTCCAGGGCGAAACCGCATTCCGTAAGCACCTGCGCCTCGAAACGCGCGACCAGCGCCGGCGCCACCTCCGCCTCGTCGAGGCGCTCCGCAATCAGCTCCAGCGCCTCGAACAGGGATTCGTGCGGATCGCGCTCGGGCAGCAGGCGGAGCAGCGCGCCGAGATAGACGACCCCTGCAAGCGCGAGCCCGCTCGCGATGAAGCGCCCCGCCCGCATCACCAGCGGCTCGACCGCATAGGCGCCGAGATGTTCGTCGAGTCGCGCGCGCCAGACGAGGCCAAGGCTGTTGCCGGGCTGCAAAGCGCTCTGCAAGCGCGTCGTCCGCCCGCCGCGCACCAGACCGAGGTGGCGCCCGTGGCCCCGGGTCATCGCCTCCACGATCGTCGAATTCTCGCCATGACGGCGCACGCCGATGACGATGCCTTCGTCGCGCCACTCCATCGCGCCGCTCCGCCTCACCGCGCTCTAAGATGGGCCGGCGGCGGGACCTTGGAAAGTCGGAGCGCGATCAGCAACGCGCAAGCCGTCAAAGCCGCGAGAAGACCGGCGACGCCGGGCCAGCCGAGCCGCTGGAAGAAGACTCCGCCCGATGAGCCGACGACGCTCGAGCCGAGATAGTAGAAGAACAGATAGAGGGCCGACGCCTGCGCCCGCGCCGTCTGCGTTCGCAAGCCCACCCAGCTCGACGCGATCGAATGGGCGCCGAAAAACCCCCAGGTGATCAGGCCGATCCCCACCACGACGAGAGGCAGGGAGTTCGGCAGCGTCGCGATGATTCCGGCGAGTTCGATCGCGATCGCGATCCACAGCACGCGGCGGCGACCGTAACGCCCAGCAAGATCGCCCATCACTGTCGAACTGACGGCCCCCGCCAGATACAGCACGAAGACGAGGCCGATCATCGTCTGGCTGAGCGAAAAGGGCGGCTCCGCGAGCCGGAAGCCGGTGTAATTGTAAGCGCAGACAAAGGCGCCCATCAGCAGGAAACCTTCGGCGAAGAGAAGCCGCAAACCGGGTTCGGCGAGATGCCGGCTGATTGTGCCGGCGAGGTCTCGAAGGCCGGGGCTGGCGCCTCTGCGGGACGCTTCGCGCCCGCGAGGCAGTCCGGCCGCGATCAGCGCCGCACCGACCAGACCCACGGCGCCGGCCGCGGCGATCGCCCAGCGCCATCCCGCCAGATCGCTGAGCGCGGCGACCGCAATACGGCCGCTCATCCCGCCGAGCGTGCTGCCGGCGATGTAGAGCCCCATCGCCAGGCCGAGAGCCTGCGAGTCCATTTCGTCACCGAGATAGGCCATCGCGACGGCCGGCAGTCCGGAGAGCGCGAGGCCGGCGAGCGCACGCAGCGCCAGGAGGACCGGCCAGTTCGGGGCCAGCGCCGTCAGCATGGTGGCCAACGAACTCGCCGCCAATGAGACGACCATGATCCGTTTGCGGCCCCAGACTTCGGACAGCGTTCCGGCCGCGATCATCGCGACGGCGAGCACGCCGGTCGTCGCCGAGAGCGCCAGACTGGCGATCGCGGGCGAAACCGCGAATTCACGCGCGAAGACGGGCATCAGCGGTTGCACGCTATAGAGCACTGCGAACGTTGCGAGGCCGCCGACGAACAAAGGCCCGGTGATGCGCCAGAAGGCTGGGTCAGAGCGTCCTATGCGGGCTGGAGCGGTAGGAGAGGAAGTCGACTCGCGAAGGGACATGGGCCTCCGTTTAGCGTTCCCGCGCGCAAAACGAAAACGCGAAGCCCCCTTCCCTCAGCGCCAAAAGTCGAACCAGATGCGCCGGGAAAACGCGTCCGGGTCGACTGGAAACTGGGCGGACATCACCGGTAGGAAGAAGACGAACAGGAGGCCGGACGCGACGAGAAATCCCACCGCGGCCAGGGGGCGCGGCTGAGAGCCCCGGAAGAACGCCAACGCCAGCGCCGGTCCAGCGCTGAGGAGCGCGGGAAAATAATAATAGAAGAATTCGAGCCCCTTCGGATTGAGCGCCCAAGGCAGATATTGCGAGAAAAACGCAACCGTGACGATCATCCCGTCGGTGTCGCGCCGCGCGATCCATCGCCATGCCGCTGCGAGGATCGCCGCCTCTCCGGCGAAGAGGACGAGCGGGCTCGCCATGCCGACGATCGCCTGCGCTGGATTGTTCGCACTCCATTGCGCGCCGGGCCCGCCTTCGATGTGGAAGAGATACCACACCGGCCGGGTCATCGCCGGCCACTGGAACCACAGGCTCGAATAAGGATGCGACGCTGACACGCCCGTCATGATGGCGATCATGCGCCGCTGCGAGGCGAAGAATTCAAGGATGGTCCCTTCGTGCAGCATTTGCGGCACATAGGTCGCGAAATAGGCGAGGAACGGCGCGACGACGAAGGCGAGCAGCGACTTGCCGGGGGTCAAGGCGCGCCAAGCTTCGGGCGTGAAGAAGTCGCTCTCGCGGGGATCCTCGAAATGAACGCGCCAGAGCTTCAATAGGCCGAGCAGCAGGCGAACAGCCACGACGCCGAACAGCGGGAAGAGTCCCGACAGCTTGCACGCTCCCGCCAGGCCGAAGCAAACGCCCATCAACAGCGCGAAGACGAAGGATCGGCGCTCGGAGCGCCTCTCCTTGAAGCTGAAGGTGAAGAAGGCGAGCGCAAGCACGCAGAAGGCCATGAGAAAAATGTCGAGCATCGCGATGCGCGCCTGGACATAGACGACGAAGTCGAACGCGGTGACGGCGCACGCCCACAGCGATTGCGCGACGCTGCGCAGCAGCGCGTACGACCAGAGCAGAGTCCCAACCAGCGTCAGCGCGCCGAACAGCGCGCTCGTGGCGCGCCAGCCGAACGGATCGTCGCCGAACAGCACCATGCCGCTGGCGATCAGCAGCTTGCCGAGCGGCGGATGCTCCTGGTGCAGCATTTCGCCCGACTTGATCAGCGTGCGCGCCGTCGCAACGTACCAGGTCTCGTCGAAGTAGATGTCTCGCGCCGCGCCGTGACCCCATAGGAACAGAGCGAGCGAAGCCGCGAAGACGATGACGCCCCACACTGCAAGCGCTTCACGCGTCGGCGCAAACAGGCGCGCGGCGACGGAGCTGAGGCTGAATTGCATATTGGGCTCATTCCGGTCTTGCGGCGAGGCGATCATGCCCGCCTCGATGCTGCGCCGCAACTGTGGCTCGTGTCGGCGAACATGCGAGCGCCGACGGGGACGACGTGCGAAAATGGGGCGCCGCGGGGCGACTACGCCCGGGAAAAAGGAGGAAACGCATGAGAAGACCCAACGCGTTGCCCGCTCTGCTGTTCGTCATCATCGTGGCGTTCGGTTGGGCTCTCGCCTACCTGACCGCCCCCCCTTACGACTATCGCCATGGCGCGTGGATCGGCCTCGGGTCGGTGGTGGTCGGCTTCATCGTCGCCTATTCCGTCAAGGTGGCGGACCAATGGGAACGGGCCGTCGTGCTTCGTCTCGGCCGGTTCCGCACGCTCGAGGGGCCGGGCCTGTTCTTCATCGTCCCCATCATCGAGACCGTCGCCTATTGGATCGACACGCGGGTGGTCACCAGCGCGTTCCGCGCCGAGAAGACCCTGACCAAGGACACCGTTCCGGTCGACGTCGACGCCGTGCTGTTCTGGAAAGTGGTCGACCCCAGGAAGGCGGCGCTCGACGTCGCCGACTACAGCGGCGCCATCAACTGGGCCGCCCAGACGGCCCTGCGCGACGTCATCGGCAAGACGTTGCTCGCCGACATGTTGGAAGGGCGCGAAAGGATCAGCGTCGAGTTGCAGCGGATCATCGACGCGCGCTCCGAGCCCTGGGGCGTCAACGTCATCTCCGTCGAGGTCAAGGATGTGCTGATCCCGCCGGCGCTGCAGGATGCGATGTCGATGCAGGCTCAGGCGGAGCGCGAGCGTCAGGCCCGCGTGATTCTCGGCGATTCCGAGCGCCAGGTGGCGGAAAAATTCGGCGAGGCGGCGAAGACATACGCCGACAATCCGACCGCCTTCCATCTGCGCGCGATGAACATGCTTTACGAAGGGCTGAAACGCGACAACGCGACGATCGTCATCGTGCCGAGCAGCGCGGTCGAGACGATGCAACTGGGCAGCATCGGGGGGATTGCGGCGATGACGACGGCGCTAGGCAAAGGGCGGGCGGCGGCGCCGGGAGGCGGCGCTGCGCCCTGAGGACCGCCGGCCCCGCCGCCCGCCGGGGTGCAGGCAGCGGTCAGGTCGGGAAAACCCTGGCGAGGGTCATTGGTCGCCAGGGAGCTTTGTTTCTTTGTATCCGTCGGTCAGCGTCTTTAGGAACGCGATGATGTCGGCTTCCTCTTGCGCCGTCATCGCGGGCGTGTCGCCGAGATGCCGGTCGAAAGGCGGATCGCTCACGTCGACATTGGCCTGATATTGCACCGGAATGTCGTTGAGTTTCTGGACCGTCCCGTCAGCTGCGCGTGGATAGACTTTCTCCGGGTTGGTGTCTCGGAAATTGTAGAAATCGAGCACTTCCTGCAGCGTGTGGAACACCCCGTTGTGGAAGAACGTGTGGCGCATGACAGTGTTGCGCAAGGACGGCGTGAGGAACATGCCGCAATATTGCGTCTGGTTGGCCATGTCGCTGCGAATGGGTCCGCAAACCCCGAGATCGAAATGCTGCGGGTCCCGGTTGTCCGTGAGCGTTGCATTGCGCGGCGCGCCCAAGGCTTCGAACTGAAAATCGGTAAAGAGCGGCGGCAATCCATCGGCGCTTGGCTGCGAGAGATGGCAGCCGCCACAATTGGCCTTGTCCGGATCATTGAACAATATGTAACCGCGCAATTCGCTCTCGCTGAAGCGGGCCTTGCCCTCCAGCCAATAATCGTACTTGCTCGTGTAGGGGTGAAAGCTCGGCTCCTCGATCTCATAACGCGCGACCGCGAACATCGCCTCCGACACCAGCATCTGCGGGTCTCGGAAAATGTTCTTGCCAAACAGGCCCGTGAAACCTTCCACATACGGCGCGTGGCGCAGTTTCTCAGCCACCTTTTCGATGCTGCCGCCGTCCATCTCGCGCGGGTCGAGCAGAGGAACGGCCGCCTGCATCTGCAATGTGTTGGCGCGGCCGTCCCAGAACATGCCGCCCTGCGGAACCATGTTCGCAGCGCTTTCCGAAGTCTGCGTCGCGGTCTTCTGCGCGCGGGTCGCGGTTTTGGCGACCGCGGCCATCGCAGCCAGATTTACGTTCTCAACTTCCGGATCATCCGGTCCGATGGCGAACTCCGGCTGCCGTTCCAGATAAGTCAGCGAGGGGACGGCGCGCGCGCCCTGCCGCGTCAGCGTCGGGCCACCGAGCATGACCGACTGGTCGTTCGGCGGGCCATAGGCATGATCCGGACTGTGACACGAGGAGCAGGACAGCTTGCCCGACGACGACAGGCTCGGATCATAAAATATCTGTCGGCCAAGTTGCGCCATGGCGGAAAGGGGCGCGACAGGGCGGCGGACAAGATGGATGGGATGTGGGTTTTCGCCAGGCAAAACTTGCGGTTCGGCGGCGAAGACGACGCCGGCCGAGAGGCCGGCGCCGAGCAACCACAAGAATGTGCGGTTGAGCATGATCGATCAGTCGTGGCCTTGGGATTTCCCCGGGGCGGTCGCAACCACGGTGCCCTCCGACGGATCGAGGAAGAGCTTGTCGTCACGCTTGCCAGGGCTGAAGTCGAACATGTCGGTGATCGAACCGGCGCTGGCGTCGAAGGAGCCGCCGCCGAGTCGCTCGCCTTGCAACCAATTGTCCTCGATGAAGCGCACCACGGACGCCTGCGAGAGCCGCTCGTGGCTGACGTAGTTCTGCTTGGCGTAGGGCGAGATCACGATGAACGGGATGCGCGTACCGGGGCCGCAGCGCCCGTTCACAGGCTGGCCGTTGAGGCCTTTGGGCTGCGTGCCCTTGCCGCACACGCCGGGACCGTTCAGCTGATCGGCAGTCGCATTAAACGACGAGCTCGTCGGCGTGGCGAAAGCGTGGTCGTACCAGCCGTCCGAGTCGTCATAGGTGACGATCACAGCGGTGTCTTTCCAATCAGGTTGCTGCTCCAGGAAGTTGACGAGAGTGACGAGTCCCTGCTGCTCATCGAGCGGATCGGAATTGCCGGGGTGAGCGTCCTGATACGCCGGCATCTTGATGTAGGAAACCGACGGATAATTGCCGGCCTTCACCGCCGCGTAGAAGTCGTTCAGGTCATAGGCGTGGTTGGCGGGGTCAGCCTTTCCGTCCTGCGTCGTGCTGTAGCCGATAGCCTCGGTTGAGCTCGGGCGGGCGTGGGTCGGATTGGCGGTCGAAGTGAAGTACTGGAACCACATATGATGCGGCACATAATCGCTGACGGTGCCGACGATGGCTGAATTGGTGCTGCGCTTGCACCCCGTGGTCTTGTTCGCGTTGACCGTTTGCAGGTTGAAGCCGCCCACGAACGAGCCCCAGGTAAGATGGGCCGCGTTGAGCAGGTCACCGATGTTCTTGCTGGTCATCATGACCTGGCTGGTCGTGCTCGAGCACACGTCGTAGCCCGGATCGGTATCGCCGTTTAGCGTCAAGCCGCCAGCGCCGTCGCTGACCGTGGACGCGTTACCCACGACGACCTTCGCGCCATTGGTCTGGCCGGAAAAGACTTCAAGCGCGCCAGGGGTCGATGGCCCGTAGGTGTCGGTATAGGCATTGTCGCTCATCGCGAAATGCTGTGCGTAGTTCCAGAAGCCGGTGACCGTGTTGCCGTCGAAATAGCCCATCACCTGGCCCTTGGTGCCGAAGGCTCCGGCGCCGCCCGAGGTGCCGCTGCCGGTGAACTTCGGGAAGAGATCGGCTTTGCCGTTGTCATAGGCCTCTTCCTCGGCCGTGTAGGCGTGGCTCTGGTCAGCCGTGTTCGCCTGCGTGCGGTCGAGGCGGAACGGATTGGCCTCGTTGGGGTCGTTGAGGGTGTTGGTGTAGTTGCCGTTATTGACGAGCAGAAGCGGATTTGCGGCCAGATTGTTCACCTGCGGGGTGTTCCGGGCCGCCTTGAAAGCCGGCTCGCCGTACGGATTGGTCGCATTCGGGTAGGTGGCGAAGTAGTGATCGAACGAGCGGTTCTCGTTGAAGATCACCACGAGATGCTTGATCGGGGTCGCGGTCCGCGCCTCGCCCTTGCCATGTTGGCCGTTGTTGCCGTGCCCACCGAAGTCTGGGCCGTTGCCATTGGAATCAGCGGCGACCGGACCGCTCCATGCGACAGCGGCCGCGACGCCAAACATCGCAACAGTGGAAAGCAATTTCGTTCTCATCTTGCCCCTCAAAAAGGATGGCTTACAACGCGGGGCTTATAATCAGCGGCAGATGACGTACGTGTGTCAGTTTGTCGTCACCGATCGGCGGGGAGGAGATCTGAATGCGCGCGATCACGAGCACCCGCTCGGCGCGCGACTGCCGGGTGATGACGTCCTCGACCACCCGATCGGCGAAATATTCCTGCTGCGAGCGCTCTGCTCACGTTTTGAAACGGCAACTGCGGTCGATGCCTTGTAGGGCGGCGAGGCGCGCCGAACCCTTCTCCTCCGGCTCGGTGGGCTTCGCCGCCGCAGACTTCCATCGGAGGCGACATAGGCTTGCCGGGCTCGCAAAACCCCTTCGAGGCGCGCGGCGATATTGACGCCGTCGCCACGAGATCGCCGATACTCCAGCGACCCGCTACCGCTTGGGGAAATCCAGCCCCATCGCGCGATAGCGCTCGGGGTCGTCGAGCCAGTTTTCGCGCACCTTGACGAACAGGAAGAGGTGCACTGGCGTCTCGTTGGCCTCGGCGATCTCCTTGCGCGCGGCGGCGCCGATTGCCTTGATCGTGCGGCCGCCTTCGCCGATGACGATCTTCTTGTGGCTCTCGCGGGTCACATAGATGGTCTGCTCGATGCGTGCGGATCCGTTGGGCAGATCCTTCCAGGATTCCGTCTCGACCGTCGTCTGGTACGGCAGTTCGTCGTGCAGCCGCTCGAACAGCTTCTCGCGCGTGATTTCGGCGGCAAGCGAGCGCATCGGCGCATCGGCGATCTGGTCTTCGGGATAGAGCCAGGGGCCGGTTGGCATGACCTCCGCCAGCTTTGTGCTGAGCCGCTTGACCCCATCGCCGGTCGCGGCGCTGATCATGAACGTCTCGTCGAACGTCAGCGCCCCGTTCAGCCTTGCAGCGAGCGCCAGCAAGTTCGGACGCTCGACGAGATCGATCTTGTTGAGGACGAGGAACTTCGGCGCGCGGCTCCCGGCCAAGGTCGCCAGGATCGCCTTGACCGGCTCGCTCAATTCAGCGCCGCCCTGCGCTTCGGACTTTCCGGCCGCGACGAGTTCCTGCCGCGCGTCGATCAGCAGCGCCAGCGCGTCCGCCTCGCCCGCCGCGCCCCAGGCGGAGGCGATCATCGCCCGGTCGAGCCGCCGCTTGGGCGCAAACAGTCCTGGCGTATCGACGAAGATAAGCTGCGCCGGGCCCTCGACGAGAATGCCGCGCACGGCGTTGCGCGTCGTCTGCGCTTTGCGGGAGACGATCGACACTTTCGAGCCGACGAGCGCGTTGATGAGAGTTGACTTGCCGGCGTTCGGCGCGCCGATCAGCGCGACAAAACCGCAACGGGTTTCGCTCATGTGGCGCTCCAGCGGGCGAGAAAGGCTTGTGCGGCCGCCTGTTCGGCGGCCCGTTTCGAGCTGGCTTCGCCAGCTTCCGGCTGGTAGCCGTCGAGGACGACGTGCATGACGAAGTGCGGCGCATGGGCTGGGCCGCTTCGCGCGACCTCGACGTATTTCGGCGCGGCGAGCGCGCGCGCCTGCGCCCACTCCTGCACTGCGGTCTTGGCATCGCGCTCGGGCTCTATGTCCGCGCTCATGCGCTCACGCCACGATCGCGCGACGAGATCGCGCGCCGCGTCGAAGCCGCCATCGAGATAGACGGCGCCGATGATGGATTCGCACACGTCCGACAGGATAGCAGCCTTCTTGCGGCCGCCGGCGCGCGCTTCGCCCTGCCCCATGACGACATGCGGGCCGACATCCCATTCCTGCGCCACCGCGGCGCAGGTTTCGCGGCGCACCAGCTTGGCGAGACGCATCGACAGCTCCCCCTCGCTCGCCTGGGGATAGGCGTCATACAGCATATGCGCGACAATCACGCCGAGCACCCGGTCGCCGAGAAATTCCAGGCGTTGATAGGATTGAGCGCGCCCATGGCCGCCCGCAGCCGGGGCCGAGAGATGAGTGAGCGCGCGAGCCATCAGGTCGTGGTCACGGAACTGATGGCCGAGCCGCGCCTCGAGCGCCGCGAGTTCCGCCTTGGCCTTCCTGCTCATGCGTCCGCGCCGATTATGGCCTCCTGGCCCGTTCCCGCAGTCCGCTTAGCGCACAACATGAAACATGCGGTTCCAGCGCACCGTCCACGGCCAGCGCCAGAACTGCCAGGCGGGCGCGTCGTCCACCGAAAAGAAGATCACCTCGGCTCTGCCGACGAGGTTCACGAACGGCACGTAGCCGACGCCGCCCTTGTCGGGAGGCACGCGCGAGTCGCTCGAATTGTCGCGATTGTCGCCCATGAAGAAATATTCGCCGGGCGGCACGTCGTAGACGTCGGTGTTGGCGGTGTACGGCATCGGATTTGCGTCGCCATCGAGCTGGATGATCTCGTGGCTCACCCCGCCGGGCAGAGTTTCGCGGTAATGCGGAACCTCCTCGGTCGTGCCGAAGCGGCCGGTCGCCGAATAGGGAGGCAGCGGCTCGCGTTCGACCATCTGGCCGTTGATGTAGAGCCGGTCCTTGATCATCTGAACCTTGTCGCCCGGCAAGCCGATCAGCCGCTTGATGTAGTCGGTCTCGCCGTCGCGCGGCAGCTTGAAGACGATGACGTCGCCGCGCTTGGGCTGGGAGGCGAAAATGCGGCCCGGCATCGCCGAGGGAACGAGGTCGAGAAACCCTGGCAGGGAGAAATGCGAATAACCGTAGGCGTATTTCGAGACGAAGATATAGTCGCCGACGAGCAGGGTCGGGATCAACGAGCCCGAGGGGATATTGAAAGGCTGGAACAGCAGCGTTCGCACGACGAGCGCGATGATCAGAGCCTCGACGATAACCTTGATCGTTTCCCACCAGCCCTCTTCCTTCACGGCCGGCCCGTCGGCGGCCCTCTTGAGGGTTTTCGGTTCGCTCATGGATGAATAAGCCTCTGTTGGCGGCGTCCGCCCGCGCGATAGATCTAGGTCCTATATAGGTCCGCTTCCCACTCGCCAAGCGCCGCCGGTCTTCAAAAAGAAAAGAGGCGCACGGGCGTCAGGCGCGGGTTCCGGCGTCGCATCAGGGGATTAGGACCAGCGAGGCCGTCGTGCTGCGCGCTTCGAGCGCGGTGTGGATGCGGGCCGCCTCCGCCAAGGGCGCGCGTTCGGCGATGTGGATCTCGACCTCGCCGGAAGCGACGACCGCGAACAATTCACGCGCCATGGTCTCTAGCCGCTCGCGGTCATTGAGAAAGGTGAACAGGGTCGGCCGCGTCGCGAACAGCGACCCCTTCTGGGCGAGCAAGGCGAGATTGAACCCTTCGATGCCGCCCGACGCCGATCCGTAGCTCGCAAAGACGCCGAACGGCCTCAGGCAGTCCAGCGAGGCGGGAAACGTCGCCTTGCCGACGCCATCATAGACGACATGGCATTTGGCGCCTTCAGTGATCTCGGCGACGCGGGCGGCGAAATCCTCGCTGCGATACAGAATCACGTGGTCCGCGCCCGCTTTCTTGGCGAGTACCGCCTTTTCCGGGGAGCCAACGGTGCCGATCACCGTCGCGCCAAGCGCTTTGCCCCACTGGCAGAGAATTTGGCCGACCCCGCCGGCTGCAGCGTGGACCAGAATGACGTCGCCCTTCTGCACCCGGTAGGTCTGACGCAGCAGATATTGCGCGGTAAAGCCCTTCAGCATCATCGCCGCGCCCGCTTCGTAGGAGATCGCCTCGGGCAGCTTGACGAGGTGTCTCGCCGGGACGTTGCGCTCCTCGGCGTAGGAGCCGAGGGTCGAGGCATACGCGACGCGGTCGCCCGGCTTGAAATCCTCGACGGCCTCGCCGACCGCGACGACCTCGCCCGCGCCCTCGTTGCCGGGCGTGAAGGGGAGCGGCGGCGCGGGATAGAATCCGGAGCGGTAATAGACGTCGAGGTAATTGACGCCGATCGCATGATGCCGGATTCGCGCTTCTCCTGGCCCAGGCGGCGGCAGCTCGACATCCTCGAGCCGCATGACGTCCGGGCCGCCGGTCTGGTGAATGCGAATCGCGCGCATAGATCGTCTCCTCTAAGGGAGGTCATTTGATCCGGGCGCTCGGAGCGGCGCAAGCGGCGCTGGACAAAACTTTGCGCCGCAAAGCCGTTTGCCGCCTCGCCGCACGCGGTCTCGCGCTAGGACCCTAAGCCCCTGAGCAAAGAAACCGGGAAGAAGCGCACAGCGGCCCCTTGCCAGCCCTGGCGGACCGCTTTATAGCGGGCCCGTTCCGGCCAAGCCGGGACACCGGCCAGCGCCCATCGTCTAGCGGTCCAGGACGTCGCCCTTTCACGGCGAAAACAGGGGTTCGATTCCCCTTGGGCGCGCCAATAGAAACGGGTCGACGCGACCGCCAGTCCTGTCTTGATTGAACTCTGAACGCGCCCCATATCACCGACTGTTGATGCGGGCCCCTCTGACGAGGCAGACGGCAGATTGTCGTCGACCCTCGTGATGTCGGATCGACGTGTCCCAGACCAGCGCTGTTTGGGTAGAGTCGTTTCGCGGGGCCGACGAGTTTCAGCCCCTCCCACGATTCGACTGACGAGGCAAAGCGCCAACGGCCAGCTTGTGAGGAGCCGGGTCTTGCGTGTCGACAACGACAATCATGTCCGCGAGCGGCGCCTCGAGCTGCTCATTGAGCGCCTGCCGGGTCGCCTGCAAGCCATTGTGCGCTGGCTCCGCCGGCCAGAGGCGCGCTGGATCAGGATTCCCGCTGGCTTGCTGTTGATTCTCGGCGGCGTGTTCAGCATTCTCCCCATCCTTGGTCTATGGATGTTGCCGCTCGGCTTGATGCTGTTGGCGGAGGACGTGAGACCGTTGCGGCGGGGAACAGACCGCGTCCTGCTCTGGATCGAGCGCAACCATCCAGACTGGATGGCTCGCCCTCCGGGAGGCCCGCTAGCGCAGCGACCAAAGGTGAAGTCCGGAAACTCGTATGATCTGGCTGATTGACCCTCATATTTGGGCGAGCTTCGTCACATTGTTGGCGCTCGAAATCGTCCTCGGCATCGACAATCTGGTGTTCCTCTCGCTGCTCTCGGGCCGCCTACCGGCGCCGCAGCGGGCGGGCGCGCGCAAGATTGGCTTGGCGCTGGCGCTCGGAATGAGACTGGGGCTGCTCGGGTCGATCGCGTGGCTGATCCATCTGACCGAACCCGTGCTGGCGCTTGCCGGGCGGGACTTCTCATGGCGCGACCTGATCTTGCTTGGCGGCGGGGCGTTCCTTCTGTTCAAGGGTACCCGAGAAATCCATCTTACCGTCGACGGCGAAGATGAGGCGCCCGAGAACAGGGGCGCCGGCGTGAGCTTCGTCGGTACGGTCCTGCAGATTGCGGCGCTCGATGTGGTGTTCTCGCTCGACAGCGTGATCACTGCTGTCGGCGTCGCCGAACAACTCTGGGTCATGGCGGCTGCGATCGTGGCGGCGATGGCGGTGATGCTGGTGGCGGCGACTCCGCTCGCTTCGTTCATCGAGCGGAACGCGTCGGTGAAGATGTTGGCGCTGTCGTTCCTGCTGCTGGTCGGAACGGTGCTGGTCGCCGACGGCTTCGGCTTCCATGTGCCGCGCGGATATATTTACGCCGCCATGGTCTTCTCGGTGCTGGTCGAATGCCTCAACCTGCTGACGGCTCGACGTCGCCAGAGGAAGAAGGCTCACCGGGACGCGAACAAGCCGGAAGGCAAATCTCTCGTGAAGACCTCGCGGTGACGGAGCGATATGCCCCGTCCGTCAGCGATAGGGCGCGTCGGCGCGGAGGTTTCTCGCGATTTCCCGCTCCCAGCGGTCGCCGTTCGCGAGCAGACGATCCTTGTCGTAATAGAGTTCTTCGCGCGTCTCGGTGGAGAATTCGAAATTCGGACCCTCGACGATCGCGTCGACCGGACAGGCTTCCTGGCACATGCCGCAATAGATGCATTTGACCATATCGATGTCATAGCGCGTCGTCCGGCGCGTGCCGTCGTTGCGGCGCGGTCCAGCCTCGATGGTGATCGCCTGGGCCGGACAGATCGCCTCGCACAGCTTGCAAGCGATGCAGCGTTCCTCGCCATTGGGATAGCGGCGCAGCGCGTGCTCGCCGCGAAAGCGCGGCGACAGCGGCCCTTTCTCGTGCGGATAGTTCAGCGTCGCCTTCGGCTTCAAGATGTAGCGCATCGACAAAGCGATAGCGGCGACGAATTCCTCGAGAAAAACTGCGCGGGCGCGAGGATCGAGTTGCATGGGGACCACCGATGCAGGCTTCCATGCCAGCAGAACGCGCGGCGCCGGTAGAGGGTTCAATTGCGGCGGCGCTTCGCGGCGCGGGGCGAGCCGATATATTGAAGCTTTCACGAAAGCGTGATCAGATGCCCCTGAGCGCGGCCCCGACGGGGCCGGCCGACGCCCCGAGCAAGTTCCTGAGCGGCCCCGCAGCGAAAGGAAACGCCATGGCTCACTTCGTCACGCTCGCCAATTTCACCGATCAAGGCCTTCGCAACATCAAGGACACCCGCAAGCGCGCCGAGGCGTTCAAGAGCGCCGCCAAAGAGTTCGGCTGCAGCGTCAAGGAAATCCTTTGGACGCAGGGCCAGTACGATCTGGTCGTCATCCTCGAGGCGCCGGACGAGAATGCTGCGAGCGCGCTTGCGCTGAGCGTTGCGAAGCTCGGCAATATTCGCGGCCAAAGCCTGCGCGCCTTCTCGGCGAGCGAGATGGAAAAGATCCTCGATAAGGTCGTTTGATCGCCAGGCTGCCCGCCATCCCGACCAAGCGTCCGCCGCGCTCGACCCTGAGGCCGCGGACGCTTGCAGTTGCATCGGAGCCTAATAGACCACCACGCTGCGGATCGACTTGCCGCTGTGCATCAGGTCGAACGCTTCGTTGATGCGCTCCAGCGGCATCGTGTGGGTGATCATCGGGTCGATCTCGATCTTGCCCGTCATGTACCAGTCGACGATGCGCGGCACGTCGGTGCGCCCTCGGGCTCCGCCGAAGGCGCTGCCCTTCCAGACGCGGCCGGTCACCAATTGGAACGGCCGCGTCGAGATCTCCTGCCCGGCGCCGGCGACGCCGATGACGATCGACTGGCCCCACCCGCGATGCGCCGCTTCGAGCGCCTGCCGCATCACCCTGATATTGCCGGTGCAATCGAAGGTGTAGTCGGCTCCGCCGATCTGGTCGGCCCCGCGCTTGGTCATGTTGACGAGATGCGGGACGATGTCGCCGGTGATCTCCTTGGGGTTGACGAAATGCGTCATGCCAAAGCGCTCGCCCCAGGCCTTCTTGTCATTGTTGAGGTCGACGCCGATGATCATCGAGGCGCCGGCCATCCTCAGGCCCTGGATGACGTTAAGGCCGATGCCGCCGAGGCCGAACACGACCGCCGTGGAGCCGATCTCGACCTTGGCGGTGTTGATCACCGCGCCGATGCCCGTCGTCACGCCGCAGCCGACGTAGCAGACCTTATCGAACGGCGCCGCCGGATCGATCTTGGCGAGCGCGATTTCCGGCAGCACGGTGTGGTTCGCGAATGTCGAACATCCCATGTAGTGGAAGATGCGATCCTTGCCGATCGAGAAGCGGCTCGTGCCGTCCGGCATCAGCCCCTGCCCCTGCGTCGAGCGGATCGCCGTGCAGAGGTTCGTCTTGCGCGACAGGCAGGAGGGGCATTGACGACACTCGGGCGTATAGAGCGGGATCACGTGGTCACCCTTGGCGAGGCTCGTGACGCCCTTGCCGACATCGACGACGACCCCGGCGCCCTCGTGGCCGAGGATCGCCGGGAACAGGCCCTCGGGATCATCGCCCGACAGCGTGAAATCATCGGTGTGGCAGACGCCGGTCGCCTTGATCTCGACCAGAACCTCGCCCTCGCGCGGCCCCTCGAGATCGACCTCCATGATTTCGAGCGGTTTTCCGGCGGCGACGGCGACGGCGGCGCGGGTTTTCATAGGTGTCTCCGGAACTGAAAGCGGGTTCGGCGCCGGTCCGGGGCGCCGCCGAAGTTGTTTCGCGCTCCGAGCGCGGTGTCAAATGCCGAGCCCTTCGCGACGTCCGCGTCCGGGTTTTCCCGCGTGAGCGGCGATGCTACGCTCGCTGGGCCAAAACAGCGGGAGAATCCATGTCTTACGTGAAGCTCGGGCGGGATGCGGAAACGCTTGTCGGAGACGGTCAGACGCTACAAAAAGTCGCAGGCGGCTTTGGCTTCACCGAAGGACCGATCTGGCATCCCAAGCAGCGCCACCTCCTGTTCTCTGATATGCCGAGCGACGTCAGACGCCGTTGGGATCCGGACGGCGGCGTGCTCGAGGTCATGCGGCCGGCCAACAAATGCAACGGCATGACATACGACGCCGCGCTCAATCTCATTGTGTGCGAGCACGCGACCTCGACCCTGGTGCGGGAAACGCCCGATGGGCGGCGTGAGACGCTGGCCTCGCACTACGAGGGCAAGGAACTCAACAGTCCGAACGATGTCTGCGTGCGCTCCGACGGTTCGATCTACTTTAGCGACCCCTGGTACGGCCGCATGCCCGGATTCGGCGTCGAACGGCCGCGCGAACTCGGCTGGCAGGGCGTTTTTCGCCTCGCGCCGGACGGCGAGCTTCACTTGCTGGTCGAGCGCGACGAATTCACCCAGCCTAACGGCCTCTGCTTCTCCCCCGACGAGCGACGGCTTTATGTCAACGACACGACGCGAGCGCATATTCGCGCCTATGACGTCGCCTCGGACGGTTCGTTGAGCGGCGGCCGGGTCTTCGCCGAGGGTCTCGCCGCCGAGACGGAGCACGGCAGGCCGGACGGCATGAAGTGCGACGAACGCGGCAACGTCTGGTGCACGGGACCGGGCGGCGTCTGGATCTTCGCGCCGACCGGCGAGCGTGTCGGCCGGATTATCGTTCCGGAGGTGACGGCCAACCTGCACTGGGGCGGCGCAGGCTTCCACACCCTGTTCCTTACCGCCTCGACCTCGATCTACGCGCTCGAAACCCTGATCGGGCCGCACGCGGAGCCCTTCATGCGATAACGAGAATTCGAGACCGACCTGCGACGGCGAGCAAATCGCCGCAGGTTCAGCGCCCGCGCACTTCGCCGCCCGCGGCGACGATCACGCCGATGATCACCGCGCCGGTGAGGACGAGGCGCAGCCCGGCGCTGACGCCGAAGGTGTTGAGCATCGTCAGGAGAAGGACGAGGAACAGCGAGGCGCCCCACACACCAGGGATATTGGCCTTGCCGCCGGCGACCGACGTGCCGCCGATCACGACGACGGCGATCGAGGTGAGCAGATATTCGTCGCCGATGTCGAGCGAGGAGCCGCGGAAATACCCCGCCAGCAACGCTCCGCAGAGCCCCCCGAGCGCGCCGCATTGGACGTAGGTCCGTAGCCGAATGCGCTCGACATCGATCCCGGCAAGCCAAGCGGCGCGCGGATTCTGGCCGATGGCGAGCACCGAGCGGCCGTACATCGTCTTCGTCAGCAGCCCGTACGCGAGCGCCGCGAACACGAGCGCGCACAGCGCCAGAACAGGCACCCCGCCGACCGTCGCGATGCAGAAATTGGCGAAGCCGTCAGGCGGCTTGATCTGCAGCCCACGACCATAGCTGATGCCGACCGATTGAATGATGAAGCTCGCCGACAGCGTTGCGATGATCGGCGGGATGCGCAGCAGGCGGATCAGCAGATAGCAGCAGAGGCCGATGAAGGCGCCGCTAAGGAAAGCAGCGCCGACGCCGAGCGCGATCCGGCTGTCCGATCCGTCCATCACTTTCATCGCCACGGCGCTCGCCAGACCGATGTTGGCCGGCAAGGAGAGATCGACGTTGCCCGGCCCGAGCGTAATCACGAACATCTGCGCGACGCCGACGACGACGGTGAAGGCGGCCAAGGCGAGCGCCGCCGTGATCATGCCCCCGGCGCCCTGCCCGCCGGTGAAGACGATCGCCGCGAGCCAGACGACGAGCGCGCCCAGGAACGAGCCGATCCAGGGATAGGCCGAGAACCAGCGGCGAACGAGGGTCATCGCCGTCGCTCCTCGAATCGATTGATCAGCACCCGCGCGGCGAGCACCGCGATGAGAATGCCGCCCTGCGCGCCGACCTGCCAATCCGGCGATATGCGCATGAAGTTCAACAGCGAGCCCGCCATCGTCAGCGTGAGCGCGCCGAGAACGGCGCCGATCGGCGACACCCGGCCGCCGACGAACTCGCCGCCGCCGAGAATGACGCCGGCGATGGACTCCAGCGTGTAGCCGCGGCCGAGGGTCGCGTCGGCCGACGTCGTGACCCCGATCAGCGCAAGGCTCGACAAAACGCCGAATAGGCCGCAGAGCGCAAACATCACGGTCTTGGCGCGCAGCACGGACCAGCCGGCGCGCGAAACTGCGACTGGATTGCCGCCCGCCCCGCGCAGGATCGCCCCGTAGGACGTGCGCATCAGTCCGAAATGCGCAACCACGGCGAGCAGCGCGACGACGACGATCGGCCACGGAACGAAGGGCGTCTTCACCGAAACAATCGCGCGCAGCCAATCCGGCGCCTTGCCGCCCGGCGTCGGCAAGATGAGAATCGCCAGCCCCTGCCAGACGAACAGCATGCCCAGCGTGACGACGATCGACGGCAGTTGCCGGAGCTGAATGACCGCGCCGATCAGCGCGTAAGCGGCGACGCCGCCCGCCAGCGCGGCGACGCCGAGCAGAGGGTCGTCGTGCAACCACGTGGCGACGATGCAGCCGCAAAAGCCGATGAAGGGGCCGAGCGACAGATCGAGATCGTTGACGGTGATGACGAACATCTGCGCGATCGTCGCGAATGCGACCGGCACCGCCAGATTGAGCATCAGGTTGAAGCCGAAGTAGCTGATCGCGCGCGGATTGACCCACTCGATGGCGATGACGATCAGGGCGAGCGACAGCGCAGGCAGCGCGGCGCGCAAGGCTCGGGCGGAGATGAACGGCGCCGGGCGCGCGCGCGGCGCTCCCGCCTCGAGAGACGTCGCCTCGCTCATGACGCCTCCGCCTCCTCGAAGGATGCGGCGATGATCTGTTCCTCGGTCATGTTCTCGCGCGCCACCTCGGAGACGATGCGCCCATTGCGGAAGACATAGGTGCGATGGCAGTGCCTGAGCTCTTCGATTTCCGTCGTATACCAGAGGAAGGTGCGGCCCGCCGCAGCCTCGGCGGCGATGAGGCCGTAGACCTCCTGCTTGGTTGCGACGTCGACCCCGCGCATCGGATCGTCCATCAGAATGATCGCCGCGTCAGATCCGAAGGCGCGCGCAAACAGCGCTTTCTGCTGATTGCCGCCGGACAGCGTGAGAATGTTGTCATTCATGTCGGGCGTGCGGATCGCAAGCTTTTGGCGCCATTGCGCGGCAAATTCGCGGGCCAGCTCAGTGGAGAGAAAGCCGTGGCGGCGCTGGCGCGCCAGGGAGCGGACGCCGACATTCTCGGCAATCGACCAGAGCGGAAAAATCCCGTCGCTCTGGCGGTCGCCTGGAATGAAAGCGATTGGCGCGCGGCTCTCCTTTCGCGACGCCTTGCGCTGGGCGTCGGCGTAGATCGCCAGCAACAGATCGGTCTGTCCATGGCCTGCGAGACCCGCGAGGCCGATAATGTCGCCGGCGCGCGCTACGCAGTCGGCCCCATCAGTTTGGGCCGCGGGGCGGACCCGCAAAAGCAGTGGCTTGCCCGCGTCTGCGTCGCGAACCCGAGGGGCGACGCCCTCGTCGAGCGCGGCGCGGCCCCCCATGGCGGAGACCAGCTTGGCGCGATCGAAGCTGGCCGCCTCCCCCTGAGCGACGATCGTTCCATCGCGCATCACGACGATGACGTCGGAGGCGGCGAGGATTTCGCCGAGCATATGCGAGATCAGGATGCAGCTCACGCCTTGGCGCGTCGCCTTGCGCACATAGGCGAGAAGTTGCGCGGCCGCGTGCGCGTCGAGCGAAGACGTCGGTTCGTCGAGAATGACGAGACGAAGCGTTTCGTCGGTGACCGTGAAAGCGCGCGCGATCTCGATCATCTGGCGACGACCAATCGGCAGGTCGCCGACCAAGGCGTCCGCTCCAACGCCGTGACCGGGAAAGATCTCGTCGAGCTTGTCGACAATCAGTTTGCCGGCGCGTGCGCGCCAGCCGAGGCCTGAGATGGAAGCATGCGTAATGCGCGCGTTTTCCGCCACCGTCAGGTTGGGACAGAGCGAAAGCTCCTGGAACACGCAGCGCACGCCGAGGCGGTGCGCGATCGCGACCGAATAAGCGGGCGGGCGCTCGCCCGCGATCGCGACGACGCCGCGATCCGGGGTCAAAGTGCCCGCCAGCACGTTCATCAGCGTCGATTTGCCGGCCCCATTGTGCCCGACGAGCCCGAGGCAAACGCCCGCCGGGACGTTCAAGCTCACCTGATCGAGCGCGCGGACGGCGCCGAAGCGCTTTTCAACGCCATCCAGGGAAACGACAAAACCGCTCTGCTGCGTCATATCCGCCGCTTTGACTGGGAAGCCGAAGCGGCTCCTCGTTGTTGAAGTTAAGCGTTCAGCTCGGCTTCCTATTTCTTCATATTGGCGTCGATCGCCTTCTTTGCGTCCTCGACAGTGTATTCCTTGCTGGCGACGGAGCCCTTCGGAATGTTGGCCAGGGCCTTCTCGAAGTTGTCCTGATCGAAGGCGAGATAGGGCACCAGCAGATCGTGCGGAATGTCCTTGCGACCGTCAAGCACCTGCTGGGCGACCCAGAAAGCGAGCGTCGATACGCCGGGCGCGATCGAGGCGGACCAGGTCACATAGCCGTTGGCCGCCTTCTGCTCCTTCCACCACTGCAATTCGTCCTGGCGGTTGCCCATGATGATGGTCGGCGTCGCCCGTCCCGCGGCCTTGAAGGCCTGTGCGGCGCCGTAGCCGTCGCCGCCTTGATCGACCACCGCGGCGATCTTGGGGAGCGAGGGCAGCACGGTCGAAACCGCCTTCTGCGCCGTCGTCTGATCCCAGTCGCCTTCGACTGAGCTGACGAGCTTGAAGTCGGGGTGCTTGGCGACGCCGGCGACAATGCCGTTGTGGATCGCGTCGTCGATCGACGTGCCGGCGATGCCGCGGATCTCGAGCAGGTTGCCGCCCTTCGGGAGGCGTCCGGCGAGGAAGTTGACCTCCTGTTCGCCCATCGCCTTGAAGTCGACGACGACGCGGTACGCGCACGGCTCGGTGACGATGCCATCGAACGAGACGACCACGATGCCCGCGTCGCACGCCTGCTTGATCGCGCCGTTCAATGCGTCGGGCGAGGCGGCGTCGATGACGATCGCGTCGTAGCCCTGGAGAATGAGGTTCTGGATCTGCGCGGCCTGGGTGGCGACTTCCTTGTCCGCTGTCGTGAAGACGTCGGCGGCGGCGACGACCCCGTCCGCGACCGCCTTCTTGGTGACCAGATCGTAGCTCTTCAACATCGCCTGGCGCCACGAATTGCCGGCGTAATTGTTGGAGAAGGCGATCTTCTTGGTGTGCGTGTCGGCCTGCGCGCCGCCCGCCGCACACAGAGCCAAGGTCAACGCTGCGACTGCTACTTTACTTTTCATCGGATATTTCCTCCCACTTCTCAATTTTGACCGTCTCTTGCGGACGTCCCATACCTTAGACCAAATCGCCGTCAGGACGCCGGTCCGCGCCGCATGTCGGCGACCGAGTCTTCGCCCACAAACCATTCCTCCGGGCGCACGTCCTCGAAAACGACCCAGATCGACTTCGGCGCGATGCCCGTCTCCTCCGAGATCGCTTTGGCGACCGATTTGGCGATGCGGGACTTGCTCTCGTCCTTCACGCCTTCGACGATGCGGATGTTGACGAACGGCACAGGCGCCTCCGAACTGGCATGTTAGCAACGCGAAGGTCCCAAAACGTTCGCGACTTGTCAACGGGTTGTGGTTCGAATTGTGGCATATTGTTTGACATTTTCGCGAGCGCGGCGCGGGGCTGAATTGGCGCGTCGGCGCAGCCCTAGTCTATTGTCTGGCTGATGTGCGGGTTGGGTGATTCGGAGGGGACCCCATGGCGCAGGACGCCGACGCGATCGTGGTGGGCGCTGGACTGGCGGGGCTTGTCGCGGCGACGGAGCTCACCGACGCCGGCAAGACCGTCGTTGTCGTCGAACAGGAGGGCGAGCAGAGCGTCGGCGGGCAGGCGTTTTGGTCGCTTGGCGGCCTCTTCCTCGTTAATTCGCCCGAGCAGCGTCGCCTCGGGGTCCGCGACAGCTACGACCTCGCCTTGCGAGACTGGCTCGGCTCTGCGGGTTTCGATAGTGAAGACGACCTTTGGCCGCGCCGGTGGGCGCAGGCCTATGTGGCCTTCGCAGCTTCCGAAAAGCGCGCTTGGCTGCATGCGATGGGCGTACGGTTCTTCCCCATCGTCGGCTGGGCCGAACGCGGCGACGGCGACGCGATCGGCCATGGCAACTCCGTGCCTCGGTTTCATGTCACCTGGGGCACCGGTCCCGGCGTCGTCGAACCGTTCGAACGGCGCGCGCGCGAGGCGGTCAAATCGGGCCGCCTTACCTTTCGCTTCCGGCATCGCGTGGATTCGCTGAGCGTGACCAACAAGACGGTCGACGGCGTCGACGGCTCGCGCCTCGCGCCGAGCGCGGTCGCCCGCGGACAAAGCAGCGGGCGCGAGGTCGTCGGCCAATTCTCGCTACGCGCACAGTCCGTCATCGTCGCCTCGGGCGGCATCGGCGGCAATGCGGAGCTGGTGCGAAAGAACTGGCCGCAGCGTCTTGGCCGCCCCCCTAAACGCATGGTCTGCGGTGTGCCGGATCACGTGGACGGGCGGATGCTCGCGATCAGCGAGCGCGCCGGGGCGCGCATGATCCACCCCGACCGGATGTGGCACTACGTCGAGGGCCTGCACAATTGGGATCCAATCTGGCCCAATCACGGCATCCGCGTCCTGCCGGGTCCGTCCTCGATGTGGTTCGATGCGACCGGCGAGCGCCTTCCAGCGCCATTCTATCCTGGTTACGACACACTTGGCACGCTCGCTCATATCATGCGCACGGGCCACGACCATTCGTGGTTCGTGCTGACCCAAAGCGTCATCCGCAAGGAGTTCGCGCTTTCCGGCTCCGAGCAAAACCCTGATTTGACCGGGCGCAGTTGGGCGATGACGGCGCGCCGCGCGATCGGCAAGAACGCCACCGCGCCGGTCGAAGCCTTCAAGCGGAAGGGCGCGGATTTCATCGTGCGCGAGACGCTCGAGGATCTCGTCGCCGGCATGAACGCGCTCGTCGGCGACGCCCTGCTCGACGCGGCGCATCTGAGGGCGCAGATCGAAGCGCGCGACCGGCAGCTCGACAATCCCTTCGCCAAGGATATGCAGATTCTCGGCATGCATAACGCGAGGCGCTACCTCGGCGACAAGCTGGTCCGCGTCGCCGCTCCGCATCGATTGCTCGACCCCAAGCATGGGCCGTTGATCGCCGTTCGCCTCAATATCCTGACCCGCAAGACCCTCGGCGGCCTCGAGACCGACCTCGACGCCCGCGTGCTCGGCGCGCATCGGCAGGTTGTGCCCGGTCTCTATGCGGCCGGCGAAGTCGCCGGTTTCGGCGGCGGCGGCATGCACGGCTATCGCGCGCTCGAAGGCACCTTCCTTGGGGGATGCCTGTTCTCGGGGCGTCAAGCCGGACGCGCCGCCGCGGCGGCGATGACCTGAAGTTCAGGCGTCCTCTTCGGGGTTCGCCTCGGGTTGCTTGATCGCTCCGAGCACGGTCTGCGGGTCGGTCGCTTTCGCCAATTCCTCGGCTTGGCGGTCGACACGATTGTGAATCTGCGGGCTGTCGCGGCGAAACTCCTCCAAAAGCGCGATCACCTTGGCTGTTTTCTGCTCGTTGAAGATAGCCAGTTGCATCGACAGCAACTCGCGCTGCAACGCGATCTGGTCTTCGCGGCGCTGTTCGGCGACGATGGCCGAAACCATGAACAGCGAAACAATGGAGGCGGCGCCCGTCAGCCAGGAGAAGGGCGGTGGATCGAAGGGCTCACGCCCCAGCGCGATCAAGAGGTAATTGGCCCCGATCCAGACGCCGACGATCGCGATCAGGCCGGCGATGAACGCCGGGTTGGCGATTACTGCCGTCGCGCGGCTAAGACCTCGCCGAAAAGGAGTGGCGCCGTCGCGACGCTCGGCGTGCATCTTGGAGATCGACTGGATCGTCTCTTCGATATGGGCGGGGAGTTCCGGCGCATGGCTCTGCATATCCGTCATCGACGACCTCTTCGAGGCAAGTCGGAGAACGGAACGTTTCGCAGCGCAAAAGGTTTCGAGCGGTCAGGCCGCTTCGCTCAGCGTTAGCAAGAGGTTCGTCACTTCGCGCTCTTGGGGCGAGAGCACCGTGCGTCCTTCATCGCCCCAACGCGCCAGTCGGACCACGACGCCAAGTTCGGAGTCGTCGTCGACTGCTTCTCCCTCCGCCTCGACGATGGCGAGACCTTCATTGTCGAGGAAAAAGGTGTGCTCGCCGAACGCGTCGGCCAGCGACTCCATCATCGGATGCGTTTCCGGAAGGGGGAAAGCCTGGAGCTGATCGGCGGCATAGGTAGTCCGGGCAGGATTCAGTTTCATCGCCCGTTCCTCTCTGGAATTGCGGCTTGTCTCAGCGCAGAGCCCGCCGGCGATGCGGCGGCTCAGAACGCTGGATTGGTGCGCATAGCGCAAAAATGAGCCGCCACGTCGACGGGCCTGGGGCATTTCAATGGTGTCTGCGCTCGCAAGAGGCGGTTCGGCAGTGCGAAACAGAGCCTATCGCACCGCGGCAAACCGCCGCTTCACGCGCTCGATCTTGTCCGGGGGGACGCGCACGGTCACGTGGACCTGGCCGTCCTCGCCATTCGCGCGCGCCATCACCTCGGTATGCTCGTAGAGCCAGTGCAGTCCCTGCCCGTCCGTGGCGTCGAGTTCGATGTCGATCAGCGGGCGACCCCGCGAGAGGCGCGCTTCGATTGCGTCGAGGAGCCGGTCGATCCCCTCCCCTGTGAGCGCGGAGACGGCGATCGGCGCGCCCTCGCCTTGCCCGGACGCCAGAGCGGCGCGGTGATCGTCGTCGAGCTTGTCGAGCTTGTTCCAAACCTCGATCAGCTTGTCGGCCGCGCCGGTCACCTCGAGTTCCGCCAGGATCGCTTCGACGTCCTTGGCTTGGGCGTCCGAGTCCCCATGGGCGATGTCGCGCACGTGGATGATGACGTCCGCCGCCCGCACTTCCTCCAGCGTTGCGCGGAATGCGGATATGAGCATGGTCGGCAGGTCGGAGATGAAGCCCACCGTATCGGACAAGATCGCCGCGCCGCCGTGCGGCAGTTTGATCAGGCGCATCGTCGGATCAAGCGTGGCGAACAGCATGTCGGCTGCCATGACCTCGGCGCGGGTAAGGCGGTTGAACAGCGTCGACTTTCCCGCGTTGGTGTAGCCCACGAGGGCGACAATCGGATACGGGACGTCCGCTCGACTTGCGCGGTGCAGCGCGCGCGTCTTCTTCACGCCCTCGAGATCGCGCTCGATGCGGATCATGCGTTCCTGGATCAGGCGACGGTCGGTCTCGATCTGCGTTTCGCCGGGGCCGCCGAGAAAGCCGAAGCCGCCGCGCTGACGCTCCAAGTGGGTCCAGGAGCGCACAAGACGAGACTTCTGGTAATTGAGATGGGCGAGCTCGACCTGCAGCGCGCCCTCCGCGGTGCGCGCCCTGCGGCCGAAGATTTCGAGGATGAGGCCGGTGCGGTCGATGACCTTGGCTTTGAACTCACGCTCGAGATTGCGCTGCTGGACGGGCGACAGCGCGCAATCCGTCACGACGAGATCGATCTCCTCCTCTTTCACGCGCTCGGCAAACTCGGCGACCTTGCCCTTGCCGAGGTAGGAGGCCGGGCGAATTTCGCTGAGCGGGACGAGCGCGGAATCGACGACGTTGAGGTCGATGGCGAGCGCGAGACCGACGGCCTCGTCACGGCGCGCATCCGGGCTGCGCGCCGGTCCGCGTTCCGCGCCCAAGGAGCGCGAAGTCGAGAAGGGGCAAACCACGAAGGTGCGGGTATGGGCGGCGACCGCCTGTTCCCGCTTGCCGAAGATTTCCCCGGAGCCAAACTCGCTCAATGCTGTTCTGCGCCCTCTTCCACCGCCTCGAACATCGTGATCGGGCTCGCGGGCATGATGGTCGAAATCGCGTGCTTGTAGACGAGCTGCGAATGGCCGTCACGCCGCAGCAGGACGCAGAAATTGTCGAACCAGGTCACGAAGCCCTGCAATTTAACACCGTTGACAAGGAAGATTGTCACTGATGTTTTGGTCTTGCGCACATGATTGAGGAACGTGTCCTGCAAGTTCTGCGTCTTTTCGGTGGCCATGAGTTTACCCCACTTGAAGTTGGGCCGCTCTGCGCGGCCATATCATTGATTGGATCGACACGCCTCGACCTGGAGCGATGCGCACGAATGCTATAACACCTTCGAGCCGTCGCGCCATCCACGCGCACAGCGTCGTCGCAAATAATCGATCAACCTCGTTCCGCAGCGTCATGGAACTGTCGTCGCAGCGCGAGCGTCAGCGGCCCCGGCGTTCCGTCGCCGATGCGCCGGCCGTCGATCGCCACGACGGGCGTCGCGATCGTCGTCGCGCTCGAATAGAAGGCTTCGCGGGCGCGGTAGGTCTCCTCCAACGTGAACGCCCGCTCCTCGAAGGCGACGCCTTCACGAGCGACGACGTCGAGCAGCGTCATGCGCGTCACGCCGCGCAAAATCGCCCGATCGGCGGGACGCGTGACGAGGACGCCGTTCTCGGCGACGATCCAGGCGTTGGTCGAGGAGCCCTCGGTGATGTAGCCGGCGCGGTCGACGAACCACGCTTCCATCGCGCCGGCTTCGCGCGCCGCCTGCTTCGCCAATACGTTGGGCAGCAATTGTAGAGTTTTTATATGCGGATGGGCCCAGCGCTCGTCGGGCGTCGTGACGACGCGCACGCCGCGCTCGGCGTTCGCTTGCCCGATGCGCGGGTCGAGAGATCGGGCGGAAACGACGAGGCCGGATCGAACCGAGGCTGCGGGAAATCCGTGGTCGCGCCGCGCGACTCCACGGGAAATCTGGACGTAGGCGATTCCCTCGCGCACGCGATTCCTTGCGACGATTTCCCGCAGGATCTGGCGTAGCGCCGACGGCCCGACTGGCGCAGCGATACGGAGCGCTTCCAAGGAAGATCGGAGGCGATCGAGATGGCGCGTCTCGTCGATCAGGAGGCCGCCGCGCACTTCGCAGACTTCGTAGACCCCGTCGCCGAATTGGAAGGCGCGGTCCTCGATCGAAACCGCAGCCTGCGCGAAGCGCACATAGCGGCCGTTGACATAGGCGATCCGGCTCATCGGCTTCAGTCGACGCCGAGCGACTTGAGCTTGCGATGCAGCGCGGAGCGCTCCATCCCGATGAATTCGGCCGTTCGCGAGATGTTGCCGCCGAAACGGTTGATCTGAGCGATCAGGTATTCCCGCTCGAACACTTCGCGCGCCTCACGCAGAGGAATGCTCATCAACTTCTCGCCGCCGACGCCGCTGGGAATCGCCGGCACGAGCGCGCCGACTTCGGCGGGAAGCATGGCCGCCGTGATCTCGGCGTCGGGATCGCCCGCCACGAGGATCATCAAGCGTTCGATGTTGTTGCGCAATTGCCTGATATTGCCGGGCCAGTCGTGCGACTGCAGCACCGCCATCGCGTCGGGGGCGATGCGGCGCGGCGGCACCCCCATGGTCATGGCGACTTGCTCGAGAAAATATTGCACGAGATCCGGCACGTCCTCACGCCGTTCGGCGAGCGAGGGCACGCGGATCGGCACCACGGACAGCCTGTGAAAGAGGTCCTCGCGGAACAGGCCGTCGGTGATCGCCTGAGCGAGGTCCCGGCTCGTCGATGAGATGATGCGCACGTCGACATGGACGCGCGCAGACCCGCCGACGCGCTGAAAATTCTGGTCGACCAGCACGCGCAGAATCTTCGCCTGCGTCTCGAGCGGCATGTCCGCCACTTCGTCGAGGTACAGTGTGCCTCCATGCGCCTCTTCGAGCGCGCCGACGCGCCGCGGACGATCGGGCGCGGCCTCGACCCCGAAGAGTTCGCTCTCCATGTTCTCGGGCGTGATCGTCGGCGCGTTGAGGACGACGAAGGGGCCGTCGGCCCGCACCGAATGCGCGTGGATCAGCCGCGCGGTCAGTTCCTTGCCCGAGCCGGCCGGGCCCGAGACGAGCACGCGCGAATTGGCGGGGCCCAGGCGTTCGACGACCCGCCTGAGATTGGCGATCGCCGAGGAGCCGCCGACCATGCGGTTGACCGCGCCAGCGCGTGCGCGAAGGTCGCTGACTTCCCGCTTGAGCCGAGAGGTCTCGAGCGCCCGCTCGGCGATGAGAATCAGACGGTCCGCCTTGAACGGCTTCTCGATGAAGTCGTAAGCGCCGAGCTTGATCGCAGTGACGGCGGTCTCGATGTTGCCGTGACCTGAAATCATCACGACCGGCACGTTCTCGTGCTGCTGCTTGATCACCTCGAGAAGCTTCAAACCGTCGAGCCGCGAGCCCTGCAGCCAGATGTCGAGCAGCACGAGATGCGGCCGGCGCGCCTCGATCGCGCCGAGGGCTTCGTCGGAATTGCGCGCTAACCGTGTGCTGTGACCCTCGTCGTCGAGAATGCCGGAAACAAGTTCGCGAATATCGTCCTCGTCGTCGACGATTAGAATATCAGCTGGCATCAGGGCGACCTGCTGTCGTGGGAGGGACTTTGTCATCCGCCGTGTTCGCGGCGACGGGGCCAGGTTGGAGCGGCAATTTCATCAGGACCTGGGCGCCGAGGCCTCCATCGGCGCGCGGCAGGCCGTCGAAGAGTTCGACGCCGCCCTGATGGTCCTCGAAAATCTTCATGACGATCGGCAGGCCAAGGCCGGTGCCCTCGGCGCGCGTGGTCACGTAGGGCTCGACCAGCTTGTGACGATCCTCGGCGGGAAAGCCCTTGCCGTTGTCGCTGACGCTGATGCGCGCAAAGCCGTCAGGGTCGGCCCTCAACACGACGAGAATGCGCCCGCCCTCCTGCGTGGGGACGCGTGCGTCGATCCCCTCGGTGGCGTTCTTGAGGACATTGGTCAGCGCCTGCGAAATGAGACGCCGGTCGAATTCGGCGGTGACGGGCTCTTCAGGAAGATCGTCCTCGATGGCGATTTCAGGACGTCCGATGCGCATGAGGAACAGCGCCTGACGGACGCAATCGGAGAGGTTGTCCGCGATGGGGCGCGCTTTGGGCATGCGGGCGAAAGACGAGAATTCGTCGACCATCCGCTTGATGTCGTCGACCTGGCGAATGATCGTATCGGTGCATTGATCGAAGATGTCCTTGCCTTCGACGATCAGCCGGCCGTAGCGGCGCTTCAGCCGCTCCGCCGAAAGCTGGATCGGCGTCAGCGGATTCTTGATCTCGTGGGCGATGCGGCGCGCGACGTCGGCCCAGGCGGCGCTTCGCTGAGCGGTGACGAGATCGCTGATATCGTCGAGGGTGATGACGCTGCCTTGATCGCCGCGCGCCGGATCGCCCGTCACGCGGACGTTGAGCAGGCGCTCACGCCCCTGGCGCAGTAAGGTCGCCTGGCCCTGATGCGATTTTAGCTTCATCGAACGCGCCTCGGCGAGGATGTGCGCGAGTTGCGGGAAGACGCCCTCGATGCGGCGGCCGACCAGGCTCCTGGCCTCGACGCCCTGGCTGAGCAGCCGGTCCGCTGCGGCGTTGCTGACGGTCACGACGCCGCCGGGATCGACGCCGACGACCCCCGCCGGAACGCCGGAGAGCACCGCCTCGATGAAGGCGCGGCGCTCGTCGTTGAGAGCGTTGGCCGCGGTCAGCCGATTGCGCTGCTGGCGCAACTCCATCGTCATCTTGTTGAAGGTTTCGCCGAGGTGTCCGAGGTCGCCCTCCGAGCGCCGGGTCGGCACCTGGACGTAAAGGTTGCCCGAGGCGACCTCGTCCGTCGCGCGGATGAGCCGTCGGATGGGCCCGACGAGCTGGCTCGCGAAAGTGAGCCCCATCCAGACCGCCGAGATCAGCAGCGTCAGCGACAGCATGACGAAGACGCTTGCGAAGCCGAGCTCGATGTTATGGCGGTGGGATTCGAAATTCGCGAAGATAGCCGAGACGCCCGAGGCTTCTCGCGCCACTTTGTCCGAGATCGGGTCAATCGCGCGCGCCGCATAGAAGTAGCTGTCTTCGAGGCCGTCGATCGGCCGCATGGCGACGAAGACGTCGCCGCGCGCCAGCAGGCCGCAGACGGGTTGGCGGCTGGTGGCGGCGGCGAAGTCGGCGGCCTCCGGCTTGGCGATCAGTTTCGGATCCGATCCGGCGGAGACCGCGCTCACAGAGCCGTCGGTCTTGATCACAGCGGCGACGGTGAAGCCGAGGGCGTGCGACCGGGCGGTCAGATAGTTGCGAAAAAGGCTGGAGTCGGAGTGGAGAAGCCGCGCCGCTTGCGCCAGATCGCCGGCCGTCACCTCCGTCTCGCGCAGCAGCGAGCGGCACTGCGCTTCTCGATAGACTTGCGACAGCGTACCGGATTCGTTGAGGAACGCGCCGACGTCCTTCATGAAGGCGGGATTGATCGCCCATTCCACGGATACGGTCGCCACGACGGCGGTGACGAGGGCGGGAATCGCCGCCACCAGCGAAAACAACGCCACGACCCGATTGTGCAAGCGGGCGCCGGCGCGCGCGGCCCGGCGCGCCGCGCGCAGATTGCGCAACTCCAGCCCGATCAGCACCAGGAGGCAGACGACGATCAGCCCGTCGCCGCCGAGAATCATCAGGACGACGTGGGGCGTCGGAATGATCGGGGTGAAGCCGGCGAAAATGACGAAGGTCGCGAGCGCGAGCACCAGCGCGCCGCCGACCGCAAACGGTCCGAAGCGGCCGGACAACCGACTGTCGTCGGTGCGCTCAACGGGTGCGACGCCCGCTTTCGCCTGCTGGATCGCCACCTCGGAAATCTTCGCCACCGCTGCCGTTTGCGCTTCGCCCCAATCGTGGCGCAAATGCAACTCTGTTGCAAGATTGCGACAAAATGGGGGCGGAGATCACTTCAGGCCGCCGCGCACACCCCGCAAATCCAAATCCCGGATCTTTTTTCGCAAGGTGTTGCGGTTGAGACCGAGAATCTCCGCCGCCTTGATCTGGTTGCCTCGCGTGACCGACAGCGTCGCGGCGATCAGCGGCACTTCGAGATCGCGCAGGACGCGGTGGTAAAGACCGACCGGGGGGAAGGCGTCCCCGAACGACCGGAACAATTCCGCGACATGACGCTCCAGCCCCGAGACCCCATGCTCCTGTCCGGCGACGGCTTCGCGTGGGCCGCCGGACACTTCCGCCGCGCCGGAGGGGATGGGGCTATGCAGCGGCGCGCTGAAGCCAAGTTCGTTTTCGATCAATTGCTCGGTGATCACGTCCTGGGGATAAAGCGCCGAAACGCGTCGCGTGAGGTTCTCCAACTCCCGGATGTTGCCCGGCCAGGGGTAGCGGCGCAGCCTGTCCAGCGCCGCCGTGTCGAAATTCTTGAGCGCAAGCCCCTCCGCGACGCCCCTTTGGAAAAAGTGGCGCACGAGATCCGGAATGTCCTCCGTGCGCTCTCGCAGCGGCGGCAGACGGAGCGGCACCACGTTCAGGCGGAAGAACAAATCTTCCCGGAACAGCCCCTGCTGGATGGCGAAACGCAGGTCTTTGTTGGTCGCCGCGACGATGCGCACGTTGGTCTTGATCGGCGTGCGGCCGCCGACGGTGGTGTATTCCCCTTGCTGCAATACACGAAGTAGCCGGGTCTGCGCCTCCATCGGCATGTCGCCGATTTCGTCCAGGAACAGCGTGCCGCCCTCGGCCTGCTCGAACCGTCCGACCGAGCGCGCGTTGGCGCCGGTGAAAGCCCCCTTCTCGTGGCCGAACAATTCGCTTTCGATCAGATCGCGCGGGATCGCCGCCATGTTGATGGCGACGAACGGCCCGTTCTTGCGCTTGCCGTAGTCATGCAGCGCGCGCGCCACCAGTTCCTTGCCGGTTCCCGATTCGCCGGAAATCATCACGGTGAGGTCGGTCTGCATCAGGCGCGCGAGGGAGCGGAAAATCTCCTGCATCGCTGGGGAACGGCCGACCAGCGGCATCTGCTCGACCGCCCCCTGCGCTTCGGCGGCGTTGTCGCGGCGATTGCGCGGCTCGGCGAGCGCGCGCCCGACGATCGAGACCAATTCCTTTAAATCAAAGGGCTTGGGCAGATATTCGTAGGCGCCGCGTTCGGACGCCTTGATCGCGGTCATGAACGTGTTTTGCGCGCTCATCACGATGATCGGCAGATCCGGCCGCATCCGCTTGATCCGCGGCAGCAGTTCGAAGGCGTTGTCGTCGGGCATCACCACATCGGTGATCACGAGGTCGCCCTCGCCCGCCGCCACCCACCGCCAGAGGCCGGCGACCGTCCCCGTCGCCCGCACTTCATAGCCCGCCCGCGAGAGCGCCTGATTGAGAACCGTCCTGATCGCCGCGTCGTCGTCGGCGACAAGAATATGCCCTGACGGCATGAAAAACGCTCCGTTCTAGACGCCCCTCTGCGTTGGGTGCGCCGGTCCTTCCGTCTGTCGCGCCCGCCAGGCAATCCGCCGGTCTTGCGCCGCCATCCGGACGACGCCTATTCCGCTCCCGCCGCCGCCCCCGGCGGTCTCTGGATGTCGAGCGGCATGAGAACGCGGAAGGTCGTCCGACGCGGATGGGATTCGAATTCGATAATGCCTCCGTGGTCTCCGATCACCTTGGCGACAAGTGCAAGTCCCAGGCCAGAGCCGGACGACTTGGAGGTGACGAAGGGATCGAAGAGGTGGCCGGCGATATCGCTCGGAACCCCGGGGCCATTGTCGCGCACGCAGATTTCGAGCGGAAGACCGACGGCCTCCGCCCCCGCCCCGGCCTTGAGACGCACGCCGGGACGGTAAGCGGACGACAGCGTGATCTCGCCGTCAATGCTTTCGTCGCCAATCGCTTCGGCCGCATTCTTCACCAAATTCAGGAACACCTGAATCAGCAGGTCGCGCGATCCGAAGACGTTCGGCAGCGAAGGATCGTAAATCTCGTTGAAACGGATGTGCTGGGCGAAACCGGCTTGCGCCAGGCGCTTCACGTGATCAAGCACGGCGTGGATGTTGAGACTTTCGCGCGGCGTCGGCCGCTCGTCGGAAAAGGCCTCCATCCGGTCGACCAGCTTCACGATGCGGTCCGTCTCGTCGCAGATCAGCCGCGTCAGCGCGCGGTCGTCGTCGCCGACCGAGGTTTCCAGGAGTTGCGCGGCGCCTCGGATGCCGGAAAGCGGATTCTTGATCTCATGCGCCAGCATCGCGCCGAGGGCCGTGACCGACCGGGCGGCGCTGCGGTGGGTCAGTTGCCTGTCCATTTTTTCGGCAATTGACCGTTCTTGCAGCAGAAGGATCGCCCCGCCCCCGCTCTGCGGTAATGGAGAGACAAAGACGTCGACGATCCGGCCGAGGCCGGTGCGCGGGGTCGAAACGTCGAGCTTGTAGCCGTTGACGGTCGCCTGATCGGCGAGCGCATCGGCGACCAGCGCGATCACCGGCGAATCGAAGGGCAGAATGTCGGCGAGGCTGGAGCGCAGCAGCATGGCGCGCCCCATGTCGAAAAAATGCTCGGCGGCCGTGTTGACCTCGCGGATCGCCCCGTCAGCGTCAATCGCCAGCACCGGTTGGGGCAGCGCGTTGAGAAGCTGAAGCGGGTCGGGCCTCGCGCGGCTGGTTGGAGTGAAACGCTCGAAGGGGGTCATGCGGCTTCAAGCCCCTCGGCGGATTCGAAGGCGGCCGCCAGCAACGCCAAGGCCTCGTCCGGGTTCTCCGTTCGCACGAGCGCCGCGCGCAGCGGCGCCGGCGCGCCGACCTTTTCGGCGTAGGCCGCCAGATGCTTCCTGGCGTGGCGCAACCCGGAGCGCGCGCCCATCGCCGCCAAGAGAAATTCGATGTGCGCCAGCGCCGACTCCCGCCGCTCGGCGAGAGGCGGCGGCTCGAGCGGAGCCCCGGTCGCGAGCGAGAGGGCGATCGCGCCGACGATCCACGGCGCGCCCACAGCCGCGCGGCCGATCATGACCGCCCGGGCGCCGGAAGCGGCGAGCATGGCCTGCGCGTCCTCGAGGCTTTGGCAGTCGCCGTTGACGACGACCGGAATGCGAACCGCGGCGGCGACCTCGCTCACCGCCCGCCAATCGGCGCGTCCGTCGTAGAATTGACGCCGCGTGCGTCCGTGAACCGTGATCATGGCGGCGCCCGCCGCCTCGGCGCGCTGGGCCAGTTGCGGCGCGTTGCGCTCGTCATCGTCCCAGCCGAGCCGCATCTTCACCGAGACAGGCGCCGCGACCGCGGACGTCACCGATTCAATGATTCGCGTAGCGTGGTCGAGATCGCGCATCAGGGCGCACCCGGCCAGCCCCCCGGCGACCCGACGGGCCGGACAGCCCATGTTGATGTCGACGATCTGCGCCCCCGCATCGACGACGCGGCGCGCCGCCTCGCCCATCGGCGCCGGATCGCGGCCGACGAGTTGCACCGCATGGAGCTCGACCCCGGCGCCCTCGGCGCGCAAACGGCATTCTTCGTCGCCCTTGAGAAAGGAATCGCTCGCAACCATCTCGGAGAACACGAGGGTTGCACCGAACCGCTCGGCCTCGCGGCGCATTCCGGCGTCGCTGACGCCGGACATGGGCGCGAGCATCGCGCCGCCGTCCAACGGCACGGTCCCGACTTGGAAGCCCGAGGCCCGGGCGCTGCCTAAATTCTGCGCATTCGTCATCCTGCATATATGCTAGTCAATCTGCTGGGGATGACAAGCGCGCCTAGACCCTCTTGCCACGACGCGTCGGCTTCGCTATCTACCGCGCGCCGAGAGCGCTTCGCGTTTCTTTGGGGGATAGTTCAACGGTAGAACTGCGGACTCTGACTCCGTCAATCTTGGTTCGAATCCAGGTCCCCCAGCCAGCATCTTTCCTAACCATCTCATTTGACTACGAAATTGGTTTGAGCGGAATATCGCGGATTCCCGCGACTCCATCCTGGTCCATTTCGCTGGTCCAGTCCGGTCGCCGCCTGGACGCGCGATCCCGGCCGAGACGGGCATGGGATACGGCAGGCGTTTGCGTCAGCGCGGCGGCGCCAACCACTTCCGGAGGGTCGTACCGAAAGACCTCGCTATTCGTTTCGGGCGGCGCGAGATCGTGCGTTCGATTGTCGCCTCGCCGACTTTCGAGCGACTCGTTGAGCAGGCGATTCGATGTCGCGTGCGACGAGGTCTTTCGTATGGTGCGTTCGGAACCGGCCCTGACCCGCGAGGAGATCGACCGGCTGGTCTCCGTCTATCTCGATGATCAGGCGAAGCGCGATCAGTCTACTCCGGCTCGCTTCCGCGACGCCCGCTCGACGAGGCCGAATTTCATCGCAGCGCCCAGATCACGGTCTATTCCGACCTCGCCCGTTCCGTGGCCGACGCGCCCCGGACCAAGACGCGGGTGATCAATGAAGAGATTCTCGCCACGGTCTCGATCCGCTCACCTATCTCGCCGACACGCTCGCCAAGATCGTGAACGGCCACCCCAACCGCCAGATCGACGATCTCCTTCCCTGGGCCTACGTGCAGCCCGAACCCCTCAGGGACGTGGCCTGGAAACAGCGGTTACACACGTTGCAATCGGTCGGCAGCCTTTCCAGTAAGCCCGCCAACTGCGCCGCCGCGGGGAATTCTGCGGCTTCGCCGGGAGACTCGATGGCCCCATCAACGGCGAACGTCTCCACGCCTATGTCGAGCGGTTTCTCGTCCCAACGCTCAAGCCGGGCGACGTCGTGATCCTCGACAATCTCGGCTCTCATAGGGGGAAAGCCGTCCGGTGCGCGGTGCGAGACGTCGGCGCTCGCCTGCTGTTCCCGCCCAAATACTCGCGCGACCTGAACCTGATCGAGCAGGTCTTCGCCAAGTTCAAGACCCTGCTGCGCAAAACTAGCGCGCGCACCTACGAGGCTGTCTCCGATGCCTGCGGGAACATTCTCGTCCAATACCCGCCCGAAGAATGCGCCGCATACGTCAGGAAACGCAGGATATGCGTAATCCCAAATGCAGAATACACTAATCGCCGAGAACCCATCGTTCGTTCGCCCACTTGAGACTGGGAGCCAGAAATGCAGGAATATTTGTGGCTTCCGGCCATTCCATAGGCATGCAGTTGTTTGGACCGACGTCCGTCTTGCCGCGTCCCGCAAGAATCGCTTCATACCAGCCCCTCGATATCTGCGAGTTTGGCCGGTTGAAGTTCTTGACCGCGCCTTCCTGCCCGAGTTTCAGCAGAGCCACAAACAAAGCAGACTGATAAATGCTGTCTTTTAGCTCTCCCAAATCCAATTTCGCCCATTCGGAATTGATGGCCGAAATCAATTCGCTGTCCGCCTGCCCAATTCGGCAAACTGCAAGGACGGTCAGCAATTTTTCGCGTTCGGTCGCGTCGTGCGCCAAAAACTGGTCGCGATAAATCGAATACATCCTGGGCCCGATGTCTGCGAGGCGAAGATAGAGTAACGGATAGCCGTCCCGTATTGTGTTGTCTCGTCTTGCAGCATCGGACAGCAGGTCCTGCACTGTCGCAAATTCGACCGGGCCGAGGGCTTCAATTCCGGCTGCCAACACGCTGATCTGCGCGAGCCTGCCGGGAACGTCGGAAGCGCCGGCTTGACTCAGGTCGAGGAAGCGCTTGGTCATCGCGGCGGCGAAGGGCGCCAAGCGGGAGCGATTGCTCGCGATCAGGAAACTCGTCCTCCAAAAGAGAGGCGGGCTTCGCCCCTTGACGATATCCTGCAACGCGCCGAACGCGGCGTCTTCACCGGGCGGGGCGCGCACTGGCGGATCGCTGCCGAAGTTGGAATTGCGATAGTTCGCAATATCACGTTGAGAAAGTGCCTTGATCCCGAGCATGATGCTTACGGGATCGGGATACAGCGCGCGATCCACGGAGACGGGCCGACTCTCGATCGGCGCCTGTTCTGTAGCAAACTCCGCGCGACATTTCCGTCTCGGAGGGTCTAAAGAAAACTTACATCCAATCGTGAAAATTGGAACAATTGGCAGCCGGCGGACGTACCCTGATTTGAATATGCCTATGATATGTCCGTCCACACTGAGCGACGTGGTTTGGAAGCCGATATTCCAATCATTCCAACCCTGCCCTGCGTAATCGTAAACGCTGGCAGTAATAACTTTTCCCGAAGGACGTTCCGGAATAGCCAATATTCTTACGTTCGATTGAATGCGGCCGCCCCAATCGACCGAGAGAACCCGGACGCCGTCTGCGTTCCTTGATAAATATTCATCGATTCCGTCTCTTGCGATCAGTCCATAAGAGACGTACCCGTCTCGGACGTAGGTTGAATCTCTTTCATAGACAACAGGAATAGCGTGCGTCGCGGCAAAGACGTCCGCTTGCTCGACAACCAGCGAATGCAGTTTCGAATTGAATTCTAGGACAAATTTCGGATTTGTTTCTCTTAATCTGTCCGACTCGAGCTTGACATGGACGCCCTGTGTCCAAAACGCCAAGTAGTAACTTGCGTAAAAGACGACAGGAATCACCCCAGTTACCCGTGGCAGGGTCCCCGTCAATGCGTCTACAAGTAGGCTGAGAAGCACGAGTTGGCCAAGCCACCCGACACCGACATCCGCCCCATATCGTTCCAATATTGGGCCGGACTCTGAATGAAATTCGAGCGCTATCAGAATTAACAGGGCGATCGCGAACCAAAGAGACGGCGCTCGCAATGGATTCTTCGGAATCTTTTTAGTGATATAACCTAGCGAACCAGCTCTTGGTTGAAGAAGTCCTAGGAGAGTTCGAAGACGCCGAGAAACAAGGTGACCAGCACGGAACGACAAAGTCGCTTCGATGAGCAGCGACGCCTCGCGTTCTTCCAGCAGTCTCCTCAACGCGGCGAACACGACTCTCCCCTTTACAAGCTTCTCTAGTACCCTCCCCCGCCCCCGGCTCCCCCGCCCGCGGCTCCCCCGCCCCCGGCTCCCCCGCCGCCGCTTGATCCGAACACTGTTGACGTTCCGTTGATCGGCGGGGGCAAGGGAGGCCCGAAGGGCGGACTTGGGTTCCCGCCGATCTCGAAATTGTGGACCGCTCCCGCCATCCTTGCGCCGTCGCCGGGGATGTTGGTGTTGCTGGAATAGCGCGGCCAGGTCGTCGCCGTCTGCAGGACCTCGTTTGCGGCCTGGGCGTTGCCGCTTGTCGGGTTGATGGCAAAGGTGCGCTGCGTGTAATCGGCGAAGGGGTCGTCGAACGGCGGCTCGCCGTAGACGGGGCGGCCGTTGGTCAAGGCCGGGAAATAGCCAGCGTAGCTGTCGTGATACACTGGCGGATAAGGGCATTGCAGCCGATAGCAGGCGGATTCTCTTTCGGTGTTGCAACCGCCGAGCGCAGCCGCGAGGCCGAGCGCCGCGACAATCTGGAGCGATCGCGCACGCATCAGTGGGCCTCCAGAATGTGGCCGTACGGCCCCTGGAGGCCGCCACCGCTGGTGACGAATTCGGTGTACTTCTTCTTCCGTTCGAGGTCGCCCATCAGGAACAGGTCGACGTCGTTCGCCGGGAGCGTGGTGTCGAACGGCGTCGCGAGGTGCGTGCCGGGCGCAGCGGGCCTGACGAGGCGCACGCTCACGATGACGACGAGGTCAGTCTCCGACTTCTGGTAGTTGGTCGAGCGGAACAGCGCCCCGAGTACAGGAACGTTTCCCAGCCACGGCAATTGGGAGAGATCGTTGACGTCCTGCGCCTGCAGGAGACCGGCGATGGCGAAGCTTTGGCCGTCCCGCAATTCGACATCCGTGTCGGCGCTCCGCGTGGTGAGCTCCGGAATCGTGGTCCCATTCACGACGACCGGGGTGGTCGTCGCGACCTGGCAGACCTGCGGGGTGAGATGGAGGTTGATGAGGCCGGTGTTGAGGACCGTCGGCTCGAAACCCAGCGTCACGCCGCAAGGATAGTAATTCACCGTCACCGTGGGCGTAGTGCCGGCCACGGAGCCCGGCTGCACGGTCGGGATCGGGATCTGGGCGCCCGCAAAAAACTGTGCCCTTTGGCCGGATTGCGAAATGAGGTTCGGCTCGGCCAGGGTCTTGACCAGGCCCTCCTCCTCCAGCGCCGAGATCAGGGTGTCGATCTTGACGCCGTTGGTGTTGACCACTTGTGCGAGCAGCGCTCCGAACGGCTGGGACGCCGCCGCGCCGCCAGGAAAGAGCCCGCTGAGAAGGGGGACCAGGGTGATCTGGCCGTTGGAGCTATTTTGGGTCGTGCCGATGGACTGTGCCTGCAGGCTGGCCGTGGAACTGACCCCGTTTACAGTCGTTGTGGCCGTGGTCGCGCCGGCGGCCGTCGAGTTCGCTGTCGCGCCCAACCCCGAGACGCCAATCCCGTTCTTGTTCCCGCCGAACCAGTTCACCCCGAGATCGCGCTGCGCGGTGCGGTCGACCTCGAGAAAGCGCACCTTCAGCATCACCTGCTGGGAGGGCGCAACTTTCAGGGCGTCGATGACAGGGACTTGCGCGCCCGCTTGCCCTCCCGGCTGCCCCCCTGCTTGGCCTCCCGATTGGCCACCCCCCTGCGCTCCTGACAAGCCTCTCGCCAAGTCGACGGCACGCGTCGCCGACACCGCGTCGGTCGCCTCGCCGCCGAGGATCACTTGCCCGTTGGCGCTCGTAACGCTGATGTTGGTCGCGCCGGTGGTGGCCACGATCTTGGAGCGGAGCGTCGCAGTATCGGGCGCCACATCGAGGTCGACCACCGCAACCAGGTGCTTGTCGTTGTCGAACACGGAAACATTGGTCGTGCCGACCTTCTTGCCCTGCACATAAAGCGTGTGGTCAGTCATCGGGACGAGGTCCGCGATGTCCGGCGAGCCGATCACCGCCGTCGCGAATGGCTGCTTGAAGGTCAGGACCTTCGACTTGTAAAGCGTAACGTTGATATGACGGACGGGCGCGTCCTCCACCACTTGCGCCCGCGCGGGTCCGTAACCCCCGGCGAAATTCACGCTCGCGGCCATAATCGCCGCCAACGTGAGGCCCCCAAGACGCTTCAAGCGTCCAGCATGGTGCTTGCGTCGCCTCGCGGACGACCGCCGTTCGTCGTGCGTCACTCTGCCCCCCGCCCTTCGCCGACCTACGGCTTATCCGTAGTTCAATACGCTACCGTAATCTTTCGGCGCAATCCGCCTGCGCCCCGTCATTGACCGCAATCGACGCTCCCGCACGGTTCCCCGTCCGAGGCGCGCTGGACGAATTTCGCACTTTGATTGAGCAAAGCGAGATTGTTTCTCGCCGTCGCATTGCCGGGGTCCAGCCTGAGCGCGGCGTCGAACTTCGTCCGAGCCTTCCTCAAATCCCCACGCAACATGTAGGAGTAGCCCTCGTTGTTGAGGACACTCGGGGTATTGCCGACCAGTTTAACCGCAGCCGCATAACTACGATCGGCAAGATCGAATCGTCCCAATCGATCGTAGCTGGCGGCCAGCCCAACCCAAGCGGTCGCGTCTTTGGGGGCTTTTTCGACGGCGTTCTGAAAATACTGCTGGGCGAGGCCGAAATTGCCTTCGTAAAAGCGCTGCATGCCCAATTTTACCGGCTCGTCCGACGGGTAGTACTTCACATCGGCCGGGTTCTGTCCCGTGACGGCGTCTGGGACCGGCGTGGGCGTCACTGTCGACTGACAACCGGCCAGCCCAATTGCGAAGATAGCCGCCGCGCCCACCCGAAGGAAACCCGTCGCCCCGCCTGCCGCACAAAGGACCGAGTTCGTCAGCCACCCCATTTACGCTTCCCCGCCCAACCCAATGCCGCACCGCGTGTTGTCGCGTCCCCAGCAGACTTCATCCGACGAGATCGGCGGAGTCACCCGGATGTATTGCGCCCGCGAACACCGATAAAGCCATGATTAAACTACCCGATCGAAGGAACGACGTCTACTCGACCACTGGAAAGCGGTCAATTTAATCTAAAGAACTGCCTTTCGCCATCCTGACCCGCCCCCCGGCTGTGGATGGACGAGCGATCCGGGTTCCAAACCGCCGGCGCTGCCGGACGATCGCCCGCGACCTCGGGCGTCGCAATGCGTTTTGTGGGCAACCGTAGATGACGAAACGGCCAGATGACGCCTTCTAGGGCGCTGACGCGCACCGGGGGATCCAACCCGGTGACTGGATATTCGTCCGGCTTCGGTATCCAAGCTGTGCCGAACAGAATGTCCCACAGTGGGAGGAGAGACGCGAAGTTCTTGTCGCGATGTTCCGGCATCACCGAGTGATGAATGCGGTGCCATTGCGGGCTATTCAACACGGTGATCATTCGCCCCATCGGAAAACGAACGTTCAGGTGGGCGCAGGTATCCGGGAAAAAGTGTATGAGGCTGACAATGATCTGCATGTCCGGCGGGACTTGGAACAGAATGGGGATGATGGGTAGAACGGCGCTCGACATCACTCTTTCCATCCACAAATGTCGGGCGCCCGTAACGAAAGTTAGCGAGTTGGCGCTGTGATGAAAGGAATGCATCGCCCACAAAAATGGGACCGCGTGTTGCAGGCGGTGAAATATATAGGTGTAAAGGTCCGAAATTACCGCCAATATTATGATGGAGACGAAATACCAATAACCATCCGTCGGCAACCGTATCCAGCCGTGCCCCAGAGTGCTCAGGATAATCCCGCTGGACACAGTCGTGATCGGCGCAAGTAACGTCGTCAAAACGAGATTTATGCTTACCAGCTTCCAGTCCTCAATACTCTCGGATACCGGCGTGACGGCAATTGGCCACCTTCGCTCAAGTATTCTGGCGAATGCTATCATCGCGACGATTAGCAGGATAACAGTCAGGGTTTGCATTGTCTTTCACCAACTCGCCACACTTCGTTCCGCATGTCCAAGAGTGAGATATCGGTCAGCCTGCCGCCCATACGCACTCCCTAGAAGGGAATCGATGTGGACGCGCTAGGCGCGGGGAGCGCCGCGCTCAATACCGGAGTCAGCATGGTAAAATTGGTTAGGGACACCGTAATCGTCAACGGACTCCCGCCATTCGTAACCCCTATGCTCACTGTAGGCGTAAGACCGGCGCCGGACAGGAAGGGAGCAACGGTCTGCATCTGTGCGGCGGTCAGCGTGTAGGTGCTGCTGTTGGCAGCGCTGCTGGTGCAGCCGGAAGGTGACGTCTTGGCTACCTCGGCAGGCAGGTAGCAGTTGATCGCCACGTACCGGGCCTGAGCATTCGCGAGCGCCCACAAGGACTGCTCAGTGATCGCATAACGTCCCAGATCCAAGATGACGAACATCAATGTGAACAAAGGCACGGCGACTAGGCAAAATTCCAGCGCCGCGACGCCGCGTTGATCGAGCCTTTTCATCATTGCACCAACGACACATACTGGCTGGTCGGCACTGTTGCCGCCGGGCACCCGCTGTCGTCGAATGTGGCGTTCCCAGCGAACTTGATCGAAGCAGCGATGAGTTCGCCACAGCTCTTCCCGTTGGCTAAAGAGATCGTCGGATTGCCCTGGAACGTCACTGCCGCGGTCGGCGCGTAGATGTTTCCTGTGACGTTGATATTGCTGGTTCCACCAAATTGCACAGCCGTCGCCGAGGCATCGTAAATCGCCATGTATTGGAATAAGCCAGCATCGGCCTGAAGGGACGCGGGAAGCGACGAACTGCTCGGGGCGCTTGTCGGCCCCGTGAGAGTGATGGTCCCGCCCCCCTTCGTGTCAATTGAAGCCCCTGGCAGCAGAACGAAGGTCACTGCCCCCGGACCCGAAGGCGTACCTGTACACGCACCCGAGCCGGTACCCGAGGTGATCACGGTAGTCCCTGTCATCGTCAGAGTGCCCGATATGAAGTACACCCCGGCGGCCAGCTGATCGCATTTATTGCCTGTAATCTTGAAGTTGTTATTCGTGCATTGCCTCGTGGCCGTGTAGGGGACGAGGCTCGATCCCGGGCAATTTGAAAGACCGCAAGTTGCGGGGAGAGTGGGGTTCGCTCCGCACAAGGTGGTGAGGGCGCCATCGAGCGCGGAGAACGGGTCGGTGACCGGCGCCCGGTAGGTCAACGTCCTACCACAGAATGTCGTGGAGCCCGTGCAGCCGCCCGCAGTCGACAGCGAGCCGAGATTCATGGTCGTCCCGCCGCCGGTGAAGTCAATTGCGTTATTGGCAGTGTCGTTCGAGGCCATGCCGCAACCGGGCGCATTGATATTCGGGCTGCCCTGGAAACTGACAGAACCTGTCAAAGCCAAAGTGCATGGGGGCGTCGGCAAGGCATTAACCTCAGCAACCGCCGTCGCGCCGATGTTGACGGTGGTTAAGCCCAGCAAGACCGCCAGATACGCGGGCTGCGTCTGCTGGACCGTCGCCTGAACGAAATTTCCGCTGGTCCCGTTCCAAGTCGTGAGCGTGGCGATCGCAACGCTCTGCGAGGCGCCTTTTGGAAAGCTGGTCGGACAGTCGCCGCCGGGATAGCTGGTGTCGCCGGCGTTGCAGAACCCGTTCTGGGCTGCGAACTCCTTGCCGCGATAGGGCACTGTTTGCACGTCGACAGGGCAAGTCCCGCCATTGGCGAGAGAGCATGCCAATCGCAGGGCGCCCGAGTAGGCGGCGGCATCGGCGGCGTTCTGGGCGTGCTGCTTGGTGACGTACCACGATCCGGCCTCGCCACCGAGCGCGAGCGCGCCTATGAGCGGAACCAGGGCGATTACGGTTGCGAATGCGGCTGAACCTCGACTGCAACGAAGCAGGTCAAGCATGGGAGCACCTTACTGGAAGCGTTCGGTGTAAGGCAGTGTGAACGAACATGGATTGGCGTTGCTGCTCGTACACAGCACCGACCTCAACACCATGGGCGTCAAGGTGACGGTCGTCGTGTAGGAATAGTACTTGGCGGGCAAAGTCGTAACGTTGGTCGAAGTGCACGCGGCGCCA